>NZ_CACVBR010000006.1 GCF_902728265.1 Chryseobacterium potabilaquae
TTCTAAATCACTCAATTTCGGAGTTCGACGTTGATAAGCTACAAGTCTATCATTTGATATTTTTCTTAAAACTTCCAAAATTCTTTCGTAATTTGCTCTCAAGTTGTTCATTGTAAATGTTTTGTGGTAAAAACAATTTACTGATTATCAATCAAATGAACAACTTTATTTGTTTTTATCATAATGCACAACGGGTATAATTATATAAATTCTCATGTGATATTGGAGAAGAATTTTATTAAAATCTACTTAAAATTCCCCAGTGTATTTTTATGTCATTGAATTTGAATGGATTACCGAATTCATTTCCATTAGATAATTGAAAACTCATAAGGCCTATTGGGATAAAGAAATTAAATCCAAGCCCCACACTATAGAGTTTAGGCTTAACATTTAAAGATTTATTATTTAGCTGCCCATATTGTCCAAAAAAATCAAAAAATGCTTGATTGCCTATAAGATAACGGTATTCGAGACTTCCAAAATAGTAGAAATCTGCGGCAAGCGAATTCTCGTTAAAACCACGCATAGAGTTCCATCCCCCAAAACGATAAAGTTCATTAGCCGAAAAATCAATTTTAGAGTTCATCATAGCTCCTTCTCCTTTTATATTGAGGAAATGATTACCGGAAATATGATAATTATGCTCTCCGAAAAAATAAAACTGATTTTGGGGAGATTTTAGATTCTCTTTAGTATAAACTGTTGAGAGATAGTCATAACCTGCATTTATTTTTGTTTTATAGAGAAAAAGATCGATTTCAGTGGGTTCTATCATTTCGAACCAGATTCCAATTCCTTTTTTATTATAATCTTTCCCTTGAATATATAAATCATCAATAATACTTGAAGCTTCAAAAGTACCTCGCAGTCCCACTTTATTTCGATTATTAATATGGTAGTAAAAAGCAGGAAGCATCTTAACATTGGCGAAAGTAGAGTCTTGTCGAAAGATATTCACTTTCATATTAAGGCCTATATTTGAATTAAATAGATAAGGAATATCGGTTTGAAGATCAAAAGTTTGCCCTTTATCGGGATTCCTTTGCCAATATACATTAATGGCTTCAAAACCATTAAACATGTTTTTAAAATTAACATTTAAAGTTCCATTTAAAGTAAATTTATCAGTTTTATCATTTCCAAACCCAATAACTCCGTCGAATGTATTGGTTTTTTTCTTTTCTAGAAAGAGATAAATTTGGGTAGAATCTTTTGTAAATAACGTTTGTGGCTGTCGTTCAAGTGTTAAGAAAGGATGACTTTGGAAGTTTTTATGAATGGCTAAAAGATTTCTATCATCATAAGTTTTGCCTTTAAATTCTTTTTCAAGATTTTTCATAAATCTTTTAGGAACACGAGAATATCCTTTTACTACAAATCCATCAATTGTTCTTTTATCATTTTTATTGATATCAAGTTCTACTATGGGATACCCATTTTTTTGTCCTTTATATTTAGATTTAATTCTACTAAAGGAAAATCCATCATCAATATATATTTGATTAATACCTTTTTTTAAGGAGTCTAAATTTTTAGTGAAAAAATCTTTTTTTATCCGTGTCTTTTTTACAATTGAATCCGAAAGTTTAATATAGGTCTCATTAAAATTTTTTCCTTTATCATAAATAATTTCTGTGCTATCCCCCTTTACTTTTACTTCTTTTAATTGGGTAAAAAAGTAATTGTTTTGGGCTAAAGAATCTAAAAATTTAATAGCAGTGGCAGAATCTTTTACTTTCTTTTTAATCTGAGTTTCAGAGTCAATAAGCCAATATTGTTTTTTCTGCGCCTGGGCTAAAACGCAAAATAAAATAAAAAAGATTTTCAAAAATAGCTTCAAACTCATAGAATAATTGAAACTAACTCAGTTTATTATATTTTTTCATTAATTTCTCATAAGTTCCTTGAGGGAGAAGCCACTTTAAGGGAACTCCAATTTTTTGTCCAAATTTGCCAAAATAGTAGTGAGCTTTCCATTTATTTTTACTTAAAAGTTGATCGATATACTCTGCAACTTCAAGAGGCTCTGTTCCCTCACCGACATGTGCATTCATGAGAGAATATACTTTTTCAAAAATATTTTTATAAGGTTCAGAAACTTTTGTTCGGACTCTATTTTCTGCAATATTGGTCTTAATATCTCCTAAATGGAGTGAACACACTTCAATATTC
Organism: Chryseobacterium potabilaquae; assembly: GCF_902728265.1. Lineage (GTDB taxonomy): Bacteria > Bacteroidota > Bacteroidia > Flavobacteriales > Weeksellaceae > Chryseobacterium > Chryseobacterium potabilaquae. The sequence goes on from NZ_CACVBR010000006.1 coordinate 2,176, forward strand.
CAAGGGTAAACTTCATACCTTATAGCTTCTGTTACTTTATCTAATGCAGATTTTGAGGCCGAATAAAACCCCCGAAATGGGAGTCCCATTTCACTTCCAATACTAGATATATTAATGATTTTTCCGAATTGATTTTTGCGCATTGTAGGAAGAACCGCGCTCATCATTTGAACAGCTCCTACTAAATTTAGATTAAATAGTTTTAAAATATCTTCTTTTGTAGAATCTTCTACAGAACCGACCATACCCATTCCGGCATTATTGATAAGAATATCAATTTGAGTTTCGGTTTTTAAAATTTCTTCTATGGTATTTTGAATAGCACTATTATCTGTGATATCTGTAGGAATAGATATGAAATATTGACTTTCCGTATATTTTCTACTTAAGCCATATACTTTATACCCTTTTTTCCCAAAATACTCAGCTAAAACAAACCCAATTCCTGATGAGCTTCCTGTAATGATTATCGTTTTTGACATGTGATTCTAATATAATTTTTAATCTATAGAAATAATGAATAATACTTCCCAAGTCATTTATATCGATTCTTTGGCCATGATCTTTGATAAATCTTCCCAAAATAGGGGGTAAGATTTCTCCACTACATTTTCATCTTCAATATGTAATTCTTGAATAAGACAAAACGGAGCAAAGCTCATAGCCATTCTATGATCTTGGTAGGTTTGGATAGAGATATTATCTTCCGGTTTATCAAAACTAATAGATTTGATAGTAGAATCAGTAATTTCAGTTACTGTTCCTAGTTTTTTTAATTCATTATATAAAGCTTGCAGTCTGTCAGTTTCTTTTACTCTTAATGTCCCTAATCCTGAAATTTCAAAATGAATTTTTAATGCAGCAGCTGTTACACATAGAGTTTGGGCAATATCTGGGCAATTGTTCATGTCTAAAACAATCCTTTCGGGCAATTGGAAATCTTGAATAGGTTGTAAGGTTATTTTATAGTCATTTGTCGAGAAAATTGTTTTTATTCCAAAAAAGTCTTCATAAATTTTTGAGATTGCAGAATCCCCTTGTGTTGATTCTTCAAAAAAACTTTTCAGATGAATAATTTCTTTACCTAATGCACAAATAGAATAGAAGTATGAAGCAGAACTCCAATCACTTTCTACTTCAAAAGTTTTGGAATTGATCGTTTCTTCAAGTTTTTTAACAGTGATTGTATTTCCATTAAAACTATTTTTAATACCAAATCTTGTTAAAATATCTAATGTCATTTCAATATAAGACCTAGAAGTTACTTCGCCAATAAGGTTTATTTCTAATCCATTTTCCAGTTTTCCGGCTATAAGTAGTAAAGATGTAATAAATTGACTAGAAATATTTGCTGGAACATCGACTTTATTGTGAGTGATTTTTTTTCCAACAATTTTCAGAGGTGGAAAACCTTCATTTTCTAAATATTCAATTTCTACTCCTAGATTTTGTAAAGCCGTTACAAGATTTTTTATAGGTCTTTCTTTCATCCTTTCTGAACCTGTAAGGATGGTGGTTTTTCCTTCACAAATAGAGTAATAAGAGGTGAGGAATCGCATGGCTGTTCCTGCATGATGAATATCTACAACATCATTATTTTCTGAAAGAGCTTTCTTTAGCAATTGGGTATCCTGAGAATTCGAGAGATTGCCAATTTCTATATGATTGAAGAGATTTTCCAAAATCAATAAACGATTCGAAATACTTTTCGAACCGCTAATCTGAACCACTTTATTTCCTATTAAATTTGATTTTTCTAACTTCATTCTATCTTCAGGTTTTATCTATTAGATTTCAGATTGTATAAGATCCGTTCTGAAATCTAATAGCTGTTATCCTATTTTATTTTAATTTTTTATTATTTTGATGCCTTTCTTTATCGCGATCAGTTTTTATTTTCATTTTTTTGTCAAAAGCTTCCTGGAGATTTACTCCAGTTTGATTGGCTAAACATAATGTGACAAACAAAACATCTGCTAATTCTTCTCCAAGATCTTTACTTTTATCACTTTCTTTTTCACTTTGTTCGCCATACCTTCTCGCGATAATTCGAGCTACTTCACCCACTTCTTCAGTGAGCATAGCCATATTGGTTAATTCATTGAAATAACGGACTCCAATAGTTTGTATCCATTCGTCAACTTGCTGTTGTAGATTTGTAATTTCCATTATTGATAAGCTCCTAAAGTAGGGTTAGCAGTTCTTGATTCATTCACGATATCCAAAGGAACAGTTCCTGCTACGGCTACATCTCCTTTTCCTCTTGCAATTGAGTTGGGCTTAACTCTCAAGTTAAGTTTTGCTGTAAAATAATTGACAAACTGAGGATCCTCATTCTTAATGCCCTGTATTACCCTAATATTGTTATCAAATGGGAAACCAGCTTCGGATATATTGGAATATTTTAACAAAGAATTTTGAATTAAAAATTCAAATTGTTGTCCAGGGGTTTGTTCAAAATTAACAGCATTATCTCTATCGGAATAAATAATACTATTTTTTATATTTAGTTGTTGGAGTGCTCCTTGCTCTGTTTGTCCATTGTCATTTTTCCATTCGTTGGTTGCAAAAATACCATTTCTATTAAGATTACTTAATATTTTGGAGTAATTGGCAATAGTTGCGTGAGTATAAGAGTGAGATCCCCCTTTAAAGATTCCGATACATGATTCTCCACAATTATTCATGACCAAATTTCTTCCATTTACAATAGACTCGACGGCATAAATTCCAAATTCTTGAAAAGTGTGAATAAAAGAATTACTGATCGTAGCATTAGTTTGTCGCATATCTAAGCCTCGTGTTCCTCCAAAAAGCCTTGTATGATTCATATTGAGATTGCTATTGGCTTCCATTCTGATGGAGTTCCAATTTTTAGGGATCGTATCATAATAGGGATCATTTCTATCTCCACGGATGATTACTTGATTGTCTAATGTCCCATTCATATTTAATGTAGCTCCTGTAGAAACTTTCATCCCACTGTTTTTGTGAAAATATACTTTGGTACCGGCTTCTATATTTAATGTTATATTGGGATTAATGGTTAAATCGCCATAAATAATTTTTGCTTTTTCATTGGTCCAGGTGGTAGGGGTGTTGATAATATTAGGATTAGTAGGACTTTGAATAAAAAACTCGGCATCTTGTACTACAGAAAACAACGTAACATGTTGTTGGCCAGCCGGGCTGGTAAACAATATACGATCATCTGCTATTGCTTCTGGACCTGATGCCTGGGGAGCAATTTCTACAAAAATGTAAAGGCTGTCCTTTTTTCTTAATGGAATATCATGGAAATCATATCCTGACTTTCCGTCAACATTGATTTTGTATAAAGATGTGGCTCCCTTTTCTAAGTTGATTTTGGGAATCATGATATCCTTATCTTCATTATTATATACTTTAACAGCATAAGTTTCGGAACGGACCTGATTGTAAACAGTATCACAGTATACCGTATCTCTTGAAAATCGTAAGGACTGTGATGGAGTATCAAAAGAGATATCATCTTTATTACATGATACAGCTATAAGGAGCATCCAAAAGGAAAAAGCCAGCAATAATTTGAATTTCATTGAACGTTAACTTTAGTTAGGTGTTCAAATTTAACGAAAATACTTTGAATTTCTTATGAGGGGGAAAAAATATCAAATCCATTATTTGTAAATTGGAAAAATTGTTGTACTTTTGCGACCTAAAATTAGCAGAGAAATATCCATTACTATTTCGAAAGCAAACTTTAATTTTTTTAAATTTAAAATTGTATTATGAAAAACGGAATTCACCCAGAAAATTATAGACTTGTTGTTTTCAAAGATATGAGTAACGATGAGATGTTTCTTTGCAAGTCTACTGCAGAAACAAAAGATACTATTCAATATGAAGGACAAGAGTATCCACTAATCAAAATGGAGATCTCTTCTACATCTCACCCATTCTACACTGGAAAAGTAAAATTAGTTGATACTGCAGGTAGAGTTGATAAGTTTATGAACAAATACAAAAAATTTGCAAAATAATTTTTTGAAGATAAAAGATATTGAAGTCTCCCTAATAAGGGAGACTTTTTTATTTTTAAGTAGAATTTAAATATTGCACTCAAAATGTATGTTAGTATTTGTATTTTTGTTTAATAAGGAAATCGGATGAAGGAGGTTCTAAATTAATTAAATTTAGCTCCCAAGGTTGGTTTCTAATTTAAACATATAACTTCTTAGAGATGCAAATAGTTTTTTCAGACGCACAATATTGGGAAGATTTTCTTCCACTCACTTTTACCAGACCCATTGCAGAAATGCGATGCGGAATTTTAACTTTTTCAGAAAGATGGCAAAAAATAGTAGAGATAACAGAAATATCTTATTTTACAGAAAACTACCTTCAGGATAAATTTAAAAAACCTGAAGATAAAGAAAGTCTTTTTCTAGTTCCCAATTTTCTACCTACCAAAAATGTGATAAAACAAATTAAGAGTCTTAAACAAGGAGAAGCTTTGGTATATGAAGATGAGTTGATTGCAGCAAAAGTGAATATGGAGAACTTTTCTTTACATCAGATTGAGAAAATGACAGATATTAAAGAAGAACTAACTTTCTTTAAAAAACCTACAGATCTTTTTACGTATAACCATCAAGCTATTGATTTTGATTTTGATCTATTAACTGAAGGAAGAGTTTCACAAGAATTATCTTCTACGAATGGTTTTTTAGGGGATAAAAAAGATTTATTTATTGAAGGAGGGGCACAAATAGAATTTTCGACTTTAAATGCAAAGATGGGAAAAATTTATATTGGGAAAAATGCAGAAGTAATGGAAGGATGTAATTTGCGTGGACCTATAGTTCTTTGTGATGAGTCTAAGTTTAATCTGGGAGCGAAAATTTATGGAGCTACTACTATTGGACCTTATTGTAAAGTTGGAGGAGAGGTGAGTAATATTATTATTTTTGGATATACGAATAAGGGACATGATGGATTCGTAGGCAATTCTGTGATAGGAGAATGGTGTAATTTAGGAGCGGATACAAACTCGTCCAATCTCAAAAATAATTATGGATCTGTAAAGTTATGGAATTATAGAGCTAAAACATTTGAAGACACGGGGTTACAATTTGCAGGATTAATTATGGGAGACCATTCTAAAACGGCAATCAATACTCAATTAAACACGGGGACAGTAATAGGAGTAGCTGCCAATATTTTCAAGGGAGGTTTTCCTCCCAATTTGATAGAAAGTTTTTCATGGGGAGGTGCTAAAGGCGATGAAAAATTTAAACTAGACAAGGCATATGAAGTAGCAGAAAAAGCAATGGCAAGAAGAAAGGTGCCTTTAACGGACCTTGATAAATGTATTTTAAAATATATATACGAACTGTATTAATGGGCTAAATAAAAAAACTTCAAAATTTTTTTGAAGTTTTTTTATTTTAGATGTAATAAAATTAGATTTTAGTTTGTCTTACTTATAGAAACAAAACTCATGACCCAAGAAACTTTTAAAAACACGGTTTTTATTCTCAAAAACGAGATGTATCGTTTTGCGAAAAGATTTGTTATGAGTAATGATGAAGCAGAAGATGTTGTACAAGATTTAATGATGAAGTTTTGGCAGAAAAAAGAAGAATTAGAGCAATTTGGAAATTTAAAATCCTATGCTCTTAAAGCGGTTCGGAATGAGTGTCTCAATAGATTAAAGCATCATAATGTAAAGCTGGGATTTGCTGATATGCAGCTCCATCAATCAGAACTTTATAAAATGGAAGTGAATAATCTTAAAGAACATATTATTATTTTTATTAATCAACTTCCCGAAAAGCAGAGAATGGTAATCCATTTAAAGGATGTAGAAGAATATGATGTTTCGGAAATTTCTGAAATATTAAATATGGAAGAGAATGCAATAAGAGTAAATCTTATGCGAGCAAGACAAAAAGTAAAGGAACAAATTTTACAATTGATGAATTATGAACAACGACAAATTTCAAGATAAATATGATAAGATCTTCCAGGATATGAAGGAAGAAAAGATGGAATGGGATTTTGAAGATTTTATTAAGAAGATAGACGGCAAAAAATCTGAAGAAGAGGAAGGTTCAAATACCTCTATGGAGAAGAATATAAAAACATCATTCCCTAAATGGTTCTGGATGGCAGCCAGTATTGTTTTGCTTCTTACCATTGGTTTTACCTTTACTTATATCAAAAATACTGATATTCAAAATCAGGCGAAATTGGTGGAAAATGAGGTGGCAAAACAGAAAACTGCTTTTATAGAAGAAAATAATGAACATCAGGAACAGGTAGCAATTAATAATATAGATTCTATTTCACAAGTAAAAAAAGATTCTGTATTTCATGAAAATAAAATTGTTGAAAACGATGTTTTAGACGAAATTCTGCCAAAAAGAGGACGTCTTAAAAAAGAGGTGAAGCCGAGGTTTGTCCATAATTCATATAGATCTTTAAAAGATTCGACAGAGTACAAAGATTCCTATGTAATTGTAAATGGGAAGAGGATAGAAAATGTAGACGAAGCTATCAATGTAACCAAATATTCATTCCAAGTATTGGCAAATAATGTTAATGAAAAATTGGTTCAACCTAAAGTGATTAACGAAGAATATTAAACTTAAAAAAGATTGTATACCTGGCCAGGTATTGATGATTGACTGAAAAAATAAAATTTGACTCATGAAAAAAATATTAATCATACTCGCGATTGCTTTTTCCCATTTCTTTATGATGTATGGGCAAGAAGATAAATTTGATAGAATTTTTGATAAATATCAAGAAGTGGAAGGAGTGACTTCCATTAAAATTGCAAAACCTATGTTTGGAATGCTGAGTAGTCTAAATATTGACGACTCTCAACTTGAACAGATTAAACCATTGTTAGCTAAAATTAATGGGCTGAAAATTTTAATTACAGAGAACCCGGAAACTACAAATTCAGCTGATGGTAAAATAGTGCAAAATAACTTATCACAGCTAAGTAAAGATATTTCTACCTATTTAAGTAATCTGAATTACAATGAAATTATGAGTGTAAACAATTCAGGTGCTAAAATAAAATTTCTTTCTTCAGAGGCTAAGAATGGAGTTTTAGATGACCTGCTGTTGAGTATTAATAGTGGAAAAGGAGAAAATATTTTAATTAAGCTTGATGGAAAGCTATCTATGGATGATGTAAATAAAATTATTAATTCTAGTGAGACGAAAACAACCACAATAAGCAACACTCGAAGTACTTTAGTGGGTGAGAATACTACGTCATATCTCAATGGGGAAAATCGAAATGTGGGAACATTTTCAGGAATAGAAGCAAGTACGGGTGTAAATGTGGTTTTTAAGCAAGAGGGCTCTACAAGTGTAAAAGTGATTGCGGATGCAGATAAACTGGAGTATATTGTCACGAAAGTTGAAAATGGTATTTTGAAGGTGTATGTTGATAATAAAGGAGTGAAAAATTTAAGATTTAAGAATATTAGTGTAAATGTTTCTTCTCCTAAAATGAATCTTATTAAAACTTCTTCTGGAGCAAGTTTTTCAACAGCAAATACCGTAAAAGAAAGTAATCTTACTATAGATGCCTCGTCAGGATCGATTGTAAAAGGAAATTTTGATGTTTCCAACAAAGCTAATATTGAGGCTACTTCCGGATCAAATATAAAAGCCGATATTAATAGTGAAAATATTACTATTAAGGGATCAAGTGGTTCCAATACAATCTTTGTAGGTAAAGTGAAATCAGGGAAGATAGATATTAGCAGTGGAGCATATTGTAAAACAGAAGATTTAAAATTAGACTCTGCAGAGGTGGAATCAACATCAGGAGGTTTTCTTTCTGTAAATGTAGCTAATAAACTTACTGTAAGAGCTTCTTCAGGAGGAGCTGTAAGATATAAAGGAAATCCTGCCATAGAATCAAATATTAGTAAAGTCTCCGGAGGAAGCTTAAAACCTGTTAACTAAAACCTATTTACCATGAAAATTTTAAAAAACATCTTTTTGATTATTGGGACGATGCTTCTTGTACAATCCTGTATTATCTCTGAAAAACCTAATATTGAATTTTTTAATGATCGACATTATGACTTTAAAGGAGCTAAATTTGTTAGTATTAATGTTCCTATGCTTTTAGCTAAACCTTATATTAGAAAGGCACTAAAAAAAGATGGAGAGAGTAAAGAGATGATTAATCTTGTTAAAAAAGTTTCAAAGATAAAAGTATTAACTGTGGAGAATGGAAATAGAGAAATGTTGAAAGATTATACAAAATATCTAACTGATAATAATTATGAAGATTGGGCTACGATAAGACACAATGGAGATAATGTCAATGTAAGAGTAAAGCAAAAAGGAGATGCTATTAAAAATATGCTTATTACTGTAAACTCAGAAAAGGATTTGGTTTTTGTAGATGTAAAGGGAAATTTTACGAGTGATGATATTTCAAAAATGATTAATTCTGCTACTGACAAGTAACTTCATATTCATATACGTATTATTTTGTTCAAAGAAATCGCTTTCATATAAGCGATTTTTTGATTTAACTCATTGATTATTAAATTTGATACAAACTATTAAAAAGGATTTTCATATCTCGCCAAAATAGTCTAATTTTGCAAAGAAAGTAAAGATGTCTATTCATAACAAAATTGTAGAGACAGCCATCACTTTCGATGACGTTCTTCTAGTCCCTTCTTATTCTGAAGTTTTACCTAATCAGGTTTCTTTAAAGTCAAGACTTACTGATAAAATTACACTTAATGTTCCTATAGTTTCTGCTGCGATGGACACAGTTACTGAAGCTGATTTAGCAATAGCTCTTGCAAGAGTAGGTGGTTTAGGATTTATTCATAAAAATATGCCCATCGCTGAGCAAGCCGCTCAGGTTAATAGAGTAAAGCGTTCTGAGAATGGAATGATTTCAGATCCTGTTACTCTTTCAAAAGATCATACCCTTGGTCAAGCCAAAGAATTGATGACAAAGTTTAAGATTTCAGGATTACCGGTTGTGGATGATGATAATTTATTAATTGGAATCATTACGAATAGAGATGTAAAATATCAGGAGAATCTTGGTATAAAGGTGGAGGAAATTATGACGAAGGAAAATCTTATTACTTCTGATAAAGATACAAATCTTGAAAAAGCAAAAGAAATTCTTCTGAAAAATAGGGTTGAAAAACTTCCTATTGTGGATAAAGATAATAAACTTGTTGGATTAATTACGATAAAAGATATAGATAATCAATTAGAGTATCCTAATGCTAATAAAGATAAAAATGGTCGTTTAATTGTGGGGGCCGGAGTTGGAGTAGGAGAGGATACATTGGATAGAATTGCAGCTCTTGTGCAAGCGGGGGTTGATATTATCGGGATTGATTCTGCGCATGGACATTCCAAAGGAGTTTTAGATAAAATTGCTGAAATTAGAAAAGTTTATCCTGATTTGGATATTGTTGGAGGAAATATTGTTACAGCAGAAGCTGCTAGGGATTTGATTAAAGCAGGAGCAAATGTTCTTAAAGTGGGTGTTGGACCAGGTTCTATTTGTACAACTAGAGTAGTTGCTGGAGTAGGAGTACCTCAATTATCAGCAATTTATAACGTATATGAATATGCTAAATCTAAAAACGTAGCAGTAATTGCAGATGGAGGAATTAAACTTTCAGGAGATATTGTTAAAGCAATTGCAAGTGGAGCAGGTGCCGTAATGCTAGGCTCTTTATTAGCTGGAACGGATGAAGCTCCGGGGGAAGAAATTATCTTTCAGGGAAGAAAATTCAAATCTTATCAAGGTATGGGAAGTCTCTCTGCTATGAAAAGAGGAGGTAAGGAAAGATATTTTCAAAGTGAGGCTAAGAAGTTTGTCCCAGAAGGTATTGAAGGAAGAGTACCTCATAAAGGGAGATTAGAAGATGTGATTTTTCAACTAACAGGAGGACTAAGGGCAGGAATGGGATATTGTGGAGCTAAGGATATAGAGGCTTTACAAAAAGATACGAAGATGGTGATGATTACAGGAAGCGGATTAAAAGAATCTCATCCACATGATGTTATTATTACCCAAGAAGCTCCCAACTATTCTTTATAATATTTAAGTATATAAAATTAAGAAGAGACTTTTCACGTGGTGGAAAGTCTTTTTTTATGTATTGATCTCCCGTGAATTAATGGATAAATAGCCTATTTTGTAATTGTATTTTTTGTTTTATAAAATGAAAATACAGTGAATTTTTGAACTTTTGTAATGGTTAATTGTATTATTTTTTAATATATGGCATTTGATTATTTTTTGTTTTAATTCATTCTTTTTGTCTTATTGTTTTTTAAATAAATTATATATATTAATATTATTAAATTTTTGTTATATTTTATTGAAATATTGTTGTAAAATACTAAATTTGGCGTGCGAAAATAAATTTTAAGAATGAAAAAACTAATCTTTATGGGTTTGTGTTTGCTAAGTATTGCCTATAGTGCTCAGCAAAGACAGTGGTCTTGTGGTTTTGATAATGTACAAGTGCCGTATCAAAGACAGAACGAGGAGATTGATGATGTTATTTATAAAATGCGTAATCAGATCCTTAAACAAGGAAGTAATACTCCTGCTAAAACCGTTGCTAATAAAACGGTAAATGGAGTCTATGAGATTCCTGTTGTTGTGCACGTTATTGCCCCTACGGGAGCTTCTTTGGGTACAGCTTATAATAAAACGGATGCGCAAATTCAAGCTTGGTTAGATCATTGTAACCAAATGTATGCGGGTACTTATCAATGGTTGCAAGGTGTTCCTGCTGATTTTGGAACAGCAGCAATTATGCCGATAAAATTAGTGTTGGCTAAAAGAGATCCCAATTGTAACCCTACTACGGGTATTGTAAGGTATAATGGAGGGACTATCTCTGGATATGACACCTATGGTGTGAAAATGAATACGAGTAGTGGTGCTACTACTGCACAGGTAAGAGCACTTGCGCCCCATTGGCCAGAAGCTTCTTATTTTAATATTTATATAATTAATAAAGTTGATGGAGGTGGGCAGTATGGTATTATGGGATGGGCAGGTTTGCCACAAAATCCCAATGCTTCTTTTGAATCGTTTATGAAGTCCTTTGTAGTTACTTTACAAGACGATATTACATTAGCACATGAGTTTGGGCATAGTATGGGGTTGCTTCATACTTTTGGAAATGCAAATTCAAGCCCTCCTGCAGGAACAACTTCTACAGACTATTGTCCACTTCAAACAAATAATAATTGTAATAGGGATGATGATGGAGTATGTGATACGGAAAGATCAAGAAGTTTATTAAGTGATTTTCCGACACCCACTAATGCGGATATGAACTATTGTACAAACAGTAATTATCAAGGAGTCCAGTATAATATGATGAACTATTCTAATCCAATAGCATATAAATTTACCGATGGACAGCATGATAGATCAGCATTATATTTCTTTGCACTTAGAGGAGCATTGAGTACATCATTAGGGGCAACAGCTCCTTCAACGAGTACTCCTATAGGAACTCCCGTTGCGGCTTGTACTCCTAGTGGTTTAGTAAATGCAGCAACAGAGGATTTTCTTGTAGGACCTACTTTAGTAAAGTTGGGAAATATTAATAATGCTTCAACAGGGGTTTGGACATATGCTCCTAATTATTATGAAGATTATACAGGAGCCAATTGTTTAAAAGCAACATCTACTGAATTGGCGATAAATCAAACTCAAAGTATTCAAGTAAATGTTACGGATAGTAATAATTCTGTACGAGTATGGATAGATTATAACAATAATGGTACTTTTGAAACTTCTGAATTAGTAGCTACCGAGGATAATATAGCTATTGATCCTGTTACACTTATTGGAACTTTCAATGGAACTTTTACAGCTCCTTCTTCTACTGTAATGAATACTCCGTTGAGAATGAGAGTAATTGTGGATTATCAAAACTCAAATATTACACCGTGTGGACAATTGCAATGGGGGCAAGCAGAAGATTATACAGTGAAATTTGTTACAAACTTATCTACTATAGATGCCAAATTCTCGGATAATGATGATTTTATAATCTATCCTAATCCAACGACAGCTCACCAAGATATATTTATCAAAACTAAAAATGCTAAAAATATAAAAGTTACAATTACTGATATGGCAGGAAGATTAATTGAAACGCCATCGGTAAAAGATGAAATGAATGGAACTTTTAGGGTAAATCATCATCTTTTAAAAGGGGTGTATATGGTAAAAGTATCTAACGGAAAAGATACAAAAGCTTCTAAATTGATAGTGAATTAATTTTTCTTTCATACAAGAAATGATAAAAAACCTCCAAATTGGAGGTTTTTTATGATGTAAAAAGATCTAATTTATTTCAAGATTTTATAAATTCAACATACTGTGGTATGCTGGTATATGAAGATATCCTTCTTTCTTTATACTTACATTTAAATTGTATTTTTGAGCTGTATCACAAATTTCTTTAGGCGACATACTGCCTTTTTTACTAAGCTCTTTACTCATATTCTTGAGTAAGTCTAAATGCAATAAGAGGTCTTCTTTAGTCCGTTTGGCTAATTGTTGCATGAGTTTCTCTATCTTTTCATCCGTGATGTATTGGTACATACGATGAGGGTAATCCTCCAGATTATAGGTGGCTTGATAATCATTTTCAAAACCGTATTTTCTTATATAATCTATAGCCAAACTTGTTGCTTGTTCTCTATCGTGACTTCTCCCGGTGCTTGCATTATTTTCTCCAAAAATAATTTCCTCAGCAATACCCCCGGCAAGATAAATTTTTATTTTATTCAATAAACTTTCTTTAGTGTCATATATTTGATGGGGAAATGTAAATCCGGCAGCATAACTACTTGCTACTTTACTTTTTAATTGTAAAGGAGTAAAGCCCGTGTAAAGTATATAAGTTATAGCATGTCCACATTCGTGAACGCTGATATTGGCGACAGTATCCTCCTGATTAGATTGTCGAATCCTGTCTATTCTACCTAAATAAGGAATTTCAATAACTTTGTTAACGATTTTGCCAATGATGATTTTTTTGTCATCATCATACCTGATTTCGATTATTTTATCATCATTAATAATGGCTTCAAATAAAAATTTGCTAAGGTTGGTGTCTAAGATATCTACAATACTGCTAAAGACAGGGCGAACTCCTTGCACAGGAAAAACGCCATTTCGATAAATAAGTTTATGGATGCTGTTATCGACTTTTAGAGTAATGCCGAATTTAGTTTTAGTTTTATTTTTGAGATTAGTGACTTCTCGTTCTATAAGTTGGTCAAAATCTTCTGTTTTCAGAGAAAAATAAATAAGGTGGATATTTCCAAATCGCGCTACTTGTTCCGGACGAAATTTTTTAGATAGAGCATTTTTAATATCAACGATTGTAATTTTTTTAGTAAAAGCATGAAAGATATTTGCATCCACATCTGCTTCGCTTGTTTCTCTTGACATTTGAAAGGCTTCGTCTAGATTTCCGCTGATGATAATTAACATTTTACTGTAATCAACAGGTTCATAAATTTTCTTTTCTTTCTGTTTTTTCAGTATGAGTTTTACCATATCTTCCTCCTTCATATCGATGATATCCATGACATCATCTTTTATGTTGAGGTATTTTTTGAGCTCTTTTGCATCCCATAAATTAAGATAAGGATTTTCTTCTAGATCGGTTTCACCTTTCATTTTTCTTCTCTTATTCTCTTTTTTGCGGAAAAGGTAAGAGAAAAGATAATGTTCTATATCTTCCCTTTCTTTTTTACTGAGACGACCGTCGCTTAATAATTCCCAAAAATCTGTGAATTTTGTCTGAGAGACAGGTGTGCCATCAGCTTCAATAGTGTTAAAACGTTGAATTTCATCAAATAAAACAATACTTGGTTTTTCGTCGCTTAAGCCGTTACTTTGAAGTATATCCGAAACGTTTTTACTCCATGTTGTCTCATCAGCATTACTGAGTTCTACTTCTACAAAACGGTCTTGAAACTCAAGGAAAGCTACTGTTTTTCTTATAAGATCTGTTTTTCCTACTCCAGTCATTCCCCAAAGATTAATAATCATAGGGCGTGTGAGAATTTCAGGCATCAAATACCAGATCTGGATGTATTCCATTAGATCGTCAATGATTTTGTTGATGCCGATAAATTCTTTTTTAAGATAGGCTTTACAATCGTCTAGCTTCTTCTTTTTTTTCTGTATTCCTTCTTTATCAATAATCATTTATGGAAATTACATTATTTTTTTAAATTATCGATAAAATTTTCAATTCGAAAATCAGTTAACGCATTTCCTTTTTCAATTTTTTCTTTGGAATACAATCGAAAGTCATTTTCGGTTTTTTCTAGGAGATAGTCATAAGGTCCTACTGCAGATATTAACTTAACTAATACAGGAGAAATCTCTAGGCAAATAAAAAGGCCCATAATAAACGAGGCGGCAAGTGCAATAATTGCAGAATTTTTTCCTAATTCATCTAACGCTTGTAGCCTTGCAGCAAACCCATTAAATCTATCTTCAAATGTTTCAGTAGATTTTCTTTCCGTTTCAAGGTTTGTATAGACTTTTGAGATTTCTTTATCGAGGTAATCTAATCTTGAAGTCATTTGCTTTTGGTAGTTTTCTAGATCTTGTCTTCTCTGTTCTTTAAGTTCTTGTTTGCGTTTGGCATTAGGTCCAAATCCTTCTTTCCCACTTGTTAATAAAGATTGTTTTCCTAAAATTTCTTTTTCAAGTTCTACAGATGCAGAATCATATGATCTTTGATATTGGGCGATTTTTTCTGAGATTTGTTTTTTTTCTGTTTCAAATGGTCCACTTTGCTGTAAAATTCTGCCACTCATTTCAGCTTGTAGCTGTTTTTTATTTCTCTGAATAATAGTATTCAGTTGCTTATTGACTTCTTTTTCAAAAATTTTTAGCTCTAAGGGTTTTGATATAATGATTCCTAAAAATGTTGCCAATACAAGTCTTGGTATAGCCATGAGGATTTGATTCCACCATGTTCCTGTTTTTTTTATAGAAGAAACAATATAGCGATCAAGATTGAAAATCATTAATCCCCAAAGAATACCAAATCCTATGGACATCCAGATATCATCAAAAACAGTATACATTGCATAACCTGCTGATAAGGTAGCAAAAATAGCAGTGAAAAGTACGATTCCACCAATGCCTGAAAATTTATTCCATTCACTTGGTGTTTTTCTCAAGATATGAATATTGCCTCCTGAGCATATCATGAGAAATCTTTGGAACCAATTTATATTTTGATTCGATTGATTTATAGCTTGTTGGTTATTTTTCATGATAGAAAATTTCTACAAAGGTAATATTAAAAACCATACCAATGCTAAAGATAGTATTATGTTTTACCAAGTATAGAGGGTGAATTGATTATTTGATTGGTTATCAGTTGGTTGTATTCTGGGTTAATTTGATTTATTTCATCTATCTATTGGATAGATGAGAGTTAAAATATGATCTCATGGAGATAAGTAATAGTTGGTATTAAGATTGTTAATACTTTATTATTTGAGTCTATCAGGATTTTGCTTTAGAAAGCTTTCCCAGCCCGAATAAGATTTGGTTTCAGCCGTAGATCCTGAATTGAAATGATGGCATACTGCAACAGCTAAGCCATCTGATGCATCTAGGTATTTTGTTGGAAAGTCTTTTAGGTTTAAAAGGTTTTGAAGCATTCCGGCTACTTGTTCCTTGCTTGCATTTCCATTTCCTGTGATGGCCATTTTTATTTTTTTTGGAGAATATTCCGTAATAGGAATATTTCGATAGAGACTTGCGGCCATTGCGACTCCTTGTGCCCTGCCTAACTTAAGCATACTTTGGACATTTTTGCCATAGAATGGTGCTTCTAGTGCTACTTCATCAGGATGAAATTCGTCGATCAAAGCTAGTGTTTTATCAAAAATATATTTAAGCTTCGTCTCATGATTAGGATATTTTTTAAGTATAAGTTCATGTATAGAAATCATTTCCATTTTACTTTTTTTTATGGAAATAATTCCAAATCCCATGATAGTCGTTCCCGGATCAATTCCTAAAATTATTTTTTCTGAAATCATTGGTCCAAAGATATGAATTTGAGATAATTATTCTATGAGAAGAGAAATGGAAAATGAAAAATTATTATTAAATTTAATAAAAAATGCTATGAAAAATTTATTTAATGTTCTCATTATTATGGGCTTTTTTTATTTCACTTATAGTGGATTTAATGATTTTAATCTTAGATCTTCTGTCAACTCTAGTGTGTCGCCTACGGATAAAGGAGAAATAATTTATCTTTTCTTTCAAGTTGAAAAAAACATTTCCGGGCAATATAAAATTGCTTTGCAAGACAAAAAAATCACGGAGGGAAAATTAAAATCAATACCCTCTTTCAGTGAAAAAGCTTTGAAGGTGGGAGATTTAATCATTTCTTTAATGGATTCCAATAATAAAGATGTAGTAAAGCAAATCTTAGAAGACCCTCTTAATCCTATTATGGAAAACTATTCGGAAGAAGGAATAAGTAGAAACTTAGTGCCTCTTCAAAAAGCAGAATTTAGTATACGATATTCTAAGCTTAAAAGCATCACAATGATAAAAATTGAAAAAAAGACCTTATCTGGAACACAAATAATATTCACCGAAAAACTATAATCAAAAACTATAATCATGAAAAAAAAACTGTTTTTTATTCTCATTTACTTTTATTCGTTTTGCTTTTCACAAACATTTGAAACAGTGGCCTTGATTCATAATGGTAATAATGATCAACGAATTAATATTGCCGTCTTAGGAGATGGGTTCACCTCATCTGAGCAAGATAGTTTTGTATCATCAGCACAATCCACATTAGATTATCTTTTTACAAAAAGTCCCTATGCAGAGTATAGAAATTATTTCAATGCTTATGCGATTAAAGTGATTTCCGGTGGTAGTGGAGTAAAGCATCCTGGAACAGCTAGTGACGTTGCAGAACCTGTTATACCAATTTCGAATCCCAATAATTATCTCGGAACTTCTTTTGATTTTGGAGTTCATCGATGCATTTATAGTAACACCACAAATAGAGTAGCGCAAGTTCTGGCAGCAAATGTGCCGGATTATGATATTACTTATATTTTAGGGAATTCTAAAGAGTATGGAGGCTGTGGAGGAACCTATGCTTTTGCTTCATTAAATGCTTCTTCAGATGAAATTGTCGTTCATGAACTGGGACATTCTTTTGGGAAATTGGCCGATGAATATTGGTTCTCTGGTACAGGAGAGTCACCAAATAAAACCAAAACTTCTAGTCCTACAAGTATTAGATGGAGAAATTGGCTCAATACAGATAATATAGGAATATATCCTTATACTGAAAGTCCTACATGGTTTCGTCCTCATCAGAACTGTGAAATGAGATATCTTAACCGTCAATTTTGTTCTGTTTGCAAAGAAGCTATTATTGAAAGAATTCATTCTTTAATCTCTCCTGTTGATTCTTTTACGCCGGCGAATGATACTGTTTTAGAAGGCTATTCTGATATAACATTTACAGTGAATGAGGTTCTGCCGATTCCCAATACATTAGTTAATACATGGGTTTTGAATGGGAATGTTCTTGAAGCTACAGAAAATACAATAACAATTACATCAGAGGAATTGAATGCAGGAGATAATACCTTGGCTTTTTCTGTTAATGATAATACTCCATTAGTGAGAGTGAACAACCATAGTGCAGTCCATTTTACCAATATTGCATGGACTTTAGTTAAAAATGATCGTATAACGACTAAAGTTAATGTGAAAGAAAGACGATTTGTAATATATCCTAATCCTGTTAATAATGAATTGTATATTGAAGGAAAAGAAGATTTTTCAAATAATATTAGTGTCACTTTATATGATGCTGTGGGAAGACTAATCCCTATCAAATTTGAACTGAAAGACACTAGAAAGATACAGATAGGTCTTAAAACATTACCTGCTGGAGTGTATACATTAAATCTTTTAGAAGATAGTGGGGTAATTATTTCACATAAAATTATTAAAGAAAATGATTAATAGTATACTAAAAACCAGCAATGAGAGCTGGTTTTTTCTTTTAAAACTAAACGCTTAATTTCTCTTAATAGCCGATTTAATTTTTTATTTGGATTCACTATAAAGAAGATAATTATCCCAATAATGGGGAGAAAGTAAACTATTAAGTGCCATGTCAATCTTTCTGTAGATTTGAGTTTACCTATTCTGATTGATACAGTTCTGAAAATCAAAATAATAACTAGGTAAATTGAAAATCGGAAGGAAATATTTATAGATTATGACGTTGAGGTTCTAGCATTTCTTTCTTAATATCCATGATGGTATTTTCGATAAGGTCGGTAGATTCTTTTATTTCAATATGAGGTCTGAAAATTGCATTTTTCCCTTTAGCTTCATCAGCAATATTGGATAGTATAATGACAGATGTATGGCTTTCTGGATAATAGATATTAAGAGAAGGTGCTCCTTTGATATATCCACTATGAAAATAGGCAAGAGGTTTTCCTATATTGAGCATAATTCCATAACCATAACCCATTTTTCCGAAAACAGGATGATGCCTTTCGGCACTTTTAGAAATAAATTGCTTAAAAGTTTCTGCTTTTAGAATTTTACCATTATAAAGTGCATTATTCCAAATTTGTAAATCTCCAATGGTAGAAAGAATACCACCTGCAGGAATTCCAATATTTTTATCACCTAGCCTTTTAGGCATATTAAGAATTTTTTCAGCATGTAGTGTATCACCGAGATATGCTCCTGCAAAATCCTTTCCTTCAAAAGTATTTCCTGTAGATGAGTTTTTCATTCCGACTCTTTTAAATAACTCTCCAATATTAGTATCAAAAGTTTTTCCTGTTACTTTTTCAACAATCTTTCCCAATGCATCAAAGCCTTCATTAGAATAAAAAAAATCCGTACCACTTTTAAACATAAGCTTTCCACCAAGAGTATTGAGACCTGAAGTATGATTCAGTAATTGGCTAATGAGTATATTTTCGTATTCTTTAGTTTGAAATTCTGGTAGATAGTGTGATACTTTATCATTAATACTTAATTTTTCCTGCTCCATTTGAAGTAAAATCAAAATGGCCGTAAATTGTTTACTAATAGACCCAATCGCAAAAACAGTATTGGAGTCGATTGGAATTCTATTAGTAAAATCTGAATAGCCGTTATTTTTTCTATATATGGGAATAGAGTCTCTAAATATGCCTACACTACCATTAAAATTATATTTTTTGAAAATTGAATCCATTTGATGGCCTATCATTTTTTTCTCGAAAATGCTAATGGTCGAATCTACAATGGTATTTCGATTCGTGGTTTTTATAGGATTATGTTCTGTTTGGCAACTTATTACACCCAATGATATAAAGAGGAATAGCATAATTTGATAGGATTTTTTCAGCATTTGTTTTTAGTTTATGCTAAAAATAAGGAAAAATAAGCTACATTCAGAATCAAATATGGAGATCACAAACCCAAAAAATATATTCTTCGATATTTTGTTTATTTGGGCTAGGATAGGTTTTCTTGATTGTTTCTCCGATTTCAAATTGAATAGGCTTTTTAAAAATAGGTCCTTCAAAGGTAAAGGTATGAAACTCTCCATTTTCTCCACAAGGGTCCACGTTTTTTGGGAGATCTTTGATAAAATCACGATCAATAATTCTTCCTACAAAACTTTTATCTAGATAGGCTTCATTTACACAGGTCACTATTGTTTTAAATCCGAGATCCAGAAACTCAAAGATAAGATCCGAGGTATTTTTTTTCCAAAGTGGGAATACAGCTTCTATATTAATAGTTTTTAATTGCTCTTCACGATATTTTCTAAGATCTTCTAGAAAAATATCGCCAAAAATGGAATGAGTAACTCCCTCTGACTTTACTTCATTCATGGTTTTTGTTATAATCTCTTGGTATTCTTCCATCGAAGGTTCTTTTGGAAGTCCCATTGTCAATAGTGGAATGCCTATACTTTCAGATTGTTTTTCTAAAAGAGAAAGGGGCACGCCATGCATGGAAACACGCTGGTACTCGTTGTTAATACTTGTGAGTAAATGGGTTATTTCGTATTTATTTTCCAGAAATATTTTATAAAGAGCAAGAGCTGAATCTTTTCCGCTGCTCCAATTAAATATAGCTTTTGCTCTCATTTTAGAAATAAAATTATAATATGATTACAAAAATAAGTCAAAAGCATGTAATATTTTATCAATCAAAATTGTCTTATCGAAATAAACTTATTAAATTTAAGCGAATTTTAAATAAAAACTAATGAAGAACCTACTATTTGGGATGGCTGTATTATTTTTTACAGGAGCCGCCAATCCTATTTTTTCACAAAAAACTGAGAGTCCCACGTTTGTTGGCAATATTGAAGGAGTAAAAGAGTATTCTTTAAGCAATGGAATGAGAGTTCTTTTACTTTCAGACCAATCACAAAGTAATATGGTAGTAAATATTGTATATAATGTTGGATCCAAGGATGAAGGATATGGCGAAAAAGGAATGGCTCACTTGCTTGAACATATGTTGTTCAAGAGTACCAAGAATATGGGAGATATTAAAAAGCAACTTTCCGATAAAGGAGGCCAAGCTAATGGAACTACTTGGTTTGACAGAACCAATTATTTTGAAATTTTCCCTTCCAGTGATGAAAATCTAAAATGGTCTTTACAAATGGAAGCTGATAGAATGATCAATGCTACTATCTTACAAAGTGATTTGGATAAGGAGTTTTCTGTAGTACGAAATGAATTTGAAATTGGAGAAAATGATCCTACGAGAGTAATGATGCAAAATGTTTTTTCCAGCGGATATACATGGCATAATTATGGAAATAGTACTATTGGTAGCAAAGAGGATATTGAAAGAGTAAAAGCTCCTACATTACGTAAGTTCTATGAAAAATATTATCAACCAGATAATGCTACATTAATTGTCGCAGGGAAGTTTGATGAAAAAAATGCATTACAATATATTTCTGAGTACTTCTCAGCAATACCAAAGCCTAGCCGTGAATTGGGGGGAACTTATACGGTGGAGCCTGCTCAAAATGGAGAAAAATATTTTGAGATTAAGAGAAATAATGATCAGCAGATTATTGCAGCGGGTTATCATACATCAGCATTTGCTGATAAAGATTATGCCGCTTTAGCAGCTTTGTATGAAATATTAACATCAGACCCTTCTGGATATTTATACAAAAGTCTTGTAGAAACCCAAAAGATATCTTCAGTATGGACTTTCAGTCCGGTGGTAAGAGATCCGGGAATGGTATATTTTAATTTTGATGTTCCCAAAGATAAAGATCTAAATCAAGCAACCAATTTTGTGAAAGCAGAATTAGATAAAGTTGCGAGCACTAAATATACAACAGATGATCTTAAAAGAGCTAAAGCAAAACTGATTAAAGATATTGAAAACGAAAAAAATAATACTATTAATTTTGCAATTAATCTTACAGAAATTGTAGGCGCAGGAAATTATAAATTAGGATTTCTTTATCGTGACAATGTTGAAAAACTTACCCTTGAGGATATTAATAGAGTTGCTCAGAAATACTTTAAAACTAATAATCGAACCCTTGGTGTTTTCCGTCCCTCTTCCAATGAAGAAAGAGTTTTCCCTACAGAATTTAGAGAAAATCAGATTGCCGATCTTGTAAAAGGCTATAAAGGAAAAGCATTAGAAAAAGAACCTGCTCCTTTTGAAGCATCGATTGCTAATCTTAAGAAAAATCTTACCGAAGGAAAACTTTCTAATGGGATGAAGTATGGTCTTATCAATAAAGAATTGAAAGGAGAAAAAGTTCAAGGTAGTTTCAGGTTTAGAATTGGAAATGAAAAAGATCTGCAAGATAAAAATGCAGTTGCAAGTATTACTGCAGCATTATTAAAAGCAGGTACTAAAAATAAAACCAAAGAACAGATACAGGATGAATTAGATGAAATGAAATCATCTATAAATCTGTATGCGTATGGACAAAGTTTTATTCTTAATATAAGTACCTATAAGCAATATTATCCTAAAGTAATGGGTATTTTGCAGGACATCTTAACTAATTCTATTTTCCCAGAAACTGAACTTTCAAAAACAGTAATTGAAACCAATACTTGGTTGGAGGGACAATTGAAGGATCCGAATGCGATTGCGAATAATGAAGTGCAGCGACTTGCATCTCCATATCCGAAGACTAGTATTTTTTATATTTCTTCTTTGCAAGAACGAATAGATGATAATAAAAAAGTCACCAGAGCTCAGATTATGGATTTTTATCAAAATATCATGGGAGCTTCCAATGGAGTAGGAACTATTATTGGTAATCTTGATCCTAAGCTCGCAGCAGCAGAATTGGAAAAAACTTTTGGTAAGTTTACTGCAAAATCAAAATTTGTTGAAGTTAAACCAACTTTCTTTGAAACAAAAAAACAAGATAAAAATATCATAACGCCAGATAAAGAGAATGCGGTGGCTTTAGGAACATCGAGCTTTAGAATGGCACAAGATCATCCTGATTATCCTGCTTTAGTAATGGCAAATGAGATTTTAGGAAGTGGGGGATTCCTTTCTGCAAGGTTGCCGATGAGGTTGCGTGAAAAAGATGGTATTTCTTATGGAGTAGGCTCATACCTTAGTGTCCCTATTACCAATGATGTAGCATCTTGGAATTATTATGCTTATTTAAACCCTACTAAAAGAGATGCTGTAGAAGCGGCAATTAAAGAGGAGGTAGGAAAAGCATTAGCATCTGGTTTTACACAAGAAGAATTAGATTCTAATAAAAAGAGTTATGCTAATGAAAGAAAAACGAATTTGGGAATGGAAAATACACTTATTAATTTAGTAAATACTCAGCTTCTTTTTGGTGTTCCTGTGGAAAAATTTGACGAACAAAATACAAAGATTCAAAATCTTAAGCTTTCTGAAGTGAATGATGCGTTGAAGAAATACCTTTCTGAAAATAATATTATTTCAGTTTTTGCAGGAGATTTCAATAAAAAATAATTTAGTATTAATTAATACTAAAAGCCCGCAGATTTTTTCTGCGGGCTTATTATTTTATTTATTATCGGTAAAGATTACATATTTCTTCTATATTTTCCACCTACTTCAAACAAAGCATTGGTAATTTGTCCAAGAGAGCAATATTTTACGGCATTCATCATTACCTCAAAGAGATTTTGCTGATTAATTGCAGCGTGTTGTAGCTCTTTTAGGGCTTCTTCAGATTTTCCTTCATTAGCATGTTGGAAGTTGTGTAAAGATTCAATCTGAGCTTGTTTCTCTTCCTCAGTTGAACGAATAACTTCGCCTGGAAGTACTGTAGGAGATCCATCTTTTCCAAGGAAAGTATTTACCCCGATGATTGGATATTCTCCAGTATGCTTTAACCATTCATAATGCATGGATTCTTCCTGAATTTTTGAACGCTGGTACATTGTTTCCATTGCGCCAAGCACTCCGCCTCTTTCCGTGATTCTATCAAATTCTGCATACACTGCTTCTTCTACAAGATCTGTTAATTCTTCAATAATAAATGAACCTTGAAGTGGGTTTTCGTTTTTAGCTAAGCCTAATTCTTTATTAATAATCAACTGAATTGCCATTGCTCTTCTTACAGATTGTTCTGTTGGAGTCGTAATAGCTTCATCATAAGCGTTTGTATGAAGGGAATTACAATTATCATAAATAGCATATAATGCTTGAAGAGTGGTTCTGATATCATTGAAATCAATTTCCTGTGCATGAAGAGAGCGTCCCGAAGTCTGAATATGATATTTTAACATCTGGCTTCTTTCATCAGCTCCATATTTTAATTTCATTGCTTTTGCCCATATTCTTCTTGCGACGCGACCAATCACTGAATATTCAGGATCAATTCCATTGGAGAAAAAGAAGGATAAATTGGGTGCAAAATCATTAATATCCATTCCTCTCGATAGATAATATTCTACGTAAGTGAACCCATTTGCTAATGTAAATGCTAACTGGGAAACCGGATTGGCACCTGCTTCTGCAATATGATATCCGGAAATAGAAACAGAATAAAAGTTTCTTACTTTTTCTTTAATGAAATACTCTTGAACATCTCCCATCAATCTTAGGGCAAACTCAGTAGAGAAAATACATGTATTTTGAGCCTGATCTTCTTTTAAAATATCTGCTTGAACGGTTCCACGAACTGTGGCTATTGTTTTAGCTTT
Source organism: Chryseobacterium potabilaquae (assembly GCF_902728265.1). GTDB lineage: Bacteria > Bacteroidota > Bacteroidia > Flavobacteriales > Weeksellaceae > Chryseobacterium > Chryseobacterium potabilaquae. Next base: position 26,464 of record NZ_CACVBR010000006.1, read on the forward strand.
AATTTCAGCGTAGATGTCAGCGGGAATAATTTCGTCTCCTGTAATTCCTAACAATTTTAAACCCAAACCATTATTGGAAGGTGGAAGGTCACCACTATATTTCGGTCTTTCTAACCCTTTATCATCAAACTTTGCTTTTAAAACAGCTTCAACTTTAGACTCTAGCCCATTTTCAATAATGTACTTTTCAACATTCTGATCAATGGCAGCATTCATGAAGAAAGCCAATAACATAGGAGCAGGCCCGTTGATTGTCATTGAAACTGAAGTTAATGCATTCACTAAATCAAATCCTGAATATAGTTTTTTAGCATCATCTAGTGTAGCAATCGAAACTCCTGCATTTCCAATTTTACCATAAATATCAGGAGGTAGAGCAGGGTCTTGCCCATATAGTGTTACAGAATCAAAGGCTGTTGATAAACGTTTTGCAGGCATTTCTGCAGAAACATAATGGAATCTTCTGTTGGTTCTTTCTGGGCCTCCTTCTCCAGCAAACATTCTTGTGGGATCCTCTCCGGTTCTTTTGAAAGGGTAAATTCCGGCTGTGTATGGAAAACTTCCAGGAAGATTTTCTTGCCCTTTCCATTGAATCAAATCACCCCAATCGTTGTATTTTGGTAATGCAATTTTTGGAATTTTTAAATGAGATAAAGATTCCGTTGAGGTTTCAACTTTAATTTCTTTTCCTCTTACGAAATAGGAATAAAATTCAGCATGGAAAGCTTTTTTCGTATCATCCCAAGTTTTTAGAAAATCAATATTTTCTTGTTGAAGTTCTTTTTCGGCTTTTTGATATTCAGCGTCTAAGGTTTCATTAGAAATGATGGCTTTAACACCATTAATATGATACATTTTTCTCGCTAATTCGGCTTGCTTTTCAATATTGGTGTCGTATTGTTTGTTGTTTTCAACAATTTCTGAAAGGTAACGAACTCTTTTTGGAGGGATAATTGTTACTTCATCTGTTGTTTCTTGTTCAACGAATGTTTTTAAATTTAAATCAGGGAATTTTTCATTTACTTTTGAAACTAATCTATTATATAGGTCTGTTGTTCCGTTATCATTAAATTGGGATGCTTTTGTCGCATAGACGGGCATTTCGTCTAGTTGATTTTCCCATAATAAATGGTTTCTTTGGAATTGTTTTCTTACTGCTTGAAGTGCATCAAGAGCTCCTCTTTTATCCGATTTATTTAAGGCCACCAGATCTGCGTAATCTAACATGTCAATTTTTTCCAATTGAGTGGATGCACCATATTCAGGCGTCATCACATACATTGAAACATCTGCAAAATCAGAAACTTCTGAACCTGATTGCCCAATTCCCGAAGTTTCTAAAATGATGACATCCGGATGAGCTAACTTCAACACATTCAAAGCAGAATGAATGAAGGGAGAAACCGAAACATTATTTTCTCTGGTTGCCATCGAGCGCATATAAACTCTTGGGTCGTTGATAGCATTCATGCGAATTCTATCCCCTAAAAGTGCACCTCCTGTTTTCTTTTTTGAAGGATCAATGGAAATAATCGCAATTTTTTTATCTGTATTTGAGCGTAAGAAACGTCTTACCAATTCATCTGTTAAGGAAGATTTTCCGGCTCCTCCAGTTCCCGTAATACCAATAATAGGAATATGTAGATCTTTTGATTTTTCGTCAATAGCCTTTACTAGCTCGGGCTTTTCTAATGAAAAGTTTTCTACTGCAGATATGATTTTTGCAATACTTGTAGGGTTTTCAAACGTAACTGAATCCAAATCGTTGAGGGTAATGTCTTTACCTGTTGCAAAATCGGATCGGGTTACCAAATCATCGATCATTCCTTGAAGTCCAAGTTCACGGCCGTCGTCCGGAGAATAAATCCGGTCGATGCCATAAGACATTAAATCTTTAATTTCTTCAGGTAAAATTACTCCACCACCACCACCAAAAATTTTGATCTGAGGAGAGTTTTTTTCTCTTAGAAGGTCATATATATATTTAAAATATTCATTGTGGCCGCCCTGATAAGAAGTTAGGGCAATAGCATTGGCATCTTCCTGAATTGCGGTGTTTACCACTTCTTCTGCAGATTTGTCATGACCAAGGTGAATGACTTCACATCCTGTTCCTTGAATAACACGACGCATAATATTAATCGCAGCATCATGACCGTCAAAAAGTGAGGCAGCAGTCACAATTCTCACTTTGTTTTTAGGAGTATATTTTTGGGTTTCCATAAAAAAATTAGAAAATTTCTGAATTTTCAAATATAATAATAAAATAAGAACCTTAGGTGAGGTTGTAATGTTTTGGTTTTTAATTGTTTATTGGAATTCAAGACATTGAGTATTCTCCCTTATAGTAGGGATTCGTGCAGAAATGATCACTAATTTTTTTACTTTTGTCTAATATTATTACAGTATGAAAAAAGCTCTATTATATTTTGTGTTAGGAACCCTATTGAGTTTTCTTATTAATTATTTCTTTTATAGTTCAGAAAATATAGGTCTTGATATCTATTATGCCCTGGCTTTTGGATTTGCTTGGGGCATCGCGTACTACTTGGATACCCCTAATTTTACCTTACCACAAAAATTAGCATTATCTTTTGTGGCAATGGGACTTTTGGTTTTGATAGGGACTTTGTTATTCAATCTGGAGTCTGCTATCCCTTCTATATTAAAGTTTTCTACTGTTTTTGTAGCATATTATCTAATAGCAAGTTTTCGGAGAAATAAGTCACTTCGTGATTAATGCATCATTAAAAAACTAATATACATTAAAGCAAGGAACATAAGCAAGATGCCCACAAAGTTGATCATAAATAATAAGCTTCCTTTTAGTATGGTCATTCTTTTTCTTGACTCATAGACCCTATAATGAGCAATAAAGAAGTATAAAGACATATATATAATAATGGCTGTATGTATTAAAACTGCTAGTAAAGTAAATAAACCATAATCAGGCAATCTATCAAGTAATCTGGATATAAAAATAAGAAGTAAAATACCTAATAAAAGAAAAGAAAAATAGTGAAGGGTAAAAATACCATGGTCAAAAAACCACCATTTCTTTTTATTATGAAATATCCATAGGAAGAAAGCAAATACAGGAAGATATAAGAAAAGTGCTTTAGGTAGAGTATGTACAAAAGTGCTTTTATACCGTGCAAATATTTCCTTTTTATTTAATCCCTTTTCTTGAAGAGAAAATATCTTTTTGGCAAAAGGTTCACTATATGCATAAAGAAATTTGTTTTCCCCACTTGTGCGACGTATAGAATCAAACTCATGTTTGTTTTCGGCACCCAATATTTTTATTTTGCCATCTTCTGTTTCGTCTATTAGACTTTCATCCGGGGCGCTATTTTTAATTTCATTGATTTTGATGAGATTATTTTCAATAAGAGGTTGTACGTTTTTATTTTTTGATAAAACTTCATTTTTCAGAACTTCACTTTTTATACTATCCGTAATTTTTGCTAATTCTTTTTCAGCGTCTTTTTTCTGTTTGATTTTCTCTGCTGAGGTTACTTTTTGAGAATCTTCACTTTCGTTTTTTGAGCTTGATAAAAGAGATGGGAGTAAAAAAGTAATAAAACTTATGAATATATATAGTTTTACAGGAGCTACATAGAGTTGTCTCTTACCTGCAAGATATTCTTTGGTGAGTTTACCGGGGCGGAAAAGTAAATATTGTATGGTTTTCCAAAATTGACCATCGTAATGGGTGAAATCTTCTATAAAATGCGTAAATAAATAATAAAAGGGTTGCCTAGGTTCTACATTTTCTTGTCCACAGTGAGGGCAAAACCTTTCTTCTACTGGATTTTCACAGTTTAGGCATAATTTTTCTTCTCTTAGCTTTCCGTGGCTCATAGTTTTTAAAGTTTATCACAAATATAATTATTTCAACTACTGAAATAGTTAATTTGATAATATTTAGCTGGAAATTTTAAAGAAAAATTAATAAAAGAAAGAGTTCAGGGAACTAAACTCTTTACTTTTCATTTGTGTTTTTAGAATCTAATAATTTTTTTCATCGTATTGACAATTTACAATTTTTGTGCCAAAACTAATTTTGAATAATTTTTTTTAATAAAAATTTTAGAGGGTGCCTTTTATAAAAATTTTCCCATTCCAAAAATTATTCGTACCTTTGCACACCCTTGAAGGGAAAATTATGTTTAATCTTTAACTAAAACGTGTGAATACATTAAGTTACAAAACTGTTTCAGCGAACAAAGCTACTGCTAATAAAGAATGGGTTGTGGTAGACGCTGAAGGACAGCCGTTAGGTAGATTAGCTTCTACGGTTGCAAAGATTTTGAGAGGTAAGCACAAAACGAATTATACACCTCACGTAGATTGTGGGGATAACGTAATCGTTTTGAATGCTGGAAAAGTTACTCTTTCTGGAAATAAATGGGCTGATAAGACTTATATCTGGCATACAGGATACCCTGGAGGTCAAAAGTCTATGACTGCGGCTGAACTTCAAAAGAAAGATTCTTTAAAAGTATTGGAAAAATCTGTAAAAGGTATGTTGCCAAAAAACAGATTAGGATCAGCTTTGCTTAAGAATCTATATCTATATGAAGGAACTGAGCATAAGCATGAAGCTCAACAGCCTAAAACAATTAATGTTAACGAATTTAAATAATTAATATGTCTACAGTTCATAAAATCGGAAGAAGAAAAACTTCTGTAGCAAGAGTTTATGTAAAGCCAGGTTCTGGTAACATTACTGTAAACGGTAAAGATGCTAAAGAATATTTCTCTACAGACGTAATGGTTTATAAATTAAACCAACCATTTATCCTTTCTGAAACTGTTGGTCAGTATGACGTTACCGTAAATGTATTCGGTGGAGGAAATACAGGTCAGGCAGAAGCAATCAGATTAGGTATTTCAAGAGCTTTATGTGAAATCAACGCTGAGTTCAGATTAGCATTGAAGCCTGCCGGTTTACTTACAAGAGATGCAAGAATGGTGGAAAGAAAGAAGCCAGGTCAGAAAAAAGCAAGAAAGAGATTCCAATTCTCAAAACGTTAATTTTCAGACTTCAGATTCAAAATATCAGATGCCAGAATTTTTTCATTCTGTTATCTTATATCTAAATCTATTATTTATCTAAACAAAAAAATTGCCCGTTATGTTTAGCATCCAAACACTTCTCCCATCTAAAGAAGTTGTTGATTGTTTAAAAGACGGAAAGTAAACTAACAAAAACAAAAAACATGGCAAAAGCAAATGTAAAAGACCTTTTAGAGGCTGGTGTACACTTCGGTCACATGACTAGAAAGTGGAATCCAAATATGGCTCCATACATTTTTATGGAGAAAAATGGTATTCACATTGTAGACTTACATAAAACAGCAGTTAAGTTAGATGAAGCTTGTAACGCTTTAGAAAAGTTAACTTCTGCAGGTAAAAAAGTTCTTTTCGTAGCGACTAAAAAGCAAGCGAAAGAAGTGGTTGCAAAACATGCTTCTGAACTTAATATGCCTTATATTACTGAAAGATGGCCAGGTGGTATGTTGACAAACTTTGTTACTATCAGAAAGGCTGTTAAGAAAATGAACTCTATCGACAAAATGAAAAAAGATGGAACGTTCGAAACTTTATCTAAAAAAGAAAGACTTCAAGTAGACAGACAGAGAGCTAACCTTGAGAAGAATTTAGGTTCTATCGCAGATATGGTTCGTCTTCCGTCTGCAGTATTTGTAGTTGATATTTTGAGAGAACATATTGCAGTAACTGAAGCTAAGAAATTAGGTATTCCAGTTTTTGGTATCGTAGATACAAACTCTGATCCTAGAAAAGTAGATTTTGTTATTCCAGGAAATGATGATGCTTCTAAATCTATAGATATGATTTTGAGCGTTGTTTCTGAATCTATCAAAGAAGGACAGTCTCAAAGAAAAGCTGATAAAGAAAAATCTAAAGAAGAAGGAGGAAAAGTATCTGCAGATAAAGATGCTGATTTTGATGCAGAATAATTAAAGATTATCTTTAAAAATATAAAGCTGAACAAAATTTGTTCAGCTTTTTTGTTTTTATATCATTGTTGATAGTCACGAAAGATTAATTTGAAAGAGTGATAGCATAAGAATTGGTGATATATTTAGAAGAGCTATAAGCTGATTGGCAAACCATTCCGGAAAGTTTATAATTTTGATTTTTTGGAATCATGGCATACCCTACTTTTCCTGCACCAATGGGTATTTTTCTATAAAAATTGTTTCCAGATACAGTAAGCACCATATTGCATCGAGATTTATTTTCAATTGAAATTGATGTTTGAGGGTTATCTGATGAACCGTTCAATAAATCAGTAAGAACATCCGCTGTTTCTGGTTTATAGGTTTTTAAAAGTTCATTATATTCTCTTTCTGTATTGGCGGAAGAGCTATTAGAATAATTTGGGTAGCTATTTCTTATGGGATAATTATTCATCGTGCAGCTGTTCACTATAAAAAGAAGACCTGAGAAAATTAAAAAATTTTTCATAGTAGGGGAGGGTTGTGTTTAATTATAGAAGTAAGTACTGAAATTACGATATCTAAATATATTCAATTTTTCGTTTACTTGGTAGTAAAATATCTTTTGAGATTTGTAATTAATAAAAATAGTAAGTAAATCCTTACTTACTATTTTTATTAAATTTTTTTTATTTTAGTTTAATAACTTTTTTGTCATTAATTAAAAGTTTTTAATAATTACGGGTTGATTCTAAACTTAATATAGGTGATTGTTTTTCCTTTAGCAGAAAATAGTTCCTCATAATAGGTTTTAATATCTCTTAAATGTGGAGTATTGGGGTCGTATTCAGGAGCTCCATAAATATCGTGATGAGCAGTGAGTATATCATAACCTAGTCCCTGAAGAAGTCCCAATGTATATCCATGTAAGAATTCTGAATCTGTTTTTAAATGAATAATTCCGCCTGGTTTTAGAAATTTTTTATATCTATCTAAAAAATCAGGATGTGTTAATCGATGCTTTGTGCGTTTATACTTTATTTGAGGATCTGGGAATGTAATCCAGATTTCATCAACTTCATTTTCTGCAAAAAAATGGTCTACAAGCTCAATTTGGCTTCTCAAAAAAGCTACATTATTCATGTCGTTTCCTATTGCTTCTTTAGCTCCAAACCAAAATCTGGCACCTTTTATATCTATTCCAATAAAGTTTTTTTCTGGAAATGTTTTAGCCAAACCAACGGAATATTCTCCTTTTCCACAGCCTAATTCGAGTACTATTGGATTGTTGTTGTGAAAAAAGTTTGATCTCCATTTTCCTTTAAGTTCAAATCCATTTAATGCGTCCTCTCTAGTTGGCTGGATAACATTTGGTAATATTTTATTTTCTGCGAACCTTGCTAATTTGTTTTTTCCCATGAGATAATTAAAATCTGGCAAAAATACTAAAAATAGGAACACCAATCTCTTTTTACCTTTAAAAACAGATTGGTGCGTTTATTACTTAGATTGAGCTAAATTTTATTTCTTTTCAGGATTGCCTAGCGCTACATGAATTGGTTTTTGGATTGTTTTTTGAGAGGCATATTGAGCTCCACATACAATACTTGTAAAAAGATAATCTCCTTTTTGTACTACTACAGAATTATCTCCGCGTGAAGGAATGGCAAGTCTGTATTTGGTATTACCAATTCCTTCCATTCTCATAATAATATTACAATCAGAGTTATTTTCAATAAGGACTATACATTCTTTGCTGTTTGGGTCATTATCAAATAGTGAGTTGAGTATTTTTACTGTTTTATTTTTATGTTCTACAGATGATACTGACATTAGCATATTAAACTCTTCGGCTTCAGAATCAGGAATTGCTGTGGTGCTATAAGTCGAAGAATTGACAACAATGGCATTTTGAGAGATGCTGGGTGTAAATGTAACACTTGATTTGCCGGTTTCCAGTTCTGTTTTATATCTAGCTATTTGTTTTTGCTTAATATTAGCGTTTAATTCATCAAAATCAATTTTGGTAGAAGGTTTTCTTTTTAGAACGGCAAGCCATTCCTGCATCTGCTTTACCTTTTGGTCTTGTGGGTGAGCATTTTTAAGATACTCTCTCATCATTTCCATTAGTCTTGGTTTTAATACGGATCTTCGTGGATCATCTGGATGTGCATCTCTAAGAAATGCATTTATTTCATAAATATTTTTGCTTTTCAAAATTTCGCTATAATCTTTTCCTTTTTTTTGAGCTGAAATATTTATTAAGAATAGAGAGCTGAACAGTAAAAGTGCTTTTTTCATTTACTAATATTAATTAAAAATAAAATTTTTGTAGTAGTAATTCGGTTATTGGTAATTAAACAGCAATATATTTTAATTATAATGTGATTTGATGTAAAATTAGGTATAATTTTAATATAAAAAAAACGTGCATTATGAAAATCATAATACACGTTATAGATATTGGTTGAAAATTATTTTATAACTTCTTGAAGATGAGAGTTTCTTAATCTTTTTTGATAGATGGGTAAATATTTTTCTATAGGGATTTTAATAGCTTCAAAATTACCTGCTGAAACATAAGGTTGTAAATTTTCAGAGGTATAAACGAATTGAAGGAAGTTATCAATTAGGTTTTCAGGAATTTTAAATTTTAAGAAATAATCAGTTCCCAGATAGTTTTTGATTTGAGAAACAGAACCGTTCATTCTTTCATAAGCCATATACCGTTGTTTTTTCTTTCTTTCGCCAGATAAAATATCATATATGCTTTCTAAGCTAAAGGTAAGGCCTCCGTCCCTCAATCCTGCCACAGGGAGTTCTGGTGAAGTCCCATCACCTTTTGGCTCTGGAAGTCCAATGACTTTTTTGAGAGCTAGTCCTTTATCTTCTTTTCTTAAGGCGTTGACATCGTATCTTAAGTTTCCGGTGGGTTTAAATCTACTAATAATTACTTCCTGTATATCATGATATGCGATTTTTAGTTCAATAAGATTTTTGGTTTCAAACATTTGAGGAGAGAGTTGTATATCTTTTCTTTCAGTAATAATGGAGGTAAAACGAATAATATCTCCAGTGCTTGCCTGAATAGTAAAGTCACCATTATAGTTGGTAAGTACAGTCTTTTGAGTAGTAAGATTGGTTACATAAACTTGATTAAGATATAAAACCGAATTGTCTCGTAAAAAGACCTCTCCTGAATATATTTGTGCATTGATTTTAGCTAAGAAAATCAAAAACAATAAAGGTATAAGTTTCTTCATATATTAAACAAAATTACATAGAAATGAATGAATTTTTATCTAATTTAATAAGAAATACAGGTTAAAATTATATTAAACTTTGATGTTAAACTGTTAATGAATGTTATAAATAAATGAGCAGTATATTAATTATATTATCTATTCTTTACCAATAACCAACTTGTATATTTCACGGTAGTAGTACCACCGAATTCTGTCCAGCTAAGAAAGTACCAATAAGTATTTGTATTTACTGGTCTTCCAGTTATTTTTCCATCCCAAGTATATCGATTAGAAGGACTTCCTCTAAAAACTTCAGCTCCATATCTGTCAAATATTCTGAATTCAAGATTGGAATTATTCATCAATGCAGAATAGTTGATATCATCATTATGCCCATCATAGTTGGGAGTAATCGTATTAATTAAATTAATGATCACAAATGGTCGTGAAGTAATATCACAGTTTTTGGAATCTCTCACATATATAGTATGATTCCCTCTTGGAACATTTTGGAATACATTGGAGCTTTGCCATGTTATATTGTCTAGAGAGTATTCATAGGGAGGTGTGCCACCGCTGGCTCCTATAGTCACGGTATATCCATTAATTTCGATTGATACAATTTCTGGGAGTGAAGATTCCATAACATGCACAGTTTGTCTGTATGTACATCCGTTGAAGGTAAGGTCTACCCAGTATGTCCCTGCTCCTATGTTCGATATCGAAGGAGTTGTTGCGCCTGTACTCCAAAGATAGCTTTCAAATCCTGTGCCTGCATTTAGGGAGGTAGTTGTCTTAGGACAAATAATTTGATCAACTAATATATCAGATTTTTTAGGCGTTTTAATTGTTATTGTAATGGAGGCAATTTGAGGGCATTCATTGTTTTTTTGAAATCGGAGATAAATGGTTTGTGTTCCCGTAAAATTTATAGGATTTGTAATAGGAGATATATTGTTCTGAGCATTCGCTAACGATCCATAATAACTTACTCCTACATTCGGATCTGTAGTGAACTGGTTGATAAATTGTGAGACATCTACTATTTTATTTCCATTGAGATCATTATCGCAGACACTCTCTGTAAGTGAAGTTCTTAATAAGGGTATTTTTGCGCCGATACTGAATGTTAATGGCTGAATTACAGGTGAGCATCCATCAGGAGAATCAACCCGTATATAAATGGTAGTGGTGGTTGTATAGCTCCAGTTGTTAGAAAGAGTATTTGAGTTTCCAGCATTGGCATCATTTAGATTGGCATAGTATCTTACATTCGTAAAATAAGTAGGATTGTTGAGAACAATGGGAGTGATGTTAGATAAAATAACACTGACTGTTCCATCAAGATTATCATCACAAAATGTTCCTGTATAATTATTTAAAACTATAGCAAGATTGTATAGATTAAGTGTTATTTGAGCGATATTTTTGCATCCCAAACTATTTTTAACGACTGCATAGACAATACTTCCATTTGTTGCAGAGTAATTATTGGCTGTTGTAATTATAGCTGTAGCGTTTTCATTTTGAGCATCTATTAATGTGGGGTAATAAGTAATTGTAACAGGAGAGTTATTTGTGACATTCGCTGATGCTAGGTTAAATGTTCCTAAACCATTTATATTGCATGCATTTAATGTAGTGTTTATTACTATAAGTGATTGGATATTAATAGTAACAGTTACGGTTTCGCAATCTGGAAAATCTGGATCATTGCCACAAAATGTATAGGTAAATGTATCAGTTCCTGTAATACCAGGATTAGTAACTGTATAAGTAATTACTCCCGTAGTCGTATTGATTGTTGTGGTTCCTAGCGTAGGAGGAGATGTAATTGTTATAGTGGAAGAGACAGGTGTTTGAGGTGAATTGCTAAAAGTTGGAATAATTTCTTGTGTTAAGCAGACGTTATAGTTTTTATTACTTTGTTGCATACAGTGAAGAAGTTTAAACTGCTCTGTTACCAAGGGAGCACAACTTCCCATTGTTACAGTACATGTATAATATCCTGCTTGAGTAGGAGTATAAGAAGGATTGGTTGCTCCTGAAATGATAGTTCCATTACGATACCATTGATAGGAATCATAAATAATGGGATCTACAGTAAGAGTAGCATTGGGGGCGCAAGTACCTCCGGAAGTGAGTATAACAGGTTGGGTAGGAAAGCCCGCAAAAAATCCACCATAGCCTACAGCATCACTTCCTGCATTAATTCCTGCAGTAATAGCTTTGTTTGAAACAATCGTAATGGTTCCCGTTACATTAGGTATCCCATAAGTGACCCAATTATTAGTCCCATTCATTCCGAAAGGTCCGGTATTCGCGGGTGGAGTTACCCCGTTTACTGTTACTACTGCACCTCTTTCAGTAATGAGATTAAGCTTAGTAGGAATATTTAAAATTCCTGAAGGGTTATTATTTGAATGTACAAAGTTTTCATTTATGAAACCTAATTCATTGATTTGTTTGGGTAAGTAACAGTTTAAAGCAGGAATGAAATTAAATCCTCCTGTGGCTACTTGACTTATTGAACTTGAGTCTCCCGCAAGTATTTGATAGACATAGGCATTTTTTGAAGTTTTAATAAATAAATTATAATGATTACTACCTTGTAGAATGTATTTAGTATCTGGGACAATGTAATATTCACCTGTATTTAGAGTAGCAATGGGGGGTATTTCATTATTAACAAATACTTGGGTATTGTTTTCTGTTGCAATTATTATGGCTCCTTCCATATGGGACCCAATGCTACCATTTCCTTTTACTAATGCAAATTCATTTCCTAATTTGTCAACCGGGACTGCTTGATCCATTAAAATATCTGAACTCGTAGGAAGATTTCCAGCATATTGACCGTTGAAATTCCCATTCGTGATATTTACAGGTTTGTCAGCGGTTATTTTAGCTCCAATGAATCCATCAGAGTTGCCTGTGATATCACCTATTCCATCAATAATATAAGACTGTCCTTTGTTTAGGGTAAAACTCATTGTGGGATTACTACTTCCTGTTGTCCCATTGGAGAATTGTACTGTATTTTTATACCCTGAAACGGTTACTGTCGTATTGTCTTCGGTAGCAAGAACGCTCATCATAAAGTTCAGAATGTCATTGTTTACTGAAATAGGGGCGCTAGCAGCGTAAAAAAGTTTTCCCGTAGAGGATATTCCTTTGGAGGTGATGATTTCGGCATGATTAAAAACAGAGAATCGTAAATTGGCATAGAATGGGAATTCTGCTTTCAAATAAAGCCCCTTTGTAGTTGGTGTAAATACATCAGATTGTTGAGTAGTAATAATATAATTTCTTAATACATCAAATTTTTGAGGGTTGTTTTTACTAATGTTAACCGTGCCAATTAATATGTTGTTATTGTAAATACTTACCGGAAAAGGAGTTGTCCTGTTAGTCGATAGATAGAGCTTTTGATAAGGATTGGGATTGTCTGTTCTATCTACCATGGGAGAAAACCAATGCTCTCTATCTAATTGAGCGAAAAAAGAGGTAGAAATAAAAAAGATAAATAAAAAAGATAAAATTTTCCTCATTCAATATTAGGTTTTATGACAAATTTAATAATAATTAGTATTCATGCGTTATAAAAATGATAAAAAATCATGATTTTATAGCGATGATTTTCAACATATGTACAATATCATTATTACTCTCGATTTTTAACCTGAACCCCTTTTATTAATTTGATATGACTTTGTTTTATTGTTGAGCCCACTTCCTCTCCTTTTCTATCCGTAGTTCTATATGGAAATCTTTTCTTTTTCTTTACATTTAATATTTATCAAACATTCTAAAAATAGAAATGAAACATACACTAAGCTGATGTAATCTAGCTACTTTTTTCATGCTAGGATTGAGATGTTTGCAAAAATAGTCTATTATTTTAAAATTACATGTGTGGTATTTTATACAATTGTTATTTTATATAATAAAAAACCACGATTTGTAAATCGTGGTTTAAATTTTTAATTCAATATGATTTATTCTCTATTTTTCACCAAAATCCATCCTGTATATTTTATAGGTGTTTTTTCTTTATTGGGTTCATTCCAGGTAATATGATACCAATAGGTTCCGGTAACAATTTTTTTACCGAAATGTCTTCCGTCCCATTTGTAATTATTAAACTTATCTCCGGTAAAGATTTTATTCCCATATCGATCATAAATTACAAAGGATAAATTTTCTTTATAAGCTAATTCACTATAATCGATATAATCATTTTTATTATCCCCATTAGGAGTAATGGCGTTTATTAAATTCGGAACTGTTACTTCAACAGAGGTTGGGCTACAATTGTATGAATCTCTTACATAGAACACATGTTGACCTCTAGAAAGATTTGTGAAAACATTAGAATCTTGCCATTGGGTTGTACCATCTACTGAATATTGATATGGAGGTACCCCTCCTTCAACAATTACTGTTGCTGTATTATTGGTGATTTCAATTTCTTTAATAATAGGATCAGCCGCTTTTTTCACTTTTACTGTTTGTGTAAGGAAGCATCCATTTTTTTCAAGGATAACAGTGTATTCTCCTAAGGAAACATTTTGTATTGAAGAAGTTGTTGCTCCTGTACTCCATTGATAAGAATTATATTCAGTTCCTGCATCTAATGTTGTCATGGCATCAGCACAAATATATTTATCTACCAAAAGAGGAGATTTTTTAATTGGCTTTGCGATTAGGGTTATTTTGGCGGAAGTATTACATCCATCTTCTGTTGTAATTTTTACATATACAATACCACCTGCAGATTGATATTTTGTTGGATCAGAAATAGGATTTGTCCCAGCAGTAAGATCTGCTAAAGTAGTATAGTATTTCTTTATTACAGGATTGTAATCTGTCACGTTAGCAGTCGTTAAATCAAATATAGCATATGGATCATTATCATATTGACAAGCATATATAGTGATGTCTCTTGCGACGAAAGGAACCATCGTGATGGTTAAAGTGACTTGTTCACAATCAATAAATTCAGAAGCATTACCGCAGAATTTATATACCACAATATCATTTCCTATATATCCGGGTTGTGGAACATAGGTTATAGTTCCGTTGGCATTTACTGTGGCTGTACCATGAGTGGGTTGGGCTACTATTACTACTGTATTGGGTACAGGAGTCTGTGTTGATGACGTAAATGTTGGTTGAATTATTTTGGTTGAACAAGCTTCAATGCTTTTTGAAGTTTCCTTAAGACATGATTGTACTTTATAAATTGGAGTTGTTACGGGAGGACATGTTCCCATGGTGACTCTTACGGTATAATTTCCGGATTGAGTGGGGGAATACGTATTGTTTGTTGCTCCGTTTATAGCTGTGCCATTTAAATACCATTGATAAGTTTCGTATCCTGCGTCCAGCTCTAAGATAATTCCGGGAGCACAATCTCCGGACTGTTTTGCAATAACAGGGATTGATGAAAATCCTGCAAAATATCCTCCATATCCGGCAGAGCTATATCCTCCATTTATTCCGGCTGTTACCGCTTTAGTGGAAGTGATAGAAACATTTCCTGAAATACCTTCGATCGCGTAGGTTTCCCATTCTGTATTACCTGTCAGTGGGTATGGCCCTTCATCGGCTGTAGGGGCAATACCATTGACTAAAACAGATGCTCCGGTTTCAGTTAAAATGTTTAATTTTAAAGAAATCTGATCTATTGGAATAGTAGGCATTTCATTAATCTTGCCAATTTCGTCAATTTTTCTGGGTAAGAAACAATTTAAAGGTGGAATATAATTAAAACCACATGTGGCATTACTTGAACCTACTGCAACAAATTGATATAAATAAACATTTTTTGAAGTTGAAATATACATATTGGAATGGCTTCCTGTTCCGGTTTGAGTTATATAGTTTGATTCATCAATTCTATACCATTTTCCTGTATTTATGGTTGCAACAGGTGAGGTAGAGCCATTAATAAATATGTCTGTATTGTCTTGGGTGGCAATAATAATTCCCCCTTCCATATTTTGGGCTGGAGCAGTAGATCTCGTTTTTACTATTGCGAAGGTATTACCAAGTCTTTCTATGGGAACTGATTGGTCTAAAACCGGATCCGACCCTCCATAGCTTCCTATTCCGAAGTTACCATTGCAGCTTCCGTTTGTTAATGTTATGGGTTTGTCTGCAACTACTTTTGCTCCGATAAAGCCAGATAGGTTTGCCGGATTATTTCCTGAGCCGGCTAAAATAAAAGATTTTCCTTTGTTTAATGTAAATGTCTGGCTCGTACCTGTAGGTGTACCTCCTATGAATGTTACCGCTGCGTTATCCCAAGTAACGGTAACAGTAGTATTATCTTCAGTGGCTAAAATACCAGCTGTGAAGTTATATAGGCCATTTGTGGAGGTGTTTGGGCTGGAAGCTACATAAAACTCTTTCCCTATACCTGCTTTTCCTTTACTTGTGATTATTTCACCATGAACATTTTGTGCCAGTCTTAAACTACAATAAAAAGGTTTTTCTGCTTTTAAATATAGTCCTTTATTGATGACTTGAAAGGCTTCTGCTGAACTGTTAGCGGAAATAAGATTATTGGTTATTGTATAGGTTTTGGGATTGCCTTTACTGATCGTAATTGTAGTTACTAAATTATCATTATTATAGATACTTACGGCTACTGGGGTTGTTGAATCGGTAGACAAGTATACGGCGTTCGTATATCCTCCTACGATATCATAATAAGGTGCTATCCAGTGTTCTGTATCTCTTTGGGCAAAGAGGTTGTTAATAGTTAAAAGAGCTAATACTAAACTAAGTAGATATCTTTTCATGCGTAATTAGGAATTAGGATTTGTGCAAAAGTAAAATAATATTTGAAATATTATTGACATATTATAAATAAAATTGCAATATGAGTTTCAATTTTATTTACAATCTAATCAAAATGTTAAATAGTTGATTTTTACTTAAATAAAAAATCTCGGTGAAAGCTTTCACCGAGATTTTTATTTTTATTTGAAAGATATTTACAAGCTTACTCTTACAAATCCTGTAACCTTTAGATCTCCGTTCACCGATTTTACATAATCAGCAACAGATTGGTTTGCATCTTTAATAAAAGATTGGTGTACCAATGTATTCTCTTTATAGAATTTCTGCATTTTACCTTTAAGGATGTTGTCAATAATGTTAGCAGGCTTTCCTTCTTTTGTAAGAAGTTCTCTTTCAATTTCCAATTCTTTGTCAATTGTTTCTTGAGATACAGCTGTTTCATCTAAAGCGATAGGATTCATCGCAGCAACTTGCATAGAAACTGATTTAGCAGCTTCGTCAGCTCCCTCAGTTTTAGAGGAAAGAGATGTGATAGCAGCAATTTTATTTCCTGCATGGATGTAAGCTCCTAAGAACGGTCCTTCAATTCTTTCGAAAGCACCTATCTCAATTTTTTCACCAATTACACCAGTTTGCTCAACTAATTTTTCAGCAACAGTGATTCCGTGGAAATCAGTGTTTAAAAGTTCTTCTTTAGAAGCAGCAACAATAGCCATTTCAGCTAATTCATAAGCTAATTCAATGAATGCTTCATTTTTAGCAACGAAATCTGTTTCACAGTTTAACGAGATAATTGCACCTAAAGTGTTATCTTCGTTTACTCTCGCGATTACTGCACCTTCTGTAGACTCTCTATCAGCTCTGTTAGCAGCAACTTTTTGTCCTTTTTTTCTAAGGATATCTACTGCTTTTTCGAAATCTCCTTCAGCTTCTACTAAAGCTTTTTTGCAGTCCATCATACCTGCACCTGTTTGGTTTCTCAATTTTGCTACATCTGCAGCAGCTGGTGTATACATAGTATCCATTATTTTTATTGTAAGATTAGTTATTGCTTAGCTTAATTTTAAAGCAGTGCAAAGATAATAATTTTTAATGATAAACTAAAAAATCACTTTTTACGTTATTTGTATATTTAATAAAATTTAAAAATACTGAGTTAATGAAAAAAATATTTATTCTTATTTTTCTATGTGCTTTTAGCTTTGGGTTTTCTCAGAAAAAGAGAAGTACTAAATCTAGAGCTGTCGTAGAGAAAGAAACTGTAATTATTTACACAGAATCTGATGCAGAGGCTACCAAAGAAGCGCGGGTTATTGCCGGTTTTTTAAAACAAAATCCGGGACATCCTAGAACGGAATACTTCAAGAAAAGGTTAATTGAGAGTATTATGGCAGATAATTCTCCCGAAGCAAAACCCACTATTAAGCCGCTTAGTGAAGATAAAGTAGCTCAAATGGTATATGATAATAGTTTAAACAAGTCGAAAACGATGGCATCAAATTCTACGACAACTTCAAAATCTGGTAGAATGGTAAGCACCGGTAGTACAAATACAATGTCTGGGCCTAGTGAAAAGAATAAAAAGACGGCTGCAATGCTTACTCATATGTTCAATAATGATCCGATGGATAAAGAGGCTTACATTAATATAAAAAATAGATCTAAATGTAATTTGATTGTGAAAATAAGTGGAAGAAAATATTATAACCTTGATGTACCCGCTCGAGGCCAAAATTTTATCCTCATTGATAAAGGTGAATATGTGCTAACCACAATGATTTGTGATGCGAAATACTCTTCTGTGAAAAGGATTACAAAAGATATTGAAATTGAATTAAATTTGAGAGAGGACTAATCTGTTATTGTTACCTCTTAAAATATTTTACAAAAAAGGTTAAGAAAAAACTTTCTTAACCTTTTATTATTTTATCCTTTAAATTGCCCCATGGCAATAAATTTTTCCTGTCTTTGAGTTTCAAGCTCTTGACCTGTGAACTTAGAAAAAGCTTTAATATTCTGTAGAATCGAATTTTTCAAGTTTAAATAAGTCGTTTCAGGATCATAATGAGCTCCTCCAAGAGGCTCTTCAATAATGCCATCAATGAACTTTTCTCTTAGAGCATCTTTTGGGGTCAAGTTGAGAGCATTGGCAGCATCTTCTTTGTGATCCCAGTTTCTCCATAAGATGGATGAGCAACTCTCTGGGGCAATTACAGTATACCAGGTATTTTCTAACATATATACTTTATTACCAACGCCAATCCCTAATGCACCTCCACTTGCTCCTTCTCCAATAATATAGGTGAAAATGGGAGTCTTAAGTTGAACCATTTCAAATATATTTCTTGCAATGGCTTCTCCTTGACCTCTTTCTTCGGCTTCTAATCCAGGATAAGCACCAGGAGTATCAACTAGAGTGACCACGGGGATTCCAAATTTTTCAGCAAGCTTCATAAGTCGTAAAGCTTTTCTGTACCCTTCAGGATTGGGCATCCCAAATCTTCTGTATTGCCTTTCTTTAGTTGTTCGTCCTTTTTGAGTTCCTATAATCATGACCTTTTGGCCATCAAGGGTAGCCAATCCGCCTATCATAGCAGGATCATCAGCAAAGTTTCTATCTCCGTGAAGCTCTAGAAAACTATTTTGATCCACCATCCCCTTGATATAGTCTAAAGTATAAGGACGATCAGGATGACGAGATAGTTGTACTCTTTGCCAAGGAGTAAGATTTTCATAGATTTCTTTTTTCTTTTCTATGATTTTATCCTCTATCTGGCTACATGCTAATTTTACATCAACACCACTTTCTTCTCCTACTAAAGAACAGGTTTGGTACTGATCCACTAATTCTTTGATAGGAAGTTCGAAACTTAAATATTCCATTTCTTGAAGTAAATTAAATCTTTCAAATTTATGAAAAATTATGAAACTGACATCTTTAAAAAATAATCTTTAAAATTTTTAGCTAAGATGATAATGTAATATATTTTATCAAAAGCATTTTAGAATTTACATTAAAATCTCATTGAAATGCTGAATAGCTTTATTTATTCTGCTAATACTTTCCTCTTTTTCAAGGATTTCAAGAATGTCAGGAACATCAGGACCTTTTAATTCTCCTACTAATGATAGACGCAGTGGCATCATTATTTTACCCATTCCTAGTCCTTTTTCTTCTGCAAAATCGTGAACAGATTGTTTTAGGCTTTCAGCATTAAAATCTGTACCGTTTAATTTTAAGATCAAATTATTTAAAATTTCCGAAGTACTTTCATTCCATGCTTTTTTAGACGCCTTTTCATCATAGTATTTAGGTGCTTCAAAGAAGAATTTACCATTTTCATAGATTTCAATGGGAAAAGTAGTCCTCTCTTTCATTAAGTGAATGATTTTTAAAAGCTTGTCATCAGAAATATTCAAGCTAAGATCAGAGTTTCTTAAAATAGTAAGAAGTTCATCATTGGATTTTTTCTGGATATATTGATGATTGAACCATTCTGATTTTTCTTTACTAAATCTTGCCCCCGCTTTATGTACTTTATATAAATCAAATTCTTTAGCCATTTCATCCAAAGAAAGGATTTCTCTATCATTAGCCGGAGACCATCCTAATAATGAAACCATATTGATGAAGGCTTCAGGAAGATAACCGCTTTCTCGATATCCTTTAGATATATTTCCGGTTGCAGGGTCTGTAAAATTCAATGGGAAGACAGGAAATCCAAATTTATCACCATCTCTTTTGCTTAATTTTCCTGAAAGGCCTTTCTTTAAAAATTGTTTTACAGAAGCTGTTAATGGATTGTCTTTTTCATTTTCTGCCAACATAGATTTGAATCTTGGACTCTTAACTTCTGAAAAGAAAGATTTAATAAGTGCTGCTGATTCATCAAAAGAAAATTGATCATTTTTTGCTACAAATTCTTCTGTAAACGATTTTGTAATACTATCAATATTATCTTTATCAATTAATGTAGATACATCAGGTTTCAAAATCAATGAAAGATGTGCAAATTGAGGCGCCTCCCAACCCATAGCTTCATATAGTAGGGTATGCAAACCTAAGGAAGGTAGCCATTCTTCTCCACGAATAACATGGGAAATTTCCATCTCATGGTCGTCGATAATGTTGGCAAAATGATAAGTGGGCATTCCGTCATTTTTTACTAAAACCTTATCGTCTAATGTATTGGTATTTACAGATGACTTTCCACGAATAATATCTTCAAGATTTAGAGTTCTATCAACGGGCATCTTAAATCTTACTACATAAGGCTTTTTTTCATTCAATAATTTTTGAACTTCTTCTTCAGATAATGTAAGGCTGTTTTTAAGACGATTCCGTGTTTTGTTGTCATAAGAGAATACTTCATTTTTGGCTTCAAATTCACTGCGAATCGCATCCAATTCTTCTGGAGTATCAAAAGCAATGTAAGCGTAATCTGTTTTTAAGATTTGTTCTGTATATTTATCATAAATATCTCTTCTTTCAGATTGTCTGTATGGAGCGAATTTTCCTCCCTTTTTAGGACTTTCATCGGCGATGATCCCGCACCATTCTAGGGCTTCTTCGATATATTCTTCTGCTCCTTCTACATATCTTGCAGTATCTGTATCTTCGATTCTTAATACAAATTCACCTCCCTGATTTTTAGCAAAAAGATAATCATATAATGCGGTTCTTACGCCTCCTAAATGCAAAGGTCCTGTTGGACTTGGGGCAAAACGTACTCTCACTTTATCCATTTTCAATTAAAATTTGGTGCAAATTTACTTAAAATTATATTTTTTAAGGATGATTAATGTTTTCCTTATTGGCTTTTTTGATCTTAATATTTACATTTGTACAAATAAACTTATAAGTAAATTATGTTAGAGATAGGAGAAAGACCTTGGGGAAAATATTATGTATTAGCAGATGAGCTTAATTACAAATTAAAAAGAATCGAAGTAAACCCGGGACAAAAATTGTCTTACCAATACCATCATAAAAGACAAGAACAATGGACAATCATTGAAGGAAGTGCAACGGTAGTTTTGGATGATAAGGAAATTAATTTAAAGTATGGTGAAAGTATTTTTATTCCACTTGGAGCCAAACATAGAATGATGAATCTTTCTGATAAACCAGTTGTTTTCATTGAAGTCCAGACAGGAACATATTTTGGAGAAGATGATATTGTGAGAATTGAGGATGATTATGATAGAAATTAAATAAAAAGTATATTTAAAAATGTATTAATGAAAATTATTTTTCACGAAAATCAATTATGCTATAGAGGAACTTCTAATGCTCTTTTTGATTATGCTTACTTTAATGAAGAAATTCTAAATAATGAATCTGTAATTCTATATGCCAAGAATAGTCCAAATAATATTATTGAAGCTATTGAAAGATTTGGAAAAAGATTTGAAGTCTTTGGCTATGATAGTATAAATGAAAGGGATCGTATTATTAATAAATTAAATGCAGATCTTTTTTATGCAATAAAATCTGGAGAAAAAGAAATTGATGCCCCTACCGATTTAATTAAAACGGTTATTCATGCTGTTTTTAAATATAATGAACCGTATGGAGATGTGTATGCGTATGTATCAGAATGGCTGGCGAAAACGATGAGTAACGGACAATTACCTTTTGTGCCTCATATTGTGGACCTACCCGAAATAGAAGGTGATCTTCGTGAAGAACTCAATATTCCTAAAGATGCAATGGTATTTGCAAGATATGGGGGGAGCGAAACTTTTGATATAGATTTTGTGATGGATGCAGTGAAAAAAACAGCACGTAAGAATAAAAATATTTATTTCATTTTTATGGGAACAGATGAATTTGTTAAGAGAACTTTTTTTAGGTCCTATAAAAATGTAATATTTTTGCCCCCCACCACAGATGTAGAAAGAAAAGTTAAGTTTATCAATACATCCGATGCGTTTTTGCATGCAAGACGACAAGGTGAAAGTTTTGGTATGGCAGTAGGTGAGTTTTCATTAAAGAATAGGCCAATCATTACCTGGTCTGGCTCGGATGAGAAATCACACTTAGATATTTTAGGTGAAAAAGCAATATTATATGCGGATCAGAAAGATATAATCCATATTTTAAATAATTTCAAGCCAGATACCGGTAAAAATTGGGACTGTTATTCTAAACTATTCAACCCTTCAACAATAATGAAAAAATTTGAAGATGTTTTTATTAAATAATTTAAAAAAGAGATTTGAGATAGAGCTTTAATCTCTTTTTAAATGGAAGAGGTATCTGAATATCTTGCTGTGGATAATTTTTCTCAAAGTTTATAATGAATTCTTCTATATTTTTTGCCGGAATAAACTGTAATTCTTTCCAGTCTTTTGGATATATAGGATGGAAGTCTTTAAATTGGGTGTAATTTTCTGAACTTAAGCTTTCCCATGTTTTATAAAATTCTGAAGTGTCAAAATCATTATTATGTCCCCAATTATTAATTTTTTGAAGAATTTCATGTCCCTCTCTTGCCCAAGATTGATGGATATTGTTAAAGTCTAATTTTAGAGAATAGCTATTGTGAGGATATCTTGCATGGCTGTAATGAGGTACATTTGTAATCAGAAAACAAGATTCAGTATAGGGCGAAATCACAAAAAATCCATCCTCAGTTTGCTTGAAAAGCGTAACAAAGTTTACGAAAAAATTGACAGGAGTTTTTTTTGTATTTTTTAGAAGATATTTTTGTTTTCTTAAAAATAATTCAAGTTTTTTAAAATTAATAGGATATTCATCACTATCAATTTGAATATGCCATCCTCCTTTTCCCATCTTCTCAGCGAGCATATTTCTTTGTCTTGTTTCCAAGTCCATTGTACTTTTCCCTGGAATATAAAATGTATCTGCATAAAATGTGATCTTTTTTTGATGATCTAATTTGCGGATATCTGAAAATATTGTTTCAGGAATTTCGAAATCATTACCGGCCCATGTTTTTCCGTCTTTATCATAACAGATAAAGATTTCATCTGTAGAATCGTATGTCTGTTTTAAAGAGTTAAAAATGAATTTATAATCATAGGACAGGAGATATCCTGTTTTAATAATCTTTTCTTTATCCTTCATAATTATATTTTTGAATAATTGCCGTGTAAAATTCCTTTTATGTAAGCATTAGCCATCGAAAACTTTCCTTTTTTTATTGCTTTTCTAGCCAATTTCCATCGTTCTTTGGTTACATATTTTATATTTCCATTATACAATCTACAAACCCAAATTCGGTTTCTGGTCATATAATATTCATAAAAACTCCCTTTATTGCTGGCCAGATTGTAAGCCTCACATTGGGTTTTGACTGCTATTTTCCAACCTGTATTTTTAAGAAGGCGAAGGCACCATTCAGATTCTTCATAATACATGAAAAAGTTCTCATTCATAAAACCGATATCATCTAGAATTTCTTTTCTGAACATCAATGCACTTCCGTCCACATATTTTATATCGTAATTATATACAGACATTTTTATGCTTTCTTTATTTTGTTCACCATTAGCATGGCCTCCCATAAAACCTTTTTCAGGAAATAATAACCCGCCATCTGAAAAAATTTTATTACGATCGTTTCTATAACAAATTCGAGGACCTATTATTCCAATATCTGAAAATTCTTTTAACCCATTATATAGCTGTTCTATAGTCGTTAATGATATTTCGATGTCAGGATTTAGTAATAAAAAATAATTTCTTCCATCTTCGATAGCTTTTTTAATGGCTAAATTATTACCATAAGCATAACCACCATTATGATCGCTTAGAATGTAATTAATTTGTTTTTGAGCCCCCAATATTTTAATGTTTTCCTTATCTGTGGAGTTATTATCTACTATATAAATAGATTGTTGAGAGACCCCTTCAGCCAATAAAGCATTAACTTCTCGACTGGTGTCGTCAAAAGAATTGTAATTCAGTATAATAATGGCTAGATCATTCATTAGGGAATAAGTTTTTTCCATTTTTCTATCGCTTTCTCTTCTGAAAAATTATTTTTAAAATATTCTTCCGCTTGATTTTTCATTTTCTGATAATATAAGGGATCTTGTAATAAAGACATTATTTTATCTTTAAAGATCTCAGGATTATCACTTATCAAACATCCATTTAAGGTTTTCGAGGAAAAGCCATCAATAGCTCGCTCTGTACCTACGATGGGAAGTCCATAAGATAATGCTTCTATTACCTTTATTTTGATACCTGTCCCCTCTAACATGGGGCAAATCGAAATTTTTGACTGATGGTAATATTCCTCTAAACTTTCTGAAAACTCTACCAATTCTACACCTTCTCTTTTTTCAAGATGTTTACATATTCTTCCAATTACTATGATATTGAGGGTTGTTGGAAATAGCGGGTATACATTGTCAAAAAACCATTGCATTGATTTTATATTGAAAATGTTTTCAGATCCAACAAAGATCAAATCATATTTTTTATCTGAATTATTTTTTTCAAAATATGAGGGGAATGAAGGAGGTATATTTTTTACCTTTTCACCTAAAAATCTTTTAAAAACAAGATGTTCATCTTCTGAAATGGTTATTACATGGTCAAACTTTGCAAGATTATTTATTTCTTCATTGAAACGTTTACCAATATCTAACGATTTATCTTTATAGAACTCATTTAATGTAATCCAATCATGTGTATCTATTATTTTTAAAGTATTTTTCATAGATTCATGATCAATTAATCCTGTCCAAAACTCATAATTAATGATAATAATATCATAATTTTTCTTATTAAAAATACTCTTAAATTCCTTTTTAGCAAAATCGGTTAAAGAGTTATTATACGGATTAGGTTTTTTGTGAAGTTTTGAAATTTTATATTTCCAATAGTCTGATGAGGTTTTTATTTTCGGAGGTTTTTGTTTAATTAAAAACAGATTATCAATAATATCTTCATCAACTTTTGTAGTGTCATTTAGGTGTTTGTAAATTTCATCCACTCCTACCAAATCTATATGATATCCTAGTTTTTTTAAAACAATGAGGGTCATTTTTGCTCTTGTGATATTTCCTGCTCTGTTGGAAAATGGATTTTCAGGAAAAAAAAATAGAATTTTTCTTGTCATTACAAAGATTTAATAGCTGAATTAAATTTGTGAATTATAGTATCCCACGAATAGTTTTTTAATACATAATCTTTTGCTTTATTACCTTCTGAAACTAAATCGTCTTTTTTTTGATTGATATAGAAAATAAGAGCTTGAGAAAATTCATCATTGTTTGAAAAGCTTTTACCTGTTTCACTTTTTTCAATATGAGAATATAAAACCTCACAATTTTTATTTACAATTACTGGAATTTTCATTAACATCGCTTCTAATGTTATTAATGAGAGACTCTCGTAAAATGATGGCATTATAAGTGCAGAGGCATTTGCTAGCAAAGTATTTTTAAGATTATCATCTACGAATCCGGTTAGGATAATATCATCTCCTTGAGTTATTTTTTTATCAAGCGCATTCTTACCCACCAAAACTAATTTCATATCTTGATATTCAGGATATGTCTTTTTAAAATGATTAAAATATTCAATCATCATCACGCATCCTTTGTCTTCAACGATTCTTCCGATATAAATGAAATATTTTTTTTGATGAAGATAGGTAGGTAATTCGCTTATTGTAATATCATAGTCATCAAAACCAATTCCTGCCATTTCGGACTTTATATTTTTTGACTGAGGATATACCTTTTCTACCAAGTTTTTTTCAATCTGAGTATTATACATAATAAACTTTGCAGAAGAAAATAATTGGGTATAGCCATCGAGATAAAATTGAGGCTCATCGTGTGCAGTTGGAATGAGAATACTTTTTTCGGCGACCTCTTTAATACCAATATTACTAGGATGATATAGATAGGTGAAGAAAATAAAAGCTTTATATTTTTCTTTTTTCTCTTTTATAAAATGGATTAAATTATTAGAAAAAGGTCCCTGTACTTCTAACCATTGATTAAAATTAAAAGCATTTTTGTTCTGTTGTCGTTTATAATAAACATAAGGGAAATTTACAATATTTAATTTTCTGTTATTGTATTTATATAAATTATTAATAATTCTTTTAAAGAATTCAAATTTTTGGACGTCTTTCTTTAAAGTTTTAAATCTTCTTACTTTGATCCCATTGATCATTTCAATTCCTTCTGGATAGTAATTATTCCAAAATTCGTGTTCTATTGCACACGTTGTAATAATTTCGACATCATATATATTAGACAACTTTTCAGCTAATAATCGTGCGTGAAGTTCTGCGCCTCCGTTTATTTCAAAGCCATATCTTTGAACAACTATAGCAATCTTGTCTTTCATATAAATAGTATGATTAATTCATTATTAGCTTTTATTATTAGAAAGATAAGGTATAAAAACGAACCTGATTAAAGTTTCTTTTTACCCTTCATTTTCTTCAAGAAGATATTTACTTTTTTTCTTATTTTATTGTATAATGTTTTTTCAAGGTAGTTGACTCTTCCATTTAATCTATCAATTTCTGCTAAATGGAAAACGTTATCTACACTATTAGCTGAGGTTTCTTTTTTATCAAAATTATGGATGAAAGATAATCTTATTTTAAACAAATCTCCAATAGATTCAATCGAAAAATTTTCTCGGATTTGTTTTTCAGCATTGCTTTTTATTGTATTTAATCCGGTAAAATGATCTTTAATATATTGCAGTTTTTCAGCTGCATCATCAATATTCGGTCTTGCCAAGGTTAGCCCCTCTGCAATTAGCCCTTTAGTATTGGAGGTTTTGATAAAGTCATATTGAACAAGGAAACTATTATTTACGTTCATAAAATCTAAATTGCCAGAATAACCGGTCCCCACAACGATTTTTCCATATGACATAGCTTCCGCCATTGTCAATCCAAAACCTTCAGAACCATGAAGGGAAATAAGAACATCCGATTTTTGAATCAATGAATGTAATTTTTCTTTAGAAAAATGTTCATTAATCATAATAATATTTGGAATGGCAGCATAT
The DNA here is from genome assembly GCF_902728265.1 of Chryseobacterium potabilaquae. Classification (GTDB taxonomy): domain Bacteria; phylum Bacteroidota; class Bacteroidia; order Flavobacteriales; family Weeksellaceae; genus Chryseobacterium; species Chryseobacterium potabilaquae. The sequence goes on from NZ_CACVBR010000006.1 coordinate 53,508, forward strand.
TTTTCAAGTGCCTTTTGGGCATCTTTACTTCTTTCCAGATTGTGTGTCTTTACAATTAAAACACTTTCGGGATCGTTTTTAAAAACTTTAATAAAAGATTCAATGGTAGCCTCCGGATTTTTTCTGATGGTTGTACTTAGAGAATCAAAAATGGTAACGAATACTTTAGAATTTGGCTTAATATTGTATTCATTACAATCAAATTCATCTGATGTTGTAAGTTTCTCAATAGGATGGGAGAATCTCATCACAGGAATTCCTGTATATTTTGTGAAAATATTGACACAAAAGTCACTCGGAACCCATAATTCATCAAAAATATTTAAAAATTCAACTGTTTTATCCGATACTTCGGGAAATTCCCAAGCCCAATACACAATATTATAATGGCCCGCAAGTTTTATATCTTGATTTTTTGAGAAAAACTCATGAGTAACATTACTGTTAATATGAAAAATATTAATGGAAGACTCTTGTTTAGTTTCGCTTTTTATTTTTTCAAGTGTATCACTGGAATAATTTATTCTGTTTACTTTTATACCCGCCTTTTCCATCGCCATTGCATTCAGACGCGTGGCTTCGGCGATTCCAAAATTTCCGTCAAAAAAACCGTGATAATTTATACTTAATGACATGTATTATAATGTTTTAAGTTTGTTTTTTACTTCTTCAGGTGAAAATGCAGTAAGGCTATCCACTGAATTTATGCTTAATGTATTCCAAAGTTCTTCATTATTATTCAGATGAAGAATAGCTTCCGCAAAAGTTTTTTCGTTATTCGCTATTAATACATTCTTTTTGTCAATCAGTTTCATCCCCTCGGCTCCGATATCTGTAGTAATAACAGGGAAAAAATATTCAAAAGCTTGCCCAATTTTTCCTTTTACACCCGCTCCAAATCTCAAAGGAGCAACCATAATTTTAGAATTCATAAAATATTCTTCAATACTTTCTACAAATCCTAAGAATTTAAATTTAGGATATTGCTGAATATCTAATTTATCAGCAACATTTCCAATTATACTTACTTCAAGTTCTGGATTTTCTTTCCAGACAAGAGGCATTATCTTATCATATAAAAATTTTACAGCATCGATATTCGGTTCGTGAATAGATCCAATGAAAATGATTCCTTTACTTTCGCTGAAATTATTTCGTTCGGAAATATTAATTTTGGGGTAGTGTATATTGGAAATTGTGATAATTTTACTTTTATCCGCATATTGACTCATTATCTCTTTTTCATTGTCTGAAATGGCAATAATATAATCGAGCTGAGGGGCAACAATGGTTTCTAAACGGAAAAAATGCTTATAATTTTTCTTTAGAGAAATACGACTAGGCTCAAGTTCAATCGCTCTTTTGTATCGTAAAAAATGAATATCCACCATATCATATATAAATTTTGTATGGGGTAAAATAGCTTTCATTTTTTTGTAAAATAAATTCAGGGCAAGTGGTCCATTAAACCAAACGAAATCTATTTTTTTAAATAAAGAAAGGAATTCGTAAATGTTTTTAAACTTCATGTTTTCAACAAATACAATGACTTTATGTTGCTCATAGAACTTTACATAAGAATCATCTTCAAACATATTAGGAGCGAATAAAATGCAGTTATAACCTAGTTCTTTATAGATTAAAATAATTTCTTTGAGTCTATTGGAACCTGAATCTCTATCGTGAACCGGAAAATCTCTTGAAGCAAATAGGATTGTTTTTTTTGACGAGTCATACAAATGAATGTTGACAATATCTTGAGTCTCTAGCTCCTTGAGTTTTTCTTTTCTTTTAAAGAGTTTTTTTATTTTTTTTAAAATTCCCATTTACTAGTTTTTTTTGAGTTCAAAGACTCTGTCAGTCCAGTTATCTAAAGTATAGTTGTAATAGATGTCCTCTGGCACTTTTTCGTAGGGTAATTCAAAAAAAGATTTTTCCAGATTGCTGCAGGTTTCGTTTAAAACCAAAATGTTATTTGGATTATAAAAATCGTAACTTTTAATAAACTCATTATCCGTTATAATCTTTTTCTCCAAAGATAAAGCTTCGAATACTCTGAAACTTAGACCGTATTGGTTTTCTCGTGTAAGATCCAGTAATGTTTTAGCATTTTTATAATAACTAGGGAGCTTTGCATGAGGTATTTTTTTGATACTAAAAATAATGTGTAAATGCTCTGGAATTTTAATAAAAATATTTTTTATTTGATTGGCCCATCCTTTTTTACCAATAACCATGATTTGGAACTTTACATTTAACTTACTTAATTTTTTTGCCAATAATTTGATGAAAAATACTCTTTTATTGTCATACGAAGTAATATAAAAAACATCCATTTGAGGATTTTGATCTTCGTTTTTTATGTAAGGAAGATAAATATAATTGGTCAGTTTTTCAAATCCATATTTTTGGGTGTCTGCAATATCGAAAGAGAAAATTTTGTCAAAAAGATTCAGTTTTTCTTTTTCTACAGGCATTCTGTCAAGACTGTCATAAAGATAGGTGATCAGTCGGTGAGAATACTTTCGTATTTGCTCCAATGTGGATAAGTCAAAAGTATCAGGATTCAAAACCAGAATCTGATCCTGGCATCCAAGTTTTTCTAAGGAATCAAGAACATATTTCAGCCTTTTTTCCGTTTTCAGATTTTTATTCAAAAATATTTTGCTTACCGCATTTGTAGCACGCTCACTGAAATTAGAATGTGTAACAGAGCTCATTTTAATATGATGAGCATCAATTCCTTTGTTACATAATGTGTCTACAATATGTTCGTCATATCCCCAAAAATCGAAACTAATAACGCAAATCTTCATCCAACTAATTTTGCTCTTTTTTTAATGATTCATATGTTTCAAAAACGCTTAAAGATTGTAGGTAAGAAAGTTGATACCCTTCTTTTCCGTCCAAAACACCAAGTCTCATTATATAAGCTTTAAAGAATTTAAATACAGTTTTAAGATATTGAACCAAAATATTGAACTTTTTACCCTTTGCAGCCAATTCTTTTCCTTTTAATACACCATAATGAATCATCTTTTTGCGATAGGATTCATAATCAGAAACAGAATAATGGAGAAGTTTATTTTTCAAAATTCCTACCGTTCCTTTTACCTCCAATGTTTCATGTACTTTTTTTTCGGCAATATATCTTGCCTTTGATCTTCGGAAAAGTCTAAAGTTTTTATCAGACTGAGTTCCTGAAAAATTGATCGGTTTATTTGCAAAAAAGAATTTCCTGTAGAAATAATAGGCATCTTTTTGGGAGGGACTATTGAGTTCTTTAATAATTTCTTTTCTTAATGCCGGGGTTATTCTCTCATCTCCATCTAGAAATAATACCCAGTCATTTTTTGCAACATCTAAAGCCAGATTTCTTTGCTTTGTAAAATCTTCAAATCTGTGTTGAATAATTTTTACGTTAGGAAACGTTTTTGCAATTTCTACAGTTTTGTCTGTACTGAAGGAATCTATTACAATTATTTCGTCACAAAAATCAAAACATTCCAATACTTCCTTTATATTTTTTTCTTCATTATATGTTATGGTCAAACCACTTATATTCATCATAATGTTTCGTTTGATTCAGATATAAAATCTAAAATATTTATCTCAGACAGTCTTAATCTGCCAAAGATAAGTTTTAATTTAAATTTTATTAACGAATCTTTGCTTATCTATCTACTTTAAACAATTTCTAAGGTTTTGACTAAGAAAAAGAAACGCTGTTTTTCAATTCTTACAGCAAATTTAATTCCTAAATTTTCACTACCGAAAAAACTTAATTTTGTTTTCACTTGGAATATTTTCAATAATAGCTTATAATACTTGAAAAATCCATATTTTTAATTAATGCCTAAAGCAGATAAATAATCAAGATTAGTTTATATTCGTCCTCACAAAGGTAAGAATAATGCTCTTTTTTCAATGTATAAGATTAGAAAAAACTTTGATTTCTAGTTTTTTCATAATAGTTGGAGTTCATTTCAAGATTTTTGCTGTCTCAGTATTTTCTAGTTTTGGAGCAAGTAAAAGATTTTGTTTACCCTACTTATTATTTTTTTCTGAAAAATGTATCTCAGGATATTTTCATTTATATTCCAAAATAGTTTTTTCAATAATCTTTACACAATCTAATAACTGTTCTTCAGAAATGATCAAAGGAGGTGCTAGTCGTATAATATTTCCATGAGTAGGTTTTGCTAAAAGCCCATTTTCTTTCAGTTTTAAACAAAGATTCCATGCTGTAGAGCTTTCAGGGGTATCATTGATTAATATGGCATTTAGAAGTCCCTTTCCTCTTACTTTAGTAATAAGATTGGTTTTAGTCATTATCTTTTCTATTTCGGATCGAAATAGTTGTCCTAAACTTTCGGATCTTTCAGATAATTTCTCTTCTTCAACAACATCCAATGCTGCCATTGCGACTGCACAGGCTATTGGGTTTCCTCCAAAAGTAGAACCATGTTGCCCTGGTTTTATAACATTCATGATATTGTTGTTAGCTAACACGGCTGATACAGGATACATTCCACCGGAAAGAGCCTTACCTAAAATGAGAATGTCTGGCTGTACATTTTCATGATGACAAGCAATCAATTTCCCGGTTCTTGCGATACCAGTCTGAACTTCATCAGCTATAAAAAGTACGTTGTGTTGCTTACATAACTCTGAGGCTTTTTTCAAAAATCCTTCATCCGGCACATATACTCCTGCTTCACCTTGTATAGGTTCAACTAAAAATGCAGCAATATGGTGTGCTTCTCTAGCTAATACTTCTTCTAAAGCTTGGGTATCATTATATGGAATCTTAATAAATCCGGGAGTAAAGGGACCATAATTTTGATTGGCATCCGGATCATTAGAGAAGGAAACAATAGTTGTCGTTCTTCCATGAAAATTATTTTCACAAACAATAATTTTTGCCGCGTTTTCAGATATTCCTTTTACCTCATAGCTCCATTTTCTAGCTAATTTTACAGCGGTCTCTACTGCTTCAGCTCCTGAGTTCATAGGTAAAACTTTATCAAACCCGAACAATGTGGTGATTTTTCGTTCGTATTCTCCTAATTTAGAATTGTAAAAAGCTCTGGAAGTTAATGCTAATTTTTGAGCTTGATCAACTAATGCAGATACAATTTTAGGATGAGAATGGCCCTGATTTACAGCGGAATATGCGGACAGAAAATCATAATATTTTTTGCCTTCCACATCCCATACAAATACGCCTTCTCCACGATCCAAAACTACTGGAAGAGGATGGTAATTATGTGCTCCATGTTGGTCTTCAAGGTCAATAAAGTATTGTGAATTTCTTGCTGTTTCTACTGTTGACATAATAATAATTGGTTTTTTACAAATTTAATAATTTATTTTTAAAGTATAAATTGGGATAAATTTTTCAAAGAAATTGAAGGCTATAAAGAAGATCCGACTACAGAAAATTGAGATGTCTTTTTTATTTCTTTGAGAGACCAATTCTGTATTATCAGGTGATTTTCCTATGGTTTTAATCATACCAATATTCTTTCCCAATTATATAGCCTGCTTTTTCAAAAGTTTTCTGTAAAGTATGGCCCAAATCTTCATTTTCTTTTTCATTAGATAAATAGAGAAAGAATAAGCTTCCGGTAATGATCTGTTGTTTTTGAGTTTGATCAACAGTGGTGGTGATTACTGTATTAGGTTCTGCTTCCAAAATAATTTGGATATCTTTACTTATATTTCTGATTTTGGCTAAGGGAACCTCTTGTTTTATAATTTGATAGCCCTTAAAATATGGGCTTGTCTTTTTAATCTGAAATGTGAGGTTATTTTTATTATCAATGTTGAATTCTTGAACAATACTAATTGTATCACCATTGAAGTTTGGAGATTTTAATTGATTTTTTACCTCTTTCTTTAATTCCCGATTTAGAAGTTTAATAAGGGCTTTTTCTTGAGCTAAGTATAAATTCCAACATCCAAGAACTAAGATAGAGATTAAAATTTTTTTTATGAATAGAGTAGGTCTCATTATTATGAGATTGTATTATTTAAAAATAACCTTTTTTTATGTATCTCGCAATACCCGCTTAAGTGATAGTTTTGTACTATACTCCATAAAAAAACGACCTCATTGGAGGCCGTTTTTTATGTGATTGTAAAATAATCTTAGTGATTATCGTATTTTTTATCCATTTCAAAGGTTTCCATAAACTTTGTGGTATAATTTCCAGAAAGGTAGTCATCGTTGTCCATTAATTGTCTATGGAAAGGGATCGTAGTTTTTACTCCTTCAATATAAAATTCTTCCAATGCACGTCTCATTTTTGCAATAGCTTCTTCACGAGTTTGTGCAGTGGTAATCAATTTAGCAATCATTGAGTCATAATTGGATGGAATAGTATATCCTGAATATACATGCGTATCAACTCTTACCCCATGACCTCCCGGGATATTTAATCTTGTAATTTTTCCTGGAGAAGGTCTGAAATCGTTGTAAGGATCTTCAGCGTTAATTCTACATTCAATAGAATGTAATTTTGGATAATAATTGATACCCGAGATTGGAGTTCCTGCTGCAAGAAGAATTTGTTCTCTGATTAAGTCATAATCTATTACTTGTTCCGTAATTGGGTGCTCCACCTGAATTCTTGTGTTCATTTCCATAAAATAGAAATTTCTATGTTTGTCAACAAGAAATTCGATTGTTCCTACCCCTTCGTATCCAATAAATTCAGCTGCTTTTACCGCGGCTTCACCCATTTTTTCACGAAGTTCGTCCGTCATGAAGGGAGAAGGTGTTTCTTCAGTTAATTTTTGGTTTCTTCTCTGTACGGAGCAATCTCTTTCAGAAAGGTGGCAAGCTTTGCCATATTGATCGCCCGCTACTTGAATTTCGATATGTCTAGGCTCTTCAATCAGTTTTTCCATATACATTCCTCCATTACCAAAAGCTGCGACAGCTTCTTGAATGGCAGATTCCCAATGATCTTTAAGGTCTTCTTCTTTCCAAACAGCTCTCATCCCTTTTCCGCCCCCTCCAGCTGTTGCTTTGATCATAACAGGATATCCTGTCTCCTTAGCAATTTTTACGGCATGCTCATAAGATTCAATCAATCCGTCCGAACCAGGTACACAAGGCACGCCTGCAGCTTTCATAGTTGCTTTAGCATTTGCTTTATCTCCCATTTTTTCAATTTGTTCAGGAGAAGCACCGATGAATTTAATGCCGTTTTTTTGGCAAATTCTCGAAAAATTAGCATTTTCAGATAAGAAACCGTAGCCTGGATGGATCGCATCTGCGTTTGTTATTTCTGCTGCGGCAATAATATTTGGAATTTTAAGATAGGAATCTTTGCTCATTGCTGGACCAATACAAACTGCTTCGTCAGCAAATCTTACATGGAGGCTATCTTTATCTGCGGTAGAATATACTGCAACAGTTTTAATTCCCATTTCTTTGCAAGTACGAAGAATACGCATTGCAATTTCGCCTCGATTGGCTATTAATATTTTTTTGAACATCTTATTACATTTAAAAATTAGATAATTTGAAAAATCAGATAATGTTATTATATGTTGAATCTATTCTAACATCTCATATTTATAACACCTAATTTCTAAATTAAGATGGATCTACTAAGAATAATGGTTGATCATATTCTACAGGAGTGGCATCGTCTACTAAAATTTTAACGATTTTCCCACTTACCTCCGATTCGATTTGGTTGAAAAGTTTCATAGCTTCAATTACGCAAACTACTTTTCCGTTAGAAACTTCATCGCCTACATTTACGAATACTTCTTTATCTGGAGAAGGTTTTCTGTAAAAAGTTCCAATCATTGGAGATTTGATAGTAACATACTTGCTATCATCAGATACCATTTCAACTTTTTCAGCAGTACCAGCTGTTGGAGTTGCTACAGGAGCCGAAGTTGCAGCTACTTGTGGAGCAGCCGTGTGGTACACAGTAGGCTGAGCGTAAACAGCATCACTTCCAGCTAATGGAGTTTTAATGGTGATTTCGAAATCTTTAGTTTTGTATTTTACTTCAGAAACTTCAGCTTTAGACACAAACTTAATAAGATTTTGTATGTCTTTAATGTCCATAAATTTGATATTTGATTTTGTCCCAAAGATACCAAAAAAACACAAAAAACAACAAAAAACCGCCCAATTTTATCAAAATTGGACGGTTTTTGTATTAAAATGAGGCTTTTTCGTTAGAAAAGCTACTCTTAGTTTTCTTCAGTAGTTGCTACTTCTTTTTCCAATACTACTTTACCTCTGTAATAAAGTTTTCCTTCATGCCAGTGAGCTCTGTGATATAGGTGAAGCTCACCTGTCGTAGCATCTTTAGCTAATTGAGGAACTACAGCTTTATAGTGAGTTCTTCTCTTATCTCTTCTTGTAGACGATTGTCTTCTCTTTGGATGTGCCATTTTGTAATAACTTTTTTAATTGATGAGCGATGAGATTCATCATCTCATCATATTTAAATTATTTAATTTTTATCTTTTAATTTTTTTAATATATCCCATCGGGGATCATTTTTTTGTTCTTCCTCTTCTTTTGGATGAAATTTCTCAAGAATTTCTAAATCTTGATCACTTACATTGGGTGATATTTTTTTCATTGGAATTGAAAGAACTACATTTTCGTAGACCAATTGTGCTACATTAAAAGCATGGTCTGCGGTAGGAATAGTGATTACATCTTCGTCACTATCATCATACTCTTCGCCAAATTTTACCAAAACTTTAATTTGATTTTCAATAGCATGGTCAAATTTATCATTTGTGATATCACAAATGAGCTCTACCAAACCTTGAATTTTTATCTCAAATTCTAAAAAAGTAGTGTGTTTATCTAATAAAACATGCACTGCAATTCTAGGATTAGTAAATTCCTGATCAGTATCAAATAATTGAAAGAACGATTTTTCAATCTCAAACTGGAACTCGTGCTTGCCGTTTTTTAATCCGGAAAAGCTTACGTCGTAGTTTCTTAACTTATCCATAAAATGAGTGTGCAAAAATATGCTTTTTTTTTATAATCAACAAATAAATATAAAACAAATTTAATCTAAAATTTGTTTAAAAATTAAGATTCAGTTTCTTCAGGGAGGTCTTCATCTATTCCATTATCAATGGCTATTTTTCTTGGCTGTAAGCGATTGCTCATTAGCTCATTATATTCGGTTCTGTTTTTAAAAATTTTAATAGCAGTAAACATTGCTTCTGTAAAACTTTGTTCATCAGCCATATTTTTCCCCGCAATATCATAAGCTACACCATGATCAGGCGATGTTCTTATAAAGGGTAGACCTGCAGTATAATTTACCCCCTCTTCATAAGCTATTGTCTTGAATGGAGCTAACCCTTGATCATGATACATGGCTAATATAGCGTCAAAATTTTTGTATTTATGGGGTTGAAAAAAACTATCCGCTGGAAATGGGCCAAACGCTAGAATATCATTGTCTGAAAGTTCTTTAATTGCGGGGCTAATAATATCTATTTCCTCATTCCCAATTACACCTCCATCTCCTGCATGGGGATTCAGCCCTAGGACTGCTATTTTAGGTTTTTGAATACAAAAATCTTCTATTAATGTTTGATTGAGTATACTGATTTGCTTTTTTATTTTTTCTTTAGAAATATTTTCAGCGATATGTGCAACAGGGATGTGGTGAGTGGATACAGCAACTTTCAAATCCTCGGTTACGAGAAACATTAGTCCTTTTTTATTGAATTTTTCTTCAAAATATCCCGTGTGGCCTGCATGTTGAAAGCCCATTTTCATCATCTCATCTTTATTGATCGGTGCGGTGATAAGAACATCGATTTCGTTTTTTATTAGTGCTTCAGTAGCTGCTTCCAAGGAAGAAATCGCTAATTTGGTAGATTCTTCCGTAGGAGTGCCGAGTTCTACATTCATGTTTTCTTTCACGAGATTCACCATGTTCAGTTTTCCCTCTTGTGCTTGTGAAGCTTCATTAATATAATTGAAATTCAGATTTAATTTGAAAATGTTTTTTTGATAGGTAAATATTTTTCCCGAACCAAAAATGATAGGAGTAAAAAAATCTGTAATTGTTTTGTCTTTCAATGACTTCATAATAATTTCTGGACCAATGCCGTTGAAATCACCTATTGAAATTCCTACTCTTATTTTGTGGTTTTTTTGGCTCATTTTAGTTATCTTTGAACATTATAATTTACAAATTTAGCAAAAAATAATATGTTTACAGGAATTATTGAGGGAGTTGGTGTAGTTGAAAAAGTAGAGGAACATGGAGGAAATGTTGATTTTACTCTAAAATGTCCTTTTGTTAATGAGTTAAAGATAGATCAAAGTGTTGCTCATAATGGATGTTGTTTAACTGTTGTTAAAATTGAAGGTGATCAATATGTGGTCACGGCGATTAATGAAACATTGGAAAAGACTAATCTGGGTCAATGGAAAGTTGGTCATGTTGTGAACCTGGAGAGATGTATGAAAATGGATGGGAGATTAGACGGACATATTGTTCAGGGGCATGTTGATAAAACGGGAGAGGTGATCAATATTGAGAGTAAAGAAGGAAGTTTTTTTATCACTATTAAATATGAAGGAGAAGGTAGCTTTGTAACTGTTCCTCAAGGCTCTATTACAGTCAATGGAATCAGTTTAACGGTTGCAAAAAGTGAAGAATCTCAGTTTTCGGTAGCAATTATTCCATATACTTGGGAATTTACTAATATGCAAAATATAAAGGTAGGAGACCAGGTAAATCTGGAATTTGATATTATTGGTAAGTATATTGCTAGGTTAATTAAAAAACAGGGTGTCAATTAATATATATAAAGGATATAGTCTCAGAAACCGTGTGTTTTTTGGTTTCTTACTTGTGTGTCTTTTGAGCGTTGTTGCTGTTTCCTTGGTTCCTTATTTTGTTCTAAGGAAAAATTCTCAACAGCAAAGTAAAATAGATATGCAGGATAAGACGAATGCTGTTATGAGGTTTCTTGATTATGCGGTAAGTCGTACAATTATTCATACCAAAGATCTTCCTCAGGTTTTAGGTAATAAAATATTTGAAATTGCCGATATTAATCAACACGATGTCATTATTTATGATTTAAAGGGGAATTATTTACTTTCAAATAAGGATGAAAGCCTTATTGAGCAAAAATCTATTCCTATCAGTATGGTGAATAAGATTCTATCTACTGATGCAAGGGTTGATACGAAAGGATATGATCAATCTAAAGAAGCTGTTTTTACGTCTTCATATTTGGTTCTAAAAAATAATGTATTAGAGCCTATCGGAGTAGTATATATTCCTTTATATCATAATGAATCCGCAAATTTTGAAGTTCTACATCAATATGTTAAGTATATTCTTTTAGTAGACTTTTTTCTTATTCTTTTTAGTGTTTGGGTAAGCTGGGTCACTTCGAATAGTTTGGCTAAAAATATTACCAAGTTTTCTGATATGATTACTCGTATTACGTTATTCGAAAATGAAATGCGCCCTATTCGATACTATAAAAATGATGAACTGAACGCTTTAGCCCGGGCTTATAATAGAATGATATTGCAAATCCAGGATCAAAAAGAGAGGTTAAGGTTTAAAGCTTCTGAGGAAGCTTGGAGGGAAATGGCTAAACAGGTTGCCCATGAGGTTAAAAATCCTTTAACGCCTATGAAGCTTACTATTCAGAATTTTGAAAGAAAATTTGACCCTGAAGATCCTAATATAAGAGAGCGTGTAAAGCAAATGAGTAAGACAATGGTGGATCAGATTGATCTTATTGCTACGGTAGCATCTGCGTTTTCTGAATTTGCTAAACTTCCTGAAAAAAATAATGAGGTAATTAATCTTAATATAGAGGTGGAAGGAATTCTTAGGGTGTTTAATGATGATAGTATCTTTTTCCATACCAATAAAAATAATATTATGATCAATATGGATAGGATTTACCTTTCCAGAATCATTACTAATCTAGTTACCAATGCAAAGCAAGCAGAAAGTGAAGATCGAAAGTTAATCATTAATGTGGATATTGAGCAATATCAAAAACGAGTGATGGTATCTATACAAGATAATGGAATAGGAATTTCGGAAAATATGTATGATCGAATTTTTGAGCCTAATTTTACATCCAAAAATAGTGGAATGGGACTTGGTTTATCTATGGTGAGAAAAATGGTAGAAGATTATAAGGGTGAAATATCTGTTAAATCAGAAGTGGGAAAAGGGTCTACCTTCACTATTACATTACCTACAAATTTATAGTGAAACCTTTCAGATTCAAGCAGTTTGAAATACGTCAGTCTACCCATGTTTTTCGTGTAGGGACTGATGGTGTTTTGTTGGGAGCTTTGGCGAGTGTTCAAAATGCTTCAAAAGTTTTAGAAATAGGTACAGGTACTGGGCTTATTACTTTGATGCTTGCGCAAAGAAACTCTCAAGCTGATTTTTTAGGTATTGATATCAATGAAGAAGCTGTTAATCTTACTAAAACTAATTTTAATAATTCTCGTTTTCGCCTTAGGCTTAGCAATATTTTTCATGATTTTAAAACTTTTAAAACAGATGTGAGATTTGACCTTATTGTTTCTAATCCTCCTTATTTTGAAGAATCTAATTCTGAGAAAGATAAACTAGCAAGGCAAACCATTGAATTGAATTTTAAAGAACTGATTTCGGGAGCATCAAAGTTGCTGTCCGACAATGGTATTTTTTCTGTCATTATTCCGGTAGAATCGGGAGATTCTTTTGTTGAAATAGCTAAGGATAATGGTTTGATTTTAAATAAAAAAATTAATATAAAAGGAATTGAAAATTCTAAAGAAAAAAGGCTGATTCTCGAGTTTTCTATATTTGAGACGATCCTCCAGGTTGTTGATTTTGTTATAGAAAAAAGTCCGAGACAGTACTCGGACCAATATTTAGAACTCACAAAAGAGTTTCATGTTTTTGGAAAATAATATGGCTATTCGAATAATTCCGTTGTATCTAGTACAGAAACTTTTCCATCTTCACATCTAATTGCTTCTCCAGGGAAATTTTGAATCATATGATAATCGTGTGTTGCCATTACTACTGCAGCGCCATTTTCTAATGCTACTTGCTTTAATAAAGTCATAATTTCATTAGAGGTTTCTGGATCTAAATTTCCGGTTGGTTCATCTGCTAGAATAAGGTCTGGATGATTTAATAGAGCTCTTGCAATTGCAATACGTTGTTGTTCACCACCGGAAAGTTCATGAGGCATTTTGTGTTTTTTACTTTTCATATTTACACTTCCTAGAACTTCGTTAATTCGTTCTTCTATTTTTATAGAATCATTCCATCCTGTAGCTTCAAGAACGAATTTTAGATTTTTTTCTACAGTTCTGTCAGGAAGCAATTGAAAGTCTTGAAAAACAATACCTAATTTTCTTCTGAGGTTTGGAATATCGGATGGTTTTAGTTTTGCGAGGTCAAAGCCTACTACTGCGCCGTGTCCTGAGGCTAGCGGAATGTGTCCGTATAATGTTTTTAAAAGGGAACTTTTTCCTGAACCTGTCTTTCCTATAAGATAGCAAAATCTGCCTTTTTTAATGTTTAGATTTACATCAGAAAGGACAGTAAAGTTTTTTTGAGCTATTTTAGCATGTGCTAAGCTTATAATATTATCTCCAGAGATATTGGTATGTGGCATAATTCAATTTTATAGTGCTATTTCTAAAGAAATTTTTCAATTTTTAAAAATAGAAAAAGAAATGTAAGAAACCTAAATTTTAGTAAATTTTAACAACAACAAAAAATGCCTGAAAAGCTACTTTTCAAGCATAATTTGTATATGATTATAAGAAGATTATCTCTTAGCGCGTGATGCACTTACAGTTAATCTCTTTCTGCCTTTAGCTCTTCTTGCAGCCAAAACTCTTCTTCCATTTGGCGTAGACATTCTTTCTCTGAAACCATGTTTGTTTCTTTTCTTTCTTTCTGATGGCTGGAATGTTCTTTTACTCATTACTATATATTTAAGTCGTAATTATCTATTGATTTTTCAGGTTGCAAATATATAGATTTTTTTAAAATTTACAAACTTTAATTATCTTTTTTTAAAATTATTTGACTTAACTACCATGTTGTATGCTTATTGATTAAGACTCGCTTAGATGTTTTATGTTTTTAAAATAATGATTAATGATTTATATAAAAGTTCTATCTTTGAGGTTTTAAATTTAAATAAACATTGATGTTTACACCTGCAGAGCTTTTAGAAATTAAGACACTCCTTACTCGTGAGAATAAAATAGTTATACTTACACATTATAATCCGGATGGGGATGCTGTGGGCTCTAGTTTAGGATTGAAACATTATTTAAAAGAAAAAGGAATTCATGCTGAGGTTATTGTACCCAATGATTTTCCGAAGTTTTTAAAATGGATGCCTGAAGCTAAAAAGACCATTGTTGCTGAGTATAAAAGAAAGGTGGCATTTGATTTTATTAATGAAGCGGATGTTATTTTCTGTTTAGATTTTAATTCTCCTTCAAGAATAGGGATCTTAGGAGAGTGGTTATCTAAAGCTAAAGGTAAGAAAATTCTGATCGATCACCATCAACAACCCGAGCTCTTTGATTTTGTATACTCTGATACAATCATTCCTGCAACCTGCCAGATGGTTTATCATTTTATTGAAGCAATGGGTGATGAAAAATTAGTAAATAAAGATATAGCAGAGTGTCTTTATACAGGTATTATGACAGATACAGGGGGGTTCCGTTTTAGATCTACTAGCGCGACTACTCATAGAATTATTGCTAATTTGATTGAAAAGGGCGCAGACCCGTCAATTATTACCTCTAATACTTGGGATACTAATACTGTTTCGCGTCTTTATTTATTAGCTTTGATTTTGGGTAGAATTGAAGTCGTGAATGATGGAAAAGTAGCCGTTTTATACTTAACAAGGGAAGAGCTTAAGAAATATGGGTTCCAAAAAGGAGATACAGAAGGGTTTGTAAATTATGGATTGAGTATTGTAGGGGTAAGTATGTCTGCCTTTTTTATGGAGGATTTATATGATGACTTTATTAAAATTTCATTTAGAAGTAAAGGAGATGTGGATGTAAATCAATTCTCAAGAAAATTCTTTAATGGAGGAGGACATATTAATGCGGCAGGTGGTAAGTCATACGAGTCACTCAAAGATACAATCGAAACATTCAAGACTAGGGCTAGGGAAGAGTGGTTATAATATAACTATATTTTGCTATATCCTTTACTTTCTAGTTCATTGCAAGTATATACATATACTTCTTGAAACATATGATCTAGAAATTTTTTATTGAATATGCTAAACCTATTCATTTTAGGGGGATCTAAAAAGATATTACAATATTTTGCTTTAGAGTAGACTGATTTTCCAATAGCTAAATGTAAAATTCTATCAAATTCTTTCATTAAGCTCATACTTTGAAACGAATCATAACTTATTGAATTGACATGTGAAGCTATTAAAATATCACATTGATCCATAATAGGTTCAATAGGTAGGTTATCTAATACTCCTCCATCGATATATACTTTTTCACCAATTCTTACAGGAGATAGGATAAAAGGAACGCTCGAAGAAGCTAATAGAGGAGCAAAAAGTTCGCCTTCTGAGAAAAAATCAATAATACCGTGGGTCATCTCTGTTGCGGCAACATAGACGGGGATTTTAAGAATTCTAAAATCGTCTTCAGGAAAGTGATCTTTAAATAACTTTAAAATAAAATTAGAACTGAAAATACCATTTTTTGAAAGTCTTAGATATGATCTAGACAAAAATGTGGTTTGTTTTATAATATCCATCATTTCCTCAGGAGTTTTTCCGTAGGAATAAAATGCTCCCACAATGGCTCCTGCGCTAGTTCCGGAAATAATATCAGGTTTCAGATCATATTCTTCTAATGCTGTTAAAACGGCAATGTGAGCAACTCCACGCATTCCTCCGCCTGAAAGTGTCAAACCAACTATGGGTTTCTTTTGTATTCCCATTTAATATTTTAATATAATCTAATTTACATGATTTTTTTGAGAAAAATAATAAAATCTAGGGTATTATAAACCAATTTTCACAATAGATTTTAGAAGGAAGTTTTGTTTTTCAGAAAAGCTAAAAGAAAGATGTAACTTCTTCAAGTCGCTTTAAAGAATAAGATTTTTCGGCATATTGTGAAGAAGTTCAATATTGATAATTTCTGCACAAATGCTTGGTTTTTCCCAATGACCATTATGCCCGCAATCGATAATATAAGATTTGATATGTGTTCTTTCCGGAAGATTTTGAATCATTATTTCTGTTTTTACGGCATTATCATGCTTTCCGGCAAGAATCAAAATTTTTGCATCAAGGTTTTCTAAAATATGCTTTTTATCTGTTCTTTCTACCATTCCTTTTACACAGGCTAAGGCTCCTAAGTTATTGGTAGATAGAGCGACTTCTAAAGCGGTCTCTATTTTGCCTTCCAAAACATCTCTTTCATTGGGATTAAATAAATTAGGGATGCCTGCTTTTACATAGTTTGGAAAGGCTTCTTTTATAATTCTATAACTTTTAATACGTTGTTGTTTTTTATCATCATCATCAGGAAAATATGTTGAAAAGAAAAGGGTTAAGCTTTTGAGCTTTTCAGGATATTTCTCAGCAAATGCAAGGGAAATATAACCTCCCATGGAATGACCTAATAAGTGGATTTTATCTAAGTTTTGAGTATCTATCACTTTCTTTACTTCTTGAGCCATGAGTTCCATTGTGTGTACCTCAGCTAAAATATCGGACTTTCCATGACCGGGAAGATCAATTTTTAATAATGAAAAATCCTTGGAAAGATGCATTTCCAAATCATTCCAAATCGAAAGATTCTCCATAAAACCATGTAGTAAAACTAATGTTTCTTTACCACTCCCTTTTTTCTCAAAATGTAGCATAATTTTAAAATATTAAAAATAAATGTCAATATAATCAACAAAGCCCGAACTATTTACCATATCTTGTAATCGATAGGTTTTCCCTCCATCTTTTGACATAAAAGTTTTTGTTCCTTTTCGAGTGTAAGGCTTTCCATTGTCATTTTCACCAATGCTTTGTTTTATTTCTCCCGTAAAGTTGATGTGCTTGGAAGAAACAGCTATAGCAGTTCCATTAATCGTTACATAGTTTTTTCCAGCCTTTATACTTCCTGAAACATCATAATCATCTCTTCCCATTTTTTTGAAATTCACAGACCCTGGTGCTTTAATGAGGTTGTGAGTGAATTTATGATCTCCACTCAGATCTTGGAAACGGTTTTTACTATTGATAGTCTTGATACTATCATTAATTTTTGTCCTCACTGAGTTGATAGAATCAATGGTTTTATTGTCCGTTTGAGATGGTAGAGTACCTGACTCTTTTTTAGAACAAGATAGGAGAGTCGCTATTACTATAGGGATTATTAAATACTTCATGGATGAGATCAATTATAATTCCAAATTTAAATAAAAAATGATATTGGCTAGACTTTTTTATTGAAGGTAATTATGATATAAGAAAAAGAAGTACCTTTGTTGTACTAAAATAATAGCGCTTACAATACGAGATTAGTGTATGTAATTTTATATTCCTTTTGATGGAATATTCCGGGTTAATTCTAATGTTTAACACGAATAATTAAAATGATGACAAAAAAAATCTCAATTACCAAAAGCGCGGCAGAAAGCTTGTTATTCTGCATTATGTTTTTATTAGCACTATCTGCAAATAGGGTACAGGCCCAAACAACCTGTTCCAATACAGCGGATATTTTGCCTAATGGAGTTACATCTGTTAACGGTGTGCAAGTTCTCTCTACTTCTACAGGTTCTGTACAAAATGTAGGATTTATTGGGTTTCCCTTAGTTTGTAGCCCTTTGAATCTTGGGACGGGTCAAGGCATGGCCGTTGGGGCTACTGGAGGTTGGTCTATAAACCTTATTTTTGATAAACCGGTTAATGATTTGATGGTATTAATTAGTGGTGCTGATACTAGTAGTGGTGCTGAAAATTTTATTTTTAATTCTAATATGGGTACTGTCTCCATTTCTTCTGACAATTATTGTGGAATGGTTATTGCCGGAAATCAAATTATTACTACCGCTGTTGGGGGAGGTATTTATAAAATTCATTCTCCGATTTCTTATACACAATTGACCATGAGTGGAGGAGGAGGTTCTGATGGAAGTAATATCGGAATATGCTCAGCAAGTATTAATGTATTAGGAGTGCATGATATTGTTGGTATGAAAAATGATATCGTAGATATTTTTCCAACTCCCACAAAAGGCTTAATCACCATTTCATCTAAGGAAAATTTAAAATCATATAACATTTTTGATGAATCGGGAAAAATGGTCTTATCATCTTTTTTAAAAGGAAATAAAAAAGAAGTTGATTTATCTATTTTGAAGCCAGGAAACTATATCATAACGATAGAAACAGAAACGAAAACGATCAACAAAAAAATAATTAAGCAATAACAAAGAAATTTTATAGTCCAAAAAGAATATCTTAAGCCCCCGGTTTTACATACACAATCCCTAACAGTTAGTTGTTGGGGATTTTTTATGCTCTTTGTAAGTGTTTCTTAAATAGAATTGGTGAGTTTTTTTGTATAGGTAAAATAAATTCCTGTGATAGAAATTATAATCAATATACAAACAACTAACCATAGACTTCTAAAACCATAATTTTGAGCTAAGAATGTACCTAGAAATGGAGATATAAATAGGGCTGTCGAAAAGATAGCTCCAAATAAACCCATATAAGAGCCTATGTTTTTACCTTCTGCCCGGATAGAAGTAATGGTAGACAAAAATGGAATTACTAATATGTTGGAAATAGATATACAGGTAATGGAAATAAGGATAAGATATATATCCGAAAAAAATACCAATATGAAATATCCTGTGAACAATAAAAATAGGCCTAATATTACAATATGAATTATATTTAAAACTTTTGTGAGCCATTTTACTAAAGGCATTTCTATCATAAAAAGCAAAAGACCACAATAGCCAAAGATCATTCCGATTTCTATTTTAGATAATCCTACATTTTTATAAAATAGGGGTAATGTACTGAATAGCTGCATGAGGCATACTGCATAAACAACACAAAAAAGAATAAAAATCAAAAAATATTTGTCTTTATATGGGGAATGCTTATTTTGAGAAATAGTATCATTATTTTTGGAGGTTGTTTTTATTTTATCTTTAAAGAAAAGATAGAGAATGCTTCCCGAAATGAATGCTGCGATCGCATTTACATAGAATATAAGGTTATAAAAAACAGAGGAAAGAATCCCTCCCAAGAAAGGTCCTATGAAAAAGCCTAAGTTTAAAGCTAATCTGTTTAAAGAAAATGCTCTAGCTCTGTTCTCTAATGAGGAATATTTTGTAATGGCAACAGAGTTGGCAGGTAAAAAAATCTCACTGAAGGTACTCTGCAAGAAAAGAATTATAGATAGAAGGTGAAAGTTTTTTATTTCCGGAATTAATAGAAGTCCGGGAATACACAAAAATAGACTTACAATCTGGACTTTGAAATATCCCATTTTGTCCACCATCTTACCTCCTAAGTAGGATCCTAGAATGGCACCTAAACCATAAAAACTTAGCAATGTTCCTGTTTCTTTTAATGAAAAACCAAGTTTCTCTGTTAGATACACTCCAAGAAAAGGAAGTACCATAGAGCCTGAACGGTATACTAGCATAACAACAGATAGCATCCATGATTCTTTAGCTAATCCTTTATATGGACTAATAAAAAAATTAAATATGCGATTCATGTGAACTTAGCAATACTTAATTTATTGGATATTGATAACGTATTGCGAATTTTAAATAGCTTGCTCCTATCCATTCTTAACTAATAAATAGAAACGGTGAAGATTATGAAATTGATTATTCTTATAAACAGCGTCTATTGAAATTCCTTCTTCTATAAAACCATTATTTTTTAATACTTTCATAGATGCTATATTATGCTCAAATACGTTAGCAAAAATTCTATTTACATCTAAGCTATTTTCCGCATAATCTATCATTTTTTTTATTGAAGTACTGGTAATTCCTTTTTTCCAATATTCTTCTCCGATCCAAAATCCAATTTCTATACTTTTTCTATATACATCAGGTTGCTTAATGAAACTTATGACCCCAACAAGTTGGTTATTGAAATCAATGCCAAATGTTAATTGCAAATCTTCTTTAGAGACCATTGCTATAAAGTTTTTTGCATCATCAATAGTATATGGATGAGGGAAAATATCCCTCATGTTATTCCATATATTTCTATTGTTTGCTAATGTACTCAGCACTTCTGTATCATGTACAGATAATTTTCTTAATATTATTACATCTTCCATTGGTGAAATTAATTATTGACCTGTTCCATTAGTAGGAAAAGGTTAATGTTTTCCTCTCATTTTTTGGATAGGGTATTTTTTTAGTATTTATTACTTTTGTATTAAATGCTATAGATGTTTAGAGAGTCTTTCAGTGGAAATAATGATTCTTTTAAAAGGTGTTCCACAGAATTCTTTCCTTTATCAAGTACATCGAGTAAAAACTCATTAGTCAATTGGTTTTCTCTAAAAGGTCTTAATTCTTCGGCTAAAATATGGAAAAAATTCATTTTTGCATCTGTTGTTAAATTAGAAAGCTCTAACTCTTTTGACAGATCTTCTCTGTGTAGAGAGTTGTACCATTCTTGGAATACTCTTTTGTCATTTATAGACATAATTTTAGATTCCAGGTCTTCCAATTTTTCGCTTAGGAAAACACAGTTTTTTTGGATCATATATTTACCATCCACTCCATTAATATATCCGATCTTTGAAGGTACGTACTCGGGGATATTAATAGAAATTCCGTTTCGTCTTTTAAGATTTTCAGCTATTTCTTGCATGATATAGATGTAGCCGATAATTTCTTCACCTCCTTGGAAGTAATCTGCATTAAGGCTTAATGCCATAGACGCTATTCCAAGTTGGGGGTATAGCCATTCTGTGACAGATGGATAATTGCTAAGCCCTAATTCTTTTCTCTGATAAGATTTCAAAGATCCTAGAAATGAATTTTCATATAAGTGATTACAATATTCAGTATCAATTACTGTGCTATAATATAGCATATGTTCCAGGAACAAATGAGCAATATCTGATGTTAATACAATATTATTATTTTCTATATCAAATCCTGAATTGATAAAATCTTGTACCACATACAATGTTCTATTTTGAATGTATTCTCTTTCTTTCGGATACATAAAATAAGCCAAAAGGTCATCTAATACTACAATTGTATTGTATTCATGTTGGCATTCAACTAAAGATTTCATTGCTCCGAAATAATGCCCCAAATGTCTAGGTCCTGTTACTGGATTGTGTGCACTTATTAAATTTTTTCTTTCCATTTTTATTATTTTTTTTATGTTGTGGTAAATAGAGACCAATAAAATTGGCCCCTATATAATACTAAGGAATTACAGTTAAAATTGGTTTATTCGCAGTCCTGTTTTATATCACTGTCATGAATTATGATATTTTCATCGACCATATTCATCATTCTAAGTTTATCTCTTGTTATTTCCAGAGGAGTACTTAGCATAGGCTTTACGTTTTCAAAAACGGGTGTTGCCTTACTGTCAAGAGATTTTACTTTCCCTTTGATTTCTTGGGTGTTTTCTTTTACTGTTTTCATTGTAATACTTTTTGATTATTCACAATCTTGTTTTATATCACTATCATGAATGATGATATTTTCATCAACCATATTCATCATTCTAAGCTTATCTCTTGTTATTTCAAGGGGTGTGCTCAACATGG
The DNA here is from genome assembly GCF_902728265.1 of Chryseobacterium potabilaquae. Classification (GTDB taxonomy): domain Bacteria; phylum Bacteroidota; class Bacteroidia; order Flavobacteriales; family Weeksellaceae; genus Chryseobacterium; species Chryseobacterium potabilaquae. Next base: position 75,370 of record NZ_CACVBR010000006.1, read on the forward strand.
GCTTCACATTTTCAAAAACAGGTGTCGCCTTACTGTCAAGGGACTTTACTTTCCCTTTAATTTCTTTGGTGTTTTCTTTTACTGTTTTCATTTTAATACTGTTTAATTATAGTAATTCCTTAATATTTACTGTTTTTCCAAAATAATTATCAGCAGTGGTTAAACTTCTCCACTTATTCATGTTATCGGATTCTTGCCAAACATGGATAAGATCGCGTCCTATAATATTTCCTGCATCCCATTCATGATTATTTTCGACATCCACTCTTTTAAGTTTTACTGAAACATAGCATAATCCTTGAGGTGTTATTCTCATTAATCGCTCTCCTGTTCTGGTGAGTAAAGGTTGGTCGTTAATTAATCCTCTGAATACTTCTTCATCCACATCATTTACAATTTCTTGCCATGCTGAGTCAGCGGGTTTAATAATTTTATCATCGACCAGTTGCTTCAATAGAAGATTCGCCTGATACAGTTCTTCATTATTTGGCATATCTTTTTCTAGGTTAAGAGCTCTTCCTGCGATATATAGAGGTGCAAAACTATATCCTAAAGGTTTGTATGGGGATATCAATTTTCCAATATTATAAATGTCATCTTTATTATATTTTGTCAATACAGTACCCACTATAAAAGGAACATTATGCTTTTGAAGTAGCTCCATTCCCTTCATCACTTTTAAGAAATTTCCTTTTCCTCTGTATTGTTCACATATTTCTTTAGTAGAACCGTCTAGTGTTGTTTGCAGGAAAACAAAATTCTTTAGCTGGCTCAAATAAATAATATCTTCTTCAGTTGTTAATGTTAAATCTGAACCAATTGACACCATTAAGCCTAAGCTATCTGCATATGCTACCATTTCTAAAAGGTCTTTCCTCCTTGTAAATGGATCTCCTCCTGTAAATCTTACATAATAAACACCTGAATCTGAAATATTTTTAATAATAGGAAGCCATTGCTCAACGGTGAGTTCTTGAGAAATATCTACACGAGGATTACTGAAATATGAACAATAAGAGCATTCTCTAGCACATTTATTAGTACTTTCAATCTCAACACCTAAAGGGGAATAGAAATATTCATCAGAGAAAGCTTCATCCGGAATATCTTCAAAATAAAAAATAGGTTTGTTTATAGGGTCTTGGTTTTTAAAGTCAACGCAGATATCTACTCTTTTTAAAAGATCTACAAAACTTTCTATTTCCTCGAGGGTAACTTTTGATATATCAAAATCTTCTGATATTTTTTCATAAATTTCTAAAATATTCTTAGGGCTTTTTAAAGCCAATATGATTTGGTATCCTAGTTTGTTGAAAAATCTTACTGATCTTCTTTTGTTGATTAACACAATACAGCCGAAACTTTCTTTTCGTATTTTCAATTGTGAATGTAAGATGAGCTTTTCCATATTATTTCGGTTTAAAAATTATTATTTATGCTGGTTGATGACATTTTATAAATCCCTTTTTTTATAGTTCCAATATGATTGACCAATTGATCTTTTATTTTTTCATAGTTGGAGAGGATGATACTGTCTAAATAATCTATTCCCAATTGGTTTTCTCTAAAAGGTTTTAATTCATTTACTAGTATATCTTTAAGAAGTGTTTTGAGGTATGTGAAGTCTGTATCTATGGAATAAAATTCAAAGACATTTTTATGTCCTGCTGAGGTAAGCCAATCTTTGAGAATGTTTTTATTTTCAATGGTTTCAATTTTTTCAATGATAGAATCTTCATCCTCTGATAAGAAAATGCTATTATGTTGAAACATATATTCGCCATCTAATCCTAGTACATATCCATTTCTTGAGGGCTCGTATACTGGGGGTGGATTATAATCATCATATACTTTCTTTATATTATTCTTTATATTATTCATAATATAGGTATAGCCAATGATCTCTTCACCGCCTTGGAATAGTTCTGTCTCCAAGGCAAGGGAAACGGCAGGCATCCCTAATTGTGGATAAAGAAGCTCAAAAACAGAGGGGTATAAATTAAGTCCCAATTCTTCACGTTGATAAGACTTTAAACCTCCAAGGAAAGAATTCTCATATAAATAATTGCAAAATTTATAGTCAATGAAATCGGCATAAAAAATCACGATCTCCATGATGTATGGCAAATAAGAACTTGTTAAAACTACATGATTTTTTTCCGTGTCATAACCACAATTAATGAAATCCTGTAATACAAAATAAGTCCTGTTTTTAATGGCATGAGCTTCTTTTGGATTCATTAATATCGCCATAATATCATCTATGACCAGATAGGATTCGTGTTTATATTGATTATTAACAAAATCTTTCATGGATCCCCAATAATGGCCTAAATTTCTAGGGCCGAAGATGGGGTTTTGTACGCACACTTGCTTTAATTTATACCTATTATCTTCCATATTTTTTAGTGTAAAATAAATTGATGAAGTCTTTTGTTAGCTCTATTTTATTCTCCTGAATTTCATTGATGATAGAAGGCACAATGACGTCTAGGATTTCTGTAGATTTTGAGTCATAACCTTGCTTTTTCATTGAGCTAGCTTCCTTTTTATAGGTGTTCAATAATTTTAATTTATTTTTTTGCTCAATAAAATTTTTTCTATTTATATCAAATGTTTCAATGATTCTTTTCTTGGTTTTTTTTAAGGAAAGGACATCAATCTCATTCGTTTCTTTAAAGATATTTTTGAATAAGGGGTCTTCAATTAAATTGGCATGGAAATCTTCCTGATATTCTAGCTCAATAAGTTGATCAGAATATCTGAATTCATTATCCATAACTAAGCTAGAACATGCCAGATCTATCAAGTCAATAGCTTTATCCGGGAAGTAAGAATCCGGAATGTTCTGAGTAAGATATATTGCCTCAAGAATCGCTTCATCACTAATTAATATTTTATAAAATTCTTCATATCTGTATTTTAGTTTTTTTATAATTAAATAAGTGATATAATCTTCAGGTTCTTCGATAGTTATTTTATGAAACCTTCTATCTAATGCTTTATCTAATGAAATGGAAGTACTGTATTCCATAAAAGTAGTGGCTCCGATGAGTTGTATATCACCTCTTGCAATGAAAGGTTTAAGGAGATTTACAAAATCCACTGAACCTTCAGAGGCACCTGCTTTCATAATAGTATGTAATTCATCTATAAATAAAATGACATCGCTATTGCATATTTCTTTTAAAAGTTGTTCGGCTCTTTCTTCAAATTCTCCCCTATAACTTGTTCCAGCAAGCATAGTGGACATTTTAATTCCATATATTTTTTTGTTTTTCAGTGCATCTGGTACCTCATTTTGAACAATCATTTGAGCAATACATTCAATAATTGCTGTTTTTCCAACACCGGGATGCCCTAGCAGTATTACATTATTTTTAATTCTTCTGCATAAAGTTTCGATCACTTTTTTTATTTCTATATTTCTATAAAAAACAGGGTCGTATCTCTTTAATTTAGCGTTTTCGTTAAAGTTAATAGCATACTTTTCAATCGAAGACTCAATGGATCTATTATTTTCCATTTTATAATAGTGTTAATAGTATAGGTAATATTTCTGATTATTGATTTATTTCAATTATTTAGCATTCATATGAAGGGTAAATAATTTGCTTTTATTTAATTTATTTAATCCAAATCGTTATAAATTATTAAGTGTATTGTATTAAAAAATCTATTATTTGAAACAAATGATAGTATTTTATTTTACTCCCATTACTGTGATCTTTTCAAATGTATTAATTAAATGAATATCTCATTTTACTGCAGATTTAATTAACACTAAATAATTATTTATTATTGTAATTTTAGTTTATATGTTATTTTATTTATTGAATATGTTGTTTTTGATAAATAAAATATTCTTTTTGTTTTATTGGTATTTTTTTTATTAAAAAAATGATTTACCATAATTAATCTTAGTTAATTTAACGGTTATTTTAATGTCTTATGTGGGCATTTAATGATGAAATCATATAATTTCATGGAAAATAATCCAATAATTTAGAGATGAATTAATAGTCCCGAAAAGTCTGAATAATGTATAAAAGGGAGGGCAAAAATGCTAGTTGCAAAAAAAGCATATTGTAAAAAAGAAACTTTTGTTCAAAACTGATCTTAGCTGAGTGAATTACTTACCCTTTTTCTATTGAACTACAATGCTCAGACAAAAAAAATAAATACTCGTTTTATTAAAATTATATCTTACTTCTTTTTTTAATAATAATAATGAGATAGCATATAGGGCATTAGGAGAGATATAATCAAAAAATAGACACAAAAACTTTGATTAATGATAGAATAAAAAAGCGGATGTTGTAATTATAATATTACAAAGTGAACTGCAATAAAACTCATGAATTAGAGTTAGTTATAAAAAATAACAATCTTTTTAAAACATATAAAATGATAAAAAAATACCTTTGCTTACACTTCTTATTTTTATTTTTTACGAATTACTTTTATTTTTATTCAAAAAAATAGAAGTTGTAGTTATTTTCAGGTGAGATTATTAAAAGCTTGAATGCTGGTACTTTTATAATATTTAATTGTTACCAGTATAAAAATCAGAGTCCTGAAAATCTGTAAAATATCTTTATTGTTATCAATGGAAACACTTTTATTAACCTCTATCAGGAGATGGTCTTGTCATTTTAAGTAATAATCTTAAAAGACTTAAAAGAATCATGAGTCTTGGATATTATATTTTAAACACAAATACTAATGAAAAATAAATTATGGTTATTTCTTGGCATGCTTCTATTCTGCATTTCAAGTAAATTTTCATCTCAAACCTATCAGTTAACAGGCAATCCAATAAATACAACGGGATGGACAATAATACCTAACGCGACTGCCACTGGTGACTTTATAAAACTTACCGCAAACTTGCTCAATCAAACGGGAGGTATTAAATTAAACGAACCTATAAATTTAAAATTCTGTGAGAAATGGAAGGTAGAATTTGATTTTGAAATTGTTGGAAGTAATAGTTTTAGAGGTGATGGTCTATCATTTTGGTATTTATCAAATCCTCCCACTTCGTTTGTTGATGGGGCAGGGCTAGGACTACCCCCCAATTCCAATGGTCTTATGGTAGGTTTTGATATTTTTAATAATATGGCGAACCAAATTCCCTTTTCTACCACAGCCATGAGCAAGGTTCACGTTTTGTATGGCTCAAATAATCAGTTTACCGGGAATTTAGACTCAGATTACAATATAGAGTTTAATAATACTCCCGGAAGTACCTATCATACTCCTGATCTTAATTCAACAATTCCCTTTGTTGGAAGTGGATACAGACATGTTGAAGTCAACGGACAGATTGATCCGGTTAATAATGCGAACTGGATTATAACGATTAAAATCGATAATACTACGGTGGTCAATCAGTCTTTTCAGCCATCGGGAAGTGCTGTAGGTATGACCCAGGGGTATTTTGGCTTTTCAGGAGCAACAGGAGGAGCAACAGCCGAACATTCTATTAAAAATGTTAAAGTATATGTTGATAAAATCCCAACTTTGCAAAATATAGCGAATACTACCTTATGTATAGATCCCATAACAGGAAATGCAAATGTTGATTTAACTTCTTTTAATTCACAGTTTGTAAATAATCCTAATAACTATACTTTTTCTTATTTTATTCAAGGAAGTAATACCCCTATTACAAATCCCACCAGTTTTCAATTGAGTACAGATACAACAGTTTCTGTAATCATATCAGATCCTTCCTCTTCTTTATGTGACAACGGAGATCCCAAAATATACCTTACAATCACACCAGGTATCCCACCAGTAATAACAAGTTCGTCTCCTACTATATGTTTCGGCGGTAGTGTAATATTGACCTCTAATCAATCCACAGGAAACCTATGGTCTACAGGAGAAACAACTCAGTCCATTACGATAACTACACCAGGAACCTATACGCTGACCAATTCCAATGGTACATGTGTAAGTAATCCTGCCTCTATCATTATTACTGAGGAAACAGATCCAAATGTACAAATTACAGGAAACCTTAATTTATGTCAGGCTACGTCTACCCTCTTAACTGCCTCTGCCAACGGAACCGGAAATACATTTGTTTGGTCGAATGGTGCTACCACAGCAAATAATACCGTCACATCTCCAGGAATATATACTGTTACTGTTACTGCTTCTTCAGGATGTCAATATCAAAAGTCGGTAACCGTTACAGCAGAACCTCTTATTACAATAAATATAGCCCCTCCATTGCCCATTACCTGTACAAACCCTCAGGTTACATTAGATGCTACCAATTCTGTTTATCAATCGGGAGCTACTTTCTTATGGACCTCTGCGTCAGGTGGAAACATAGTTTCTGGAGCTAATACATTAACCCCATTGGTGAATGCAGGAGGAGTTTACACACTTACCATTACAAATCCGGGACTATTAACTTGTGCAAAACAAAGCTCAGTAGCTGTGGCCGAGAATTTGAATCCTCCAGTAATATCTCTTAGCTCATCTGCTTTAACTATATGCGAAGGAGATTCTGTTATTCTTACTGCTTCTGGAGGAGTGACTTATAATTGGGTAGGTCTATCTGGAACAGGAAATACTCAAACTGTTACTCCAACATCTACAACCACTTATATGGTTACCGGAATAGGAACAAATGGTTGCATTTCAACGCCTGCTACCATTACAATCAATGTAGTTCCTAAAATTATTTCTCCTTTACATAATATAGAAATATGTCAAGGTGATTCTGCTATATTAGATGCCGGATCAGGTTCTAATTATACCTATATGTGGAATACGGGAGCTAATACTCAAACTATTAACGTCACTCTTCCGGGGACTTATACTGTTACTATAAACAACGGAGGATGTTCTGATGCATTTACAGCCATAGTTTCTTATATTCTTGCTCCGGAAATTTTGGATGTTATTTATAAGGATAATTCTTTAACCATTAATGCAAAAAATCACGGAACAATCTCTTTGGAATATTCTATTGACGGAGGAGTGACTTGGCAGGCCTCTAATGTTTTTTATAATGTATTTAAAAACACAAAATATTCCATCTATGTAAGAAACAAAGGGGTATTGTGTTATTCAGCGATAGACTATTATACTTTTTTTATGACAAATGTTATTACACCCAATGATGACGGGATAAATGATGTAATAGATTTCACTACAATTAGTAAATATAAAAACTTTTCAGGAAATATATTTGATCGATACGGAGCAGCGGTGTTTAAGGTAAGCTCTCAAAACCCTATTTGGAATGGGAAATATTTGGGAAGACCTCTTCCGACAGCCACTTATTGGTACGAATTGTCATGGGAAGATAATGTAAGTAAAAAAACAACTCATACATCCGGTTGGGTTTTATTAAAAAATAGGGATTAATGGAAGAAAGAATTGAGGATTTTTTCCGTAAATATAGGTGGAGTGCAAGTGACGAGTTCTTCTTTTGGATCTATACAATATTCAATTATTGGAGACTTTTATAGAGCTTGTGAGGGTGGACTCATGTCTACAGGAAGCGGTTTACATGTGGGTGAAAATGGTTCTTGGTCTGTAACTCTTTCTTTCAGTAAAGCAGTGAACAATGTAGCTGTGGTAATCAGTGGTGCTGATACTGTTACTAGGCCTGAAGATTTTATTTTTAGTACGAATGGAGGATCGGTTTCTATTATCCCGGGAGAGTCTTGTAGAATGAATATTGTTGGTAATACAATAACTCCTTTGCCGGGGCAAGCTGGATCAGGTTTCTATTTGATCAATTCTACCCCTTATACACAATTAACAATTAATGGAGGTGGTGGATCTGGGGGGAGTGTAATAGGTGTATGTTCCGCAAGTGTTTTGGGGACACAAGATGTGAAAAGTATTCAAAACGAAATGATAGATCCTACTCAAGTAAAAGATATATTGACTATTTCCTCTAAAGAGCCTTTGAAATTCTATAGGATTTTTGATGAATCTGGAAAACTTATTGTATCTTCTACTATTGAAGGTAATAAGAAAGATATTAACTTATTAGGTATTATGACCGGAAGCTATATTATTGCAGTAGAAACGAAGACGCAAACTATAAATAAAAAAATAGTCAAAAAATAATTCATTATAAGGAAGAATCCCGATATTGCATATGTTACCCCTGATAGTTTCTGTTAGGGGTATTTTTATGATTCGGAGATTAATTTGTATTTTGTTTTTAAAATATAATACTCAGTTATTTATATTTGTTTTTTTTAATGAATATGTGGGGGTTTTAATTAAAATAGTATTAAATTTGGTATATGCCTTACTTGATCTCTTTGAGATATTGAATAGTTGGGGATGTGTACTAAAAATAGTCCTAATTGTATAACAAATAAAACAAAGAATGATGAGTGAAAAATTATTTTTTAAAAGATTTACTTTATGTAGACTTTTGTTTATAATTCCACTGAATTTATATGTGGGATTTTTTTCAGGTAATATGCGAAAACTCAAATAATTAATAAGAAAATAATTAAAAATTAATTAATCATAGACATTCTAAAGATCGTCGCTATTGTATGTTCTATTCTTTATAACATATTCTGATAGTGGTTTTTTATAGGATGAGATCTTTAAATAAATTGGTTTTGTGATTATTTAATTGAAAAAAATATAGCCATATTCTCTAATAATTAAGATATGTATGGGTTGAGATATGTGCTATGTGAATCGTTCTAATTTTATAATAATTAAATTAAAAGATGATGGCAAAAAAAATCTCAATGGATAAAAGCTTTACTCGTGGGTTTTTATCACGTTCCTTAGTTTTAGGAGCATTTTTAAGTGTTTGTTCCATACAGGCTCAACTATGTGGCAATACTGCAGATATCAATACCAGTGGAACAATAAGTATTGGAAATGTACAAGTAAGTAGTTCTTCTTCTGGATCTGTACTGTATGAAATGGCTGCCAATTTTTTTGACGCTTGTAATTTAGGTGCTACTCTTTCATCGGGAAGTGCATTAAGAGTAGGAAGTAATGGCTCTTGGTCGGTAACTTTTTCTTTCAGTGTTCCTGTAAACAATGTAAGAATTGTAATTAGTGGTGCAGATATTTTTACTAGGCCCGAAGATTTTATATTTAATACAAATGGCGGCTCTGCGTCTATTATACCTGGCGGCTCTTGCGGAATGGGAATTAATGGCAATACAATTACTGCTATTGGGACTCTTGGAGCAGGTGTCTATATCATTAATTCCTCTCCTTATACACAGCTAACAGTCAGTGGCGGGGGGGGGTCTGGAGGTAGTGTGATAGGTGTTTGTTCTTCGAGTGTTTTAGAAAATCAAGAGATTAAAAATCTAAAGAATGATGCAGTAGATATTTATCCTTCCCAGGTAAAAGATATGATGACTATTTCTTCTAAAGAAACGCTAAAATCTTATAAAATTTTTGACGAATCCGGAAAACTTATTTTGTCAGCACCACTTGGAAGTAATAAAACTGAGATTAACTTATCTGGTTTTATGCCTGGGAGCTATATTGTTGCGGTAGAAACAAAAACAAAAACAATTAATAAAAAAATAATTAAACATTAATATTCTACTAGCATAACCAAAGAGTTTCTGGTATTACAATTTAGATCCCCCAATAAGCAATTAGCTATTGGGGGATTTTTATGATAATAGAAAATGCTCAGTAATTATTGAAACAACTTATTATAATCTCATTTTTTGTTTTAAAAATTAATGCCAAAATAATAGTTATACAATTAAATGACACTTTAATAGCGATAAATCTATAGCTATTTATATTAAAATTTACGGTTGGTGTTCTATTATTAAAGCTTGATATTTTTACATTTGTCTTAAATGAAAATTAGAAAGAGAGTAGTTTTTATTCGACTAGTATTTCCCTTTATGCTAGATATAAAATCAAAAGTAGTAGTATTAAAATTATTATTCGCTTCCATAAGTTTGACTAGAACTTTCTTTTGATTTATAGACGAACCTTATTAATGGTTAATTACAAAATAATATAAAACGAAAATGATGACAAAAAATTTATTTATTGATAGCACTTTTAAAAGAAAGTTTCTATCAGGTTCTATAATTTTTGGCCTATCTCTAAGTGCATGCTCAGTACATGCACAAATATGCCAAAATACGATTAATATGCCAGCTAATGGATCTATAAATGTAGCAGGTGTAAACGGGAGTGTAAGCTCATCAGGGTCAGTGATATATGTGCCTGCAAGTGTTTTCTTAGGAAGTTGTCCGGGAGTGGATGTTCTTTCAACGGGCAGCAGTTTGGACGTTGGAGTGAATGGCAGTTGGTCAACAACTATTTCTTTTAACACACCCGTTAACAATATAGCATTTGTAATTAGTGGTGCTGATACTCTGACTAGGTACGAGGACTTTATTTTTAATTCTAATGGAGGTGGAATCAGTATTTTTCCTGCGAATTCTTGTGGAATGAATATTAGCGGTAATACGATAGCAGCTGCACCTGGAGGCCTAGGGGCTGGAGTATATGCTATTCATGCTTCGAGCCCTTATACCCAATTAACCATCACTGGAGGTGGTGGATCTGGGGGAAGTAGGATAGGGATTTGTTCTGCGAGTTTTCTAGGAGCACAGGAGATAAAAAATATAGGAAATAGTACTGTTGATATCTATCCTTCTCAAGTTAAAGATGTGATGACTATCTCTTCTAAGGAGAATTTAAAGTCTTATAAAATTTTTGATGAGGCTGGAAAGCTTATCTCATCTGCACCACTTGGAATCAATAAAAAAGAGGTTAATATGTCTGGTATTATGCCTGGAAACTATATTATTTCAGTAGAAACACAGACACAAACAGTCAATAAGAAAATAATTAAACATTAAAAAGTCTTAAGACTCTCTTATTATCCAACTCACCATCTATAACTATCATATAACACCTTCAATACTTTTTGAAGGTGTTTCTTATTTAAAATAAGGTGTGTAAAGGTGTGTATTAGAAGAGTTTTTTGATGGCATATTATGAAATATAAAGGCAGTTTAACACATTAAACTGCCTTTGTTATAATTATAAAAATTATTTTATTTTTTCTTTTTAAAATATTGAACGCCACATTCTAAAAATTTTTTGAAATCTTCTTTAGGCATGTATCCGGAAACAGGAGTGTTGATTACTTTTCCATCTGGTGTTATTAAAACGTAATGAGGTTGAGAATTATTATTAAAATTTACCTGTTGGAAAAGGCTCCATCGATCTCCAATGGTCTTTACTTTTTTGAACTGTCCATCACCAAGGTCAATTTTCGTTTTTTGATCTTCAGGAAGCTCTTCTTTATCATCAACGTATAGTGAGGCTAATACAACTTCATTTTGGAGTATGGACAATATATCGGCTTCGCTCCACACAAATTCTTCCATTTTTCTACAGTTTTCACATCCATATCCCGTAAAATCAATTAATATAGGTTTGTTTTCACTTTTTGCAATTTCTATGGCTTTAAAGAAATCATGCTCAGGATGCATACCTAGGATTCCCTCTTTTTCATCGTGGAAATAACTGACATTTAATGGAGGTAAAATACCACTTAATAATTGAAGTTTTGGACGTTCAGAAGGAATTAACCCTTGAAGTAAATAGATGACAAATCCTATTCCCAAGAACCCTATAACTTTTCTTGTTATTGAAATTTTAGGTTTCTTATCATCATGTGGAAATCGAATGATACTGAACAAATATAAAACTAATCCAATTGCAATGATCATCCAGATGGCAATAAAAAGCTCTCTTTTTAAGAAAAAAGTTTTAGATACAAGATCGGCTTTTGATAAAAACTTTAAAGCCAAAGCTAATTCTACAAAACCTAGAACTACTTTTACAGTATTCATCCATCCACCCGATTTAGGTAAGCTTTGTAAGGCTTGTGGAAATAGAGCTAACAGTCCAAAAACAATAGCCCAAGAGAATCCGAAACCTGCTAAAGCAAATGTTAATAACATAGGTACATTAGTAGAGCCTGTTACCGCACTTCCTAGTAAGCTCCCTAAAATAGGACCGGTACAAGAAAATGAAACAATTACCAAAGTAAGAGCCATGAAGAAAATTCCAATCATTCCTCCTGCTTCTTCTGCTTTTGAGGATTTGTTGGCAATTGAGCTAGGTAATGTAATATCATAGTATCCGAAGAAACTTCCTGCAAAGAATATGAATATAATGAAGAATGCGATATTTAACCAGATACTGGTCGAAATTTCATTAAAAATATTTCCTGCAATTCCATCAATTAAATGAAATGGGACACTTAGTAAAACAAAAATTAAAAGAATAAAAAAACCATACATTAATGCATCTCTTTTCCCTTTGGCCTTGTGCTTATTTCCTTTTGTAAAGAAAGATACCGTTAATGGAATCATAGGAAAAACGCATGGTGTTAATAAAGCGATTAAACCTCCTATGAAGCCTAACAATAAATAAGTCCAATAATTTTCATCAACTTTTGTAGAGCCTGTTCCGCAATCGGTTAATGGCTTTTTAAAGTCTAATGTTTCTATCTTTAGCTGTTTGGGATCTAATGTTGAGGTTGCAGCAATAGTTATTTCTTCTTTTACTGGTTTCCCATCGATACTCTCTTCAGTTATAATAGAATCTTTAAGGCTTTTAACATTTTCCTTTTCAACTGCTGTTACCTCAGTTTTTGCCGGAATTACCTTTTGATTAAATTCTAGCGTGTTGGGTGCAAGACATACTCTGTCATCACAAGTTTGGTAAGTGATTTCAGCGGTGACATCACCTTCTTTTGTTTCATCCTTTAACTTGAACTTTTGTTTGAAACCTGCCGAATTAGAATAAAAAATAATTTTACCTCCAAAAGCTTCAGAAAACTCTTCGTGTTTTTTTCCAACTTCAATAAATTTCCCGATTAATTCAATATTTTTTCCCGAAACTTTATATTCTGTAGGAATTCCTGTATCTTCAGGAATATCTCTAGAATAAATATGCCAGCCACTTTCCAAGGTCGCATTCAGAACAGCTTCATATTGATTATTTCCTAAATCATTAATTGTAAATTTAAATTTTACAGGATTTTTTATTTGTGCATTAATTACTGTTGTTAAAAATATCAGAATTAATAAAAACCAGTTTCTAAATTTCATTTTACTTTTTATTAAAAATTTTGAGAATCCTATTCGTTTCCTCATTCCTTGCTTTTCGTCTGTCTTGTCTTAAAGGAATAATTCCCAGTATAGAATTGCTGCTGTCAGTCAATATCCAGATTTTTTGTCTCGCTAAAATAGATAATTTTTCGTCCCTAAAAAATTTAGAAACTTTCTTTTTTCCTGAAAACCCAGACGGATAAAACTCATCTCCATTGTATTGTCGCCTCAACCGTAAAGGAAACTGAAGTTTTGCCGCATCAAAGTCCCATTCAAAAACAGTATTGATTTCTTCTATCTCTTCCATTATATTTTCGAGATTTATGGTCATTTGGTTTTGTGAAACGTCATTATTTTCAATCAGGATATATTCATTACGGGTTTCTTTTTCCTTTTTGATATTAATGACAATCAATTCTTCTCTATTTATGATTAATTGAAAATCTTTCGAAAAAAAAGAACTTCCTGATGCGGCACTGAAAATCTTTACAATTTCTTTTTCGTGAGTAAAACCATATTTTCTTAAAATCTCAAACTTAACAAAATCACTTTCTTGTATCAATTTGTTCTTGGATATAATGATATGATTTTTGTTAAATGTGGTGAGTTGTTTTTCTATTTCTGCAATTTGCTTTTGAACGAATTCCTTTGTTTGATAGAGGTAAGAAGAGCTTTTCCTGAAATTTTCTAAAAAGTGTTCATTGGTTTCTACCAGCTTAGGAACTATCTCATTTCTGATTTTATTTCTTAAATAATCACTTTTTTTGTTGGAAAGATCTTCACGATATTCAATATGATGTTCTTTTGCAAATTGATAAATCTCATCTTTTGTAAAAGATAACAGGGGACGAAGTATATTATGATCATTGGAAGGAATCCCACTTAGGCCACTTAATCCGGCTGCTTTTGAAAGGTTAATAATGAATGTTTCGAGTTGATCATTCAAATGATGTGCAGTAACTAGAAATTCAAGATTTTCTTTTTCTTGAATTTGTTTAAAGAATGTATATCGAAGCTCTCTTGCCCAAACTTGGATGGAATTTTGAGGTTTATTATCTTCTTCAGAAACTTCATATAAATGAAATTTAATATGATTTTTCTCACAAAAATTTTGAACTACATTTTGGTCGGAATCAGAGTCTTTTCCACGAAGTTTATAATTGATATGAGCGATCTCAAATTTTAATCTAAAATGTTGGAAAAGAAATGCTAAAGTCATAGAGTCAGCCCCTCCACTCACCGCCAAAAGGTAGGTGTGATTAAGGGGAGTTTGAATGAGTTTTTCTAATTGATTTTTAAAGCTTGACTTTTTCAATATCTTTATGTGAGTTTTCTTTATGCAAAGATAATCTATATAATTCAATTGAATTTTCCTAACTTTGATTCGTCTAAAATGATTATTTATGAAAATTTTAAAAATCTTCGCAGTTTCTGCAATGGTGTTGGGCATGACGTCTTGTGTAAGTAAAAAACAATATGATGCACTTAGTGTAAACTACAAACAGTGTATTGAAAACGTAGGTGAAAGACAAAGAGAAATTCAGGATCTTAAATCTCAGAATTCGGCTTTGACGGGTGAAAACAACCTATTAAAAAGCCAACATGAGGCATTAAAGTCATCTTTAGATGCTTGTTTATCAAATACAGGAAAAAGTTCGTCTAATATTGATAAGCTAGTAGGTGAGATCAATGCATCGAATGCTTATATTAAGCAGCTTATATCAAGCAATGCCAAAAATGATAGTTTGAATTTAGCATTGTCAAACAAGCTTAAGAGATCGTTGGATAATGTAGCGGATGGGGATGTACAAGTTAAAGTATTGAAAGGGGTTGTGATGATTTCACTTTCAGATAAGATGTTGTACAAAACAGGAGATTATAATGTATTGCCAGCAGCTCAGGAAGTACTTGGAAAAGTAGCTAAAGTGATTAATGATTACGATAAATATTCAGTATTGATTGAAGGAAATACAGATAATGCACCACTCAATTCTCCAAATCTTCCAAAAGATAACTGGGATTTATCAGCTTTAAGAGGAACTGCTGTTGCTAAAATTTTACAAACTCAATTTGCCGTGGACCCTGCAAGAATTACTGCGGGAGGACGTTCCGAATATAATCCTAAAGCGACCAACATGAGTGTTACAGGAAGATCTGAGAATAGGAGAACCGAAATTATCATCATGCCAAAACTTGATGAATTTATGAAGCTAATGGATATTGCTCCTGTTAAGAAATAAAAAGAAATAAAATATATTTAAATCTAAAAAATCCCAGGAAAGCCTGGGATTTTTAGTTAGATTACATCTTCTTTTTTTAGTAAAGAAATAATCCATTGTCGAAAAGAATGTTTTTTTCTAAGTTGTTTTTTTCTTTTAGAATCTATCATACTTTTTTGAGATAGGACAGTTGGATTCTCATGGTTATTTTTTTTGACCTCCTCATGCATATTTTGGTGTTTTGTATTTGATTGCAAATATAGGTTTTTCATTATTTCATACGACTTATATTTTCATAGAATTTTATACGTAATTTTACTTTTAGAGATAAATATTAGTATGAGAATCGATTGCTTTTGTTTCTTATATTTTGGCTAAATTTGGATGATAAAAATTTATAAAATGAGCTTTTTTGAAGAAAAAAACCCTGAAATGGATAGGTATTTGGAAACACACGCCTCTTCAGAACCCGAAGTTTTAAAAAAATTAAGAAAAGAAACGTATCAAAAAACCACCCAGCCTCATATGATTTCAGGCTATCAACAAGGAAGGTTATTGACTATAATTTCCAAAATGATACAACCTAAAAATATTTTGGAAATAGGAACGTTTACAGGATATGCAACACTTTGCCTAGCTTCAGGACTTGCAAAGGATGGGAAAATTACAACGTTGGATATTAATGAAGATCTAGCCTATATTCCCCAAAAATATTTCTCAGAAAGTGAATATTCAAATCAAATTGATTTTAAACTGTGTAATGCTAAAGATTTTTTACAACAGACTGATGAGGTTTTTGATCTTGTTTTTATTGATGCCGATAAAGAAAGCTATGCTGAATATTTCAGATTAATTAAGCCCAAAACAAAGTCGGGATCTGTATTAATGTTTGATAATGTGTTATGGTATGGAAAAGTGTTAGAAGAATACCCCACTCTTAAGTCAACACAGATTATACAGGAATTAAACAATTTGATCGCAAAAGATGATGATTTTGAAAATCTTATTTTACCTTTGCGTGATGGAGTGAATTTCCTTAGAAGAAAATAATATTAATTTTTAACCCCTTCAATCCTCTAATTTTTAATCGATAGCTCATGAATAAAGGGATTTGTATTGTTACGGTAGCACCTGTGCGTGCAGAAAACTCTGATAAAGCAGAAATCGTTACAGAGATTTTGTTTGGAGAAAGTGCCGATATTTTGGAAGTCAATAAAAATTGGACCAAAATAAAAATGCACTATGATGGCTATGAGGGATGGATGGATACGAAGCAAATAAAACATGTTTCAGAGGCAGAATTATCAAAACGAAAAGTTACGGTCGTTACAGAAGATTTTTCTTCTGTAATTATGAATGATGGCAAAACACTATTGTCCATTGGCTCAGAAGTAGACTTTCCGGTGGTAGCATCCAGAAGAAGCCATGATTTACGTGAAAGTATTGCTTTAGCTGCAAGAGAATTTCTTAATGTCCCCTATTTATGGGGAGGAAAGAGTTTCTTTGCTGTCGATTGTTCCGGATTTACTCAGCTTGTTTATAAAGTACATGATATCAAATTGCCGAGAGATACTTATCAGCAGGCAGAAGTAGGAAATCCACTTACATTTGTCGAAGAAAGTCAGCCTGGAGATTTGGCTTTTTTTGAAAATGAGGAGGGAAGGATTATTCATGTAGGAGTTATGCTAGAAAATCAAAAAATTATTCATGCTTCAGGAAAAGTAAGAATTGATACGCTTGATTCGACAGGAATTTTTAATAAAGAAATGAATAAGCACACTCACAAGCTTAGGGTGATTAAAAATGTAATTAACTAGCTTTTATGAAGGTTTCTGGAATATTACTGGGTATTAATATCACTTTGCTCTTATTT
Organism: Chryseobacterium potabilaquae; assembly: GCF_902728265.1. Lineage (GTDB taxonomy): Bacteria > Bacteroidota > Bacteroidia > Flavobacteriales > Weeksellaceae > Chryseobacterium > Chryseobacterium potabilaquae. Next base: position 92,592 of record NZ_CACVBR010000006.1, read on the forward strand.
ATATGGATTTTTACAGCATACAATTATGCGGGACTTCCTGAAATTATTCCTACCCATTTTCTTATCAATCGAGAGATTGATGGAGAAAGTCATAAAGGGATTATTTGGTTTTTACCATCAATAGCAACCTTCATTTTTTTTATTCTGTTTGCTATTACTAACGATCCTAAATCCCCAATGCTTACTATTCCGGATAGCTTCCGAAATGGAGAAACATTAAAGCTATTTTCTTTTACCATATCTATTCCACTGCTATTGTTATTTGGAGATACACTAGTTGAAACTGTTCTTATTACTCAGGGCAAACTTCAAGCTCTTAGCTATATGGCCATGTTTTTATTAAGCCTTCTATTTTTTACTTTGGGAGTTTGGATTTTTGTAATGAATAAAAAAGAAAAATCTTAACAGGTAGAAATTTTTGATTAAATGTCTATATTCTATAACATATTTATCCATGTACTCATCGTAGGGCTGAAGTTGCTTGGATTGTTCAATAATAAAGCCAAAAAAGGATTTGAAGGTAGGAGAAACTCATTAGAGTCGGTAAGGTCAGCTTTTTCAAAAGAAGATTTTGTTATATGGATGCATGCGGCAAGTTTGGGAGAATATGAACAAGGATTACCTGTTTTACAAAGACTAAAAAAGCAATTCCCGGATCATAAAATTCTCATAACTTTTTTTTCACCTTCAGGATACGAAAATGTCATTAATAAAAAGCACTTTGCAGATGCCATTTGTTATTTACCATTTGATAAAAAGAGTATTATCAGGGAGTTTATATCAGGATTTAATACTAAACTATTTTTTACGGTAAAATATGATTATTGGTATAATTTATTACATGAGCTAAAGAGTAATGGAGTAAAAGTCTATGTGATTTCGGCCTTGTTTTATGAAAAACAAGTATTTTTTACAGTGTATGGAAAATGGTTTGTGAGTCAGTTGCAAAAAAATGTAGATTGGTTTTTTCATCAAACAGAAATTTCGTGTATGCTAGCTAAAAGAATTGGACTCAATAATTCTTCTTTTACCGGAGATACTCGTTTTGACAGAGTAAAACAATTAAGAGAAAGAGATAACCATGTGAATTTTATAAAAGAATTTATTGGTGATAATAAGACTGTTGTTTTTGGAAGTTCTTGGCATGCCGAGGAAAAAATGGCAGTACAGATCGCCGAAAAAAATACTGAGATAAAAATTATTATTGCGCCTCATGATTTGAAAAGAATATCACATATAAAGCAACTCTTTCCCCATGCTTTATTATATAGTGAGATAAATACATCTCAATTTCCTGTTTCTAATGCTCAAATATTAATTATTGATAGTATTGGAATGTTATCTAAATTATATTCGTACGCTGATATAGCTGTTGTGGGAGGAGGGTTTCATGATGCGGGGCTTCATAATATCTTAGAAGCAGCCACTTTTGGAATTCCCGTAATTTTTGGAAATCATTACAAAAAAAATCCGGAAGCTGATGATTTAATTAGGGTAGAAGGAGGTAAGTCTTTCAAAGATGATGAGTCGGCTGCAGCATTTCTTTTATTTATTCTTAAGGATAATAAAACCCTTCAGTATATGTCTCAAAATGCTCAAAGGTTTGTTGATGAAAAACCTGATGCAACGGAATTAATTGTTGAAAAAATATTATTTTAGAAAACCTTGGCTTTTTATTTCTTTTAAGATGAGATCTATATCTTTAGGAATCTCATCACATTTCAGCCAATTGAAATTTAAATGATTGTTGCTACATAGCTTTTCTAGAGAAGGGTTTTTATGAATTCTTATATTAGTATTTTTAAATAATTCATCTATTTCTATCCAATAGTCTTCATCTAGTTTTTTAATTAAAACTAAAGTTTTAAAGATCTTATTAATGAGGTAAAGATATAACTTATAGGTATTATTAAACCTTAGTTTAATGAGGTCCTCATTGGATTCTAAAATTTTATTAATTAATAATAGATTAAGATAAACGTCTCCAAATTTGTCGGTGGTTATTTTAACATGTTCGGTAATCTCGGCACTTATTTTTCGAATAATACTTAAGTAATATTGGGGATTTCCTATATGCTTTGAAGCTAATAAAAGTTTTTCGTGAATATCCTCCTCCATTTTTTCTCTCTTATCATCGGTGGTTTCCAAGTCAATAAGTTCAAAATATAATTTTTTAGATAAAAGCTTATCCTTTTTTAATAACCTGAATATAAGACGATCTTTGTCTTTGGAAGAAAATGCGCTTATGGCTGCTTTAAATTCTTTTGAATATTCCATTAATTGAATATTTTAGAATATTTCATGAATCCGTTCATTGCCCAATTAGCCGTATAATAGAGCGATTTTAATGTGGAAAACCCCATGAAATCTTTATATACAAGATATTGATCTTTAATAATGTTTTTTTTCTTTCGGGAAACACTATTTTCCCTCATTCTATACTTTGCCATAGTTTTATCTATGGGATGTCCTTCGGTAATTACTTTTAAAAGATTAAGCCACATCACGTGATCTTCGCGTTTACTTTTTATGGGAAAATAAAATTTTCCTGCTCTTTTGGTATCATACATGGTAGAAACAGGAGCAAGTCTACATGTTTTTAATAAGTTATGAAAAGTGACAATCCGATCTGCTTTAAAGACTTTTAATATAGGTTGTAACTTTTCATCACATCTAGAATAATTACAATATACAAGTTCTGCATGATGATCTTGCATATAATCAATCATAGTTTCAAGATATTCCGGGTACCAAAAATCATCTGAATCCAAAAAAGCAATATATCTTCCCTCAGCTCTTTCAAGACTTTTATTTCGGGCATTTCCTGCTCCTCCATTTTTTTCAAGAACAACTAATTTTATTCTAGGATCATTATACTTGTTAATTATTTCAATCGTTTTATCATGGGATAGATCATCCGTAATTAGCCACTCCCAGTTTTCATAGGTTTGATGTAGAACGGACTGTATTGTTTCCTCAATAAAATCTGCAGAATTATAGCATGGTGTAATAATTGAAACAAGTTCTTTCATTGGTGTTTTATCAATTAATTAGGTTATAAAAATTTTTTCTCGTAAAAATGCCAAGATGTTACGCCTACTGTTATAACAAATAATAAACATACGATTCCCATAAGAAAAGGATTGTAATCTTTAAATAACCCTAAACTTGTAAATGTTCTAATAATAGGAAAGTGAAATATATAAATACCATAAGTGAAATCGCCGTATTTTCCGAAATTATTCAAGAATTTGAAAGAGTATACGATATACATAACGATTATACTTATCATGATAGGAGATACAAATTTAATGTGAAATATTAAATCTGTCCACACAGTAATTAATGCAATAATAATAAGCTTATTTTTATATTGTATAAATTTATCAAAGTTGAAGTAAACCAACATACCTCCTATAAAATAGCATAAGGATCCGGGAAGCTGTCGGGCGATGGAGGCCTGACCCTTCATCTCAAAGAAGTTGAGAAAAACTAATGAGAGGAAATATAAAATAATCAAACTTATATTTCTGTATCGGTTATTTTTACCAAAAAGCAAAAATATCAAAGGAATAGCAAAGTAAAAAGACATTTCTATTTTCATTGTCCAGAGTGCTCCGTTTACCGCTTGATTGTTAAATACACAGGGTAGACTTGGAGCCTTGAAATTCATAAAAAGAGAGTTCCAAAATAAATATTTGTATACTTGAGAATTGCTAAAATATTCACTAAATGATAAACAGCTGATTAAGCTTAAAAGACTTGCCGCAAGAAAAACAACCAAAAGATATCCGGGAAGAATTCTACTAAATCGTTTCTTAAAATAACGAGATAGGCTAGAGGTTCTTTCGTAACTTCTAGCAATTAAAAATCCACTTACAATAAAAAAACCAAAAACGGCGATCTCTACGGGACTATTTTCCAAGATTGCTAATTCTTTGGAAGAACTGAGAGTTCCCAGATGTCCGACAAAAACAATAAAAGCGAGAAGAACACGGATAAAATCAAAATTATTTTTCGTTATGTCTTGCATTGACGTCTTATTTCTTGCAAAAATAACTTTTAAAAATAACTTTTTAATAAAATTTGAAATCCTCATAAGTATTTGCTATTTGCTAAATAAAGGTGATTTTAGGGGTAAAAGCATTTAAATTTTTGAAAATAAACAACTTTAGAATAATTTTTCACAAAAAACTATTAAATAAATCAAAAAAATTATAATTTTAGCGTCTGAAAAAATTGATATATGAAGAAATTAGCAGTGCTATTGGCAGGCTTATCACTATGGGTTGCTACTGGTTGTAACAATGACGACAATACTATAGTAGAATACTCCCTTGTGGGAACTTGGATGCCCGTAAAAGAAGTTCTTACGACTGTCGAAACAGGAGAGGATCCTGTAACCGACGTCATTACTTATAATTCTTGCCAACAAGAATCCCGATGGGTATTTAATGAAGGATCAGGAGGAAAAAGAACAGATAAAGTGGCGAGTGGAACCGTGGGGCAGTGTGATACAAGCTTTGAACGTAATTTTACATATACATACGATAAAGGTGAAAAAAAAGTAAACATAAAATATCAAGGAATAGTAGAACCGGATAAAGGTAAAGTCGTTACACTTAATGATACTACATTCAATCTTATGATAGAAGATACGACAGACCCAACTGAATATCATTCTAAAACGTATACTTTTAAAAGAGTTACACAATAACTCTGTATCCCAATATAATGATAAAGACCGTATCGTAAGATGGGGTCTTTTAGTTTATACTTCCTTATAATAATTGAAAATTAAATTCTCATTTCTTTTAAAATCGCTAATTTTGTCCTTCTTTACTTTTAAAAGAAAAATCTTAAATATTTAAAGTCTAACCTCTAACATCAAAATAAAGTGTTTTACGATCATCAGCAGATAGAAAAAAAGTGGCAGAAATATTGGAAAGATAACCAAACGTATAAAACTTCCAATTCTAAAGATAAACCTAAATTTTATGTACTCGATATGTTTCCATATCCTTCTGGAGCAGGGCTTCACGTGGGGCATCCACTGGGATATATTGCTTCCGACATTTATGCGAGATATAAAAGACATCAGGGGTTTAATGTGCTTCATCCGATAGGGTATGATAGTTTTGGTCTTCCTGCTGAACAGTATGCTATTCAAACAGGTCAGCATCCTGCGATCACCACTGAACAAAACATTATAAGATACGAAGAACAGTTAAGAAAAGTTGGATTTTCATTTGATTGGAGTAGAGAAGTAAGGACTTCGGATGCTACTTACTATAAATGGACACAATGGATATTCATTCAGCTATTTCATTCTTGGTATAATAAAAATAAAGACAAAGCAGAGTCTATCGAGACGTTGATCAAACATTTTGAAGCTAAAGGAACAGAAGGATTGTTTGCTAATCAAAATGAGGAATTAAATTTCACAGCAGACGAATGGAATGACGCTTCGGAGATTGATAAGGAAGATATCTTATTAAATTACAGATTATCATACAGAGCTGAAACTACAGTTAACTGGTGTCCTGCTTTAGGAACTGTTTTGGCAAATGATGAGGTTAAGGACGGGAAATCTGAAAGAGGAGGTTTTCCTGTTTTTCAGAAAAAAATGATGCAATGGAGTATGAGAATCTCAGCCTACTCTGAAAGATTACTACAAGGCTTAAAAACGTTAGATTGGCCACAACCATTAAAGGATTCTCAAGAATATTGGATAGGAAAGTCTCAAGGAGCTCAGGTTAGATTTGATGTTGAGGGTCATAATGAAATTGTTGAAGTCTTCACCACAAGACCTGATACAATTTTTGGTGCCACTTTTATGGTATTGGCTCCGGAAAACCCATTAGTGGAGAAGATTACTACAGAAGCTCAAAAGGCGGAAATAGAAAATTATATTGAAGAGACTTCAAAGAAAACGGAAAGAGATAGAATGTCTGACGTGAAAAACGTTTCAGGGGCTTTTACAGGAAGCTATGCAATCAATCCTTTCAGCAATAATAAGATGCCTATTTATATTTCAGATTATGTGTTGATGGGGTATGGAACAGGAGCCGTAATGGCGGTTCCTGCACATGATGAACGTGATCACAGATTTGCAAAGAAATTTAATCTGGAAATTAAGAAAGTAGTAGAGACTGATGAAGATATTCAAGAGAAATCTTTTGATTCTAAAGATTCAGTTTGTGTAAACTCAGAATTTTTGAATGGACTTAAGTATAATGAGGCAAAATCAAAAATAATTACTGAAATCGAAAACAAAGGAATTGGTCACGGAACAACCAACTACAGACAACGTGATGCTATTTTCTCAAGACAACGATATTGGGGGGAGCCTGTTCCTATATATTATAAGGACGGAATGCCTTACACATTACCAACTTCTGCATTGCCTTTGGAACTTCCTCAGGTTGAAAAATATTTACCTACAGAAGATGGGGATCCACCTTTAGGAAATGCAAAGACCTTTGCTTGGGATGAGGTAAATCAAAAAGTAGTAGATGTTAAGTTGATTAATGATACGACCGTATTTCCATTAGAACTATCTACGATGCCTGGATGGGCGGGAAGTTCTTGGTATTTCCTTCGATATATGGATCCTACTAATGAAGGAGAGTTTTGTGCAAAAGATCTTTCGGATTATTGGGGGCAAGTTGACCTATATATAGGAGGAAGCGAACATGCTACAGGTCACTTATTATATTCTCGTTTCTGGAATATGTTCTTAAAAGACAGAGGATACATCAATCAAGATGAACCTTTCCAAAAGTTGATTAATCAGGGAATGATTTTAGGAATGAGCGCTTTTGTGTATAGAGTTGCCCCATTTATTAAAAATCAAAATAATGTTTATGAGCCATTGGCCGGGATTTTTGAAAATACAATACTTATACCTAAAAATAAAATAGATAAAGAATTTTTCGAAAATAATGATTTAAGGGAGATCGTTATCGATAATTTAAATAGGAAATTACCAATTTTACTAAATCAAAGTTTAAATAATTTTTTTGGTTTCAAGACTTGTTTAGAAATTAAAAAAAATGATTTTAATGGAAAGCAAGAATTAATTCACTTTTTAAGTGATAAAATTGTTTTTGAAGCTCAACAAATTCCCGTTGATATTTCTTTATTAAAAGGAACGTCTGATGAATTAGATACGGAGGCATTTAAAGCTTGGAGACCAGATTATGCAGATGCAGAATTTATTTTAGAAGAGGGCAGATATATCACAGGTCGTGAAGTCGAAAAGATGTCTAAATCAAAATATAATGTGGTGAATCCTGATGACATCTGTGAAGAGTATGGAGCAGACGGGTTAAGATTGTATGAAATGTTCTTAGGTCCATTGGAGCAATCAAAGCCTTGGAATACACAAGGACTAAGCGGAGTGTATGGTTTTCTGAAAAAATTCTGGAATTTATATTTCAATGGAGATGTTTTTGAGGTTTCAGACGAAGAACCGACAAAAGCTGAATATAAAGTTTTGCATACATTAATAAAGAAAGTGGTTTCGGATATAGAAAGCTTCTCTTTTAATACCTCTGTGTCCTCATTTATGATAGCAATAAATGAATTACAGAAAATAAAATGCAATAAGCGCAATATTTTAGAACCTTTAGCCGTTATCATCTCTCCATATGCTCCCCATATCTGTGAAGAAATTTGGAGCTTGCTAGGGAACAGTACTTCTATTGAATTTGAGAAGTTCCCTGTATTGAATGCGGAATATTTGGTAGAGGATGAAATTGAATATCCGGTGAGCGTAAATGGGAAAATGAAATTCAAAATTTCGCTTTCTGCACAACTTTCACCCCAGGAGGTAGAAGATTTGGTGATTAAAAGTGATAAAATGCAAGAGATTTTGGAGGGTAAAACACCCAAGAAAATCATTGTAGTGCCTCACAGAATTGTGAATATTGTAATTTAAATAAAAATTAATATTAGTAATTTTAAAAAAATGATGCGTTAAATTTTTAGAATTATTAATAATTTTTTTTAAATTAGATATTATTGCCAAAAAAAGGAAAAATAATTGAAATTTATAAATCGTATTAAAATTTCTTTATCAAAAAAAACTAAAATGTTTATTTAAGACTCTTGCATTTTAATAAATTTTGCCTTTAATTTACACCTTGTAAAAATTTTTAAAACAATATAATTTAGTTAAATATGGAAATGAATGTTTCAAAAAATGATGAGCAAGTAATTGCTAGAAAAGCGGGAGGTTTAAACCCAGCTGTAATTATTCCTATTTTATTTGCGATAGGAGTTTGTATTTATTTATTCGTGTTAGGTAGTCCAGGGAATTTTAAGGATGCTGATAAACTGGGGGGCGGATCTGTCGCTTTCTCAAGTGTTGAAGGAAAAGATATTCACCCGGATTCATTCTTAGGAATTATCTATAAAGGAGGTGTGATTGTACCAGTTTTGATTACTTTCATGATCACGGTAATTGTATTCTCTTTTGAAAGATATTTCGTTCTTGGCAAAGCTGCTGGGAAAGGGAACTTAGATAACTTCGTAGTACAAGTAAGAAGCCTATTAAACCAAAACAAAATTGATGAAGCTTTAGAAGAGTGCGACAGACAACAAGGTTCTGTAGGTAATGTAGTGAAAGAAGGTCTTACTACGTACAAAGCTCTTTCTCATGATTCTACACTAAATAAAGAGCAGAAAATGGTAGCTCTTAACAAAGCAATCGAAGAGGCTACAACTCTTGAAATGCCAATGTTGGAGAAAAATATGATGATTCTTTCTACATTAGGTACTGTAGCAACATTAGTAGCACTTTTAGGAACGGTAATCGGGATGATCAAAGCATTCTTTGCATTAGGTTCTGGTGGTGGTACTCCAGATGCGGCTGCACTTTCTACAGGTATTTCTGAAGCATTGATTAATACTGCTTTAGGTATTGGTACTTCAGCAATCGCTATTATCCTTTATAACTTCTTTACTTCTAAAATTGATGGATTAACTTATAAGATCGATGAGATTGCAATGAGTATCCAACAGTCTTTTGCTGAATTTAACTAAGATTAGTTAGCTAGACATTTATACTACGTAACAAGAAGTTTAATTAAAAATCATTAATAATAATGGCGAGAGTCAAACCTAAAAGACACGGGGTAATTACGGATATGACCGCAATGTGTGACGTTGCATTCCTACTACTTACGTTCTTTATCTTGACCACTCAGTTTAAAAAACCTGACGTGGAGCAGATTAAACCGCCATCTTCAATATCAGAGAAGTTACTTCCTGATGCAAGTTTGATGACTATCAATGCTACGCCGGAAGGAAAATTTTATTTTCAGCCAGTAGAAAATGCATCAGAGAGACTACAGCTTTTGGATAATATGGGTCAAAAATATGGAATTACTTTTGACAACAAAGAAAAAGCTGCATTCCAAAAAGTACAAGCGATAGGGGTTCCTATGAACCAGCTAAAAAGCTATCTTGATTTGTCAGATGAGGAACAGAAAAATTTTAAGAGTCCTACAGGGATTCCTATGGATAGTACAAATAAACAATTAGTGGATTGGGTACAACAAAGTTTAAGCGTAAATCCTGATTACAAATTAGCAATCAAAGGAGACGTAAATACTGAGTATCCGAAAGTTAAAAGTTTATTTGAAGGTTTAAGAGATATTGATTTTCTTAAATTTTGGTTGATTACAGCACAAGAAGGTAAACCTAATGAATAATATCAATTAGAAATGGCAGAAGTACAAGTACAGGAAAAAGGCGCCAAAGGCGGCAAGGTACGTTCCAAGAAGCAGAGTACCAGAGTTGATATGACTCCGATGGTGGACTTGGGTTTTCTATTGATTACCTTCTTTATGTTCACGACCACATTCAGTAAACCGAATGTAATGGATTTGGGGCTTCCGGCAAAACCAAAAAAGGATCAGCCGAAACCCCCTCCAACTGAGATTAAACTTTCTAATTCGATATCTTTATTATTAGGTAAAGACAATAGGATATTTTGGCACCAACAAGATAATACATCTTTAACAGATCAAAATCTGAATGAGACTCATTTTGATAGAGAAGGGATTAGAAAAATAATTGGGCAAGCAAAGGCAAATGCTGCAGATAAAGCAAAATTTACTGTAATTATTAAGCCTACTGATGATGCTGTGTATAAAAACTTTGTTGATATTCTTGACGAAATGGCAATTACAAAGACTGAACAATACGGGGTTACCGATTTAAAGCCTTGGGAAAAAGCTATTTATGATAAGAAAGTAGGGAATTCAGGAGCACCTGCTGCGCCTGCAACAAAGTAATTTAACCATAAAATTTAAAATCTATGGCAGATGAAAATGTATACAATCCTAATCTAACGTTAGATGAGATTGTATTTGAAAATAGAAATAAGGAATATGGTGCTTATGATCTTAGACATCAGTATCCAAGGCTTCTAACAAAATCTTTTATTATTGGAACTGTTTTATTCCTAGTTTTGGCATTGTCTCCGTTTATTTATCTTACTATTAAAAGACTTACAGAGCCACCTAAACAGGAAGTAAAAGCTGATCTTGTAGAGATTCTGCAGGAAGATAAAATTATCGAACAGCCAAAAGAGGAAGAACCACCACCACCACCTCCACCTCCAAAAGAGGAAGAGAAAATTGAAATTATTCAAAATGTGGTTCCTGAGCCTGTAAAAGCTCCTAAAATTGAAACTCCACCACCTCCAATTTCTAAGCAATTAGAAACTACGACAGGATTGGTTAACCAAGAAGGGGTTAAGGCTCCGGCATATACGCCACCACCTCCACCACCTTCTACAGGTACAAGAACTTCCACAGCTGAGGTAAAGCCTCAGGTAAGTGATACCCAGGTCTATACTGAAGTAGAGCAAACGGCAGAATTCCCTGGAGGTATTAATGCCTTCAGAAACAAAGTATCTAGCAACTTTGATGGATCTGCAATGAATGGTGATGAGGGTACAGTAAAAGCGGAAGTTACTTTCGTTGTAGAAAGAGATGGAAGTATTACTGACGTTAAGGCGAGCGGTGCTAATTCTGACTTTAACTCAGAAGCAGTAAGGACGATTAAGTCTATTAAAAACAAATGGACACCGGCTAAAATTAACGGTCAATCCGTACGATATAGATTTAGATTACCATTGACTATGAATTTTGAATGATAATCTTTTATCTTTAAATAATAATTAAAAAAGAGAAGCACATGCTTCTCTTTTTATTTTTTTTGGTATTTTTGTTGGATGATGTTCAACTGGTTATCTCTTATTACGGGATTGTTTTATATTGTATTAGGAATTGTAGTTATTATTTACAAGTTCTTTTTTACTATCCTGGAGCCGGCTATTGCCTATCCTTTAGGTGGAGTTCTTATTATCTATGGGATATTTAGAATTTTTAGAGCTATTTCAAAAATCAAAAATTCAAGGAATGAAGAATAGCTTAAATTGGAGTATAGTATTTATTCTTAGTATACTTTTCATAGGGTGTAAAAAAGAAGAAAAGTCCCCATCTTATCACAAAGGTGATCTTACCGTACTTACTGATGAATCATTTAAAAGTGTTACTGAGGCTTTAGCGGAAGGATATATGATTAATTATCCAGATACTCATATTAAAGTAGTGACCAAAAAAGAAGATTTAGGTTTTTTGGATGTAATAAATGACAAAGAGAGATTGGCAGTAATGTCTAGAGATCTTTCTCTAGAAGAAATTAAAACCTATGAAGATCAAGTAGATCTAAAGTTCTTACCAGCAAGATTTGCAGCGGATGCAGTTATTTTTATTGTACCCAAAAATGCATCCAAAGAATATATTTCTATGGATGAAATTACGAGAGGGATGCAATCTGAAAATAAAGAATTTATTTTTGATGGGACTAATTCCAGTAACTTAAACTTTGTTGCTCAAAAACTTAAAAAACAACCAAAAGAATTGAAGTTTTCAGTTATTTCTGGAAATAAAAATATTATTGAAGAACTGTCCAAGTATCCGGATAAAATAGGTGTTATTGGTCTTAACACATTAAGTAGACCTTATGATAGAGCATCACAGGAACTTAGGGATATGGTTAAAATTTTACCTATTGAAGATAAAGGGAAGCAATATCAACCTGATTCTTATGGATTAAGAGAAATGAAATATCCGTTTACTAGGGTACTGTATTTTTTAACAAATGAAGGTAATTTTAACATTGCAAATGGTTTCATTAGGTACTCGTGTACCCAATTAGGACAAATGATCGTGCAAAAAGAAGGATTACAACCTTATAATATTTATAAGAGAGAAGTCCAAATGCGTTAAAAAATATTAAATTAAATATTTACCAGAGATAAATATATTATTTTGGTCTGAAAATTGTGTATAATATACTCGATTTAGAAATTTAAAAATGAAAGATATAATGATTATGAATGTAAAGAAGTTTGCTTTTGGAGCAGCTGTAGTGTTTTTTGCCAACTTTGCTTCGGCACAAACATTACAAGATGGTATTAACAGCATAGACAGTGATAAATTTGCGCAAGCTAAAAATAATTTCACTCAAATGATTGCTAAAGAACCAACAGCTGAAAATTATTTTTATTTAGGAAATACATTTTTGAAACAAGGAGAACCTGATTTCGCCAAAGCTACAGAAAATTTTAACAAAGGTCTTGCTGCAGATGCTAAAAGCAATCTTAATAAAATAGGTCTTGCTGCAGTAAAATTAGGAAAAGGAGATAAAAGTGCAGTAGCAGAAATCCAAAAAGTAGTAGCTGATTCAAAAGAAAAAGATGCTGAAGTATTATTCAGAGCTGCAGAAGCTTTAACTTTATTTGAGAAAAATAGTTCACCGGATTTAGCAATTGAATACTTGAATAAAGCGATTGAAAGAGCTCAGAAAAAAGAAGTTCCGGCGAATTACTATTATACGCTTGGAGATGCTTATAGATTAAAGAAAATTCCTGGAGATGCAATGACAGCTTATGACAAAGCATTACCACTAGCCAAAAATAAAGCATCAGTTTATACAAGAATTGGAACTTTGTGGATGGCAGCTCAACAATGGCAACAAGCGAAAACAAGTATTGAGAAAGCAGTTGCTACCGATGCATCATATGCTCCGGCATATAAAGCTATGGCAGCTTACAACATCAGATATCAAGATAATGCGAAGGCAACTCAAGATCTTATCAATTATACAAAATATGCCGATGAAGATCCATATACACAATTGGAAATTGCAAAATTGTACTTTACCAATGATGACTATGCCAATTCTAAAATGACCTTAGATAAAGTATTTGATAAAGTTGAAGATCCTATTAAGTTCAAATTAAGAGCTTATCAGTTATATTCAGAGGGAAAATATGCAGAGGCTAAACAAAGTATGGATACTTTTGTTTCACAAGCGGATAAATCTAGAGTACAACCTGCAGATCAGGGTCTTCAAGGTCTAATTGCTGCTGGTTTAGCAAAAACCGAGGCTGATGAGGCTAAAAAATCGGCTTTAATGGCTGAATCACAACAAAAAATTGCGATGGCTAAAGCGGCTAAGGATGAAACTATGAAATGGGATATGGAATTAGCTAAAATATCTGGAGGAGGAGCTTCTCAAGCAGATGCTGATTCAGGGCCGACAACTCCGGAGATTGAAGCGTTGAAAAAACAAGTAGCAGCAAATTCTCAAGATTCTGATGCGTTATTTAAATTAGCAACAGCTTATCAAGATGCTAAAAATTGGAATGGAGCAATTCTTACATGGCAAAAAATGATAGCTCTTCTTCCTGATTGGGCTCCAGGTTACTATAGCCAGGGATATTCTTATCAACAGGCAGGAAATAATGATGCCGCAAAAATATCCTATGAGAAATTTATTAGTACAGTAAAACCTGCTGATCAAGAAGCAAATAAACAAACACTTGCGTATGCTTATTTTGCAGTAGCCTATATGAGTAAAGATACGGATTTGCCTAAAGCAAAAGATTATGTGGCAAAATCTGTGCAACTTGATCCAACTTATCAAGATGCTGTAAAATTAAACTCAGAAATTAACAAATAGTAATTTAAATTATATTTATTCAAACTTCCCATTCATTGTGTATGGGAAGTTTTGTTTTTAATCTTATCTTTGAAAATATGAAAACAGATATACTTGCTTTTGGAGCGCATCCTGATGATGTAGAGTTGGGGTGTGGAGGAACAATTGCTAAATTGGTTTCAGAGGGTAAAATATGTGCTATTGTTGATCTTACAAAGGGTGAATTAGGTACAAGAGGAACCGATGAAACACGAAAAGTTGAAGCAATGAATGCAGCAAAAATTTTAGGTGTTTCTGCTAGAGAAAACCTTGGAATGAAAGATGGTTTTCTAGAGAATTCTGAAGAGTATCAAATGAGGATAGTAAAAATGATTCGCAAATATAGGCCAGAAATCGTCTTGGCTAATGCAATTGATGATAGACATCCAGACCATGCTAAAGGAGCGAAATTAGTGTCAGATGCTTGCTTTTTAGCAGGGTTAAGAAAGATTGAAACTGTTGTGGAAGGAGAAAGTCAGGAAGTATGGAGACCTAAACATGTTTTTCATTATATTCAATGGAAGGATATAAAGCCGGAATTTGTCATTGATATTTCGGAATATCTTGATCAAAAAATTGAAGCGTGTATGGCTTTTAAAACACAATTTTATGATCCTACATCAACAGAACCTGTCACTCCAATTGCTACAAAAGACTTCTATGAGAGTTTAACCTACCGAGCTCAGGATTTAGGACGCCTTTCGGGAGTTGCTTATGCTGAGGGATTTACGACTGAGAAGCTCATTGCGATGAAAAATTTTGATGGAATTGTTTGGTAATTAAAAAATCTTCCCTATATTTGCACTCACAAAACGGTGATTGTAGCTCAGTTGGTTAGAGCGTCGGATTGTGGTTCCGAAGGTCGTGGGTTCGAGACCCATCATTCACCCCATATTAAACACATTTTCTTAATGAAAATGTGTTTTTTTTTGTTTTAATTGGATCCCTTATTTTTATTTTTGAGCATAAAAAAAGCATCATTTTCAGATGCTTATGTTTTTTTAATATTGATTAATTTAAACTTCGTCGTCAGAATCTATGGTGTATGATCTGCTTTTGAAGTCTTTGTCATGTTTTTCTGAAATTACATCCTCACCTTTTTCGTTAATGATGAAATCTGTGGACTCATTAAACATCTCCTGAAAACTTTTAAAATCTTCTTTATAAAGATAAATTTTGTGTTTCTCGAATGTAGCTTCTCCATTCTCCCCGAAATTCTTTTTACTTTCGGTAATTGTAAGGTAATAATCCCCTGCTTTCGTCTCGCGCACATCAAAGAAATAAGTTCTTCTTCCTGCTTTTAACACCTTGGTGAAAATCTCATTTTCATGGCGTTCCTTGTATTCACTCATTGTTAGATATTTTTTAATCTTGTTAAGAACAAATATAAAAGTTTTCTTTTAATCACAAAATTTTTTTTATGATTTAATTAACATTCCTGAATAAATTAGCTATGCAGTTACAGAATTGTTAAATTCTGTAAGATTAATAATCTTATCCGCTTTTTGCGCGCTAGACTCTCTGTGTGTGATAATTATGGATGTTGCGTTGCGTATTTTTTTATCTATATTTTCTAAAATATTTTGTTCTGTTTCGGTATCGAGAGCAGACAAAGAATCATCAAAAATTATAATATTTGGGTCTTTAATTAAGGCTCTTGCTATACATATTCTTTGTTTTTGCCCTCCGGAAAGCATAACGCCTCGCTCGCCAACAAGTGTTTTATATCCTTCTTTGAACTCTATAATATTTTTATGAACATCTGCTATTTTAGCATATTCATATACTTTTTCATGGGAAGGATGATCAATAGCAAAACCAATATTGTTTTCAATAGAATCTGAAAATAAATAGCTTTCTTGAGGAATATAGCCTATAAAGTTTCTATAATTATCTAAATTATGCTCTTTTAGGTTTTTTCCATCAATTAAGATTTCCCCTTTACTAGGGTCAATTAAGCGACAAAGAAGCAAGGCAATAGTAGATTTTCCACTGCCTGTTTTACCCATAATGGCAATAGATTGCCCGGCGTTTACCTTAAAGCTTAAATTATCTAAAGCTTTTATTCCTGTATTTGGATACACATAAGAGACGTTCTTGAACTCTATATCTCCTTTAATGGGATAATGATCGAAATTTGTATTAATAATTTCTGTCTTTTTATCCAAAAATTCATTAATTCTTTGCATTGAAGCTTCTGCTCTTTGGTTAACAGAAGTTACCCAGCCCACCATAGAAAACGGCCAAATTAGGATGTTGATATACATGAAAAAATCTGCAATCTTTCCTACACTTAATTGCCCATCAATATACTTTTGTCCTCCAATAAGTATAATGGCTACGTTTAGTAATCCGATAACAAATAGAATGATAGTAAAGAAATAAGCTTCTGTCTTGGCTAGATTAAGCGCTTTATCTTGATAATCGGTTACTTTAATGCTGTAGTTTTTTTTGATATAATTTTCTCTCGCAAAAAATTTAACCACTCGGATCCCAGAAAAACTATCTTGAACAAAAGTGGAAATCGCAGATTGGCTTTTTTGCATAATTTTCGACTTTCGATTGATAATCGAGCTTACTTTGAAAATTATATAAGATAAAATAGGAAGTGGTAGTAATGTCCATAAAGTCATGGATACATCTGTTTTTATCATATAAATACTCGTGATCAATAGGAGTATTATTAAATTGACCACATACATTACTCCGGGGCCAAGATACATTCTTACGGCTACGACATCTTCACTTAATCGGTTCATAAGGTCACCAATAGTAGTTTGTTTGTAATCCGTTAAAGATAGCTCTTGATAATGTCTATAAATTTTATTCTTGAGTTCATATTCAATTCTTCTTGAAGCGACAATGATTGTTTGTCTCATCATAAAGGTAAAGAATCCGGTTAACAAGGAACAGCCTACAATAATTCCTACATAAATTAATACTTGATTGTTAAAACCTAGATTTCCATTTTTTGTGAGTTCATCCACAGATTTTCCCACAAATTGGACTTTGTATATATTGAAAAAGTTACTTGCTATGATAAATAATAACCCCCAAAACAAAAGTGCTTTGTGTTTCCAAAAATAAGGGTTTAACGTTTTTAATGCTTTCATAAGGTTTTACAAAATTACGAAAATGTGATTAGAATACGAATTTCATAAATTTTAAATTTTGTATCTTTGCACTTATAAAAAAAGCTCTTTGAATGTTAGGAAGACGACAAATCCGTGAAAAAGTGGTACAATCAGTATATTCGTACTATCAGAATCCTGTAAAGTTTGATGTTTTAGAGAAAAATATGTTCTCTGGTATAGAAAAAATCTATTATCTGTATGTTTATGAACTCAATTTTTTAGTGGCCTTAAAAGAATTGGCTGAGAATCAAATAGAAATTGGGAAAAATAAATATCTTAAAACGGAAGCGGATATTAATCCTAACCAAAAATTTATCAATAATCAGGTTTTAATCAAGTTAGAAGAAAACCCTGAGCGATTATTTTTTACCGGCCAGCATAAGCAGTTAAAATGGGATCTTCATGATGATTTACTAGTCAAGACTTTTCAGAAAATTACGGCAGGTAAGAGATATCAAGATTTTATGAAAGTTGATGGATATTCCTTTGAAGAAGATCAGAAATTTATAGGGAAATTATTCTTAAGATATATTGCTGAAAATGACGATTTCCATGATTATCTTGGGGATAAAGAATTAAGCTGGTATGATGATATTCATATTGCGAATTCTATGGTTCAGAAAACAATTGGATTTTTAAGAGAAGATGAAGATAGCAGAACTTTAATTAAAATGATTAAAGATGATGATGATAAAACGTTTGCAAGCAAGTTGTTGAGAGATACATTAAATAGCTGGGAAAATAACGAAAAGAAATTAGCGGAAAGATTAGAAAATTGGGATTTGGAAAGAGTTTCTTTAATGGATAAGGTTATCTTATCAATAGCGATATCAGAGCTGGATAACTTTTCTTTTACCCCTTCAAGAGTAATTATTAATGAATATATAGAAGTAGCAAAAGTATTTGCGACAGATAGGTCTAATATTTTTATTAATGGTATTTTAGATAAATACTGTAAAGATCAAAATAGAATTTAATATGAAATCAATGATTTGTGAATACATTTTAAGAAATATGAAAAATATGAACAAAAAAGCGTTATCAATTTTCGTTTTGTCTATTATAGGCATGGGTTTGGTCTCTTGTAAAAAAGAAAATAAAGCACAAGAACAAGTTATTTTATCAGGTCATCCTAAAGATGGAATTGATAGTGCAGCTCAAATTTCTTCATCTCCTGCTGAGGAAGTAAAAATGCCTGCTCAATCTACTCAACCATCAACAACAATTGCCTTATCTGAAAGTAATTTTGATTTTGGAAAAATTAAGAAAGGAGATAAGGTAGAACATGAGTATGAAATAACCAATACAGGAAAAAATCCTTTGGTAATCTCTGAGGTTAAACCAGGATGTGGATGTACAGCTCCGGATTTTACAAAAGAGCCTATTATGCCAGGTAAAAAAGGGAAGATTACATTGCATTTTGATTCTACAAACTTTGAGGGAAATGTTCAAAAGTATGCAGATGTTTTTGCTAATGTAGATGATGCTCCTATCCAGTTAACATTCACGGCGAATATTCAACCTTAATATTATAAATAGTAAAAAATATGCTAACAATGTTTTTACAAGCACAACCACAAGGGTCCTCTTCTATGATGTTGATCATGATGGGTGTGATGTTTGTAGGATTTTATTTTCTGATGATTAGACCTCAGATGAAAAAACAAAAGCAAGAGAAAAACTTTCAAGAAACTCTAAAAGTGGGAACTCGAGTAGTGCTTACTTCAGGCCTTCACGGAAGAATTGCTCAGGTTCAAGAGGATGGTTTCGTCATTGAAACGTTGTCAGGAAAATTAAAATTTGAAAAAGCTGCTGTTTCAAGAGAGTTTACAGAAGCTCGTTTTGGAGATAAATCAAAAACAGCTGATAAGCAGACAGAGAAAAAAGAAATTGAAACTGAAAAAAAATAGTTTTCAATTTTTAAAATATATCTAAAACAGCGGTGTGAACTTTGTTCATACCGCTGTTTTTTTACGGATATTTAGACGTAAGTTAATTACTATGATTATATTTTTTTAATTTGCACTTTATAATTTATACTATTTCTCAAATGAATCAAAATAGAGATAAAAATGTTCTCATTTTAGGAGCTAATTCTGATGTAGCAAAGGAATGTATCAAGCAATATGTGAAGAAAGGATTTTATGTGGTTGCTGCGTCTAGAAATATACAATCATTGAATCATTTTGTAGAAGATAATCAAATGGTTGAGAAAGTAAGAGTTTTGTATTTTGATTCTATGGCATTTGATACCCATCAAAAATTTTATAATGATCTCCCGATAAAACCTCATATTGTAGTATACGCTGCGGGTTTTTTAGTGGATAATGAAAGGGCATTGAGAGAATTTAAAGAAACTCAACAAATGATGATCACCAATTATATGGGGGCTGTATCTGTTCTTAATATTATTGCGACGGATGTGAATAATAAAAATTTAGAAAGAATCATCGGGCTTTCATCTCTTTCTGGGGTAAGAGGAAGGAAAAGTAATTTTATTTATGGTAGTACAAAAGCAGCTTTTACAACTTATTTAGCAGGCTTAAGACAAGAACTTGCTTCCAGAAATATTCGAGTAAATGCTTTGGTAATTGGGTATATCAGAACAAAAATTAATGAAGGGCTTAAGCTGAATGAATCTTTAATTATGGAACCTGGCTATGTTGCAAAATTCATCGTCAATGCAGGCAACTCTTTTACAATTGTTCCTAATTTTAAATGGAAGATTATTTATTTAATTTTGAAAATTCTTCCTGAGAGCTTAGTTGCCAAATTACCATGATTAATAAGCGTCTCTTACCCAAAAGAAATCCTCCTCCTTTTTACTTGTTTTTAACTTTTTTAAAATGATTCGGAATTGTTCTATTTGTTTGTTATTTAAATGATTATGTTTTTTGTAAAATTGAGCTAGACGTTCTATTTCACGATCATAAAAATCACTCTGATCATTGGGACTAGTATAACCATATTCATTGTAATAAGTATCCATGTCACTCATGAACTCATTCAGTTTTTTCTCAAGCTCGTCCGATAAGTAAAATTCTTCTACGATAAATTTACAGTAAAAAGGTTTGTTCTTTTTGTCATTGGGAAAGGGGTTTTCATTAATATAAGCATTAATATAATCCTGATTAAACAATAAATTCTGTGTTTCAGAAGATATCTTGACTAAGTCGAAAAAATTAAAAAGAGCTTCATTATTTTGATTGAACATCATGGCTTTGACAATAACATGATTTTTAGGTAAAGGGGGAGTATGTATTCCTACTTGGTTAGCTAACATGAATTTATTCATCTCGGAATAATCATAGTTATCATTCATCACAGTGCAATAAATCATTAAATAATTATTGTCTTTTTTGTTTTTTTCTACCCCTTTATAAGCAATACAGTTTTTGTAAGAATCAACTTCGTAGAGATTTTCGTCTTTTTCAAAATCCATTTGTAAAGTACCCATGTATTCGCTACTGCCACTCTGATGAAGAAATTTTTCATTCAACAGATAGCCGGTAAGATAATGGTCTTTATGCTGCCAGGAAAAGTGCTTTTTATAGCTGCTATCCCAACTTTCCCCATAATCGATGATTAAATTGTCGGTTTTTGAATCGTTACTATAAATACTGAAATTATTATCTTCTTTAATACTATAATGAAGTATACGATCGTAGGACAATTTTTTAATCTGAGCATTAATAATTATAGAAAATAAAAATAAAATAAGAAAAATTTTTTTTTTCATCAGAAATGTGTTTCTTCAAAAATACTAATAAAGTTAAATAGTTAATCATTATTTTGTAACAATTCCAGGGCTTTTATCATATCAATCCCTTTTCCCAAAACAGATTTAAATAAATCTCCCTTTTCTTTAATCCTATCCAATGCATTATGGATATTGAAATCTGTAGCTTTTAACCCTTCTTTCAACTCTTCCCATTCCAAAGGCATTGACACCGGGGCTCCTTCTTTTGGACGTAAACTATAAACGCTTGCCAAAGTCTGTCCTGTTATGTTTTGAAGATAATCTAGATAAATTTTTTTATCGTCTCTTTTTTGTAAGCTCCTTTCCAAAGTGGTAATTTGGAGTGATTTTTCATTAACATGTTTCATTAAAATATGGGCAAAATCTTTCACTTGATCAAAATCGTATTTTTTACCCATGGGAATGTAGATATGCATCCCGGTACTTCCTGAAGTTTTACAGTATCCTTTAATGTTAATGGAGCTCAATACTTCCTTTACTTGTAAAGCTGTTTCAATGACATTATTAAAGCTGTTTTTTTTCGATGGATCAAGATCTAAAACTAAAAAATCGGGATGTTCTAAATCAGGAAGCGAGCTATTCCAAGGGTTAAGGTCGATACAGCCTAAATTATTAAGATAAGCTAAAGTTGCTTTATCGTTACAGTAAATGTAGTCAATGTATTTGTCATTGGACTCTGAATATACCTGTGTAGTTTTTATCCAATCCGGAATGGCATCACCTGCATCTTTTTGATAAAAACCAGGTTTTTCGATTCCATTAGGAAAACGGTTTAATGATAAGGGACGGTTTTTTAAATGGGGTAAGATGTAGCTAGCAATCGATTGGTAATATTCGATCACCTCTCCTTTGGAGATATTATCTGTAGGAAAATATATTTTATCCTGATGAGTTAATTTTACTTTATGGCTATTCAACGTAATTTCTTTTTCAGTGGTTTTGATGTTTTTTGAGGAAGTTTTGGTTTTCATTTTTTGCGATTTTAGGTTAACATCTTCAGGATTTTTATCTTCGCGGATAGCTATAAAAACAGGATGGCGAAAAATCCCATCTTTGGTAATTTCAGAATATTTTATTTCGCATACAAGTTCTGGCTTGGTCCATGTAACAGGCATATTTGTTTTAAGAACGATAGTAAATGGTGATGTTTTTATGATAAGCTTTTTTAATCTTTCATGAAGTTGATTCAGCAAATCTTTATTAAAACCGGTTCCTGTATGTCCGGAATAGATGAGTTTTCCATTTCTATATTTTCCTAAAATAAGTGCTCCGAAACCTTCTCTGGAACCGCGTGGTTCTGTAAATCCGCAAATTATCGCTTCTTCTGTATTAGTAAATTTTATTTTTAACCACTCTGACGTTCGATGATTTCTTGTATATAGGCTATTTGATTTTTTTGCAATCATACCCTCTAACTTCATTTTTTTCATCTGATTAAAAAACTCGATGCCTTTTTCGGAAATATGGTCACAGTATTTAATACGTTCAGTTTCAGTTAAAGCCTCTTTTAAAAGTTCCTTTCTTTGAATTAAAGGGAGTTCTTCTATAGAATGACCATTCAGCCATAAGATGTCAAAGACTTGGTATACAAGGGCTAAGTTGGGGTTATCTCCACTTTGTTGTAGTAATTGAAAATTAGGCCTTCCACTTTCATCATAGGCCACAATCTCACCATCCAAAATCATGGTATGTTTTTGTTCTTTGAAATCTTGCGAAATTTTTTCAAATTTTGATAAAAAAGAAATTCCATTCCTAGAGTAGAATAGGGGGTGATTTTTGCTAAGGTCTGCAATAGCGCGATAACCGTCCCATTTTATTTCAAAAATCCAGTTTTCATCATTAAATGCTTTTTCAAAAGATTTGGCGAGCATAGGTTTGATGAAATTTTTTAATTTTTTTTCTTCACTTAAAGAGTTAAATCTATGATATTTTGACTGGGTATGCGAAGTTATAATTTCTTTTTGCTGCTTTTTAGGCTTTTTTTTTCCTCTAAAAAGTGCGTTACCAAAGAGGTTTTAGAAGTATTTTCCTCGGCATCATAATGTTCTTCTGCAAATTTGTCAGCGTGTTTAATGAGAAGCCATGCATTGTTTTCTGCATTTTTCATTTTGACTAAGGCAAATTCACCTTTTAATTTTTTTCCGTGGAGGACAAACTTTAATGATCCTGTTTTTAATTCTTTCAATAATTCCTTTTCATCCGAAAGTTTACTGTCCTTATCTAATGGTTCATACGTACCGTTATCCCAAACCTCCACTTGTCCTGCTCCATAGTTTACTTCAGGAATATTTCCTTCAAAATCTTTGTAATCATACGGATGATCTTCTACCATCATTGCTAATCGTTTGTCTTTTGGGTCTAATGAGGGGCCTTTAGGTATAGCCCAACTCTTTAGAACTCCTTCCATTTCCAATCTAAAATCATAATGAAGCCGAGAGGCAGCGTGCCGCTGAATCACAAAAACCAGTTTGTCTTTACTTTTTTTTGTTTTTCCCTTGGGTTCGCTGGTTTCAGTGAATTTTCGTTTTGCGTTATAATCTTTGAGAGCCATCACGATGCGGTTTTAGATTTGGGACTTTGTAAGCTAGCTTTTAATTGTGCCATTAAGTCAATCACTTTTCCTTCTTTTGCAGGAGTAGACTTTTGAGTTCTACTATTTTTACCTTTCGCTTTTTGCTTGATAATTTTCAGGAGGGCTGTAGAGTAAGTGTCTTTATACATTGCCGGATCGAATTCCTGTGAAAGTTGTTCTATCAGACTCACTGCCATTTTTAATTCGGCGGGTTTAGGTGCTTTTTTAGCAGGTATTTTTAAGTCATTATAATCTCGTATTTCTTGAGCGAATCGTAATCGATTTAGTACCAAAATATCATCATTATAAGGTCGGATCATTCCAATGGCTTCACTTTCCCGAAGCACAAATGTTCCGATACCTACCATTTTTGTTTGATGTAGAGCTTTCAATAAAAGTCTGTATGCATTCTCTCCATTTTTCTGAGGTTCCAGATAATAAGGGTTTTCAAAATAAACAGAATCGACTTCTGCTTCTTTTACAAACTGATCAATGGAAAGTATTTTTGATTTTTCGGGGCTTGCAGCTTCATAATCTTCATCTTCCAGAACAATATATTTGTCGTCCATGAGATATGCCTTTACAATGTTTTCCCATTTTACCTCCTTCCCAGTTTTTTCATTCACTCTTTTGAATTTAATATTCGAAAAATCGGATTTGTCAAGCATATCTAAATCCAATTTACTGGTTTCTGTGGCGGAATAAATCTTTACAGGAATATTGACTAAACCAAAGCCAATGGCGCCGTTCCAAATTGCTTTCATTGTCTTACGTTTTGTTTAAAACGTACAATGATTGTGCCGTTGAAGGTTTAATAAAATAACTAAATGATTTTTAATTTTGATTTTTTGTTTATATAATTAGTTTTTTTTGTTGAATTTATTTCATGTGTTTTTTTGTTTAAACCAAAACAGATATAGTAATACTCGATAATTATACAGGGATTGATTATTCCAAACACAGTCGGAAATACCAATGAAAGTTTGAATTGATGCTATGAAATCAGAAAATTTAAAAACGACTTGTAAATTCCCTAATGGCATCATTTATATTTTATCAATAAAAAAGCGGAGAATTTTTCTCCGCTTCTAAATTTATGCTTTTAAATTCAATTGTAATTCCAGTTCGTCCAGTTGCTCATTAGCAATCGAAGAAGGTGCATCAATCATCACATCCCGTCCTGAGTTATTTTTAGGAAATGCAATATAATCTCTGATCACTTCATTTCCATCCAGTATGGCTACCAAACGGTCAAAGCCGAAAGCTAAGCCGCCATGAGGAGGGGCTCCATATTTGAAGGCATTCATTAAAAATCCAAACTGAGCTTCTGCTTCTTCTTTTGAGAACCCTAATAAGTCAAACATTTTCGATTGTAAATCTTTATCAAAAATTCTGATAGATCCACCTCCAATTTCGTTTCCATTCAATACCATATCGTAGGCGTTTGCTCTCGCTTTTCCCGGATCGGTTTCTAATAAATGAATGTCTTCGGGTTTTGGAGATGTAAAAGGGTGGTGCATAGCATGATAGCGTCCACTTTCTTCATCAAATTCTAATAATGGAAAGTCAACTACCCAAAGCGGTGCGAATTCATTTCCTTTTCTTAAGCCTAGGCGGT
Source organism: Chryseobacterium potabilaquae (assembly GCF_902728265.1). Lineage (GTDB taxonomy): Bacteria > Bacteroidota > Bacteroidia > Flavobacteriales > Weeksellaceae > Chryseobacterium > Chryseobacterium potabilaquae. Next base: position 117,740 of record NZ_CACVBR010000006.1, read on the forward strand.
TTCCCAGTTCCATTCTTAAGGCTGAAAGCTGAGTTCTTACTTTATGTTCGTTTCCTGAAAGAATTAACATTAAATCTCCTCCTTTTGCTCCAAATTTTTCAATGATTTTTGCTAAATCTTCTTCATTGTAGAATTTGTTTACCGAAGATGTTTTTACTCCATCATTTTGAAATTTTACCCAAACCATTCCTGAAGCTCCGATTTGTGGTCTTTTTACCCATTCTACAAGTTCATCAATTTGTTTTCTTGTATATTCTGCACATCCTTCAACATTGATTCCTACCACTAATTCTGCATCATCAAATATTTTGAAATCTTTTCCTTTTACCAATTCATTTAACTCCACGAATTCCATTCCAAAGCGAATATCGGGCTTATCGTTACCGTATTTTTGCATTGCATCTGCGAATGTCATTTTTGGGAAAGCTCCGAATTCCTTACCGGTGATCTCTTTTAATAAGGTTTTGGTCATCCCTTCAAAAACATTCATCACATCTTCTTGCTCTACAAAAGCCATTTCACAATCGATTTGTGTAAATTCTGGTTGTCTGTCGGCTCTTAAATCTTCATCTCGGAAACATTTTACAATCTGGAAATATTTATCCATTCCTCCTACCATGAGCAATTGTTTAAACGTTTGGGGAGATTGTGGTAGTGCATAGAATTGTCCTGGATTCATTCTGCTTGGAACAACAAAATCTCTAGCCCCTTCTGGAGTAGACTTGATTAAAACCGGAGTTTCCACTTCGATAAACCCTTCATTGGAAAGATAATTTCTCACTTTTTGTGCCATGGTATGACGGAAAATTAACTTCTCTTTTACAGGATTTCTTCTGATATCTAAATAGCGGTATTTCATTCTTAATTCTTCACCTCCGTCTGTTTCATCTTCAATGGTAAAAGGGGGAAGTTGGGATTCATTAAGAATAACTAATTTTTCCACTAAAATTTCAATTTCTCCTGTCGGAATATTGGGATTTTTACTTACTCTTTCAATTACTTTTCCTGTAATTTGAATAACGAATTCACGGCCTAATTTTTTCGCTTCTTGCATCAATTGTGGCGAAGAACGCTCTTGATCAAAAACAAGTTGAGTAATTCCGTAACGATCTCGAAGATCTATCCAAATCATAAATCCTTTATCACGAATAGTTTGTACCCATCCTGATAGTGTAACTTCTTCATTAAGATTTTTTAGAGATAACTCTCCGTTTGTGTGTGATCGAAACATGTGTTCTAGATGTTAGATATTAGACGTTAAGTATTAGATTTATATTCTAATTTTTTCGTTTGCAAAGATAAGATTTTTAGGTGTTTTATAATAAAAAAACTTCCATAGAGGAAGTTTTATTGATTTATTTTGTGTGTCAGAATTATTTTTTAGCTCCTTTTTTTACCAATGTTTTCATCATTTCAGTTCTATTATTGTTCTGAGCGATTTTAAGAGGTGTTAATGTGCCGCATTTTTTATTTACATCCACTTGGTTTTCAATTAAGTAATTGAAAATATTCTTTTTGTCATAGAAAATACTATAGGTTAAAAGGCTATAAGAATCTGTTTTTACAGAAAAGCATTTGTTATAATCCTCTGTTGAAAAATATTTTTTAAATGTTTCGATATTATCTGTTTGAAAAGCTCTTCTTTGATCTTTTGTCATTTGCTGGGCGAATACCATATTGGTAAATGCTACAATTCCGAATACTAAAATAGTAGAGATTATTTTTTTCATAAAGTTCAGTTTTAAGAATATACAAATCTAATTTTTTTTTGATAAAGTTTTATTTAAATTAATAAGATTTGAATTTGTATTTTTGCGCTCTTATTTTAATAATTTATTGAGGATGACAAAGTATATAGACTTTTTTAAAAAAGCATTTAATGGGGAGGAGGTTGACTTAACTACTGCAAATATTCGGAGCGCAGTGCTCCTTTTGGCTATTCCCATGATGTTGGAAATGGCTATGGAATCAGTTTTTGCATTAGTAGACCTATATTTTGTTGGTCATCTAAAAGAAAGTGGATATGCAATACAAACTGTAGGGTTAACAGAATCTGTTCTTTCTGTAATGTATTCAATTGCGATTGGTATGAGTATGGCAGCAACTGCACTGGTTGCAAGGAGGATTGGAGAAAAAAGCCCGGAAAAAGCATCTCGAAGTGCAGCGCAAGTTATTCTGGTTTCTTTTATCATTACATTTCTTTTAAGTTTATTTGGAGTTCTTTACGCTGAGGAGATTTTAGTTCTTATGGGGGCTAAACAAGAGGCTGCGATGTATGGTAAAGATTTTACCAGAATTATGATGGGAAGTAGTGTTGTTATTATGCTTTTATTTCTGATTAATGGGATTTTTAGAGGAGCAGGAAATGCAGCTATTGCGATGAAAAGTCTTTGGTTAGCCAATGTTGCGAATATTATACTATGCCCAATTTTAATTCGAGGATTAGGACCAATACCGGCAATGGGGCTTACGGGAGCAGCTATAGCTACCACAATAGGAAGAAGTTTAGGGGTAATATATCAGTTATATCATTTGTTAATCTCCGATACGCAGATCCGTATAAAGATGAGCTATTTCAAACCGGATTTTGAATTAATCAAGTCTATTGTTAAAATTGCTACTCCTGGAATTTTTCAATTTGTGATTGCATCTTGTAGTTGGATATTTCTTGCTCAGTTAGTAGCCACTACGGGAGGTGAAAATGCATCGGCTGGATATCAGACAGCTCTTCGTCTTATGATGTTTTTTATGCTGCCTGCATGGGGGCTTAGTAATGCCGCTTCAACGTTGGTGGGACAAAATATGGGAGCGAATGAAATGGTTCGTGCAGAACAATCCGTAATGAAAACCGTAAAATATAATGTAGTATTTATGGTGGTGGTGAGCCTCATATTTTTTCTCTTAGGTGATTTTTTAATCGGTTTTTTCACGCAAGAAATAGAAATTAAAAATTTTGCTAAAAATGCATTGCATATTATGAGTATTGGATTTATTTTCTATGGAATAGGAATGGTAATGGTCAATGCATTTAATGGTGCTGGAGATACATGGACTCCTACTTGGATTAATCTTTTTGGCTTTTGGATATTCCAGATTCCTTTTGCTTATTTTCTTTCAAAGTATTTAGAGATGGGACCTACAGGAGTATTTATTTCTATTCCCGCAGCCGAAACTCTAATCACTATATGTGCTTTTATTTTGTTTAGAAGAGGGAAGTGGAAAACGATTAAAGTTTAGAATAACGTTTATCAAAAAATAAAGATAGAAAGTCCGAAGGTTTAACCTCGGACTTTGTTATTTTTAGATATAATTTTATTTTTATTTCCCACCTAAAATATTTCCTAGAATACTTCCTAATCCTCCTTGCTGCTGTTGATTTCCGCCAAGTACATTACCTAAAATGTCGTTTAAAGGATTTCCTGAAGACTGAGATTGACTATTGCCAAGTACACTTCCTAAGATATCATTTAGAGGGCTTGATTGTTGCTCTTGAGCTTGGTTTGAAGCATTTCCTAGAATTCCTCCTAATAAATCACCCAGGCCTCCGGCTCCTACATTATTTTGTTGTTTTTCTTTTCCTATATATCCCATGATGACAGGGGCAAGCATAGCAAGTATAGGTCCTATTTTATCTATAGAAATTCCTGTGTTTTGGGATAGACTGCTTTCTACATTTTGTTTTTCTCCTCCAAAAATATGATTGAGAATAGAACCGCCTTCTACTTGTCTTTCTTCGGCTTGTGATGTATTATTTAGGATGCTTCCATCATGATCTTTATCTAAAGCAGTATTCAATGCTTCTGCTTCTTTTGCGTCTTGAGATTTATTTCTAAGATGAGAAATAATTAAAGGTGCTGCTACAGCTAATAAAGCAATAATTTGATTTTTGCTTATTCCGAATTTGTTTTCAGCTTGCTGAGCAACCTGATTTCCGGTATTTCCGGTAAGTAGATCGATGAGGCTCATAGTTTTGGGTTTATTTGTTATACAAACTTAAAGTTATCAAAAAATATTCCTGATTGATCTTTTTAATTAGAAATTTTAATCTTAAAAATTTTTTATTTGTTCAGTGGTGTAACCTTTTTCTTTTAGTATACTAATATATTCTTCTGCACTGGCGGTCATCCAGCTAATATCTTCAGAAGCTGTTTTTTTGTCAATGGTAAATTCTAGAATTCCTACATTCTTATTCATCCAAGGAACCAGATAATATTTTAGCCCACCTTTATAGGCTTTTAAATCGTTGAAATCTTTTCCCTGTGGAGTTATTAATACCAATTGAAGAGTGAAATAATATAAAAAAGGTATTAAAAAAGATAACCAATAAGCTTTTTTTAGAAATGAATATTTGTTTAATGATAAACCATACCCGATGGAGAGAGCAAATATAATATTAAATGGTAGAAAAAATACATAATTATCAGTTACTGCATAAAAAGCGGAAAAGCCATAAATGCATACAGAAGCCACGAAAAAGGTATAGAACATCTTAACATTGACTTTATAGAGTGTGATGATTCCTATAATTCCGAAAAAAATGAAAATAGAAAAATTATAAAGCAGATAAGCCAAGGACTTTATAAAATCTTGGATATATTGAGAAAAGCTTTTTTTTAATGAGTCTTCTACCCAACTGGCCTTATCTGATGATATAGGAGATTGAAGGGGTAACCCTTGAGAATAGTTGACAATGAAGAGTAGCGCAAAGAAAATTAAAAAAAATAATAATGAATAGCAGATTTCTTTTTTTTCTGACCGAAAGCAATATAGAAATAATAGGAATGCAGGAATCAATAAAATATTCCCTATATGAAGCCATACACTTATTCCTAATAGGATCCCTGCTGATATAAGGTATTTTTTATGAGGTGTAAGGAAACTTTTAATTATACATAAAAAGAAGAGACTTATCCATGCTGTGTTATAAGTATATACTTCAACTATTTCGGCATTTTTCCAAAAAGTAAAGCTAAAGCCAAACACGATTGCAGCCACTATGGAAGGCGTATTTTTTTTGGTTAGATCATGAACAGTAATATAGATAAGAGAAACTGTTATAGCAGCAGAAAGTATGACTAGGAGTCTATTTGCTTCTATGGCATTGATATTTAAAATGCTTTTTAGTAAAATGGAGGTATTTACATAGAGTAAATGTGAGTTTAAAGTTGCTGTAGTTATATACTCACCCTTTTCCACTAGAAATACAAACCCTACACAGTCTCCAAAAGGAATTTTTGAGAAACTTCCCCAATAATAAATAGTGGAAAATGATAAAAAGATTAATACAAAAAGACTACGTTTGGTATTAGTTTTTAAAAATAGGGACATTTGAGCACGCTTCTCCAAACATTAAAGATTTTACAATGGGTTTTAATTGTTCTACTAGTTCGATATAGGCATTTTCAGGAATTTCGTGATCTGAACATCCTTTAACAAGAATTCTTTTGCCTCTTAATTGATCAAAGTCGTAGGTTTGGATGGCGTTATGCATTAAAATTATTTCTAAATCCTCACGACTTCCGAAAACAATTTTTTTCGCAACATCCGTAAGCTGAGCAGTAAGTAAAAAATAAGCCCAAAGTGGAACAATTGCATCTGCAGAATTGTATATATAGATATAAGAGTCTCTGTATTCTTCAATATCTAAAGCGGATACTTTTTCTCTAAAATCTTTTTCTTTTAAGATCGTTTCCATGAAAAGGAAATCTTTCAAATCAATACCTATTCTTTCCCCTTTAGGAACCAGGTAAGTGAGATCAAAATTAACTAAGCCGCTTTCTGCAACTTTATTTCGGATTTCAAATTCTTGTGACATTTTATGATTATCTTTGGTCAAATTTACAAATTATGTTCCACATCGGACGTAAATTGTTATTTATCTTTACAATAGAAATGAAATATTATATTATTGCAGGTGAAGCCTCTGGTGACTTACATGGAAGTAATTTGATGAAAGCCTTAAGAAAAAAAGATCCTAATGCAGAATTTAGGTTCTGGGGAGGTGATTTAATGAGTCAGCAAGGAGGTGTTTTAGTAAAGCATTATCGAGATCTCGCTTTTATGGGATTTTTGGAGGTTGCTATGAACTTGAGGACGATACTTAATAATATTAAATTTTGTAAGCAGGATATAAAAAAATATAGACCAGATATCTTAATCCTAGTTGATTATCCCGGTTTTAACTTAAGAATTGCAAAGTTTGCAAAAGAGCTAGGAATTAAGGTGATATATTATATTTCGCCTCAACTTTGGGCATGGAAAGAAGGCCGGGTAGAAATTATTAAAAAATACGTAGATGAGATGATGGTCATTCTTCCATTTGAAGAAGAGTTTTATATAAAACATGGTGTTCATTCTCATTTTGTGGGACATCCTTTATTGGATGCTATTTCAAATTTACCAGAGATCTCAAGTAAAGAGTTTAAAGCTAAGAATGGCCTAAATGATAAAGAAATTATAGCATTATTACCGGGATCTAGAAAACAAGAGGTTGATAAAATGTTGGCTATAATGCTTTCTGTGAGATCTTATTTTAAAGAATATCAATTTGTTATTGCAGGTGCGCCTAGCCTTCCTAAAGAATTTTATGAAAAGTATGTGGATGAAAACGTGCATTTTGTTTCGAATAGAACTTACGATTTGTTAAGGTGCTCAAAGGCAGCTTTGGTTACATCTGGAACCGCGACTTTAGAAACTGCATTGTTGAACATTCCGGAGGTGGTTTGCTATAAAGGCAGTACAATTTCATATGCTATTGCCAAAAGATTGGTTAAGAATATCAATTATATTTCTTTAGTTAATCTCATTATGGATAGGGAGGTTGTTAAAGAATTAATTCAAGATGATTTAAATACAAAAAATCTGGTAGAAGAACTTAAGGGAATTTTGGAAGGAGATAAAAGAGATCAAGTTCTAAAAGATTATGAACTTTTAAGAGAAAAGTTAGGAGGTGAAGGAGCAAGTGAAAATGCAGCAAAATTGATATTTGAATCTTAATTGCGGAAAGTATATTGTAAACAGGCTTAAAATATAGAATTAATGATATAAATCGTAGAATTTTTTTCTGCGATTTTCTAATTATAGCCTTAAAGTCCCTTAATTTTTCAAAATTTTAAATTTTTGATAATACTTTAATATTGGATTAACTATTTTGGTCGATAAAATCATAGTTGAGTAAACAACCACTTCTTATTCTTGTCATTTGTTTCATCTTGGGAATTTTCTGTCAGGATATATTTTTCTTTCAAGAAAATGTAATGTACTTAATTGTTTTAGGGTATATTGTTGTTTTGATTTTTACCTTCTTCAAATCTTTTATGATCTATAAACTAATGCCATACTTGCTTGGTATAATGTTTTTGGGGATAGGTATTATTTTTCATTTCCTGAATACGGTTTCATTCGAAAACCATCCTATTTCTAAAAATGAAACCATTGTTTTTACCATTTCAAAAAAATTAAATTCAAACAACCAATTCAAAAAATATGAAATTGTTGCACAGACTGTAGCTACTAATTTTAAGGCCGTATTTTATGTGCCGAAAGAAAAAAAAGAATTAGACTTTAATCATATTTACAAGGCCAATGTATATGTTGCATTATTAAATCCTCCTCAATATGATTTTCAATTTGATTACAGCCAATATTTGAAAAGGAAAGGAATTGATTATCAGTGTTATTTTTCTGGAAATTTGTTAGAAAGCACTAAGGAGTCTTTTTATTTGAATGAAAAAATTCGTCAAAAAAGATGGGAGCTATTACAGACTATGGACAAACTGAAGATGTCTTCTCAAAGCCGAGAGTTTTTAAAAGGAATTATTTTAGCCGATAGAACAGAAATGGACTATCAAACAATGGAAGACTTTAATAAAACAGGGTTAATTCATTTATTGGCTATTTCAGGGACACATATAGCTGTTATTTTTGGACTTTTTTATTTTATCTCCACTCGATATTCTCCTGTGAGATTCAAAAAGTACGGGGTTATTGGAAGCGTTATCTTGATTTGGATATTTGCTGCTTTTATTGGGTTTGGTAATTCTGTTTTGCGATCTTGTATTATGCTAACAGTTTATTTTATGTATGTTTTGTTGGAAAGGAAGCCGGACGTTTTACATTCAATGGCTTTAGCGAGTTTTATTATTTTGATTTCGGATACACAACAAATATTTGATGTTGGTTTTCAATTGAGTTTTCTTGCAGTATTGGGAATTTATTGGCTAAATCAGCCTATTTTAAAATGTTTTCCAAGACAAGATAATTATTTGAAAAAAATTGTATTTAATACGTTCTCAATTTCTGTTTCTGCTCAATTGGCAACCCTTCCACTTGTGTTATATTATTTTCATCAGTTTTCGTTCATTTCAATTATTGCCAATTTTATAATAGTGCCTTTTTCAGAATTTATTATTGTATTTTCATTTTTAATGACAACTTTAGTAGCTATTAAATTGGATTTTGTTTTTATGACGATGATGTATGACTTTGTTATAGATTTCCTTTTAAAAACAATTCATTGGTTTGCGGGCTTTGATATGTTTTTATTTAAAAATGTTTCGGTGAATATTTCTGAAATGTTTTTATTGTTGGGTATTGTTTATTTAGTACGATTTGTTATTTTGAAAATTAATATTAGAAATACGGCAAGGCTAGTTATGGCTATGTTGCTCTATTGTATAATGAGGATTGGTTTTAATATATACCAATATCAATTGGATGAAGTATTAATTCATGATTTTTATAAAAGTAAAATCTTTTCAGTAAAAAAAGGAAATAAAGCTTGTTTTTGGGTTGAAGACGGAATAGACATAAAGAAGGTTGATACATATATTATATCTCAATATAGATGTTCCAGAAGACTGGATGATGTTCAGGTAAAAACTTTTCCGGCTTCGGTGAAAAAGGTAGTTTATGATGAAAAAGAGTATCATTTGAAATAATGGTAAGATTCTGTTGTTTTCCTTTATTCATAATGAGTAACGTCTTATTTAGAAAGATTACAAACTGGCTATTTGTGAGATTTCTCACTTTTTGTTGTAGTTAACATTTCTTAATTTTGTGCAAATTCAAATTTAAACTTAATATGGCAGGTTTAACAAGTTCTACAATAGGTAGGAAGTATGCAATGGCACTTTCGGCAATGTTTCTGCTGATTTTCTTAGTGATGCACATGTCTACCAACATGACATCTGTTTTTAGTGAAGATGCTTTTAATAACGCATCTCATTTTATGGGATATAATCCGGCAGTGCAGTATCTTTTACAGCCGGTTCTTATGATTGCAGTGATTTTCCATTTTGTAATGGGTTTTGTTCTTGAAGTTAAGAATAATAAGGCTCGTCCGGTAAAATATGCCAATAATAATGGAGCTGCAAATTCTAGCTGGATGTCTAGAAATATGATTATTTCGGGAGCTGTTGTGCTTGCATTCCTTGCATTGCATTTTTATGATTTTTATTTTCCTGAAATGAATTATAAATATATTCAAGGGAATACTCCTGATGAAACAAGATATTGGGCAGAGCTACATCATAAGTTCCATGATATCTGGAGAGTCTTGCTATATGTAGTAGCATTTGTGCTACTAGGTTTGCATTTAGCTCATGGTTTTCAGTCTTCATTCCAATCTATTGGTGCAAGACATCCTAAGTATACCCCTATTATTAAAGCATTTGGAAACTGGTATTCAATACTTATTCCACTAGGTTTTATTTTTATAGCAATTTTTCACTTTGTAACTCAATAATATCAATATACTAATATGAGTAAATTAGATTCAAGAATTCCAGGAGGTCCTCTTAAGGATAAATGGAAAAATCATAAAGACCATATGAACCTTGTTGCACCAAACAACAGAGATAAAATTGATATTATTGTTGTTGGAACAGGGTTAGCGGGCGGTTCTGCTGCTGCTACTTTGGCTGAACAAGGATATAATGTAAAAGCATTTTGTTATCAAGATTCTCCAAGAAGAGCGCATTCAATTGCTGCTCAAGGGGGGATTAATGCGGCTAAAAACTACCAAGGAGATGGTGACTCTACCTACAGGCTATTCTATGATACGATTAAGGGAGGAGATTATAGAGCGAGAGAGGCAAATGTTTATAGATTATCTGAAGTTTCTGCAAATATTATTGATCAATGTGTTGCTCAAGGTGTTCCTTTTGGAAGAGAATACGGAGGACAATTAGATAATCGTTCTTTTGGAGGAGTACAGGTAAAAAGAACTTTTTATGCAAAAGGACAAACTGGTCAACAGTTATTATTAGGTGCATATTCTGCTATGAGCCGTCAAATTGGTAAAGGTAGAATTAAAATGTATAACCGTCATGAAATGATGGACCTTGTTATTGTTGACGGAAAGGCAAGAGGTATTATTGCAAGAAATCTTGTAACAGGTGAAATTGAGAGACATTCTGCTCATGCTGTTGTTATTGCTTCTGGAGGTTATGGAAATGTATATTTTCTTTCTACGAATGCAATGGGCTCAAATGTATCTGCAGCTTGGAAAATCCATAAAAAAGGGGCCTACTTTGCAAACCCATGCTATGTGCAAATTCACCCAACATGTATTCCGGTTCATGGAACTCAGCAGTCTAAATTGACACTGATGTCCGAATCATTAAGAAACTCCGGAAGAATATGGGTTCCTAAAAAAATTGAAGATTCAGTGGCAATTAGGGAAGGGAAACTAAGACCAGAGAATATCAAAGAAGAGGATAGAGATTACTATTTGGAAAGAAGATATCCTGCCTTCGGTAACCTTGTGCCTAGAGATGTTGCCTCTAGAGCTGCTAAGGAAAGATGCGATGCTGGTTTCGGAATCGAAAATAATGATACACAAGAAGGTGTTTACTTAGATTTCTCTACCGAAATCATGAAAAAAGGTAAGGAAGCTGCTATTGAAAAACATATTCATAATCCAACTGATCAACAAATCTATGATCTAGGTAAAAGCTGGGTTGAAGAAAAGTATGGTAATTTATTCGTTATGTATGAAAAAATTACGGCTGATGATCCTTATAAAACACCAATGAAGATTTATCCTGCAGTGCACTATACTATGGGTGGTGTTTGGGTTGATTACAATCTTCAGTCTACTATTCCAGGATGTTTTGTTGTGGGAGAAGCTAACTTCTCCGATCACGGAGCAAACAGACTGGGTGCTTCTGCTTTAATGCAGGGGCTTGCTGATGGATATTTTGTACTTCCTTATACGATTGCGGATTACCTTTCAGCAGATATTAGGACGGGAGCTATCCCGACAAATTCTGCATCTTTTGATGAAGCCGAAAAGGGAATTAAAGAGAAAATTGATTTCTTCCTACATAATAAAGGAACTCATTCCGTGGATCATTTCCATAAAAGATTAGGTCATATTATGTGGAATAAAGTAGGTATGGGAAGAACTCCTGAAGGATTAAGAGAAGCCATTAAAGAAATTGAAGAAGTAAGAAATGATTTCTGGAAAAATGTAAAGGTTCCTGGTGAAGGAGAGGGTATGAACACTGAGCTTGAAAAGGCCTTCAGAGTGGCTGATTTCCTAGAATTGGGTCAGTTAATGGCTATCGATGCTTTGCATAGGAATGAATCTTGTGGAGGGCATTTCCGAGAAGATCACTCAACTCCGGATGGAGAAGCGGAAAGGGATGATGTTAATTATAAATACGTCGGAGCTTGGGAATATCAAGGATCGGATATCAATGCGGAAGTGTTGCATAAAGAAGAATTGATATACGATAACATCGAGGTTAAAACTAGAAGTTACAAATAATCTCCAATCTATTAAATATAACATTATGAATGCAAAAAAAGGCTTACATCTTACGCTGAAAATTTGGAGACAAAAAAATAACAAATCTAAAGGTCAGTTTGAGACTTATAAAATATCGGATGTTTCAACAGATTCCTCATTTTTGGAAATGTTGGATATCCTAAATGAAAATCTTATTAACGAAGGAAAGGAACCCATCGCTTTTGATCATGATTGTCGTGAGGGTATTTGTGGAATGTGTTCCCTATATATTAATGGAAGAGCGCACGGTCCAGATACAGGAATCACTACATGTCAGCTTCACATGAGAATGTTTAAAGATGGTGAAACAATAGTGATTGAACCTTGGAGAAGTGCTGCTTTCCCTGTTATTAAGGACTTAATGGTAGACAGAAGTGCATTTGACAGAGTCATGGCTGCAGGAGGTTTCATTTCAGTAAACACTTCGGGGAATACACTGGATGCTAATGCTATTCCTGTTCCTAAAGAAGATGCTGATAGAGCAATGGATGCTGCTGCATGTATTGGATGTGGGGCTTGTGTGGCTACTTGTAAAAATGGATCTGCAATGTTGTTTGTTGGAGCAAAAGTTTCTCAGTTTGCTTTACTTCCTCAAGGAAGAGTAGAAGCGAAGCGAAGAGTTCTTAATATGGTGAAGGCTATGGATGAAGAAGGCTTTGGAAATTGTTCAAATACAGGAGCTTGTGAAGTGGAATGTCCTAAAGGAATTTCTCTTGAAAATATTGCTAGAATGAATAGAGAATATATGGCTGCCTTTGTAGACAAAGGATAAATATAGATTCCAGATATTTGAAAAATCGTCTTCCTAGTGGAATGGCGATTTTTTTAGTTAAATCTTTCTTAAAAATTTTATTTCACTGTTTAAAGTTTATTGAAAAACTTATTTTTGCGTAATTATTAAAAATCAAAATGAAAAAATATCTTTTATTGTTTATCATCGCAATTTTTGTGATGTCTTGCTCTAAAAAAGTAGAAGTAAAAGGAAAAATCACCGGAGGGTCTCCATTAGAAAGAATTGAGTTTATTGAAGCTTCAGGTGTTGCTACTTTACCACTTACAAATATCGGATTAAAAAATGACGGAACATTTACCGGAAGTTTTGAAGCTCCTAAGAATGGAATGTATGTAATCTCTTATGGTGGAAAGCAAAATTTAATTTATTTAAAAGGAGGTCAGAAGCTTGAAATTTCAGGTAATGGATCAACTTTTCCTACAGAGTATATAATTACTGGGGATGCTAAGAAAAATAATGATTTTTTCTCTGCAACTCAAAAGTATCTTACAAACTATGCTCAAACGTTTAATATGAACGAGCTTATTATGAAGGATGAAAAAACCTTTATTAAAGGAATTCAGAAATTAGAAGCAGATATTAATAAAAATATTGATGAAAACGTAAAGAAATTTAATCCGGATAATGAAATTGTTACTTGGAAAAAGAATGATTTATCAGGAACGTTACTTACTATTATGAATCAATATGAATTGAGTCATAAACAAATGGGGAATCCATCCTTTAAAGTAACGAAGGCTTTCACGGATTATGAAAATAAACTTCAAACGAATAAAGATGTCATGTTGAAAGAAAATCCTTTCTATAGACAATATCTTTTAGCAAAAATGAGCTCTGATTTTCAAAAATATGCTGAGACTAATAGCAAAGGAAGAACAGATGTTGTTACTTCAGAATTATTTAATCAATATTTGAAAGGGAAGAAAGACATTTCACAAGTGACTAAAGATTATCTTTTAGCGTTTGTAATGGCTCAATCGGATATTCATCCTGGAACTCCTGCAAAAACAATTGATAAGATCACAAAAATCATTAATGATGATATTAAAGATGCTACGATTAAAGAAGATTTAAAGAAGATTTTATTTGCTATCACTGGATTTAAGATCGGAGAAATGGCTCCGGAAGCAAGCCTAATTAAACAGGATGGTAAATCTTATAAGCTTTCTGAAAATAAGGGTAAACCTTATATGATCTCTTTTTATGCTTCTTGGAATCCTTATATTGGAGAAGCGACCGTTCCGGTTTTAAAAGAAGTAGTTAATTTTTATAAATCAAAAATGAACTTTGTTTTTGTCAATGTAGATGATACAAAAGATCAGTTTATAAAAACTAGCAATTCTTTATTGAAAGGAATTAATGGAACAAATGTATATGGAGAAGGAGGATTAACTTCTGATATTGCCAAAAAATATGGTGTTTACGGGTTTAAACTACCTTGTTTTATTGTAGTGGATAAAGACGGTAAAGTAGCGAGTAAGCCTTTCTTTAATTTAGGTGATCCGGAGTTGGTTACTGTATTGGATAAACAAACAGGGCTTTCAGCTCCAAAAGTGGATCCAAGAGTTCAATTACAACCGGGTTTAGGAGGTGAACCTTCTGTTCAGCAGGCTCCAAATCCTCAACCTCAACCTGAGAAAGTGAAATAGTAAACTTTTCGAGATATAAAAACCTTGTCCTTAGGATAAGGTTTTTTTTATTGTATTTTTGCAGAGTAAAACTATAGAGTTTTATTCAATTACATATAAAATAGAATTATTGAATGAAAAAGAAAAAAAATCTCATTCTAGAAAATATCAAACTCATAAATGCAGGAGCTAAAGGTGTTGCAATTGGAAGGACTGAGGAAGGAAAAACGGTAATGGTTTCAGGAGCAATTCCTGGAGATGTTGTGAATGTGCGGGTGAAAAAAGCTAAATCAAAATATTATGAAGGAGAAGCAATAGATGTTTTGGAAAAATCACCTTATAGAGTAGATCCAAAATGTATTCATTTTGGAGTTTGTGGAGGGTGTAAATGGCAAAATATGAGTTATGAAAAGCAGTTGGATTTTAAGCAGGAAGAGGTTTATAATAATATTAAAAGAATCGGAGGAATTGAAAATTTTGAAACAGTTCCCATCTTAGGTTCTGCCGAACAATATTTTTACAGAAATAAAATGGAGTTTTCTTTTTCTAATGCTCGTTGGCTTACTCAATACGAGATTAGCTCTGAAGAAAATTTTGGTAATAAAGATGCTCTAGGTTTCCATATTCCCGGAATGTGGAGTAAGATTCTTGATCTTAAAGAATGTTTTCTTCAGGAAGATCCTTCCAACTTAATAAGACTAGCAGTAAAGGAATATGCTGTTAAAAATGGACTGGATTTTTTTGATGTTAGAAATCATGAAGGTTTCTTAAGAACTCTTATGATGAGACAGAATTCAAAAGGGGAATGGATGGTTCTCTTTCAATTATACAGAGAAGAAAAAGAAAATAGAGAAAAGCTTTTTGAATTTTTATTACAAAAATTTCCTCAAATAAGAACTTTAGTCTATGCTATCAATTCAAAACCAAACGATTCTATTTACGATTTAGATATTAATATTTATTTTGGAGGTGGATTTTTAATGGAAGAAATGGATGGATTAAAGTTTAAAATAGGTCCAAAATCATTTTTTCAAACTAATTATAAGCAAGCTTTAGAGTTATATAGAAAGACGCTCGAGTTTGCAGAATTGAAAGGAGATGAAGTTGTATATGATTTGTATACAGGAACGGGGACAATAGCACAATATGTTGCCAGAAATGCAAAGCAGGTAATTGGTATTGAATCTGTTCAAGAAGCTATCGATGCAGCAGTAGAGCATGCCGAATTGAACGGTCTTACTAATACAAAATTTTATTGTGGAGATATGAAAGATATTTTCAATGATAATTTCCTTGCTAACCATCCAAAAGCAGATGTTTTAATCACAGATCCACCAAGAGATGGAATGCATCAAAAGGTTGTTGAGCAAATTTTAAAACTTTCTCCTGAAAGAGTTGTGTATGTAAGTTGTAATTCTGCAACGCAAGCGAGAGACATTGCATTAATGAAAGAACATTACACGGTCGTGAAAATTTTACCCGTAGACATGTTTCCTCAAACTCATCATGTGGAGAATATAGCTCTATTAATTAAAAAATAAATTATTTAAATTTGAATCAATTTATTCCTATGAAATATTTTAAAGTACTGATATTAGGTATTCTCTTAAGCATGCTTTTTTCATGTGGAGGAGACAATGATATTTGTGAAAGTGGAGAAGGTACACCACGAATGAAAATTGCTTTTAAAAATGCAACGACAGAGAAAGCTATTATATTGGACACTCTTTATATATCTGTTGATTATGGCTCGGGAAAGGTAGATTTGGGAAAAACGATAAATACAGAATCAAGATTAATTCCTTTGCGGGTAGATAATTCCTCCTATACTGATGTGTTTATTAAGAGAAGGTTTAATGGGAATGAATCTAAAGTCAGAATAAATTATACAACTACATCAACCTATGTTTCTCCGGGATGTGGAATAAAGAAAGGATATGAAAATTTAAATTCAGAATTGTTAACCTCTGATCCGGTTGAAAAATTAGAATCTGGACAAAACTTTATAGAAAATGAAGACAAAACCAATCTTTTCCTTCTTTTTTAGTTTAATCACTATTGTGATGTTTTCACAAAAAAAGGAAGATGTGAAAAAAGAAAAATTTACTTATAAGCCTAACTTTATGGTTGGTTTTGATGCACTCAATTTTGGGGCATCTTTTTTTTCCGATAGAAAATTATACCAAGGTTTTATATCATCAAGATTGAAAGAAAACTTACATTTGGTGATTGATGCAGGTTTTGAAAGTAATATATACCAAAAAAATGGTTATGATGCCAAGGTAAATGGTCCTTTTATTAAGCTTGGAGCTTTTTATATGCTGGCTAAGGATGCTGAAAATGAGTTTAATGGATTCTATGCTGGAGGAAAAGCGGCAGGCTCATTTTATACTCAAGAATATATGGCCATTCCTGTTAGAGGGTTTGGGGGAAGTAATTCTTCGGTTTCGTTTCCTTCTTCACCACAGTCTTCATATTGGATAGAAGGTAGTTTAGGGGGGAGAGTACAATTATTTGAATCTAATTTTTATATAGATGTGAATCTTCAACCCAAATATTTATTGTATACAACAAAGCAAGATGATATTCAGCCGATGATTGTACCGGGCTTTGGAAGAAGCTCTTCAAAATTTAGTATGGGCTTTGCTTGGAGCTTAGCATATAAATTTTAGTTGCTATTTTTTCTAAAAAATGAAATATTAAAATAGTAATAGAAGGATAATATTCTTTCTAATTAAATATAAAAACTATATAATTAATAGACTTTAATTAAATAAAAAACCTGGATTTTTCTAGGTTTTTTTATTTTTATTTTAATAGATGTTATCATTGTTAACAAGAGTGTTAAAATAAATTGATAATTATTTAATAATATATTATGCTAATTGATTATATTTGGCGGATTATTATAATTGATATTTCTTAATTTATGAAAAAAATACTTACTACTTTAATGCTGGTTTCAGTTGGTGGAGCATTGTTTGGGCAATGGACACCTACCTCTGCTAGATCACATCAAAAACAAAAGTCGGTAGATATTACTGACCTTTCTAATATTAAAAAAGAATATTATAAACTAGACTTAAATGTATTAAAGTCTCAATTAAGGAGTGCACATGAAATGGGTGCGGATGCTAAGCCTGTTATTATTTCTATTCCTACTTTAAACGGGAAAATTGAAAGATTTAATGTATACAGTTTTCCAGTTGTTGTAAAGGAATTAGCGGAACAATATGAACTAGGCTCCTATATAGGAACGGGGATTGATGATCCTACAAAAACTTTAAGATTTTCTATATCTCCTAAAGGATTTAATTCAATGATTTTTACAGAAGGAGGGTATGAATTTATCGATCCTCAAATCAATGATAATACAGTCTATGAAGTTCATCCAAAAACAAAAAATACAAGGGGGAAAAGTTTTGTTTGTAATACTGAAGAAGCCTCTTCAGGTATAAAAGACATCGAGACATTATTAGAAAACGGAAAGTCGTTTACCAATCAACCCAATGACTTTACATCAAAAATGTCTGACAAGAAATATAGAACCATGAGACTTGCTATGTCGGTGACTGGGGAATATACTGCTTTTCATGGAGGAACTGTGAATGGTGCTCTTGCTGCCATAAATACTACTTTAACAAGAGTAAATGGTGTATTTGAAAAAGATTTTGCACTACATTTAAATTTACAAAATTTTCCCGGAATAATCTATATAGACCCAAATGCTGATCCGTACTCTGATGCTGATGATATGGATAATTGGAATGTAGAGCTTCAACAGACGCTAACCGCAAATGTAACTAACGGTAATTACGATATCGGACATTTGTTTGGAGCTTCCGGAGGAGGAGGGAATGCAGGGTGTATAGGTTGTGTATGTATTAATCCCGCGACGAATACATCCACTCAAAAAGGATCAGGATATACCTCTCCTGCGAACGGGATTCCACAAGGAGATAGTTTCGATATTGATTATGTGGCTCATGAAATGGGGCATCAGCTAGGAGCTAATCATACATTTTCTCACGGTTTAGAAAATACATCGGTAAATGTAGAACCAGGCTCGGGCTCCACTATTATGGGGTATGCAGGTATTACAGGTTCAAATACGGATGTTCAACCCCATTCAGACGCCTATTTTCATAATGTAAGTATTAAGCAAGTTCAAGCTAATTTGAATATTAAAACTTGTGATGTAGAAACGACAATGGTAAATAACCCTCCTCTTATTAACGTTTTACCTACCTATAATATTCCAAAAGGAACGGCGTTTGTTCTCACGGCATCAGCTACTGATGCTGAAGGAGATCCTATGACTTACTCATGGGAAGAGGTAGACAATGCAGGTATACCAATCAATAAGACTAATTTAGGGACTACAAGTACAGGTGCTACGTTTAGATCTATGATGCCAACTTCAAGTCCTACCCGATATTTTCCTAAATTATCATCAGTATTAGATGGTGTTTTAGATAATGCTAATAATGGATGGGAATCGGTGTCTAAAGTAGCCAGAACAACGAAATTTGCTGTAACTGTAAGGGATAATAATCCTAATGTAGCCCAGCAAGAAACTCAATATGCTGAGCAAACTATTGTTGTAGGGAATGATGGTCCATTTCGAATAAATACTAATCTTCAATACGTTTATTCTAATCAGGCTACTCCTATTGAATGGGATGTTGCTAATACAACAGCGTTTCCTTATAGTGTATCTAATGTTAAAATAGATTATACATCCGATAATGGAGCTACTTGGGTTGTTCTTTCTTCGTCAACACCTAATGATGGATCGGAATCATTTACTTTTCCTACTTCTTTAAATAATCAAATCATTAAATTAAGGATTTCGTCTATAGGGAATGTTTTTTATGCGGCTAAATCAGTAGCAGTAGCAAATTATGTAACTTGTACTAGTGGAGGGGCTGCATCTGCTGTATTGGTTAATAATATAACAACTTTTACGGCTAATGTTACTTGGGCGCCTGTTTCAGGGACGGCTTCTTATATTATTAGATATAAGAAAACATCCGAAACAACTTGGCAACAAACTACTTCTGCCACTAATAGTGTAGCTTTATCAAATCTTGAAGATGCAACGGCTTATGAAGTACAGGTTGCGGCGGTATGTTCAGGGACTCCGGGAGGTTATTCTACTTCATCTAATTTTACAACAGTAGGATTAACATATTGTGCAGCGACTTCTACTTCTGCTAATCCTGCATATGAATATATTTCCAATGTGACGCTGGCAAACGTAAATAATAATTCTGGGCAAACGAATTATGGGAATTATACTACCAATTCTACGCTTCAGATTAATATGATTAAAGGAACCTCTTATCCGCTTTCTGTTACAGTAGGTAATCCAGACTATGATGCTGTAATTGGTTATATAGACTTTAATAGAAACGGAACATTTGAATCTTCCGAAAAAGTGTTAGATTTTCCTGTAGATTTACCTACTGGTCCTATTACATCAACAGTAACAGTTCCTTCAACGGCTGTGGAAAATAAACCTTTAAGAATGAGAATTATCTTAGTCTATGGAGGACCGAATGCTATTGGTGTTTCACCTACGGGAACTTGTGGAAGTTTAACATATGGTGAAATTGAGGATTATAATGTGGTTGTTGCTTCAACTCTATCCACGTCTGAACCAACTACTAAAAATTCAGGTATTCAGATATATCCGAATCCGGTATCTGATATTTTAAATGTTACCAAAGTATCAGATAAAGCAACGTATAGAATATATAATGCTGCTGGTCAGTTGGTAATCCATGGTGCGGTTATAAATGGACAGATTAATGTTTCCGGATTAATAAAAGGAGGATATGTGATTACTATTGAAGACTATGAAAAAGATGTATTCAATTCTAAATTTATCAAAAAATAATATTTAGCTTCATAAAGTAAAAATCCTCAGGTAAATCCTGGGGATTTTTGTTTTGTAAGAATGAAAAGAGTAGAAAAATGGAATGACTTGATTTCAAGAGTATTTTTAAATCTAAATAATGTGAATAAAATTCTTTATCATGCTTTTTATTTATTATTAATTTTAACGTAATAGTAGGATATGTTTGCTTTATTGTTTGATATATTGTGATTATATCACTTTTTTTTGATTTTTTAATATACGCTAAGTATTTTTAAGCACTTAAAAAAACTTGTATGAAGAAAATCATTACTATTTTATTGTCCGGCCTAATGGTTGGCAATTTGTTTTCACAATGGACTCCGGTTACATTGGAAAAAAAGTTTGAAAAAACTTCTTTAATAAGGCATCATTATAAATTAGACCTTCAAGGTATTAGAGAAAAGCTTTCTAGAGCAGAAGAGCCAGGATCAAATGCTAAAGCTGTAGAAATTTCTTTACCTACAGAGGGGAAAATCGAAAGATTTGCAGTATACAGTTTTCCTGTAGTTGTAAAAGAACTTTCTGAGCAGTACCAATTAGGCTCTTATGTAGGAGTAGGAATTGATGATCCCACTAAGTATCTTAGATTTTCTGTTTCTCCGATTGATTTTCAATCAATGGTTATTAAGAATGGTATCTATGAGTTTATTGATCCTCAAAATAACGATAAGACAATATACGGAATACATTCTAAAACAAAACCGACAGGAGGAAAAAGTTTTATTTGTAATACAAAGGAAGGAAATGCAGCAATTCAACAAATAGATGATATGCTTAAGCATGGAAAGTCTTTTATAAATCAGACAAATGATTTTGCAAAAATGTCTGATAAGAAATATAGAACAATGAGGCTAGCCATATCAACTACAGGTGAATATACAACATTTCATGGAGGAACTATTGCTGGGGCACTATCTGCAATTAATGCTACTATGACAAGGGTAAACGGGGTTTTTGAAAAAGATTTTGCGTTACATTTGAATGTGCAAAATTTTCCTAATATCATATATACCAACTCAGCTAATGATCCTTATACTAATAATTTAAATATTCAGCTGCAACAAACACTTACAGCAAATGTAGGAGAGGGCAATTATGATATGGGACATCTCTTCAATGCAGCTGGAAATAATGGAAACGCGGGTTGTATTGGATGTGTTTGTATAGATCCCACTTCTGCAGAACCTCGAGGTAAAGGAGCGGCATTTACTCAAAGTGTGAGCCCGGTTGGAGATGATTTTGATATTGATTTTGTAGCTCATGAAATGGGACATCAATTAGGTGCTAACCATACATTTTCTTTCGGTTTAGAAGGAGCGGGTGTGGGGGTTGAGCCAGGATCCGGATCGACAATTATGGGATATGCTGGTATTACTGGCCCTAATACTGATGTTCAACCCCATTCTGATCCCTATTTTCATTTAGTAAGTATTGGACAAGTTCAAGCCAATTTAATAGATAAGACTTGTGATGTAGAAACGTCAATAGCAAATAATCCACCTGTAATTGCTCCTTTAGCAACATATAATATTCCTAAAGGAACCGCATTTGTATTAACAGCTTCTGCCACGCATGAAGGGAATGCTCCTCTGACCTATACTTGGGAACAAGTGGATGATGCAAATGTAACAATAAACAAGAATAATTTAGGAAATACATCTACAGGAGCGACATTTAGGTCTGCTGCACCCACAGCTAGCCCTATCAGATATTTCCCTAAATTATCTTCCGTAATGAATGGTGTACTTGATAATTCTAATAATACTTGGGAGTCTGTTTCTAAGGTAGCAAGAACTACCAAGTTTGGAGTGACTGTGAGAGACAATAATCCGGATCCGGCACAACAACAAGCTCAATCTGCAGAACAAACTATTATTGTAGGTAATGATGGACCATTTCAAATAAACACTCATTATGGTGCGTCTAACGGAACTTCTCTTATTGAATGGGATGTTGCTAATACAAATACAGCTCCATATAATGTTGCTAATGTTAAAATTGATTACACTATTGATGAAGGTGCAAATTGGGTCACGTTGGCGGCTTCTACGAGTAATGATGGAGTAGAGGAATTTATTTTTCCCGCATCATTGGATGGACAAACTATAAAATTAAGAGTTTCATCTATAGATAATATATTTTATGCTGTTAAGCCAATAGGAATAGTTTCTTATATGTCGTGTGATGGTACTGCGCCAACAGGGATAGCAACAAATAATATTACTTCAAATAGTGCTAATATAAGCTGGGTTCCTATTGCAGGAGCTAATTCATATGTTGTTAGATACAAAAAGGTATCAGATATAATTTGGCAAGAGGTAACTTCTACGACGAGCTATCTTACCTTATCTAATCTTATGGATAACACTCTGTATGAAGCTCAAGTTGGTGCTGTATGTTCAAATACTACGGGATCATTTTCTAATTCTATCAACTTTACCACTAAGGTACTTACTTATTGTATATTGACTTCAGGTACAGCTGTGGATGAATATATATCAAATGTGACAATTGCTAATCTAAATAATACTTCAGGGCCAGGTACATATACTAACTATGGCACTGATCCCCTAAAGTTAGTCAACCTTACTCAAGGGTCTTCTTATGCCATTTCAGTTTCTAAAGGATGGTCAGGTACTCCTTTTGAGGATGGTGTAGCCGCATGGATTGACTTTAATAGAAATGGGATTTTTGAATCAAATGAACAGGTTTTAAGCTCTAGCCCTAATAAAATAACTCCAGTATCTGCGACATTTACAGTGCCTTCATCATCGGTTGTAAATCAAGAGTTAAAAATGAGAGTGGCATTAGGTTATAATATAGTACCAGATGCTTGTGACTCTTTTCAATATGGGGAAGTAGAAGATTATAATGTGATTATTTCCTCAGTTTTGGGAACAGGGGAAGTAAAGGATTCTAAAATAGCGATTTCTTTATATCCAAATCCGGTATCAGATATTCTAAATGTTACTAATGTTTCTAATAAAGCGAACTATAAAATTTATGGAGCGACAGGGCAGTTGGTGAATCAAGGAAATGTTATGAATAAACAGATTAATGTTTCAGGATTAATAAAAGGAGGGTATGTCATAGAAATTGAAGAAAAAGGTAAAGATTCATTCAAATCTAAATTTATAAAAAAGTAAAAAAAATACTATTGCAAAATAGGAGCCTCGGAATGTCTTATTCCGAGGTTTTTATTTTTTTTGTTGTATAGGTTATAAATAGTAGTAAGAAAGTATTAATAATTAATTATCAGATTTTTATATCTAATATCAGTGAATAAAATCCTAGTATTTATTTTATTTGTTTTCAATTTTATTGTAGAATTTCAAATTTTATCATTTTTTAGTGAAAAATTCATATTGAATTCTTTTTGTTTGATTTTTAGTGAGTGTATAGGTATTTTTAGTCTCTTAAAAAACTTATATGAAAAGAATTATTACTATTTTAATATGTAGTTTGGTCGGGAATAATGTATTCTCACAATGGACTTCTACTACATATAAACAAAAATCTACTAATTCAGAAAATTATTATAAACTGAATCTTAACTTGATTAGAGAACAGCTTAAAAACGCAGAAGAAACTGGATATAATGCTAAGTCTGTTGAAATTTCCTTACCCACTTTGAATGGTGAAATTGAAAACTTCAAAGTATATAGTTTTCCCGTAATGGTAAAATCACTTGCAGAGCGCTATCAGTTAGGTTCTTATGGTGGAGTGGGAATTAAGGATCCTTCAAAATATGTAAGGTTTTCTGTTTCTCCCAAGGAGTTAAAATCAATGATGATTCATAATGGTATTTATGAATTTATTGACTATCAAAATGAAGGAGATGTGTATAAGGTCCATTCTACTATGAAAATAGCAGAAGGAGAAAGCTTTACATGTCATATAAAAGAGAATGTATTAATGGTCAAAGAGCTGAAAAGCCTTCAAGAGAAAGGAAGCCGTTTTAATAATCAATTTGCTGATTTTTCAAGAGCTTCAGATAAAAAGTTTCGTACGATGAGGTTAGTTTTATCCGTAACTGGTGAATATGCTCAATATTTTGGAGGAACAGTTGCGGGAGCTCTTACTGAGATTAATGCCACAATGACAAGAGTAAATGGAATATTTGAAAAAGATTTGGCTTTACATTTAAATGTACAAGATTTTCCGGAACTAATCTATACGAATCCTTCTACTGACCCTTATTCGGATATGATTTTTGGAGTAGGGGGAGCATGGAATACAGAACTGCAAAATACTTTAACAAACAGTATTGGAAATGCTAATTATGATATTGGGCATTTATTCAGTCTTGGAATTAATGGAGATGCAGGGTGTGTTGGGTGTGTGTGTGTTGATCCTACTGCCAACGAGCCTAAAGCTAAAGGTTCTGCATTTTCTTCATCTCCTGCTCCGGATGGAGATCTCTTTGCGATAAAACTTGTCACCCATGAAATGGGGCATCAATTGGGAGCAACGCATACTTTTTCTAATGCTTTATATGGAGGTGAAGAAGCTGCCGTTGAACCTAGCTCAGGTTCAACTATTATGGCTTATGCGGGAACTCCGCCAGCTGTTCAATCGAATCCGGATACCTATTTTCATTATGTTAATATTAAACAGATTCAAACCAATTTAAGTAGTAAAGATTGTATTACCGAAACCGTGATTGCAAATAATCCTCCAGTAATTGAACCTCTTATAAATTATACTATACCTAAGGGGACTGCTTTTGCTCTTGCCGCCTCTGTTACTGACCCGGAAGGAGATGCTATGACTTATACATGGGAACAAATGGATAATGCTGAATTACCTGTCATAGAAGTTACAGGAAATAATATAACGGGAGCATTATTTAGATCTTTACCCCCCAAACCTTCTCCTGTTAGGTATTTTCCTAAATTATCATCTGTTTTAAATGGTAATTTAACAATTCCTCTTGACTGGGAAACCGTTTCAAATGTTGCAAGGTCTATGAAGTTTGCTCTTACCGTTAGGGATAATCATCCTATTGCTAATCAGCAACAGACTCAATCTGCAGAACAGTCTATCACAGTGGGAAATGATGGCCCTTTTATAATAAACACGATACAAGCTAATCCTAATAGTCTTTCGTTAGTAGAATGGGATGTGGTGAATACCAATACTGTACCTTATAATGTTTCTCATGTAAAAATAGATTATACAACGGATAATGGTTCTACTTGGAATGTGCTTTTAGCTTCTACTCCTAATGATGGATCAGAAAATGTATCATTTCCAATGTCTATAAATAATCAAACTATTAAACTTAGAATTTCAGCAATAGAAAATGTGTTTTATGCCATACAGAAAGTCGTTGTAACGAATGGAATTTGTGAAAACACACCTCCTGCGAATATAACAGTAAGTGATTTAGGTCCATCTTCAGTACTTCTGAATTGGGATCCTATTTCCAATGCGACCTATGAAATTAAATATAAAAAGTCTTCAGATACTTCTTGGGTATCTACAATTTCCGCAGTTAATTCATTAAATTTAAACGATTTGGAAAGGAATGTGCAATATGATGTGCAAATAGCAACAGTCTGTGCAGGAACAGCGGGGACTTTTTCAAATACTTTTAATTTTACGACTCTAGCCTATTGTGAAGCATCTTCTTTGGATGATTCTAATGATTATATTTCTAATGTAAGTCTAGCTAACATAAATAATTTTTCTTCTGCTAGTACGTATACTAATTATACTACCAATTCATCATTGAAAATAGATTTGTTGAAAAACGAATCTTATACATTATCTATCATGAAGGGAGGGGCTAGTATACCTCCGCATCCTGTTACAATTATTTCTTTCATAGACTTTGATAATGATGGGCAGTTTGGTAATACACCAGAAGAATTAATTATGTTTGTATCAAATAATGATACTTCAAATCCTGTGATGTCCAATTTTATTGTGCCGATGAGTGCCCTTATGAATCATGAATTGAGAATGAGAGTTATATTGTCTTATGATAGTTCTGGATTTCCACCTTTTCCATGTGGAACATTTAATGTGGGAGAAGTAGAGGACTATAGTGTCATGATTACTGATGTTTTATCTACAAATGATGTTCTAGATTCAAACAATAGCATCAAATTATATCCAAATCCGGTTGTAGATATTTTGTATATATCTAAAGTGTCTGATAAAACGGCTTATAAAATTTATAGCTCAATAGGACAGTTAATCATGAAGGGGAATGTTATGAGTAATCAGATTAATGTTTCTGAATTGATAAAAGGTGAATATATAATTACTATTGAAGAAAAAGGGAAAGACGTATTCAAGTCTAAATTTATCAAAAAATAATACATAATTTACTACAAATAGAAAAATCCTCAGGTTAACTGGGGATTTTTCATTTTGAAAAATATAATTTAATTATTGTGAAATTTCCGTAAAAAAAATATATAAACATATAACTTGGTAATGAAAAATGATTAGATTTGTACAATTAATATAATAATGAGAAAAATATGAAGAAACTCTTTACTTCTTTACTTCTTCTCCTGATTGCTTACATAACTCATATTTCGGCGCAGACGTGTAACCCTGCGCCAGTACCTTTTTCAGAGTCTTTTAGCTCAGGGGCAGTTCCAACATGTTGGGTGAATCAAAACCCTAATTCTAGCTCTACATCCGCAAATGTGAAGTGGAAGTTTGCTGGCTCTGCTGATTATGGCGCAACCGGAAATGGTGGTAAGCCTGCAGGGACTTTTGCATGGGTAGATGCGAGTACTCCGTATGATAATATAAATACAGTAGAGCTCCTCACTCCACAGATCAACCTAACCGGACTTACAGTTCCGTATGTGAAATTTGAATGGTTTAAAAATCATTTGACTTCATTAACAGGAACACTACCTAATTATGATAATAATAAATTAAAGGTAGAAGTTAATAGTGGTTCAGGATGGGTCCAAATTTTTTCTGATGATACCAATAGTTCTGAATGGAGATCTGTAGGAATTCCATTAGCAGCAAGCTATATTGGGGCTACTGTACAACTAAAATTTACAGTAAATAAAGACGCATCAGGAAATGGATATTTTTATGATGATGTACTTTTAGATGAGGTTCAGGTGGTTGAAGCGCCTACTTGTTTTGTGCCTTCAGGATTAGTTTCAAATGTAACTCCTAATACGGCAACGTTGAGTTGGACAGCTCCTACTCAAGCACCCGCGAATGGATATGAATATTATATAAATACAACGAATACTGCTCCTACTTCTGGAACTTTGGGTACGCCTGTTACAGGTATTTCAGTGCCAGTAACGGTTTCATCGGCAAATACTTACTACTGGTGGGTAAGATCGGTTTGTTCATCTACAGATAAGAGCGCATGGGCACCTGGTGCTGCGTTTACTTCGGGACAAATTGGATCGGGAACAGGAACGGGAAGGCTTCCTGTATATAGTTATTTTGGATATAATTACTCTCAACAAATTTATACAGCGTCCGAGGTACTAGGGGCGGTTGGGGCAAGTCATTATATTACATCGATTAAATTTTATGTAGCGACTCCACAAACGCCTTTGGCTAATTATGACCAATGGGTTATTTATATGGGGCATACCAATCAAAATAATTTTGCGAATAACACGAGCTGGATACCAATTGGTTCTTTATCGCAAGTGTTTTCTGGAACGTTATCTTCTGCACCAGCTAATACATGGGTAGAGATTCCTTTATCTTCACCTTTTCTTTGGAATGGAACGGATAATATCGTAATTGCAGTTGATGAAAATTCTCCAGGATACACGGGCTCACCTGGTACAACTTGGGGAACATATAATGCTGGAAGTAATAAAGGTATTCTTTATTATAATGATAGTACAAATCCTAGTCCTGCAAGTCCTCCAACAGCTTCGGAGAGATATTCAGATATTCCGAGAGTACAGTTAGTGGGAGTGGATCTACAGCCATGTACCACTGCAGCTCCTGCAAATATTACTGTAAGTAACGTAACTCCTTCAACTGCTTTTTTATCTTGGACTCCATCAGTGGGTGCTTCATATACTTTACAATATAGAACATTGCCAAGTGGGACTTGGGTTCCAGTAAATATTACCGGCTCACTAGTAAATAGTTATACGCTACAAGGTTTAGCAGAACAGACACAATATGAAGTGCAAATATCTACAATTTGTGGAGGGGCGTCAGGGCCATTCTCTTCAAGTGTAAATTTTACGACGCCTGCTATTTCTTATTGTACATCTGCTCCTACAACTACTTTTAATTATGAGTATATATCCAATGTAACGGTTACACCTACAGGTTTTTCACCAATGGTAAGTAATTCTACACCTCCACCACCATACTATTCAGACTATACGGCGGATACTTCTAGAATTATTACATTGATTAAAGGAACAAGTAATAATCAAATTTCCGTGACTAAAGTATGGCCAGGCATTGTATATGATTCTGGTACAAGAGCTTGGATTGATTTTAATAGAAATGGTACTTTTGAAGCAAGTGAGATGATTCTTGATTCTCCTTCAAATGGTACGTCAGTGGTAGGAAATAATAACTTTACAGTTCCAGCCAACGCTTATTCCGGTAATTTACCTGTAAGAATGAGGGTTATATTGAGAGAAAGTGGATCTCCGGATCCTTGTGGAAGTTTTACATATGGTGAAGTAGAAGATTATTCGGTAAGATTAATCGATTTACAGCCTTGTACTACGGCTGCACCTACGAATGTTACAGCAACTAACCTTACGGCTTCAACAGCTTATATCTCGTGGATGCCTACTTCAGGGGCTGTTTATAGAATTAGATGGAGAAAACAGAATACGACAGCTTGGTTACCACAGCCTCAAGGATATTTACAATTAGCTTCAGGGGCTACCAGTTATACAATTACAGGCTTAGAAGAGCAAGCTGCATATGAAGTACAATTGTTAACAGAGTGTAATGGGACTTTAGGAAGTTTTGGTACATCCACAATATTTACTACTCCTCCAATTTCTTATTGTAATATGACTGGTACTGGCACGAATGACCATATTTCAAATGTAAAGGTTAATTCTGCTAATCCAGGTGTTAATCCGATGAGTAATACATCGGTTCAAAATAACTATACAAGCTATGCGACTCCAGCTACCTTAATTACTTTAGATATTGGATCTACAGGAAACCAAATTTCTGTTTCTAAAGGTTGGACTGGTTCTACATATAGTGATGCAGTAAGTGCATGGATTGACTTTAACAGAAATGGAACATTTGAGGCTTCAGAACAAATTTTAGCTTCTCCCACAAGTACGGCTACTCCAGTAACCAATCTTTTTGATGTTCCTTCAACAGCATATAATGGTGTTAGAACGACAACAATGAGGGTTGTATTGAAGCGAAATAGTGCACCTACGATGTGTGAAGCATCTACAGCTAATGGAGAAGTTGAGGACTATGCCGTGAAGCTAAGACCTTGTAATACTACTGTGCCTGGGGCACCTACGGTTTCGGGAATTACTCATAATGCTGCATCCATTACCTGGACTTCGCCAGGAGATACAACTTATTTTGTGAGATATAGAAAGCAAGGTCCTCCGGCTGGAGCATGGGTAGAAACATATACATCTACACAGCTGGGCAATATTCCTCTTGCATTAACTGGTTTAGATCCTGCTACTATATATGAAGTACAGATTGCAACAGTGTGTGGTGCAACGGTAGGAACTTTCTCTCCTTTAACGGTATTTACTACCAAATGTGATCCTACACCACCGAATGTTACTATAACTGGTGTGACATCTACTTCAGCCGTAGTTACTTGGTCTCCACTTGCAGTAAGTGCAAACTATGTATTACGATATAGAATAGTAGGCAGTGGAGCCGCAGGATGGAATAATCCATTAATTAGCTTACCGGCTGCTCCTACTAATACTTATACACTACAAAATTTAACTCCATATACTTCTTATGAGGTACAAATTGCAAATAAATGTAATGGTTCTGATACAATTAATCCATGGTCAAACCCTAAAATATTTATTACAGAGAGAACTTGCGAGCTACCTCCTCCGGGATTAACAATTACAAATCTTACTCCTACAACTGCAGAGATAGAATGGGATGCATTTCCCGGAGCAACCTATATATTAAGTTATAGAAAAGTGGGGATCCCAAGTTGGACTAATGTTCCTACCGCAGTAAACACTGTAACCCTTACAGGACTAACAGAGTTGACGAAATATGAAATGCAAGTTGTAAATGTATGTAGCGGTACACCTGGTAATTATACACCTCCATACTTCTTTACAACTCCTACAGTAAGGTATTGTCAAATGGCTTCCGGAAGTTCCGCTGGAGAATTTATTTCAAAAGTTACTGTTAAGCCGAATGGTAAGCCTGTAATGGAGAATACTTCGGGAGCATCTACTTATACAGATTATACTGGGGTAAATAGTAAGTTTATACAATTGATCCAAGGCTCTACAGGTAATGAAATTACTATTGAAAAATCATGGGTTGGATCACAAAATAACGAAGGAATTGCTGTATGGATTGACTTTGATAGAAGTGGTACTTTTGATTACAACGAAAGAATTCTTGTCTCTTCTCCCAATACAAACACTCCTATTACAGGGACGTTTAATGTGCCAGCAGATGCTTTCGTCAGCTTAACGGATTACAAATATGTGGTTATGAGGGTGGCAATGCAAAGAGATGGAATACCAGTAAATTGTACGAATTTTCAAAATGGAGAAGTTGAAGATTATACAGTCAGAATCTCTAAGCAAGTTGTTCCTAATCCTACGAACCAAACAGATATTCTGATTTACCCTAACCCGGTAAAATCAACACTGAATGTGAAGAATGTTAGTAAGCGTGTTAATTATAAAATTTATAATGCAACTGGACAGGTAATTTCGAGTGGAATAATCCTTAACAACAGTATTGATGTAAAACAATTAATAAATGGTGTGTATGTGATAGACATTGAAGATAATGGTGTATCAGTACAAAGGAAATTTATTAAAGAATAATACAGTATGCCTAAATAAAAAATAAGCTCTCAGAAATGAGGGCTTATTTTTTATTATGATGAGGTAGTTGTAATAATTGGAGCTATTTTTTACTATTCAATATTGAAGATTACTCGTTCTGTGCTTTCTTTTAAATCCTCGATATTTGTATTATTATAGATGATACAATCAGCTAATTTTACTTTATCTTTTTCAGGCATTTGTTTTTCCATAATTGTTTGGACTTCACGATATGTTTTATCATCTCTATCCATAACTCTTTTAATTCTGATATTATCTTCAGCAGTAACTAAAAGAGATTTGTAACAATCTTTATTAAGCTTTAATTCAAATAATAAAGCAGTTTCTTTAAAAACTAAATATTTGGTTTGTTTTTTTATCCATTCTTCAAAATCGATCCGAACAGCAGGATGTATAATCTCATTTAATTTTTGAAGTAAATTTTGATTATTAAAAACTTTTTCAGCTACAAATTTTCTGTTATAAAGCCCATTTTCATCATAGGCTTGGTCTCCCAGAAGATCTTTGATTTTTATCTTGACATCTTCATTATCATTGACAATTGTTTTTGCTCTATCGTCCGAATAATACACTGGAAATCCAAATTCTTCGATAAAACGGGCAACTGTAGTTTTTCCCGAACCAATTCCTCCGGTTAGCCCAATGATTTTTGGGACTGGTGCTGGATCTGGTTCTGGGTTTTGTGTATTTGAATTTAATTTTTCCATAACTAAAAATTAGTATCCAAACACCTCATTAAAAGTATAGGTTTCATCAAGTCGTACTCCTTTTTCTGTCATTTTAAGACTAGCTAATTCATGATGTGCATCATGTTCAAAGAATAGTAGATATTCGTTGTCAACACATTGTTTTAAAAATTTTCCTTTTTCTTCAATTGTTAAGAGAGGTCTCGTATCATATCCCATTACATAAACTGGGTTGATATGTCCCGCCGTAGGAATTAAATCTGCTGCAAAAACAACAGTTCTATCTTGGTATTGAAGAACGGGTAGCATTTGTTTTTCAGTATGACCGTCTACAAAAATAACATCCATTTTTAAATCTGGTGCAAACCCATAATTTCCTGTTTTAGGAAGAGGTAAAAAATTAAGCTGACCACTTTCTTGTAGGGGAATAATATTTTCCTTTAGAAAACTAGCTTTTTCTCGTGAATTGGGTTCAGTTGCCCATTGCCAATGGTTTTCGTTGGTCCAATACTGAGCATTTTTAAAAGAAGGTCTATACCCTGTTTTGTTATCATTCCATTCAATAGCGCCGCCACAATGATCAAAATGAAGGTGGGTAAGGAAAACATCTGTAATGTCTTCTTTTATAAAACCATATTTTTTTAAATTTTTATCTAAACTATCATCTCCCCAAAGAGCATAATGTCCAAAAAATTTTTCATCCTGTTTGTTACCAAGACCACAATCAACAAGGATCAGTTTTTTACCATCTTCAATAAGAAGGGATCGGGTACCTAGTTCTATTAAGTTTTTTTCGTCTGCTGGGTTTGTTTTTTCCCAGAGACTCTTTGGGACGACTCCAAACATAGCGCCGCCGTCGAGTTTAAATTTTCCACATTGTATTGGATATAGTTTCATATAATATTAAAGTTTATAATGTTTTTATTTTTTTAATAGTTTCATTTTTTCAGCAATTCTTTTTTCATTTTCATTCCCTTTCTCAAGATTCGAAATAATATTTAGATAATCATTTTCTTTTCTATTTTGAGATAACTTTTGCTTGATGAAAATCTCAGAAGGGGCAATTTTTAAGCCATACACTCCTTTCATCTCTTTTTCTACAAATTCTTTGCCCATATTATGCACCATGACAGGGCATTGTTGGACGTTTTCATATTTATAAGTAAGCTTTTCAAGATGTTGATAGAGTTCCTCATGATTCATCACTTCAATTGTACCATAGATTTGTACTGCTTCATAATTCCATGTAGAAACATTGATATGATCATACCAACTACTGGAAATGTAGGCATGAGAACCTAGGAAGTCACAAAGAACTTCATCTCCGTTTTTCAAGGTTTTTGCTTGTGGATTAGCTTTGGAAATGTGGGTTTCAAGATAAATATTTTCAGGGTTCTCCTCATTAAGCATAATCATACAATGAGTAGCCCTAATTTTATTGATAGAGGAAATTAATAAAGCGAATGTATTTTCTCTGATTATTTCTTTCATCAGGTCAAGATCTTCGCTTTTATATAATTTAGGAGTAAACATAAATTTAGAATAATTCCCCGGGATTTTTTGGTTTTGAAATATTTAAATGTTGGTATGCTTTTTCTGTAACTTCTCTTCCTCTAGGAGTTCTAATGATAAATCCTTCTTGAATCAAAAAGGGCTCATAAACTTCTTCTAAGGTTTCCGGATTTTCACCAATGGATGTGGCGAGTGCAGATATTCCTACCGGCTTTCCTTTAAAGTTCTCAATCATAACACGCATAATTTTATTATCCATTTCATCTAAACCATACTCGTCAACATTAAGAGAGTTAAGGCCATATTTTGTAATATTGATTTCAATTTCTCCATTACCTTTTATTTCAGCAAAGTCCCGAACTCTTCTTAGCAAAGCATTTGCTATTCTGGGGGTGCCTCTGCTTCTTCTCGCTATTTCAATCGCTGCGTCTTCATAAATTTTTATGCCCAATACTCTCGCACTTCTTTGGATAATAATGGATAAAAGTTCAATAGAATAATATTCCAATCTACTTTGAATTCCAAATCGGGCTAGCATAGGTTTGGTCAACATACCACTTCTTGTTGTTGCTCCGACAAGAGTGAAAGGATTTAAGCCAATTTGAACACTTCGTGCATTGGGACCGGTTTCTAGCATAATATCGATTTTATAATCCTCCATTGCAGAATAGAGATATTCTTCTACAACGGGTGATAGTCGATGAATTTCATCAATAAAAAGGACATCATTTTCTTCAAGATTAGTGAGCAAACCGGCTAAACTTCCTGGTTTATCTAAAACAGGGCCTGAAGTTACCTTACAATTTACACCAAGTTCGTTGGCGATAATATTAGCTAGAGTTGTTTTACCTAGACCCGGAGGGCCATGCAATAGCACATGATCTAAAGCTCCCCCTCGTTTTTTTGCTGCAGTTACAAAAACTTCAAGGTTTTCCAAAGTTTTTCTTTGTCCTGCAAAATCTTTGAAACTTTGAGGACGTATTTGTGCTTCCTGCAAAAGCTCTTCGCGGGAATAATTTTCTTTATCTGGATGTAAAAAATCAGGCATTAATTCAATTTCATTTACTTCAAAGATAGGAAATTTACATTAGGCTAGGAGGAGATAATAGGATAATATTTAATTGAGGATTTCTAAAAGAGTAAAAAAATTGAGATAAACAGATATTTTAAGTAATTTTGGAAGTGAAAATTTTAGTAATAATAGTCTTAGTAGTATTATATAATGAAACTTATAGGTCCGTTTAAGCAATTGGTGACTCTTGCCAACCTTCCATTAAGAGGAAAACTTTCTGATGAACAGCTGGAGGTTATTCTTGATGGTGGGATTTTAATTAAAGGTGGAAAAATTCAAAAAATTGGAAATTTCAATGAATTGAAATTAGAATACCAAAATCAAAATATAGAAATTGAAAATATAGATGGAGAACAAGTTGGATTTCCTGCTTTTGTAGATTCTCATACCCATATTTGTTTTGGAGGCAATCGAGCAAATGATTTTGCAATGCGCAATGCAGGAAAAACATATTTAGAGATTGCAGAAAGTGGTGGGGGAATCTGGAGTTCAGTTCAGCATACAAGAAGCGCTTCGGAAGAAGAACTTTTGACAACATTATTACAGAGAATTGATTTTTTAATATCTCTAGGAATTACAACAGTTGAAATAAAGAGTGGATATGGTTTAGATGTAGATAACGAACTTAAAATGCTTCGAATTATAAAAAAAGCCCAAGGACAAACAAGAGCTACCTTAGTACCTACTTCTCTTGCAGCTCATTTAAAGCCTAAAGATTTTAAGGGAGATAATCAAGACTATTTACACTATATTCTTACAGATATTTTACCTATAGTCAAGCAAGAAAATTTAGCGAGACGAGTTGATATTTTTATCGAAAAATCGGCATTTCAAATCGAAGAAAGTAAGCTTTTTTTATTGAAGACTAAAGATTTAGGCTTTGAAATTACGGTTCATGCAGACCAATTTACACCAGGGAGTTCACGTGTTGCAGTTGAAGTAGGTGCAAAATCCGCTGATCATTTGGAAGCGACTATAGATGAAGATATTGATTTTATTGCAACATCAAATACGGTAGCAACGGCTTTGCCAGGGGCTAGTTTAGGTTTGGGAGAAAAGTTTACTCCGGCAAGAAAATTATTAGATGCTGGGGCAATTGTAGCTATTGCTAGTGATTGGAATCCGGGCTCAGCACCGATGGGAAATTTAATAACGCAAGCTTCAATTTTAGCTACTTATGAAAAATTGACTACTGCTGAAGTTTTAGCCGGAATTACGTTTCGCTCGGCGTATGCTTTAGGTTTAGAGGATAGAGGAAAGCTAGAAGCAGGTTATAAGGCCGACTTTATTACCTTTAAAACAAATAATTTTCAGAATGTTTTATATCATCAGGGTAGTTTAAAAGCTGAAAATATTTATATTGACGGAAATAAAATAATGTAATCACAACTTTATCATACAGAAAATATATTATATGTATGAAAAACTACGGTTATGTTTAAGGAAAGTTACATTTCCTTTTAGAGATTATATTTTTGAAAGGAAAAACACTAAATTATTTTAAATAATGGACAACGATATTTGGCAAGGAAGATTAGATGGAGAAGAACTTCTTTTTCACAGGGTATTTCAAAGAGTTAAAAATGAAAACGATTATGATACTATTATAGATAATGATTTTGTTTTACATGGATTTGCTGTGGATGAAGGGGTCAGAAGGAATAAGGGAAGACAAGGTGCAAAGGATGCCCCCAACATTATTAGAAAAAATATGTCTAATTTTCCAGTAATTCTTCCATCTTTTTCGTTATTAGATTTCGGAAATGTTACATGTGATGATGGAAATTTAGAAGATAGTCAGAATCAGCTGGCTAAAAATGTTTCTAGGGTTTTATTGAAAGGAGGAAAGTCTCTTGTTTTAGGAGGTGGGCATGAAGTTACCTATGCACATTATCTTGGAGTAAGAACAGCATTTCCTGAACAAAAAATCGGGATTATTAATATTGATGCTCATTTTGATAACAGGCAACCTGAAAGTAATATTGGTGCAACTTCTGGGACAGGTTTTTGGCAAATTGCGCAAGAAGGAGATATAAATTCTTTACATATTGGAATTCAAAGGAACTCAAATACATTGAAATTATTTGATACTGCTCATCAAAACGGAATGAAATATATTTTAGCTGATGAATTATTTTTTGAAAATTTACCTTCAATATATCAGAGAATAGATGATCTACTAGATAATGTGGATATAGCTTATCTCACTATTTGTATGGATGTATTTAGCGCCTCTATAGCACCGGGAGTATCTGCTTCTGCTTATAATGGTATTTTTGCAGATGCAACTTTCATGCATTTTTATAAACATATTTTAAAAAATAAAAAATTACTAGCATTGGATGTGGCAGAAGTTAATCCTTTGTTCGATATTCAGGATAGAACAGCTAGATTAGCCGCTTGTCTTATGAATGAGTGGTTTATGATTTAATGTAAATAAAACTTTACATCTACTATAGAAAAAATCACTATTTTATAAACATGTAAGGAACAAAATTTGTTTCTTTTATGATGCTTTTAAAAAAAGCATTCAATAAATTCATTTTTTGAATTTAAAACTAATATTTACGATATGGAACAGTTAATTGAAAATAAACTTATTAAAGCTAATAAGGTGTTTTCAGAATGGAGACAACAGCCTTTTGAAGAAAGACAAAAATTGATAAGAAAATCGGCTGAAATTTTAAAAAACAATGCAGAAAAATTTGGTAAAATTATTACCAATGAAATGAATAAGCCTATTTCGCAATCTATTGCTGAAATAGAAAAATGTGTTTTGATGATGAATTATTATGCGGATGCTGAAAATATTTTAAGCCCTGAAAAGATAGATTCGGAGTTTGCATATTCTGAAATTCATTACGTTCCAAAAGGAGTAATTTTGGGTGTAATGCCTTGGAATTTCCCTTTTTGGCAAGTATTAAGATTTACTATTCCTACTATTCTAGCAGGAAATACAGTAGTATTGAAACATGCCTCAATCTGCTTTGGTAGTGGAAAAGCTATTGAAGATATTTTTTTGGAGGCTGGTTTTCCGCAAGGTGTTTTTCAAAACTTAGAAATAGGACATGCTGAAGTTAAAGAAATTTTAGAACATGATGTCATAAAAGGAGTAAGCTTAACGGGAAGTGAAAAAGCAGGTGGAGAAGTGGCATCTATTGCAGGGCTCAATATAAAGAAATCATTGTTAGAATTAGGAGGAAGTGATGCTTTTATTGTTTTAAATGATGCAAATTTCGATGAAGCAGCGAAAGTGGGAGCTCAAGCTAGGTTGCAGAATTGTGGACAAACATGTGTTGCTGCAAAGAGATTTATTATACAAGCAGAAATTGAGGAATTATTTTTACCCAAATTTATTGAAGAATATAAAAAGTTTGTTCCAGCTGATCCTATGGATAAAGAAACAAAACTAGGTGGAATGGCAAGACCCGATTTGGCTGATGAACTAGAAAAGCAATTTAATAAAGCTCTTGAAAATGGGGCTGAGATTATTATTCCTTTAGAACGAGTTTCTGATAATGAGTTTAATCCCGGATTAATAAGAGTAAACGAAGGAAACCCAATCTTAAAGGAGGAGTTATTTGGCCCTCTGGGAATGGTTATGATTGCCAAAAGTGATGAGGATGCCTTGAGAATGGCTAATGATATTCCTTTTGGACTTTCCAATTCTGTCTGGACAAAAGATAAAAATCGTCAATATTTTTTTATAGAAAACCTTGAATCAGGGACGGTAAATATCAATAGGATGACAAGCTCTGATCCTCGTTTTCCGTTCGGAGGAACCAAGAGTTCTGGTTATGGAGTGGAACTTTCATTATTAGCATTGAAAGAATTTGTAAATGTTAAGACTATTGTAGGTAACTAAAAAACAAAACTCTCGATTTTCTCGAGAGTTTATTTTTATATAAAATATCTGTATTTATACAGTAGTAAGTCTTAAAGTATTTGTTTTTCCCCCTTCGTATGACGGTGTTGCATTGATATTGATTACAAAATCTCCCGATTCAATATAGCCGTAATTGTGAGTCAACATATTTACTTGAATAATGGTTTCATCCGTAGATTTATTCATATCATAATAATATGCGTGAACTCCCCAAAGTAAATTAAGCATTGTAATTACTCTTTTATTACCACTATATACAATGATATGTGAATCGGGTCTATGAGCAGAAAGTTGGAAAGCCGTATAACCTGAGTGAGTTAAAGTGACAATAGCTGCAACATTGGTTGTTTTTGCAATTCTTACTGCAGCAAGGCAGACTCTATTGGTAATAAACCTTTCATCTATGCAGTTAAAATCTTTTTCAATAGGCTCATTTTTATGCTGATAAAAATGAGTCATCTCAATATTTTTTACAATTTTTGTCATATTTTCGACCACCTGAACAGGATATCTACCTACTGAGGTTTCTCCAGAAAGCATAACTGCGTCGGCTCCATCTAATACAGAGTTAGCGACATCATTTACTTCAGCTCTAGTAGGTGTTAAGCTATTAATCATCGTTTCCATCATTTGAGTAGCGATAATTACAGGTTTAGAATAAAACCTAGCCTTTTCTACTAAAGTTTTTTGGATGGCAGGGACTTCTTCCATAGGAACTTCTACTCCTAAGTCTCCACGTGCCACCATTAGTCCATCACATTCTAATAAAATTTGCTCAATATTTTGGACCCCTTCCGGTTTTTCAATCTTTGCAATAATCGGGGTTTTAAATTTACCATTTGGATGTTTTGCAATTAATTCTTTCAAATCAATGATATCTTGAGCGTGACGAACAAAAGAAAGAGCAATCCAATCCACCTCCATGTCGAGCATGAAATTAGCATCTTGAATGTCTTTTTCTGTGAGAGCAGGCAGTGAAACATTCGTATTAGGTAAGTTTACTCCTTTTTTAGAGCTTAATGGTCCCCCTTGAATAGTTTTTGCTTTAACAGTATCTATTTGATTTGTTTCGGTTACTTCTAAGACTAATTTTCCATCATCAATAAGGATTCTTTCACCCACTTTAACATCTTGAGGAAACTGTTGGTAAGTCATATAAACTTTAGTAGAGTCTCCTTCTATTTTTTCATTGGTGAAAGTAAGAATATCTCCTGGGTTTAGATAGGAACCTTCTTTTACCACTCCAACTCTCAATTTTGGACCTTGTAAATCTCCTAAAATTCCAACGGAAAAACCATATTCTTTATTAAGTTCTCTGATTATTTCAATATTGTTGCGAACCAAGTCGTAATCTGCATGTGAGAAATTTATTCTGAAAATATCAACACCCGCCTTCATTAGCCCTAGCATAACCTCCTTAGATGATGAAGCAGGCCCAAGTGTTGCAATAATTTTTGTTTTCTTTAAATACTTATTCATAATACTGGATAATTTGATAAAGTTCCTCATCAGAACTTAGTGTATAGTCTTGAATTGGAAATACAAGATTTTCAGGGAGCAAAATTACGGAAAAATCAGGAAACTGTTCCGAACTATGCAAAATATATTGCACATCTGCCTGATTATTTAATAAAAATTTAATGTTTTTTTCTTCTGAAAAAAGTTCCGTTTGTAATTTTTTTTGTTTACTATCGGAGGATTTATTTGAAATAAAAGTAAAACAAGTTTTTGTATACTTATGGTAAGCTTCAAATCTAGGAAAATAGTAATCATAATACGCTCCATGAATTATAAGATCTATAATTCTAGAAAATTTAAGTTCGTTTATTTGATTTACTTTAAAAAAAAACTCATGATTGGGTATATTTTTGACTAATCTTACCAAAGCTATGGTAATATCTTCAAATTCTATATCATCAATATCATAAAGTTTTTGAATTTCCAAGTATGTTTTCTTTTTTATTTAAAATGTAGAATGCTCTTTGTGCAGCTTTTTCTTCTGCTTTTTTCTTGGAAGTTTCCATAGCATTTGCAATTTTTTCATCTCCCAGCCATACATGGCATCTAAAAACGATTGCTTTATTTACTTGTACCTCTTCACAAGTTTCATATTTTATGTTTACTTTTTTCTTCTGACTCCATTCGAGTAAAAGGCCCTTGTAGCTTACAATTTTATTTTCAAGCTTATTCATTTCTATTGGTGTGAGAAGTCTCTCCAAAATGATTTTTTTACAAATCTCATATTGGAAGTCCAAATAAGCAGCACCAATTAAAGCCTCAAATAAATTTCCGGAGATATTTTCGCCTAAAGCCATGGAGTTTGACTTTTGTAAAAGACTCGTTAGCTTTAGATCTTCTCCTAATTTATTAAGATTTTTCCTATTAACAATCTTAGATTTCATTTGTGTTAAATAACCTTCATTGGCTTGAGGGTAAGTTTGAAACAAATGACAAGAAATAATTGTACCCAAAACAGAATCACCTAAAAATTCGAGCCTTTCATAATTACTTTCTTGATTTTTTGAAGAATTTTTCAATGAAAAGGCTTCACGATAAAGAGATATATTTCGTATTTCAGAACCTAGTATTTTCTTTAATTCAGTACTAAGAAAATAGTCTCTCTCTGTTAATTTTTTTTTTCTGTTTTTGAGAAGGAATTTAGAAAAGTATTTCTGTAACTCCATTCATTGAATTTAGATTTTCTTAAATAGAACGCAAGCATTATGTCCACCAAACCCAAAAGTATTGCTCATGGCTACTTTTACATCTTTCTTCACAGCTTCGTTGAATGTAAAATTCAGTCTACTATCGATATTTTCATCGTCAGTAAAATGGTTTATGGTAGGAGGAACGATACCATGAATAATAGTTCCTAATGCAGCAATAGCTTCGATAACTCCGGCGGCACCAAGTAGGTGACCTGTCATTGATTTTGTAGAATTTATCTGAATGTCATAAGCATGTTCGCCTAATAGTTTTGAAATTGCATTAGATTCTGCGATGTCTCCTAATGGAGTAGAAGTGCCATGCATGTTGATATGATCTACTTCATCAGCAGTTAAGCCTGCATCTTCTAAACAATTTTTCATCACTAAATAAGCGCCAAGTCCTTCAGGGTGAGGTGCAGTCATATGATGTGCATCGGCACTTAAACCACCACCTTTTAATTCTGCATAAATTTTTGCGCCACGTTTTACCGCGTGTTCATATTCTTCAAGAACAATACATCCAGCCCCTTCTCCTAATACAAATCCATCTCTATCTTTATCAAATGGTCTTGAAGCAGTTGTAGGATCATCATTTCTTGTAGAAAGTGCCATCATTGCATTGAATCCACCGACACCACTTGCGGTAACAGCTGCTTCAGAGCCTCCGCATACAATCACATCTGCTTTTCCTAGTTGGATAAGCATTTTGGAATCAATTATAGCATTTGCTGAAGACGCACAGGCAGAAACAGTGGTATAATTTGGACCGTGAAATCCATATTCAATAGAGATATGTCCTGGAGTAATATCTGCTATCATTTTTGGGATGAAGAAAGGATTAAACCTAGGGATATCCGTATTGGCCCATCCTAATACTTCGGTTTCAAAAGTTTCTAAACCTCCGATTCCAGACCCCCAAATCACTCCAACTCTGTTTTTATCTACATTGTCTTCAATGATTCTGGAATTTGCAACAGCTTCTCTTGCTGCAACAAGTCCCAACTGAGTATTTCGATCCATTTTTTTTGCCTCTTTTTTATCGAAGTATTGTAATGGATCAAAACCTTTTACTTCGCAAGCAAATTTTGTTTTGAAATTTGTGGCATCAAAAAGAGTAATCGGAGCAGCACCGCTCTCACCTTTTACAAGATTTTCCCAGTATTCTGTTGCATTATTTCCAATCGGTGTTACTGCGCCAAAACCGGTTACAACTACTCTTTTTAATTCCATAAATTTTTAAATTTTCTTTTTGTTGAAGAATATTATTTATTTACTACTTCTTCGATATAAGCGATAGCGTGTCCTACAGTAGTAATTTTTTCAGCCTGATCATCAGGGATTTGGATGTTAAATTCTTTTTCGAATTCCATGATCAATTCAACTGTATCCAATGAATCAGCTCCTAAATCGTTAGTGAAGCTAGCTTCAGGAGTTACTTCTGTTTCTTCAACGTCAAGCTTATCAGCGATGATAGCTTTTACTCTTGATGCAATGTCTGACATAGTAAATTATTTTTTTAATTGTTAGATGGTGCAAATATATAAAATTCTTTACGATAAAACATTCTTTTAGTCTTTTTTGTGGTAGAGATGTATTTTATTTCAAAGAGGATTAATTTAGTATTTTAATTCTCAACATCTTATAGTAACTATAGTAGAGTTGGTTCAGGAATATCTTCTATTAATTTAATCAGTAACCAATTTTTTTAGTTAAGGTGCTATGATTATTAATTGATTAATTCAAATATATGTAATAAATATGTCAAGAATAAACTATACCATATGGGGTGAAATTGTAGAGTTGGTGTTTTACTTATTATAATATACTTAGTATAAGGATTATAATTAAGGGATTAAATAATTTATATTTTGGACAATTTATAGAGTACTTAGTTTTTGGTCATTTAATTATTTCTACCTATCTCATATTCTACTATATAAAAGAATAGTAGAATATGAGTTTTTTTTATAAAGAAGACGTAAACCGTCTCAATATTCATGAATTTTTCATATAAAATAAATTTTTAGATTAATATAGTAGTATTAAT
>NZ_CACVBR010000007.1 GCF_902728265.1 Chryseobacterium potabilaquae
ACAATCCGCACAGGATGATCCATAGGAATCAGGTCGTCAAAAGTATGCGGAAATAAAACCAGCTGATTTTGATTATAATGCCTAAAAGCCATATATCTAATTGATTACTAAATAAATATACAAAAAAACAAATCAAAATGTA
The DNA here is from genome assembly GCF_902728265.1 of Chryseobacterium potabilaquae. Lineage (GTDB taxonomy): Bacteria > Bacteroidota > Bacteroidia > Flavobacteriales > Weeksellaceae > Chryseobacterium > Chryseobacterium potabilaquae. The sequence continues at coordinate 143 of NZ_CACVBR010000007.1, forward strand.
TAAAAATTATTCACTTTTTAACAAGAAAAACCGCCTCAGTTGTGAGACGGCTTCTTTATATTGAATTACTTTTTCTTCTTAGGAACTTTTAATCCTTTTTCTTTAGCTTCAGAAATACCAATAGCAATAGCTTGCTTCCTATCAGTTACTTTTTTTCCGGAAGAGGATTTTAATTTCCCTTCCTTAAATTCATGCATTACGGTTCCTATCTTGTCCTTTGCTTTTTCTGAATACTTTGTTTTACTCATACTGTAATTTTTAAGATTTTAGTACTGCAACACCTATTTCATACACTTTTGCATGTTTCAAATATTTTGAACGCTCTCTTGAAGTTACCGATTCAAAATGGTCATTTTTAATCACAATAATCGGATCTTCTACATTTTCAATCTCAAAATTGGCAAAATACCTTTCCTCTGGACTATACTGTTTTTCGTTTGATTTTATTTTTTGTAATTCATCTGCATATTTTCTAAAACCTGGATCTGATGAATGGATAAACTTATATTCTTCACCGGCATCGACATAATAATGTAGCTTTTTTTCAATCAGTCCCGCTTCTGTCGTAATTTCAGGATTATCATTTCCATCCTTAAATCCTACTTCTACTAACACACCTTCTTTTTTTTGTGCACATTCTTCAGCCTCTTTAAAGCTTGAAAACCCCGTATAAACAATTTGATTATTCAAAATATATCGGTTCAATTTCTGATTAAAAGCATTCGTTTCCATAATTATTATTTGATTTGATTATACCTAAATATATTCAATTTTTTTGCCAAAGCTCATTATTTAAAAAGCTTTTTTATGCATTTAATAAAATTATTATCTTTGAAACCTATTAAATTTGGAAATGAAAAAGTTTTTATTAGCACTTACTCTTGCTGTCTGTTTTCAAAACGGATTTGCACAGGAAATTACATTAGATAAAATATACTCAGGATACTATCGCGGAAAAGGCATTGCAGGAATATCTTCTATGAAAAACGGAGAAGATTATTTGGTTATTGAACCGAATGGGATCGCAAAATATTCCTATAAAACTTCACAAAAAGAAGGAAATATTGTTGATGGACAATTTAGCAGCTATGAATTTTCTGATGACGAATCAAAAATTCTTTTATTAAAAGAAAGCCAGCCTATATACCGTCATTCTTTTTTAGGAAAGTTCGATATAAAGGATCTGAAATCCGGTAAAATAATCAGCCTAAATGAAGGGAAACCTGTCCAAGAACCTAGATTTTCACCTGATGGTACTAAAATAGCTTTTATTGTTGATAATAATATTTTCTATCAAGATTTAGATAATGGAAAAATCGTTCAAGTAACGGAACACGGTGTTAAAAATAAGGTATTAAATGGCCTCGCTGATTGGGTGTATGAGGAGGAGTTCGGACATGCCCGACTGTATGAATGGACAAAAAACTCTAATGCGATTGTTTTCATAAAATCTGTAGAAACCGATGTTCCAGAAATTTACATTCCTATTTACGGAAAATCTCTATATCCGCAAGAAATGCGTTATAAATACCCTAAGGCGGGGGAAAAAAACTCTGTTGTTTCTGCTCATATTTATCTTTTAGAAGGAGAAAAAAAAACAAAAGTTAATTTAGACAATTTTAAAAATTATTATATTCCGAATGTCATCCAGACCGCCAAACCTGATGAAATTGTTTTAATCACTTCAGAAAGAACTCAAAATGCATCAGATATTCTAAAAGTAAATATCAAAACAGGCTCAGTCCAAAAACTTTTTACAGAAACGGATGAAAAATGGATTGATACTGATAATGTAACATTAGAGTTTTTAGAAGATAATTCATTCCTTTGGGGCTCAGAAAGAGATGGAAATCGTCATTTATATTGGTATGACCCCAATGGAAAACTGAAAAAACAAGTCACAAAAGGAAATTGGGAAGTCATTGATTACTATGGCTACGATCCAAAATCTAAAGATATTTATATTCAGACTACGGAAAAAGGAAGCATCAATAAAGTAGTTTCTAAAATTAATATAGAAAGTGGTAAGTCCCAATTAATTTCCAATACGGAAGGCAATAATTCAGCCAATTTCAGTAAAAATTATCATTATTTTATCGAAAATACTTCAACATCTGCAAAGCCTAATACGTATACTTTGAAAGATGGAAATGGTAAAATTATCAAAGAACTTCAGAATAATAATGACCAACTTCAAAAATTAAAAGCTGATAATTTTGTTGAGAAAGAGTTTATTACAATTCCTAATGAAGCCGGTGATCAAATGAATGCCTGGGTTTTAAAACCTAAAAACTTCGATCCAAATAAAAAATATCCATTATTTATGTTTCAATATTCCGGACCAGGTTCTCAACAAGTTTCAAATTCTTGGGATAATGGCAATACTTTATGGTTCAACCATTTAGTTCAGAAGGGCTATATCGTAGCCTGTGTTGATGGTCGTGGAACAGGATATAAAGGTGCTAAATTTAAAAAGGCAACTTATATGAATCTGGGAAAATACGAAATTGAAGATCAAATTTCTGCTGCCAAATGGTTTGGAAACCAACCTTATATAGATAAAACTAGAATCGGAATGTTTGGCTGGAGTTTCGGAGGATATATGACTAGTTTGGCTATGACAAAAGGAGCCGATATTTTTAAAGCAGGAATTGCAGTTGCCCCTGTTACGAACTGGAGATACTATGATTCGGTATATACGGAAAGGTTTTTGAGAACTCCTCAGGAAAACCCTGATGGTTATGATAAAAATTCGCCTACTGAGTATGCTGATTTACTAAAAGGAAAATTCTTACTCATCCATGGAACAGCTGATGATAATGTACATTTTCAAAACTCTATGGAATTTTCCGAAGCGTTAATTCAAAATAAAAAACAATTTGAATTTATGGCATATCCGGATAAAAACCATGGAATTTATGGAGGACAAACAAGACCACAGTTGTATCAAAAAATGACTGATTTCCTTCTCCAAAATCTTTAATAACTCTAATCAAATTTTGATATCAAATCCGGTTTCTCGTTGAAGCCGGATTTTCCTGTAAAATATATTAATTTAATTAATCATATTGGAAAGTATTATTTATTTTATCAATTAAAATTAAAAACTTATTTTTGGGAAATTTGAAAATTGAAACTATGAAGACTAAACATCCCAAGGGGTTACCTTTCCTCTTTTTCACAGAAATGTGGGAGCGTTTTGGATACTATTTGATTCTGGGAATCTTTGTTCTATATGTTATTGAACCGACAGGTTTAAAAGGAGGACTTGGCCTTCCTGATAAAACGGCTGATGATATTTTCGGAACTTATATTGCTTTAACATACCTTACCCCTTTCATTGGAGGTTTTCTAGCTGATCGAATTTTAGGATATATTAAATCAATTTATTTGGGAGGAATTTTAATGGCAGCTGGCTATATTGGATTGGGTATTTTTAAAGACCTTCCTTTGTTTTATGGATCTTTGGCGTTAATTATTATTGGAAATGGCTTTTTTAAACCTACTATTTCAACCTTATTAGGAAATCTTTACTCTGAAGAACCTTATAAAGCTAATAAAGATTCCGGTTATAATATTTTCTATATGGGAATTAATATTGGAGCTTTCATTTGTAATATTATTGCTGCCTTCATGCGTAATAAGTTTGGCTGGGGGGAAGCATTTATCACTGCGGGAGTCGGAATGATTATCGGTCTTATTATTTTCACTATTGGCAGAAAACACTACATCCATGCAGCTCAAATGAAGCCTGTACAGGAAGGAGACACCAAACTTTCTGAAATTTTAATTAAAGTTTTCTTACCTGCTATTATTGCAGGAGCTATTGGGTGGTTTATTCCTAATAACATTTTTGGAAGTGATAATACAGACGCTTTTATTTTTGCTTGTATTCCTGTAATTTACTTCTATGCCTCTCTTTATTTTAAAGCAAAACCCGAAGAAAAATCATCAATTGGTGCTTTGCTATCCGTTTTCTTAATCAGTATGTTTTTCTGGGCAGTATTTAAACAAAATGGCACAGCCTTAACGAGATGGGCCAATTATTATACTGATAGAAGTGTTCCTGCTTCGATGGAAAAACCTTTGGAAGGCATTTATATGGTAGATGGAAAAAGCTATGAAAATAAAGAAGTTCCGGTCTATGATGATCAATTCCAGTCTCAAAAGGATAAAGATGGCAATACGATTAAAGAACAAGGAAAAGATGTTTACTTCAAAAATATCTCTTCTGAACAACGTTCAGAGTTAGAAAATAATCCACAAAATAAAGTGTATTTATATAACACGGAATTATTCCAGTCTATTAATCCATTCTGGGTAATTGCTCTCACTCCCTTAGTCGTAGGATTTTGGGGATTATTAAGGAAAAAAGGCAAAGAACCCTTGACTCCCACAAAAATTGTTCTAGGGTTATTTATTTCAGGACTTTCTTGTTTAGTGATGGTGCTAGCCGTAATAGCCGGGGATAATGGAGCTATCAAAGTTTCACCATGGTGGCTAGTTGCAAGCTATGGAGTCATTACTGTTGGAGAATTATGTCTTTCTCCAATGGGGCTATCTTTTGTTTCAAAACTTTCTCCTGCAAGAATTACTGCATTAATGATGGGGGGATTCTTCTTAGCAAACTCAGTAGGAAATAAACTTTCAGGAATTTTGGCCAGCACGTGGTATAATTACGAGAATAAGATGAATTACTTCCTAGTCAACTTCGCATTATTAATTTTTGCGACATTATTAGGACTTTCTATGTTAAAAAGATTAAATAATATCATAAAAGAAAAAGGACATTAATTTTGATATTACGTAAACAATATTAAGCTGTAGAAGGTTTCTGCAGCTTTTTTATTTAATTATAAAATTAAAACATTGCCAAAAACTCAAAAAAAACTATATTTGTCAGTCTTAACAAAATTTAACATTATGGGTCAAACTGAAGCATTACATCCGAAACCGGATGAATTTGTAGAGAAAAGCAATTCCAGGCATCCGAAAGGTTTATGGGTTCTTTTCGGAACGGAAATGTGGGAGCGTTTCAACTTTTATGGAATGAGAGCACTTTTAACGCTCTTTATGGTAAATTCCTTATTAATAAAAGAAGCTGATGCGGCAATCATCTACGGTGGATTTTTGGCTTTATGTTATTTAACTCCTCTTTTAGGAGGGTTTATTGCAGATAAATATATTGGAAATAGAAATGCTATTTTAATTGGTGGATCATTAATGGCAATTGGTCAGTTTTTCCTTTTCATTAGTGCTTCAACTTTTTCCACAGGTTTAGAAACATCTAAACTTATTATGTGGCTGGCTTTATTCATTATTATTTTTGGTAATGGATTTTTCAAGCCTAATATTTCCTCGATGGTAGGAAGTCTTTATCCAAAACAGGAAAAATCAAAATTAGACTCGGCTTTTACCATATTCTATATGGGAATTAATATAGGTGCATTCTTAGGGCAATTCATTTGTCCATATTTAGGAGATGTTAAAGATGCCTCTACAGGTGTAAGAGATATTTTCGCTTTTAAATGGGGATTCTTAGCTGCATCAATCGCGATGATAATTGGAACTATAACCTTTTTTATCCTTAAAAACAAATATGTAGTAACTCCAGAAGGAAGACCGATTGGAGGTTTACCAAAACATAATACGAGTGAGGACTTTGAAGAAGGAGAAACTCAAACAGCAAAATTTTCAAGCCAATTTTTAGCGATTACCGGGGTTTTATTTATAGGCTTATTTTTCGCATTCAGATATTTACTCGTAGGAGAATTTGGATTTAATTCCGTAGAAATGGGCCAACTCATTAAAGGGATTATTTATCCTTTTATATATGCCGCCGGTATTTCATTAGCTTTCCTAATTATGTCTTCTGCAGAAAATAAAATTGAAAGACAAAGAATTTGGGTCATTTATATTGTATCATTTTTTATTATTTTCTTTTGGGCAGCTTTTGAACAAGCAGGTTCATCTCTCACATTTATTGCTGATAACCAAACGGATAGAAATATTTTAGGATGGAATATGCCTCCTTCTATGGTACAAATATTCAATGGAATTTTTGTAGTTGTATTAGCCGTTCCATTTAGTATTATCTGGGACAAACTAAGAGCTAAAGGAAAAGAACCTGTTTCTCCATTCAAACAAGCTATGGGATTGGCACTGATTGCTTTATCTTATTTTATTATTGCACATAATGTAAAAGATCTAGGAAATTCTGGTCTATTAGCCATAAAATGGTTAATGCTTCTCTATTTTATTCAGACTTGTGGTGAGCTTTGCTTATCTCCAATTGGTTTATCATTAGTGGGTAAATTAGCTCCTAAAAGATTTGCTTCTTTATTATATGGGGTTTTCTTTATTTCCAATGCTGCAGGTTATGCATTAGCAGGCTCATTAGGAGCCCTTATCCCTGCGACTGGTGACAAATTTAAGAAAGCAGAAGAAATAGGAGTCAACCTACAGGAAGTTTTAGATAAAAAAGTTACGTTAACAACGGATCAAGTGGCTGCTTTTGAAAAGGCTCAATTGCCTCTACAAAACCCAACATTTGCCGGATTTGAAATCCATAACTTATTCGAATTCTTTATGGTATTTGTAGTACTTTGTGGTATTGCAGCCGTGATTTTAGCTTTAATTTCCCCGATCTTAAAGAAAATGATGCATGGTGTAAACTAATTTACCTTAACAAAATATACACAAAACCTCTGCTAAGTCAGAGGTTTTTTTTATTTTCGTGTGTTCTTTTTCAAAATATTTAATTATTAATGCTATAGATTAATAGTTTTATCGGTTTTGATAGACTTACTTAATTAAACTTAATCATATACAATTATGAGCTTAACTTTAGATGAAATACAAAATTTCAAGGGAAAATATCCAAAACAAATTTGGAGCCTTTTTTTCTCTGAGATGTGGGAACGCTTTTGTTTCTATGGAATGCGTGGAATGCTAGTTTTTTTTATGATCTCTCAATTGAATTTTCATGAAAAAGAAGCTAATCTTCAATATGGAGCTACCCAAGCTTTTGTATACGCTTTTACTTTTGTCGGTGGACTTTTTGCCGATAAAATTTTAGGATTTAGAAAATCTTTATTTTGGGGCGGACTTTTAATGATCATTGGAAGTTTAATACTTGCTGCAGACCCCCACCAATTCTTTTTCTTGGGAATCGCATTTACCGTAGTAGGAACCGGATTCTTCAAACCTAATATTTCATCCATGGTAGGCCAGCTCTATAAGCCTAATGATCCACGAGCTGATGCCGGATTTTCACTTTTCTATGCAGGAATCAATCTTGGAGCTTTATTAGGTGGATATTTGTGTATTGCGATTGGAAAAGGAGAACTTTTCAGTCATATTATTTCAGAAGGAATAAGATGGAATATTGCTTTTGGATTAGCCGCTATTGTCATGGTAATTAGCTTAATTAATTTTGTTTTTACTCAAAGAAGTCTGGGAACAATTGGCCTACAACCCGGTCATCCAATGTCTGAGATAAAATCTGCTCCTATGCCTAAATGGAAAGAATACGGAGTCTATGTATTGTCTTTAATTTTTGTGCCTATTATCATGATTATGGTTGCCAAAACTGAATACACCGACTATTTCATGTGGACCATTGGCCCTTTAACATTGATTTATCTGTTCTATGAAATGACAAAAGTATCCTCTTCCGAGCGTAAAAAACTTTGGGCTGCACTCGTCTTTATTCTCTTCTCTATTCTCTTTTGGGGTATTTATGAGCAAAGTGGAGGTTCATTAAGTATTTTCGCTGCTAAAAATCTCAATAAAGATTTGCTGGGGTTAGATCCTAATGGCGTTAATAATTCCGGAGGTGCCTTTTTCATTATTTTCTTAGCTCCATTAATTGGTTTACTTTGGATTTGGCTCCATAAAAGAAAAATCGAACCTAATACCATCATTAAATTTGGGTTGGGATTCATTTTCCTTGGATTAGGGTATTATGTCCTGTTTGCCACCAAACTTTTTGTAAATAGTTTAGGAGTAACTTCATTAAATTTCTTCACCTTGGCTTTATTAATTATTACCTTGGGTGAGCTTTGCTTATCTCCTATCGGTTTATCAATCATGACAAAACTGTCCACTAAAAACCTTCAGGGAATGATGATGGGAATGTGGTTTTTAGCTTCTGCCTATGGACAATACGTTGCCGGAATTATTGGCGCGGGATTGGCTACAGCTAAAGAAGGTTCCACCAATTATGATGCTTTTATCACTTATATTAATGGATATAAACAATTAGGATTATATGCTGTAATTGCCGGAATAGTATTAATTTTGATTTCTCCGTTTGTGAAAAAATTAATGCAAGATGTAAAATAAAAATAAGAGAATAATGCTTATTTTTAAAAAAACATTAAGTTATGAAGAAAATTATAAGTGTTATTCTTTTGTTTTTTTTGAATTTTGCCTTTGCGCAAGTAAAGTGGATGACAATTGAACAGGCCCTAGAAGCTCAAAAAACTCATCCAAAAAAAATACTTATTGATTTTTATGCTGATTGGTGTAGTCCATGTAAAATAATGGATAAAAAAACGTACGGGCATCCTGTAATTGCTGATAATATTAATCAAAATTATTATCCTGTAAAATTCAATGCAGAAGAAAAAAATTCTATTGAAATATTCGGCAGAATATTTTCTAACCCTAATACAGAATCTACAAAAGGAAGAAACTCATTGCATGAATTCACCCAATATATGAATGTTGCGGCTGTTCCAAGTACCGTTTTCTTAGATGAAAAAGGAGGCCCCATTACCATTCTTCAGGGTGAGTTATCTGCAAAAGAATTAGAACCATATCTTGATCTTATTTCTAAAGATTTATATAAGAAAATACGAAGTCGGGATCAATGGGAAGATTATCAAAAGAAATTTAAATCTAAAATAAAAAATTAGAAGAATGCAGACTTTCATTTTGAGAGTCTTTTTTTGTATTAAAAATTTTATATTTATTAGTATTTTCCCGAAATTTGAGCTCATTTTTCAATGACACTAGAAACTTCCATAGAGTACATAAAAGGAATCGGTCCTGAAAAAGCCAAACTCATCAAAAGTGTGTTAGGGATACACTCTGTTGAAGATTTTTTAAATTTTTATCCTATCCGATATTTAGATAAAAATAAGGTATATAAAGTTTCAGAACTTCAGGAAAGCAATATTGATATCCAATTAAAAGGTAAAATCACCCAGATCCAGGAATTACAAACCGGGAAAATAAAAAGACTGGTTGCTAAATTTCAAGATGATACAGGAACCATGGATCTCATTTGGTTTCAATATTCAAAGTGGCTAAAAGAGCAAATTCCTATTCATCGGGAAGTGTACATTTTCGGAAAAATCAATCTTTTTAAAAGACAATTTTCTATGCCTCATCCAGAAATAGAAATTGAAGAAAAAAAAGAAAATGATCATCGATTAAAACCCATCTACCCTAGTTCTGATAAGCTGATAAAAAGAGGATTAAATCAAAGATTTTTTCAACATATCTTAAAGAATATCTGTAAAGAAATCCCTCACCTTATTGAAGAAAATTTACCAGATTACATGATCAAAGCATTCAAGTTTTTTTCTAGGCAACATACCTACCTCAATATTCATTTTCCCAATGACCTAGAACATTTTGAAAAAGCAAACAACAGGTTAAAATTTGAAGAATCTTTTTTTTTCCAACTGGGTTTTGGATTAAAAAAAATTCATCACAAAAGTCAATCAATTGGAAACCCATTTCCCATTGTGGGAGATTATTTTACCGGCTTTTATGAAAGTCACCTTCCTTTTGAACTTACGAATGCTCAAAAAAGAGTTTTAAAAGAAATTCGACAAGATATGAAAAGGCCCATTCAAATGAATAGGCTTCTACAAGGTGATGTAGGTTCCGGAAAAACAATGGTTGCTTTACTCACCATGCTTATTGCCATGGATAACGATTTTCAGAGCTGTATGATGGCTCCTACAGAAATTCTTGCGCAACAACATTATAATGGGATCAAAGATCTTCTCAAAGAGACAGGAATTAATATCCGCTTATTGACAGGATCTACTAAAGCCGCAGAAAGAAAAATTATCCATAAAGAGCTGGAAGATGGAACATTGTCTATTTTAGTTGGGACCCATGCTGTTTTAGAAGATAAGGTTAAATTCAAAAATTTAGGATTGGCAATCATTGACGAACAACATCGATTTGGGGTCGCTCAAAGAGCAAAGCTATGGTCAAAAAGTAGACTTCCACCTCATATCTTAGTGATGACAGCTACTCCAATTCCGAGAACACTAGCCATGAGCTTTTATTCTGATCTGGATGTCTCTGTAATTGATGAGATGCCAGTGGGAAGGAAACCCATTATTACTGCACATAGACGGGAAAAAGATCGAGCCTATGTATATCACTTCTGCCATGACGAAATTCGAAAAGGGAGACAGATCTATTTTGTGTATCCACTTATTGAAGAGTCCGAAAGTTTAGATTATAAAAATTTAATGGAAGGATTAGAGCATATTATGAGCTCTTTTTCGAATTATAATGTAACTATGTTACATGGTAAAATGAAACCCGATGAAAAAGATGCTGCAATGACTCATTTTGCATCGGGAAAATCCGAAATTATGGTTGCTACCACTGTAATTGAGGTAGGGGTAAATGTGCCTAATGCTTCTGTAATGGTTATTGAAAGCTCTGAAAGATTTGGTTTATCACAACTCCATCAACTGCGTGGACGCGTGGGGCGAGGAGCAGAACAAAGCTATTGTATTTTAATGACATCGGATAAACTTTCTAAAGAAAGCAGAACACGCATTAAAACAATGACTGAAACCAATGATGGTTTTAAAATTTCAGAAGTTGATATGCAGCTACGAGGTCCGGGAGATATTTTAGGAACACAGCAAAGTGGCGTTGTAGATTTTAAAAGACTGGATCTTGTCCATGATTCAGCAATCATAAAGGCCTCAAAGAATAGTGTGGAAAAAATTCTTGAAGTAGATCCATTACTTTCCAGAACGGAAAATCAAATCATTAAAAATTATTATTTAAGACACTATAAAGGTAAAAACAAATGGAGTAAGATATCATAAAAAAACCGCGAAAAGAATTATCTTTTGCGCGGCTCCCTTATAAAACTGTTATTTAGAAGAAATTACTTTAATATTGTTGTTTTATGTTAATATGTTTTGGTCTCTATATATTATTATTCTTTTTAGAATAAAAACAAAATGAATTATTTTTCCAACTTGCTTATTATAAAAACTAACCGTGATTCGTTAAAGGATTTGAAATGAAACGAATATAATACCTTTAACTTTTCAAGTTTTCATGACTGTACCGTTTGCTTAAAGATCTTCTGCGCTTTCTAAATTGGAAATTGACATAATTCATTTTGTTTAGCTAACATTTGCTTTATATAATTTAGTTTCAAGATTTGACGAACTCTTTTATTTTTTTACTTTATAAAAATTCGTGTTTGTGATTACGGTTGCAAATTTCGCGATCTCGGTCTTATTTTATCTTATATTATTTCACGTATTCATTATAAAATTTTCACATAACGGTGAATTTTTAAGTAAAAAACTAACATATGTAACTCATGATAAATGAATTATACTAATAATTTAGATTCTCGCAATAAAATTATCTTTATTTAAACCCGAGGTATGGTATTGCCAATTCATGATGACTGCATCTGAAATACGCTTTTTTATATCATCGTAATTGTCTGTTTTTAGCATAAAAATATTGGCCCCTTTTACGAAAACATCTTCAATACCATGTTCGCTAAGCTTTTCAGCATATATTACAGTTATTAGATTATTTAGTCTGTCATCTAATTTAATTTCCTCTAGACATTTGGGTTTGTTCTGTACAGCAATATCATAATCCATAAAAAGCACCTCAGGGATTATATGGCTAGGATCGTTAAGATATTCCATCAGAATATCACCATTATTAAAAGTCTGAAGCTTAATTCCTATCTTTAAATCTTTACATATATTTTTGAAAAGTAATACATTTTCTTCATCCGAATCAGCAACGATTATGTTAAGATATTCTTTATTCATAAAATGTCTCGGAATTAATTATCAGGCTTCTTTCTTTTCTTCTTTTAGTTATTATTCTCTGAAACTGAGACGGAGTAATGCCTGTGGTATTTTTAAACTGTGTACTTAAATGGGCCACACTAGAATAATTAAGTTTATCCGCTATTTCAGTTAAGCTTAATTTATTATTGACTAATAATTGTTTGGCACGTTCTATTTTTTGTAAAATAATAAAGTTTTCTATCGAACAATAGGCAATTTCTGAGAATAAATTCGATAGATATCCATAACTATGCTTCAATTTTTCAGCGATATATATAGAAGCTTTAACAGGAATCAACTCATCTGAAAACACAAATTCTACGATAGCATCTTTTATTTTTTGTACTAAAACTATTTTCTGGCTTTCAATAATCTCAATTCCGTAATCTTCAAGGTTTTTCTTAAAAATATCATGTTGTTCTTGAGTAAGAGGTTCATAAAATTCTACTTCTCCAAAATTGAGAAGTTGATATTTTAGACCATATTCTTTAAGTTTCTCATCCAGCACTTTTTTACAAAGAGTGTTGAAATCAAATTTCATATACATTTTCATCCTGATTGTAGTGTTCAATTATCACGTAAATATAGTAATTTATTTCAATTAAAAGTGAATAATGTTTATTATTACAGCCTTTTTAAGCAAAAAAAATTCTCGCATCTTTTGGATGCGAGAATTTAAACACTAAGGATGAAAAAAAAATATACTGATAAAAAGCTTATAAAAAGCTCAAACCAAGCATACGAATGTATTATTATTAAGTGATTTGGTTCTGGTACAAAATTGGACTAAAAAAAAATATCACGCGTTATAGAATTATATAAAAATGTTATAGAATTTCAATCCATTTTATCATGGATTAATAGCTCCATAAGATAATCATCCATAAAAAAATTATTTCCTATATCAAAAATACCTTCTCCATATACAGAAAACCCTAATGATTTATAGAAATTTATTGCAGAATTATATTTATTTACATTTAAAATAATCCTTTTATCTCCCGTTTCTAAAGCTTGACGAGCTAAAAATAAAATCGCCTCTTTTCCCAATCCTTTTCCTTTACTTTCAGGAATGAGATAAATTCTATGAAGCTTTGTTGTTCCTATATCATAATTATGTTCATAGCCCATAAACCCATCAAAGGAATTTTTATTTTCATCCCAAATCAGATCATAGTGATAATTGGGGTTTTTCAAATGTTCTATAATTTCCTCTTTGGAATACATTGTTTCCAACATATACTTCACTTGTTGGTCGGAAAGAATCTCAGCATATGCATTTTCCCATGATTTCTTTGCCAAATCCTGAATTAAAGTGATATCTTTTTCTGTAGCTTTTACTAGTTTCATAATTTTTTACAATCAAAAAAAATGAAAAGACAAGCGTCTTTTCATCTATTTATTAGGTATTTATTTGTATTATTAATTGCAAATTACCTATTTATTATATTTTTTTCATTTCAGCTTTAATTTTTTCATAAAGCCCTTCCGAAGCAGGAACCAATGGTAATCTCAAATGGTTTTTTATAATTCCTTTTTCTGCAAGAATTACCTTAATTCCACAAGGATTTCCTTCAGCAAAAATTAATCGTGTAATTTCTACCAATTTATTGTGAATGGCATACGCTTCATTTACTTTACCCTCAAAAGCCAATTGTACCATCGTAGAATATTCTTTGGGATAAGCCTGCCCTATTACAGAAATAACACCATCTCCTCCAGCTAAAGTCACAGGAAGTGTATATTCATCATCTCCAGACACCAAAGAAAATCCTTCAGGCTTCGTTCTCAAAATATCAAAATATTGTAAAATATTTGGAGAAGCTTCTTTAATTAAGAATAAATTGGGGAATTCTTTGGCTAAACGTAACGTGGTAGCCGCTTCAATATTCTGCCCCGTTCTTGAAGGTACATTATAGATAATAATATTTTGACCGGTTGAAGCTAATACTTTATAATGCTGATAAAGTCCTTCTTGATTAGGTTTGTTATAATATGGAGATACAGAAAGTACGGCAACAAATTCAGATAAGTCAGTTTCTTCAATTTGCTTTTTTACCTCAAGAGTATTGTTACCACCAATTCCTAGAACCAAAGGAAGATGTTTATTATTTACCTTAATGATGTGATCTACCACTTTTTTCTTTTCTTCAGCAGAAAGTGTTGCAGCCTCAGCTGTAGTTCCTAATACCACTAAATAGTCGGTGCCGTTATCAATATTGTATTTCACAAGTTTTGTTAAACTTTCGAAATCTACGGACAAATCCTCATTAAAGGGCGTAACCAATGCCACACCTACTCCTTTTAAAATGCTCATCTAATTAGAATTATTTTTTTCAAATTTAACAATTTACAATAAGAATTTGTAATAAATACAAATGTTTTATTATACTATATTTATATTTGCATATACTAATAGATATTATGAAAAATAAATTCTTGTTATTAGGAATTGCTATACTCTCACTCACGTCATGTAAAATAAAAGCCCCTTTACAAGTCGCTAATGTACAGATACAGAAAAATATTTCAATTAATAACGAGCTAAAAAATGATGATACATTCGTCACTATTATTGAGCCTTATAAGCAAAAACTGGACAAAGAGATGAATCAAAAAATATCTCACACCAATATAGATCTTACAAAGCAAGGCAATAATAGTAATTTGGGGAATCTTTTAGCTGACTATACCTTTGAAGGAGCTAATGCATGGGCTCAGACACATTTGAAAAAAAATATTGACGCAGCCCTCATCAACATCGGAGGAATACGTACTTCTATTGGAAAAGGTGATATTCTTCTAAAGAGTGTTTTTGAAGTAATGCCATTTGAAAATGAGCTTGTTATAGTTAAAATGCGAGGGAAAGATATACAAGAATTATTTAGTTACTATGCTAAAACTCAAGTTAACAACCCCGTTTCTCATTTATATATTGAAACTAATAATGGCCAAATAACCAAAACCTTGATCAATAATACCATCGTAAATCAGGATCAAGAATATTATATTGCAACTTCGGACTATTTAGCCCTTGGAGGTGATAATATGAAGTTCTTTTCAAAAGGAGAATCAATTTCAACAGGCATTAAACTTAGAGATTTATTTATTGAATATTTTAAGAAAAATCCTGAAGTAGTTACTACAACAGACATTCGTTTAAATTTTATTGGTAAAGAGTAATGGATAGAAAAAGTTTTTTAAAAGTATTAGGTGGAGGAACTATAGCAATGACTTTAGCTCCGAATATAATGATGGCAGAAGATTTGAAAATTATTGATGTACAATCGGCAACAAAGCTTACTATCCTACACACCAATGATCAACATAGCAGAATAGAACCTTTTGATGAAAATTATACAAAAAATCCCAATCAAGGAGGCTTTGCCAGAAGGGCAAGTTTAATTCAGCAAATAAGAAATCAAGAAAGTAATGTTTTACTGTTGGACTCCGGAGATATTTTCCAGGGAACTCCCTATTTTAATTTTTTTGGAGGAGAACTTGAATTTAAGTTGATGTCTATGATGAAATATGATGCTTCTACAATGGGAAATCACGATTTTGATAATGGACTAGATGGATTTCTAAAGGTTTTACCTCACGCAAAATTTCCTTTTCTTTGCTCAAACTATGATTTCAAAAATACCATCTTAGACGGAAAAACCTCTCCTTATAAGATCTTTAATAAAAATGGAATCAAAGTAGGAATTTTTGGAGTAGGCATTCAATTGGATGGCCTCGTAGGTAAAAAGCAATATGGAGAAACCATATATTCCAATCCTATTGAGACGGCTCAACATTATTCTCATTTTTTAAAGAATGACCAGAAATGTGATTTGGTTATTTGCCTTTCACATATTGGTTACGATTACAAAGATGAACCAGAAAAGATCAGTGATAAAATTCTAGCTGCCAACACAGAAAATATAGATCTTATTCTAGGAGGACATACTCATACTTTTCTACCAGAGCCCCAAACCTTTAAAAACAGACAAGGAAAAAATGTACTCGTGAATCAAGTAGGATGGGCAGGGCTCCTTCTAGGAAGAATAGACTTCTTTTTTGATATCCATAAAAATATTCAACATATTGCCTGGAATAATCAGGCAATAGATAGCAGTATAATCGCATAATTATGAAAAAATTCTCTATAATTTCCCTCGGTATATTAGCCTCTTTTCAATATGTAAATGCTCAAAATATTTCTTCAAAAAAATGGACGGATCAATTTTCCTACAACAATATTTTAGCCATAAAAGAAGACCATGGTAAAATCGTAGCGGCTACAGAAAATGGAATTTTTTATTATACCATTTCTACCGGAGAGATCAGTAAATTATCCAAAGCCAATGGATTACACGAAGTGAAAATTTCGGCTTTTGATTACAATCCACAAACTAAAATAGGTGTTGTTGGATATCAAAATGGATCTTTAGATATTATTACTTCGGGAGGTATTACGTATGTAGTTGATATTCCTATTGCCACAGGGTATAATGGAAGTAAGAAAATAAACCACATTTCTATAACAGGAGATAAAGCCATTATCTCTGTAGGATATGGGGTTTCTATATTTGATTTAAAAAAGAAAGAATTCGGAGATTCTGCTTTCTTTCTGAATGGAGGTACTTATGAAGCAAGTAATGAAGCAACAATTCTGGGAAACAAAGTTTTATCTGTAACCAATACAGGACTCAAAACCCATGATCTTAATACCACTTTTCCGGTATTTGCCACATGGACAACTGAGATGCCCGGAGCATTTAAACATATCGATTCAGAATCTGGTTTGGTTTTTTCTTCAGCTACGACTTCCTATCTTTATAATAACGGAGTATCTACACCATTCCCCCAGACATTCACAGATATCCAAGATATTGCGGTTAATACCAATAATATCATCATCACAGATAACGCAAGAGTATATACCTATAATCTAAACGGAACTTCTACCGGCATTGTTGACTTTGGTGAAGAATGCAATACTGCAAATACTATTAATGGTAAATTATACGGAGGAACCAAACTTTCCGGTATAAAAGATGAATCAAAAACAACTTATAGACCTGATGGCCCATACAAAAATACCTCTTATAAAATTTCATTACTCAATGATCAAATATGGGTATCTACAGGAGCACTAGAGGCTTATAACAATCCTGTTATACAAAATATTGGATATTATCACTTCGATGGATCCAAATGGGTATATCCTGAGTATTTCCTGAATAATCCAATCCAGTTTAATGTAAGAGATGTTGTTCCTAATCCTTCTAATCCCAGTGAAGTATTTTTTGTAAATTATTCTTTCGCGCCTAATGAAAAGGGAATTTACAAGATGGAAAATGATGTTTTTAAAAAGGTATATAAAAATAATGATGCCGCCAGTTTTCTCAATCGACCTTCAGGAATAACGTTTGACGAAAATAATCAATTATTTGTTTCTGCATCTCTATTAGCAGATGTTCCTGCTAATACCGGCTATTATCTCTATAGCAGCTCCGCTGATGATTTCACCCTTATCCCTATAATCAACGCGGGAGGAGCTCTGAAACCCTTTACAAAAGATGGGATATTATATATTCCAAGTCCATTTTTTGAGCCGGGAGGATTGATTATGAAAGCCTATGGAGATAACCCAGCTTCAACATCTGTTCCTGTAAAGCTTATTCGTAAAGAAAACAACTTACCCATTGGAGGAACTGTTTCAGCAGCAATAGACAAAGACGATAATGTGTGGATAGGAACTAGATCCGGATTAAGAATTCTTTCTAATCCAAAATCTGCCATTACTGAAACTTCTCCACAAACGGAAGCTATTATTATTGATGAAAAAGGTATTGCCGAAGAGCTTTTCAGAGATAATGTTATTTTACAAATAGAACCAGATACAGGAAACCAAAAATGGGTTTCTGTAGATGGCGGAGGTGTATACTACTTGTCTCCTGACGGAGAAAGAACCATACAACATTTCACTAAAGAAAATTCTCCCTTACCTACGAATAGTGTTACTGATATAAAAGTCGATAAAAGAAATGGGAAGGTATATTTTGTGACCCTTGACGGAATTGTTACCTATCAAGGAGATGTAGGAGATGTTACTTCCAATTTTGGAAATGTTCTCGTCTATCCTAATCCTGTTGTATACTCCAACTTTAAAGGTAAGGTCACCATTAAAGGGCTAGCCGAAAAAACAAACATTCGAATTACAGATGCTGCCGGCAATGTTATCCATTCCGCAGTGGCAAGAGGAGGTTATTATGAATGGGATTTAAATAACCAGAAAGGAGTAAGAGTAGCCTCAGGGATCTATTTTGTTTTAATGACAAATGAAGATGGTTCTGATAAAGCTACTGCAAAAATAGCAGTGGTTAATTGATGAACTCACAAACGGGATTTTTACTTTCCTCTATAAAATATGGTGAAAATGATGCCATTTTGCATTGTTTTACAGAAGAAGAGGGCTTTCAATCTTATTTTTTAAAGGGAATCTATTCTAAACGAAATAAGAAAAAAGCCTTACTTCTACCATTAAACCAATTAAATTTTTCCCTAAATCCTGGTAAAGGTAATGGTATATCCTCTATATTAACATTTGAGTTGGTAAAAAGTAATGATCTTTATAGCGATATAAGGACAAATACTGTGGTTTTTTTTATTTCAGATTTTTTAAATCAAAATCTAAAACACGAAAATAAAAATCCTAATATCTTTTTTTGCCTGAATGAATTTATTGATGAATTGGCATTGAAAAATTATCAATCTCATTTAATTTTCTTAATAAAAATTCTTACCATACAAGGAGTATCCCCTTTATTGAATAATGGAGAATATTTAGATCCTGAAACTGGCACTTTCTCATTAAACCTATCACACCAGCTATTTAATAGAGAGATTTCCAGTATATGGAAAGATATTATTGCTTCACATACACCCTATGAAATCAAGATTCCTCAGTCTTTAAGAAAAGATTTCCTAGATAGCATATTAGTATATTGCCATTATCATATGACCGACTTTAGGATACCCATTTCATTGGAGGTCATTCAGCAAATATTCGAATGAACAGATAGTTTTTTACCTCTTTGAGAAGATTAGATTCTTTTGTACATTAAGTATTGTAATCCACTTCTTCCCATTCTACTTTTTCCATCGTATATATATCCCACGGCTGTATATAACTTGTAAGCAATATGATTTTGTTGATTAACTGCCAAAACGATTTCATCACAATCTTTAAAATGTTCTTTCATAAAATTATCGATAGCAGCCATAGCCACTTTACCAATTCCTTTACCTTGCTCTAAAGGATTTATCGACAATGATCTTAATAAAACAGCATTTTTATTTTCGGTGAGATCAAATTTATCTTCACCAAAATCCAATACAAAAAATCCTACTTGATTTTCATATTTAAAAACTGTTACTGGAAATAATTGAGAATCATTCCTTTCATTAACTCTAATAAGTGCCTCTTCTACCGTAGAAGTGTATTTCAGCTGGGTTTCATCTAAAGCATAATTTAGCTTAGGGAAATCTTTGGGTGTAAAAAAACGTAAAGTAATCATAGAAAGAAAACAATGAATTTAGGATCGACCCTCTTTTATACAAATCTTAATGATGATATACATCTTGATACATTACTCCAGCAAGGATCTCTATAGGTAATCTATTTTCTTCAGGAACAATAGGGCAATTATAATCATAGGCATTATAAGCACAAAACGGTTGATATGACTTGTTAAAATCTAATACAATCATATTATCCTGAGGAACGACTAAATCCATATACTTTCCTCCTCCATACGTTTCTTTTCCATTGGTAGCATCACGAAAAGGTAAAAATAAATAATTTTTATATTTTTCTAATTTCATCAAGTCCAGGCTTTGGTATAATGAGAGTGTATAGAATTTTCCATCCAATTCAAACGTAGCTTTTCCATATTCCTGATAAGATTTTGTTTTTCCTGAAGAGGTGGGGATTTCAAAAGGCTGTGTATTTTCCGATTTTATAAATTTTGCATTTATCCGATATTTAGGATTAAAAGGAAAAAATGGATGTCCTTTAAAATTAGCAAAATTATCCCCTCGTAAAGGAGTTTCTTTTGAATTTAAATATTCTTTATTAAGCTCTTTTTGAAATTTTTCCACTTCTTTACGCTCTTTTGAAATCCTACTCTGAGACAAAGATAATAAAGGGAAAAAGCAAAGAATAAATATCCATTTTTTCATACTCTAGTAAATTTAAAGTTTAAAACTAACCATTTTTATTCAGCGCCTGAACTTTCTATTGATGAGAAAAATTATATTTATTATAAGATCACGATATTTTTACTCTATATACATCTAGAGAATTCCTTACAATAGACTCAACAAAAAAACCACCTTCTTCGGGTATGACTTCTTTCAAATCAAAACTCTTGCATTCCTTTGGCAACCCAGAAAAGACCAATGTAAACCAAAAGTCCTGCATAAAGGGTACATGTGTCCAATGAGGAAAGATCGTAATATTATCTGCGTAGATCAATTTACTTTGGTGCTCAGAATGATTATCAAACAGATAGGTGGTATGCCAAATTCTGATAAGATTTCCCAAAAATGGTGATGCCGGAAAACAACAATGTACAATAACTTGTTTTTCTTCATCTATTTTTGGTTGAAGAGATTCTAAAAGTTCTTTAGCAATGAATGGCTTTACAATAGTATCTGTTTCTGTCACTATCTGATTTGATTAATAGTTAATTTAACAACGTTGATTTTACAAATTTATTCATTTTAAATAGATAAAAAAAACAGTCTCCATTATGTGAATTATTAGTTTTTAAAAACAACTTACTAATTTATAAAACCATACAACTTAAAATACTCTCTATTAAGTGAATAAGATCCATTTTCTCTATACAAAAACATTTATCTGTGTCTGTTTAAATTTCCAAAACTGATACCATTTTCTTTTTTAGAGCCTGCTTACTTTTGCAACACTAAAAATTCATTTATGAAAAAACTAAAAAAAACCGCGGTAGTATTTCTTGGAATATTAATTTTCGAATCATTGACCTCTTGTAATGCAGATAGAGCAGATGAAATCTCTTCACCCGAAATAAGTACACCAAACTCCACTACTTTGGCAGCTAAAAATGACAAATTACCTAATTTCTTAAACGATAAAGGACGTGCAGCCATGCAGCTAAGTAAATCCAAGAAGAAAAAATTGGCATTTGATTTACTAAGTGGTAGAGAATCAGTACAAAATTATACTTCTGGTGTTTGTTATGAAGCCGTAGCATTTGTAAGATTTTTACTTGGTGATTCTGTTCCTAATAGTAATCAAGAAATTAGAAATCAGTATTTATATGACATCTCTCATAGTAGAGCTTGGAATGGCACAAGTGACTTTAACACTGGAGATGTAATTATTTTTAGTGAAAGAAGAAGAGAAGGAATGGAGCCTGTTCATACTGCCATAGCAACTGGACAAGGTTGCGAAGTAAGATCGGTAAATGGAGGCTTACTAGGTTCTGGATGGCGTCCAACTAATATTCGTACTGTTTTGGCAGGAACCAACTCTAGCGGTGAAGTAAGACACGATGGGACAACCATCACTGTCAGAATTCTAAATCTAAGAAGGCCTACTATACATGATGAATTATTATAATATATAGTTAGTTTCAAATTACAATTTGTAAGCATTTATTTTTAAATATTCCTTTGCATTTAATTTATGCAAGGGAATATTTGTTTATAAACCTAAAGATGTACCCAATAAACCCAATCAGGAAGATAGATTCCCCTTCATTATATCGAGTATTTATTTAATAATCAAGACTTAGCTTATCTTTTGTATAAGCTCTCACTTTCTCTGTAAGAGCAGGATCATTGGCCAGTTTTTTCCCATAAGAAGGGATCATTTCTACAAGCTTTTCTTTCCATTCCCCTTGAAGCTTTTCAGGAAAGCATTTCTCAAGAACAGTTAACATCGCATACACTGCCGTTGATGCCCCTGGTGAAGCACCAAGCAACGAAGCTAATGTACCCTTTTTATTCACTACCACTTCAGTTCCAAATTCCAGTTTGCCACCATCTTTTTCATCTTTTTTAATGATCTGCACCCTTTGCCCTGCTACTTTCAATTCCCAATCTTCTTCTTTAGCATCCTTAATAAATTCTCTTAAATGTTGCATTCGTTGAGCTTTATTCATTGCTACTTGTTGGATCAAATATTTTGTGAGAGGAATATTGTGCCACCAAGCACCAAATAGTGAACGTAGATTTTTAGTATTAATACTTTCAGGTAAATCAAGATAACTTCCTTCTTTTAGAAATTTAGTAGAAAAACCGGCAAAAGGCCCGAAAAGAAGTGCCTTTTCCCCATCTATAATTCTTAAATCCAAATGAGGTACAGACATAGGAGGAGCATCAACAGTAGCTTGAGTATATACTTTTGCATGATGTTTTTCAACCAATTCCTGATTATGACTTACCAGCCATTGTCCGGAAACCGGAAACCCTCCATACCCTTCACTTTCTTTAATATCTGAGCTATCCAATAAGGGTAATGCATATCCTCCTGCCCCAATAAAAACAAAATCTGCAACAACTTCCTGTTTATGGCTGTTAATTCTATCCTTTACCTTCATTTCCCATTTTTCATCATTACGAGGATTGATATCCCTTACTTCATGGTATAAAAAAACCTCAACATTAGAATCTTCCAAAAGATGTCGTCCCATTTTTCTTGTTAAAGTCCCAAAATTAACATCAGTACCCATATCCATTTTAGTAGCTGCCATGATTTCAGATTTATTTCTCTTACTCATGACCAAAGGAATCCATTCTTTTAACTTCTTATGATCATCCGAAAATTCCATGCCTTTGAATAAAACAGATTCAGACATTTTCTCATGTCGCTTTTTCAAATATTCACTATCTTTTTCTCCAAATACCAAACTCATATGAGGGCAAGAGTTTATAAAATCGTTGGGATTCTGAATATATCCTTTATGTATTAAATAGGACCAAAATTGCTTTGAAACTTCAAATTGCTCTGCAATATTTTCTGCTTTTGAAATATCAATTGTTCCATCAGATTTTTCAGGAGTATAATTAAGTTCGCAAAAAGCAGAATGGCCCGTTCCTGCATTATTCCAAGCTGCTGTACTTTCTTTAGCAAATCTACCTAGTCTTTCAAAAATAGCAATTTCAAGATTCGGATCAAACTCATGAAGTAATGTCGCTAAAGTAGCACTCATAATTCCGCCTCCTACCAGGACAACATCATATTTTGGTTTTGGTGTTCTGCTTATAAGGGAATGTGACATAATTTTAAATTTTACTTAAATTTCGGGAAAAATTCTTGAACCCATTCTTCTTTTTACAATTTTAACACCTTATTAATCAAGGAAAAATAGAAAAATTATTAAGCAAGAAATTATGATTGAATTGATCAATTAAAGAGTATATAAATGGCCTATGTAAAAAATATCCCATTATTATGATTTCATTTTCTTTGTTATCCCTCTCTATTAGATATAAAACATGATATTTTAGTAATAATTATACTACACATAATTAGTTATAATATTACGAGAAATATATGTGTAAAATATCAACTATAATTATATTTGTAATGAATATTATTAAACACTTATATCAAATTAAAACAAAAAAAATAATAACCTTAAAAATATACTTATCTTTTTCTAGAAAAAATAAAATGATAATATTATAGTTGATATATATTAGGCAAACACATTCGTTCTAGAAACACAAGTGAATACACATCCCTCAAAATAGCTAAGGTAATTCTTAGCTATTTTATAGTTTATTTGTTTTTACAGTGTAAAATATAGATTATTGATCACAAAATTTAATACAATAAGTGTTGTTTACTTTTATTTCTCCATCCTGCCTGACTTTGGTATTTTACAAAAAAAATTTTTATATCTGCCTGGCTTTCATAATCTACAAAATATATTTTGATTTTTGCCTGACTAGCATATTTTGTAAAAAACCAATTTCCATCATTAGTTCCTGCCTGGCTTTCATAATCCACTTTAAATACCTTCAAGTCTGCTTGGCTTTCGTATTTTGCTACAAAAACCTTAATATCGGCCTGGCTAGAATAGTCTGTTGAAAAAACAGTCTGAGCATTCAACGCCATACCCAAGATGACAAAAAAGGTTATTAATAATTGTTTCATCATAGTGTATTTTTTATTCATCATATAAATACAAAAATAATGCTAACCTAAGGCTTCTCTATAATTCCCTAATTTTCATATAAAATCATATCGGTATTTTACATAATTAAGCCCTGCAATTGCAGGGCTTAATTTATTTTTATATAAAATTATTATAGTAAATATTTAGATGTAAAGATTCTTTACAAATAAAAGTTTCATACTTTTTATATAATGGAAGACTTTTTTTGAGTAAACCATTACAAAAGGTATGACTTATATACTATTTTTCTTTATTATAAGTTTGTTCATCAGCAGGTCCACCTTTTAAAGGAGATACAACAAGTTCAGTTTCTGTAAGTTTTTTGATTAAAAGTGTATCTACATTTGCAGAAGCTTCTTTAACACCTTCTGTATGACTCCATAATAAAAGCTTATCATTACTCACTTCCCACTTATCATACAATAATGTATGAATGTTTAAAGAACTGGCCGTATTATCTTTATTTAATTGAAACCCTTGCTTTTGATTTTCTTGTCCTGGGATTGGTTGTAACCATTTTCCTACAAGTTGATCTTTATTTACTTCCTGCGAAGCCGGAGCTTCAGTTGATGTTGAAGTAGTGTCAGCAGCAGCAGCTTCCTCTTTCTTAGGAGAATTACATGCAACAAATAAAGCCGAAAGAATAATTAAAATACCTTTGTTTTTCATTATTTATAATTTTTAAAGTTGTAAATATAATAATTTAAATCTATGTTGAGATAATATTTTTGAACTACCTTCTCAATAATTTAAAGTTATTCTTTAATTCAATTTTGCGGTTAGTTTTCTGAATTGTTTTTCAGCATTTTTTCCTTCATATAAGATTCCATAAATGCAATCTATGATAGGTAATTTAAGTCCTTTCTGTTTTGAAGTTTTATAAATAGAATCCGCAGCATAGTATCCTTCCGCCACCATATTCATAGATTGTATTGCAGATTTCACAGTATACCCTTTTCCAATAAGATTTCCCAAATTTCTATTCCGTGAAAATAAAGAATATGCTGTTACCAATAAATCTCCTAAATATGCGCTTTCATTCACATCTCTTGGTTCTTCATAGATAGCTTCTAAAAATGTTTCCATTTCTCGAATAGCATTCGATACGAATACTGCTGTAAAATTATCACCATACCCTAGACCGCTGGCAATCCCTGCTCCAATGGCAAAAATATTTTTAAGAATAGCACTATACTCATTCCCTAGAATATCTTTACTTCCATGTACTTTAATAAAATCCGAATTAAATATACTTTCCAACTTTTCGGCAACCTTATCTTCCACTGTAGCAATTGTAAGATAAGAAAGTCTTTCCATAGCAACTTCTTCCGCATGACAGGGTCCTGCAATTACCGCTTGATTTCTAAAACCAATTTTAAACTCATCTCTTAAATAATGGGCAACTACATCATTTACTTTAGGTATAATTCCCTTAATTGCGGAAACAAAGATTTTTTCTTTGTAATCACATTTCATTTTGTCTAAGGTATCGGATAAATAAATGGAAGGAGTCGCTAATACCACAATATCGCATGCCGATATTAATTCGTTAATATCCGTAGTAAGCTTTAGATTTTTTAGATTAAAATTAACAGCGGTAAGATAAGTAGGATTATGTCCGCGTAGCTCAATGGCTCCTTTTACGAATTCACTCCTCACGCACCAATGCACTACTTTACAGTTTTCTACAAGCATTTTTACAATAGCTGTTGCAAAACTACCGCTTCCAACAACTCCAACAGATATATCTTTCTTTCCTTTTTTGTGATGTAAAGATTCCGAATGTGTCTTCTTTTTAGTCATAATAGAAATGTCAACTGCAAATATATTAAAACAAAGATGGAAGATCATATTTTTAAAACATGATAATAGAGGTTTTTATATAAAATTAACACTTATTCACAATTGATCATTTAATCAAGACAGAAGTTAATAAAAAACTAAATTTTTGTTAAAAATAATTCATAAAAAGTATTTTTAATTAAATTTGCCCACTTAAACTGTTAGTAATTATCTTAAGAGAAGAAAAATGAAGAATTTTTTAAGCCGCAAAAAAAACATAAACGTCCTTTTAGCAGGTCTTTTATTCATTGTTTTTGCACAAGGGATCTTTATCGCAAAATTATATTCCGAAAGGGATGATAAAATGTATGAAGTAAATCTTGTAAAAATTAATACTGAAAGAGATAGTGTAGATTATCTCAGAATGAAAACAGATCTTGTGTTAGTCGATCAAACAATATCACAGCTTAATTCCTTTCTAAAATCAAAAGATATTGCCAATGAAAAGATAATGGCTTTACATAACGATAGCATTTCCAATTCAGTATATCTCGCTAAACAAGCTAATCGGTACAGTCAGTATTTAATGAATTTGCAAAAAAAACTCATGCAAGTTCCTTTAGGGATGCCTACGGACGGTTATATTTCGTCAAACTTTGGTATTCGAAAAAACCCTATCCCATTTAAGACAGTATATGCATCAGTAAAATCCACTTCCACCAGTGAATCGGTTGTGAACAATGCGGATTCAAATACAAAAACAGAACCGGTTGAAAAAACAATTGAAGTGACGGATAGTTATGGCACCAAAAGGGAAGTTAAAGTCATGGTAAATCCTACCACTAAGCCTGTTGCCAATACCAATTCTACTGAAAAAAATGCCTCACCGTCAACTGAAACCAATCAAATGCAGTTTCATAAAGGCTTAGACATTGCGGTTCCTTACGGATCGGATGTAAGAGCGGCAGCGGCGGGAAAGATTATTTTCTCCGGACAAAAAGGAGGATATGGGAATTGTGTCATTGTTTCCCACGGCAATGGTTTAGCCACATTATACGGGCATTTATCTGAACTTGTTGTGCAAGCTAATGATGAAGTGAAAGTGGGGCAAGTTATTGCAAAATCCGGTAATTCCGGGCGTTCTACAGGTCCACATCTTCATTATGAAGTACACAAAAATAATACTCCAATTAATCCAAAATTATTTATGAATCTATAAAAAATGGCTGTCTTAAGGCAGCCATTTTTGTAATGTTTTGTGTTGAGATTCTAAAACTGGAATATATTTTATCCATTTTAAAATTAATATGCTGCGGTAAAACGTTCGCGAATATGATTATTTTGCTCGAGTTCATCAGTTAAAACAACAGCCACATCCTCCACAGAGAGAACACTTCTTCCATTTTCATCAAATACAGGGTTCTCCAATCCTGTTCTATATTTTCCCACTCTTATCCCTGCTGTTCCTTGATGCATCTCAATGGCCGGGCTGAAAAATGTCCAGTCTAATACTTTGTTTTCTTTAATTATATTTAAATAATCTCTTGCTGCAGTTGCTCCAGGTTTTATTTCCGAAGGAAAGTCTGGACCGTCTACTAACTGCACCTCTCCAATGTAAAGACTTCCTGCTCCTCCTACTGTAATAAATCTCTTTATTCCTGATTTTTCAACCGCTTTTTCAATATTCACAGAACCCTGTAAAAAATCATTATAAAGATTAGGGTTTGTCCACCCTCCATTAAAAGTATTGATCACAGCATCGTTTCCTTGTAGAGCCTTTACAAGATTGTCTATATCATTCACATCCACACTTTTTGCCGTTACTTTATCATGCTGCAAAACTTGAGAAGTATCTCTTGCAATAGCTTCTACCTCATATCCTCTATTTACTAACTCCTTCACTACTTGTGTTCCCACAAATCCTGTTGCCCCAATTACCACTACTTTTTTCATAAAATCATATTTAAAATTAATTGTAATATATTTTGTTACATATATAGTCAAAAAAATTTATCAAAACTGTTCTGTAAATTCCTTAAGGGTTTTATTTCCTAAAAAGTTTTTAACCAAAATATCAGTCTCTATAAATAAATTATTTAAATGATGGTTAATTTCTTTACCTATCTCACAAATCGGATTAGGACTTTGATTCTTTTTTCCTAATACCTCTGTATTTTTTACCGCTGAATAAATTTCAGAAATCGTAATAGAGTCAGCATTTCTAGATAGCTGGCTGCCACCTTCTTTGCCGTGTTTGCATACAATAAGACCAACTTCTCTCAGAACACTTATTTCTTTCCGAACAATAACAGGATTTATATTAATGCTACCTGCAATCCACTCAGAATTTAGCCAATCTTGAGGACTTTTTGCAAGTAAAGTCATAATATGTACTGCCGTAGCAAATCGGGTGTTATTCATTTATAATTATTGTACAAATGTAAACAAATTCAAAATGTAACAAAATATATTACAATTGATTATATCAATGATTTCGTTAAAGAAAGGGACTAAAGTATCAATTTATCTAAATCTAGAAGTAAATAATTGATATTTTGGTTGATTGTTCTGGTTGCAGATTGCATCTGGTTAAGCATTGCTGCCCGATTATGGAGATCATTAGCTCTATAGTACCCACCATCACTAAAAATAACCGAATGATCTGCTTCCTCTTTATCTTCATCAAATTGATAATGCAGCCATCTTTCTTTCATATTTTCTATAATGGAATGATTTTCTTTATTAGAAAACTTTTTTTCGGTATACATATACCAAATAAAGGGTGGAAAATTGGAAGATTCTAACCTACCTTTCCAAATATCTCTCAATAAATTTCTGTGGTGTATAAACTCTACTTTTTTTCCTTTAGGATTTAAAGTTGCTAAACCAAACCCTGCTCCTAATACCCCCCCACTTATATCTATGGCATTACTCCATCCTTCATCTTTTACAATTCCCCCGGCAATAGAAGCAGCGGCTCCTGCAATGATGGAATATAGAATGAGCTTATTGTTCTTTGAATCATTAAGATTATCTACATAATTCCCAATCTGAGCCACACGTTCTCCTTCACAATCAAACTCTGCAGCCACTGCATCTAACTCTGTTAAAGCAATGGTAATTTTACTGTTGATTTTACTTTTAAGCTGTAAAATCTTGACTTGTGAAGTTAAAGACGAATCTTTTTTAAGCTCTATAATTTTGTGAACCTCATCTAAGTTATCCAACGCATTAAGGATTAAAATACTTTGATCAGTAAAAGTTCCTTTTAAATTTTGATTAGCAACTAAAATAGAATCTGAATTATAGGATGGAACCTTACTCGTATAATTGTATTGAAAAGGAGCTTTGCAATAACTATCTCTGAGTGTAAGAATATTTTGTTGAATTACTTGATTTTTTTTAGAGACACAAGAAGATACTAATCCACCAATAACGAGAAAATATATGAGCTTATTCATTGGGTTATATTTTAATATATCCAGGTTAATTGCCAATATTAGCAATAAAGCCTAGTACTAATATAAAACAAATAAAAAAAAATTTACCTGAATTCAGGTAAATTTTTAAGCCAAATATATTTTAAAATTATTTTATATCCAATAATTCTACTTCAAACACAAGAGTACTGTTAGGGCCAATTTCTTTACTAACCTCCTGTTCTCCATATGCTAAATGTGGCGGGATAATCAATCTCCATTTACTTCCTACTGGCATTAACTGAAGAGCTTCTGTCCATCCCGATATTACCCTATTTAATGGAAATGATGCGGGAGTACCTCTTTTTACAGAGCTATCGAAAATTTTACCCGCAATAGTAGTTCCATGGTAATGACATTTTACTGTAGATTTTGGACCTGGCTTTGCTCCATTCCCTTCAGTAATAATTTCATATTGCAATCCGCTTGGCAATGTTACCACACTTTCTCTCTTCCCATATTCCTCCATATACTCTTTTCCTTCATTAAGGTTTTTTTCTGCCAATTCTTTTTTTCTTTTAAATAACATATCTGCTACTCCCATAATTAAAATATTTATACAAAGATAAGATAATGTATTTTCAAAACTAAAGAGTTACTTTTTAATGAATTTAGATCTGAATATATCCTTCCCTTTTTCTTCAATCGAAATAATATATTCCCCTGTAACTAATGCCGAAACATTGATCTGTCCATTGGTTATTTCTCCACTTCTTATCAACTGACCAACCGCACTATAAAGCTTAAATTTAGCCTTATCAGATATCTTAGTTATATGTAAGACATCGGAAACCGGATTAGGATATAATTGAATATCATTTGTTGATTTAATAGTGTCACTTGTAGACAATACCTCATTAATAACAACACTATAATCTTCTACTTCACCAGCCCCAAAAGTAGTACAAGGATAGGGTATATCGATAGGCCCACCTATCTCAGGAACATATAAAACAACCCTCATTCTCAATTTTTTGTTAAGAACGGCATTAGATGGTATTGTAAAGTTCGCTATAGCCGGATTAGGGCTAATTTCTTGCGGAGCCTGTATAATAGCTTCCGTATCATCAAATATACCATCATAATTAAAATCTATCCATGCAGACACCATATTAGACCGAGTTGTATTCTTCCAACTTTTGGTTATTGATAACGTATAAGTAGATCCTTTTATAAGATCGATCTCCAATGATGGATCTGAAGCATAATTCGTATATGAACCTTCTGCTGAAGGATTATTAACATTGCCCAAACTAACATTAGAAATATAATCATTAAAATTCCCTCCGGCATTACTAACACAATAATCCACCGTAGTAAAATTAACAGTATTTGAGAAAGTACCAGCTATTCCTGAGCAAACACTTGTTACCTGTACATCATATTGAGTACCTCCATCTAGATTACTTAAAGTAATTGAATTGGTATTCGAAGTTGTTTGTGACCAAGAAGTATCTGTCGATTTCTTATACCTAACCTGATAGGTAGCATTAAAAATCGGAAACCAACTTACTTTAGCTGAAGAAAACATAATATCACTAACTGCAATATCCGCAGGAGCTATGCTCTCACAAACACCGTTGGTTACATCTATTTTTCCTACAGCATAAAAAACATTGTCTATTCCTGAAATCCTCAGCTTAATGGGTTGATTATTTAAAGACATAGGGAATGAAAAACTTTCAGATCCATCATTAGGAGTAGAAGCAGATAAAACATTCCAAGTAGAACCATTGTCTGTGGTATAATCAATTTTTACATTAACAACATTATAAGGAGCCGCATTGGTATTCGCTACATCCCATTCTATCAATGAAGGTGTAGTAGGATCGACTTGTGTAGTATTTATTTTGAATGGGCCATCATTCCCTGCTAAAATAAATTGCGTTGCGGTTTGAGTTTGCTGCTCATTAGCAATAGGATGATTGTCTCTTACTGTTAAAGCAAAGCTCATGAGTCTTGATACATATGGAACAGTTTCCCAATCAGCTGGAACTGTTAAATTACCATTTAAAACAGATGATAATTTAGGAAAATATCTAGTAGGAGAATTACTTAGTGGCAGAGATCTAAATAATCCACCTGTCGTATTATTACCTGTAACATCTGTAACAGGGATGTTTGCTTGATCCATCTGTTCCCAAGTATAGGTCATGGGATCTCCTTCGGCATCTGTCACAGAAGCTGTTAATACAAATGCAGTCCCCTTTGGTATATTATAAATAAGAGGAAAAGGATCTATTATTGGAGGAGTATTGACAATGGGAGTCTGCGTAAAACAGGTTTTATTAATTAAATTAGTTGAAATTTGTCTCCCGCTCATATAATGATAATAGGGCAGCATAACATTTCCTACAGTATTTGCATAGCTCATAATGGTAAAACCTGCACCCGGTTCCACATTTGTTCCTGCTCCTTCTAAATCTTTATTAGAAAACGTATGAGTTGCGCCCAATTGATGTCCAAATTCGTGAGCCACAATCGATACATCAAAATAATCACCTTGAGGCACATTCGACGAAGAAAATGCAGACCCCTTCCCTGTCGAAGAAACATTGGCAGGATCTAAACATATACAACCAATACAACCAGCATTACCCGCAATACCTGTAGTGGAATCCTGGTGACCCACGAACAAATGTCCTATATCGTAATTAGCATTTCCTATAGTAGGGGTCAATATATTCTGCAACTGTAAATTCCAAACAGAATTCTGTGCTCCATTAGCAGCGTATGGATCTGTAACAGGATCCGTATAGATAAGCTGTGGAAAGTTCTGCACATCCAAATGCAATGCAAAATCTTTTTCTAATATCCCATTTACTCTGGTCATAGTAGCATTAATCCCGGCAAGAGCTCCTGAGACTGTTCCTCCATGAAAAGCAGCATAATCTGCAGTAGTAGAAACCGCCAATCGCATGGTACGAAATGTCTGATCTAAACTTTTGGAAAAATCTGTAGGCTGATGGCTAAATACTTTTCCTTGCTCTCGAAGTTGTTCTAATTGCTTTATTGAAATAGGATTTTCATCAACTCCACAAGCAAAACCCGTACTCCCCTTAGAGCTTGGATGAGCAGTATATATTGTCTTATCCTGCCCCTGGGCATCTATAAATTCTGATGCTCCATTTTTAATGATCATCGATTGAAAATCATTGGGAGCAACAGAAAACCTTACATATTTAGAAGGATCATCGATCCCAACCCCAACATATGAACCTAACTGATATTGATCTGCAAGTTCTTTGACCATAACTGGAAAACTGTAAACAGCGAACTTTTCCAATTTACCTTCTAATGTAGGTAATACAATTTCTATTGACTTAGAATTTTTACCGGGTTCTTGAGTATTTTTGAGTAATCTTCTCATAGCATCAAGATCCAATTTGTAGGAACTAAATTTATTCGAATCTCTCCCCGGAAACTCTTTATGGTTAATAGGAGTCCATTGGGAAAACATAGAACTTCCTAATACACCACATAATAAAATAAAAATTTTTTTCATTGTGTTATTTTTATGATGAAACGTATTTTAATTTTTATGATCAATAGGTTAATAAAACCTTTATGTATAATCAAATAGTTACTTATTTCATTATATATCAAATTTATTTTTTACTTTGTTTTATACATATTGATATTATTAAATGGGAACTTTAATTTTATACATTCTATTTATTCGAAATTGGTACATCACTGAGAAAATTTGAAGTATTAATCAGGATATTAAAAATTTCAAATACATTAAGTTTGGATGATATAATAACCTATACTATCCCTCAAAAATATTGGATTATAAATCAGTTTTTCCCCTTAAGTATCTATACAATTTCTGAAGAAAATCAACTACATAAAAATAAAATATAATTTCTCAATAATCTAATCGTAAGCATCAATGTTACTATTGCTATATCTAGATTTATCATTATTAAAATGTCGTTTTATAATTACAAGAATAGCAATATATGACTAACCTCCTTAAAATATATAGACAGTACTTTCTACACTCTCAACTTTTATTAATTTTCTTTTAAAAATTAAAAGCCGTCTCACCATTGAAGTGGAGACGGCTTTATAATATAATTTAGTATCTACCTACCAAAATATTACTCGCTAGTTATGGCTTCCAAAATGACCAAACTGTCCCATTATAGACTGCAAGTTGCCTACTTGTAGTATCATATACCATCATTCCGGCAGCCGGATTAATGATATTCAATTGGGGACTTGCCACTTTAGGAAGTACCATTGCTTTATTGGTGTCTGACAACACTAAAATACCATTAGTTGTATCACTCGCACCATTACTCCCTATCACCGTTTTAGCACTTGTATTTTCTGTTTTGGATGTCTGTATGGCTAAGTCGGCAGCTCCTGTTGTATCCACACTAAGATCAAACCAAACATTATTTTTTAAATATTTGACTTTATTATCTGTAGTGTCGAATATAATAGTCCCGTTTTCTGTAATTCCACTTTTGTCTTCTACATAGGGAAGTATCATTCCTCGATTTTCTGTATCGGCAAATTCCATAGATACCGAGCTATTGCTTACACTTTGCTTTCCAACTGCTACTTGCGACTTTACTAAAACAATGGTAAACAAAGCAGCTATTAATGTAATTGTTCTTTTTTTCATTTTTATCAGTTATAATGTTCTTTTTAGGTATATAAAACATTGTTCAGCTTTTTAAGCAGTTTACCATTTTTTAATAAACTCTTAATGTCAAGATATTTGTTATCAAATCCTTATTATTTGATAAATCCTGAATATTTACAATATTAAATGCTAAAACATCTCCCTTTTTCAATTGCATTTCAGTATATCTTTCTTCAGCATTTGTGCTTATTTTTGATATATTTGGTATTTCCTTATTATTTACCCTTACTGAATAAACTACATGCTTTTGTTTGTTACTAGCTGATTCTTCGCAATTAAGAGATAGTTTGTATTTCCCAGTTTTACCTACGATTATATTATTATTCTCAAGCTTGATATTACTAACATTGTGAGTGGCATATGCTACCATTTCTGAGAATACCAGCTGTTTTTTTATCCCGGAATCCGTATACCCTTTTCCCGTGAAATAGTAAAGAATACTATTATCTTGAGATGAAAGTTTTGTTTCTTGAGCAAAAAAAGAACTGCAGGACAAAATAATTGTTAAAATAGTGAGCCGTATATATTTGTACATTATTTTCTTTTTTAAATTTTAATTATAAGTAAAAACCATTAGCAGAGATATACTCTGCTAATGACCTAATATTTAATCTGGACACGTTTGTGTTTCCATACAATGCCATGCAAATGTAGTTCCCCCATCAGTGGAAGTGTACATTTTCAAACATTGATTGGTAGTATCATATATCATCATACCTTCTACTGGAGTAGTAATGATAAGTGTCGTACCATCATCAGCTACCGGTTGGTTGGATGTATTGAATTTTACTCTATTCAATACAAATCCTTTTGCTTTAGCTTCTAAAGCTATCCATCCTCCTTTACGCACCATTGGCCAATTATCAGACTGATCCGCTCCGGCTCTGCCTAGTGACGTGATTCCCAATTTGGTATCTAATGTAATACCTCCAGTAGTTGCCCCCGGTTTATAACAGAATGGAGTCACAAGACATAGGGCATCTTGAATTAAGCTATCTATAGAACTTCCAAGTCCCTGACCTTGTAGCCCATCTACATCGGCTGCTCCTCCTGGATTTACCATCAAAGGTACTCCTTGCGCATCGATACAAGCTGCGGTAGCACAAAGGTTTTGATTAGAGGCTGATGATCCTGTTCCTGCTTCTACTGTTCCTGCTGAATTGACAAGCATCGCTATAGCTACATTATCTCCTCCTTCCAAAGCATCAAGACAACCATCATTATCGGAATCTAGATCTAGATGATCAAAAATACCATCATTATCAGTATCCCTGAAAACAGGAAGAAGGCAAGGATTATCGAATCCTATTCTCTGATCATTAAACAATCCTCCGGTAGATCCCGTATACCCAAAATAGGCCTGTGTAGAACCTAAAATATCCATAATTGAGTTGGAACCTGACGCAGGAAATGTATGCGCAGCCACAGGATTGCCATCAAATGTATAAGCAAGAGTATTTGTTACTGCAGACCAATTGACAGTTACTTCATGCCACATTCCATCTTTTGCCGTAGTCTGATTAGGTTTCAAAGATCCATCTGCGGATAAAGCAGTCCAATTAGAAGATGTTCTTATTGTTCCATGATCATATCCTGGATCTCCCGGATTCATAAAAGTATCGAGTTCTAAGGCAATACCATTGGCAATCCCCTGAGCTCCAAGTCCTCCTCCATTAGAACCTATTGCATTATAACTACTGGGTGAGTTTTGGAATACCACTGCCAATCCATCAGCTCCTCCGGCATTTGCGCCTAAATAAACCTGCATTGTGAATGAAAAATTCTTAGAAAAATCGATTTTTCCATACGTCCAAGCATTACCTTCTTGGTTATTTGCAGGTGGAGTGATCTGAATTTGAAAAGCAGGTCCCGCCATATGATCTGTCGGAACATTTGAATTATAATTAATTTTAAATGAAAAGGCAGGGTCACCATTAAATCCACTTTCGGTACAATCAGGAATTCCGTCATTATCATCATCCATATCTAAATCATCAGGAATACCATCTCCATCAGAGTCAACGAATGGGATAACAAGACAAGTGGCATCCTGAATTGAGCTGTTTACAGAACTTCCAAGTCCCTGACCTTGTAATCCATCAGTATCAGCTGCTCCTCCTGGATTTACAACCAAAGGCACCCCTTGAGCATCTACACAAGTTGCGCTAGCACAAAGGTTTTGATTAGAGGCTGGTGAACCAGCTCCTACTACTACTGTTCCTCCTGAATTGACAAGCATCGCTGTAGTTACATTATCTCCTCCTTCTAAAGCATCAAGACAACCATCATTATCCGAATCCAGATCTAAATGATCAAAAATACCATCATTATCTGTATCCAAGAAAACAGGAAGAAGGCAAGGATTATCGAATCCTATTCTCTGATCATTAGTAGCACCTCCAGTAGATCCTGTATATCCAAAATAGGCTTGTGTAGAACCTAAAATACCTATAATTGAATTAGAACCTGATGTAGGAAATGTATGCGCAGCCACAGGATTACCATCAAATGTATAAGCAAGAGTATTTGTTACTGTAGACCAATTGACAGTTACTTCATGCCACATTCCATCTTTTACCGTAGCCTGACTAGGTTTAAGAGGTCCGTCCCCTGATAAAGCAGTCCAATCAGAAGATGTTCTTATTGTTCCATGATCATATCCTGGGTCTCCCGGATTCATAAAAGTATCAATTTCTAAGGCAATACCATTAGCAATCCC
Source organism: Chryseobacterium potabilaquae (assembly GCF_902728265.1). Lineage (GTDB taxonomy): Bacteria > Bacteroidota > Bacteroidia > Flavobacteriales > Weeksellaceae > Chryseobacterium > Chryseobacterium potabilaquae. Next base: position 37,102 of record NZ_CACVBR010000007.1, read on the forward strand.
TTGAGCTCCAAGTCCTGCTCCATTAGAACCTATTGCATTATATCCATTTGGTGAGTTTTGAAATACGACTGCCAATCCATCAGCTCCTCCGGCATTTGCGCCTAGATAAACCTGCATGGTGAATGAAAAATTCTTAGAAAAATCGATTTTTCCATACGTCCAAGCATTCCCTTCTTTATTAGTTGAAGGTGGAGTAATCTGAATTTGAAAAGCAGGTCCCGCCAGATGATCTGTAGGAACATTTGCATCATAATTAATTTTAAATGAAGAGGTAGGTGTTCCATTAAATCCACTTTCGGTACAGTCAGGAATACCATCATTATCGTCATCCAAATCTATATCATCAGGAATACCATCCCCGTCCGAGTCAAGGACTGGCGTAACAAGACAAATCGCATCCTGAACTGAACTGTTTATAGAACTTCCAAGTCCCTGTCCTTGTAGCCCATCAGCATCAGCAGCACCTCCTGGATTCACTATTAATGGGACTCCTTGTGCATCTACACAGGTTGCGCTAGCACAAAGGTTTTGATTAGAAGCTGATGATCCTGTACCGACTCTTACATCTCCTTGAGCACTTACAAGCATAGCACTGGTAACATTATCTGAGCCTTCTAATGCATCAAGACAACCATCATTATCCGAATCAAGATCGAGATAATCCGGAATACCGTCACTATCACTGTCTTTAAGAATAGTGAGAGAAGGATTACCAGTATCTAAATTATAACCACCTATAGATAACGGAGTAGCGTCAGAAACAGATGGTCCGGTTCCATACCAATCTGTAAGGAAAGGAATAGTTCCTGTGGTAGAACTTATTTCTACTCGAGCTCCAGGAACAATACCTGAAGTATTGGTAAGGGTTGCAAATGAATAACTTGCATCATGTGAAAATGGTTGCCAAGTCGTAATAGGATTTCCATTAAACAACATACTACCCGTATTGGCAGTCTTAACAAATATTGTTAAGTAATTGGCATATATCATAGTACTAGGGATGGTTAGAATGGCAGGTCCCAAAGTAGCCTTATTAATATCCTGTATGGTTGTTATAGATGGATCATCATTATAAGGAATTACTTTTACAATTTGCACAGGAATATTGGTTTCAATGATTTGAGAAGACCCTATTGCTTGCGTATATACATAAGAGTCTCCAGGATCCGCTAATACTGCCATAATAGCCCCATCAATCTCAACAACTGTATTTTTTTTAGTTGCCACAATTGACATTCTTCCTGTATTTCCTGCACTTCTTGTTAGGAATTTAGTTCCCAACAATTTATCGGGCAGTAAATATTCCAGTAAGTTATCACACGCTCCCGATGTTCCATTAGCACATTTGGTATATACCATCACTCCTACATCTTTGGAAGATACTACAGAGTATCCTGTTAAATCTGTAGATCCATTTTCATATATATAATTTTGTCCACCGTTTAAAGCAAAAGTCGCAACAGTTACACCTGCTTTATTTTTAACTTCCACATTATTCCCATCGCTTGTACTGAATATCTGTACTCCATTAGCAGGGGTAGCTCCTACATTATAAGAAGACACGGTGTATTTCCTACCTCTCAAGGAAGAAGGATATACCACAGCAATATCTTGAGCTGTTGCAGTAGTCCCATATATCTCCTGTAAAATAGAAATAGGACCAGAGGAGTTTAATTCCACATATTTCCCGGTCGTAACCTGATTTATAGTATTATCCGGAACTTGATTACCCATCAAAGTGATCTCTAGAATTCCAGACGCCGGTATAGATTGTGTAGTAGGAGTACCATTATAAGGAGCATAAGTAACAGATGTACCTACATCTCCGGTCACATATAAAACCCATTTAATGGCTGTCGCGTTGATATAATTGGGCGTATTATAAATTTTAAAAGCAGTATCATTCAATGATAATGAGCTTTCTACGGTATCCAAAATTCCATCATTATCCGAGTCTAAATCCAAATCATCAGGAATACCATCTCCATCAGAATCTACTATGACAGTAGTTGGATCTGGTAATGGAACAGGATAATCTTCAATTTCACCATTAGCATAGATAGTCCCATAATTTCCTGTATTGAGTCCATCTCCAATAGAACGTTCGTCTATATCTAAGGTAGAAGTATTGTCTGTTAAAGTTGCTGTAGTCAAGCGTAATCTCATATAGGTACGATTAACTCCCGTATTGAAGTAGAACGGGGACGTCCAGGTGAGAGGTACTGTTTGAAGCCCTGAAGTTCCTGTTATAGTAGTCGATGTATATTCGAAAGGGGAAAATCGTCCATTCCCATCCATGTCGATCCAGGCATGCAATGTAGCTGTTCCGGCAATCGTTTTATTCACATTAACATTAACGCTATAGGTCGTCGTCGTTGGCCCTAGTTCGGGCAAGGTTCCTGTAATACCATCTTCATCAGCACCGTCACCATTAGTACCTCCATTATCTTCTCCCGGTTGTACCGCTATTTTAGAAACTTCAGTATCAAAAGCATTTCCTAAAAACAGAGTTGATTCCGGTTTATGCCTTGCCGGCACATAATTATGTTGGCTATTAAGCTCATAATCATCAGGTGCATCTCCGAAATCAAATACAGGATTTTCAACTGCAAGTCTATAATCTTCTACTTCTCCAATACTTGGTATTGCAAAAGTCCCTGAGATTGAACCATCTGCTATGGAGGCCTCATCATATGGAGTAATTCCATTATCAGTTAAATTGGTCCCAGCAAGTCTCAATCGTAAATATACATGGGGATGTACAATTAAACTTGTGACAGACTCCGGCCAGCTTAGATTAACAGAAGTTGTATTAGTAGGTACGGGTACTGAAATCCTTTCTCCTATTTCAAATATACCATTATCATTTGCATCCAACCATCCATATAATGTTCCGGAAGCGCCCGAAGTATTATTTACAGTAACTGGAAGAGTAAATGCAATAGTAGGAGATACTGGGGGAGCTGTTGGATCAATTCCGTCTTCATCCAATCCATCTCCATTAGTTCCATTATTATCTGCATTGGGTGCTACACTTTGAGGGCCAAATTCTGTATCAGGGATTGTAGCTCCAAGATAGAACGTTGAGCTAGGTAGATGTCTAGCTGCATATAATGCCCCTGTCGGCTGATCATAAGAAACGGGAACATCTCCAAAATCATATGCCGTATTTGTAGCAAGTCTATAATCTTCTACTTCTCCAAAGTTTTGGGTAGTAGCAGTATAATTTCCACTACTAAGACCATCGGCAAAAGATCTAGTATCTCCGTCGTTGGTAGAAGCACTATTAGATAGGGCATTATTTGCTAACCTGAGTCGCATATATACATTGGGGCTGCTTCCTGTACTTGCTGTTTGGGCAGCAGTCCAGTTAAGAGTCACCATTCCATTAGTTCCATTTGGAACATTCACAGAGCTGTATTCTGCAGCTTGAAATTTACCATCATTATTAAAATCTATCCAACCATAAAGCGTTGCACCGCTACCAATAGAATTGGTGACTGTAACCGGTAAAGCAAATGCCGTATTGGGAGTAATCGAAAAAGAAGAAGGATCAATCCCATCTTCATCTAATCCATCCCCATTGATTCCGTTATTATCTGCATCTTGTGCCACACTATGAGCTGTGGGCTCAATATCTACTGTGGCTCCTATTCTTAAAAGATCATTGGCTACTTGTCTTGCAGGCAAAAATCCTGAAGCAGAAGTAGCATAAGTATTAGGAACATCCCCAAAATCATACAAGTCTACAGGGAGTTGATAATCTTCCACTTCTCCAAAGGGAGTAGTAGCCGCATTCGCACTATTTGCACTAGACGTGGCTCCATTTCCAATACTTCTTTCATCAAGCGTTGCTCCTCCTGAAGCTACCGTAGTAAAGTCCTGAAGGTTTTGATTAGAAAGTCGTAATCGTAAATAAATTGTATTAACTCCTGAAGGTATTTGTGCTGTTTGTGCGGCGCTCCAGGTGAGAGTAAGATTAGTATTGGTGGCTAATGAAGTGCTTGTTGTAGCCACTTCTTCCACTTGAAACCGTCCATCGTTATTTAGATCAATCCAGCCATATAAGTATTTAGTTCCGGTTAAAGAGCTTGGAATACTTATTGGAACAGAAATACTAGAAGCCATACCTCTACTTATAGATACAATAGAAGGTTGTAGGGCGTCTTCATCAGCAGACCCTACGGCATTATCTCCTGTTGTATTGTTTTCATTAGGTGAAGTGACTGACGCAGGAGTTGATTCAAAATCTATAAGAGACCCTAAGGTAAATCCTGTCAAAGGAGCATGCGCTGCAGGTAATAGATTATTATCTTTGTCATTTTCAAAAGACGCAGGAGCATCTCCATACTCATAGGTATCCACCACCTCAATTTGATAGTCTTCGACTTCACCATTAGTAGGGTTTACATGATTTGTAGCATCTCCCGTTGAAGTTGCTCCATTACCAATACTCCTTTCATCTAAAATAGCCCCTCCTGTGGCTACCGTAGTAAAGTCATTCAAAAACCTATCAGAGAGCCGTAATCTCATATATAATTGAGTAGCTCCATTAACTATAGTAGAAGTCTGTGCGGTTGGCCAGGTCAGAGTTTGTGTACTACTTCCTGCTGTTCCAAAAGAAGTAGTAGCCACTTCTTCCACTTGGAATTTTCCATCATTATTGAAATCAATCCAACCATATAGATATTTGGTGCCTGAAGTATTTACTACAGGAACACTTAAAACATAAGAAACTCCCTTTCTAATTTGGTTCAAGGAAACATCTATGGCATCCTCTTCCAAACCATCTCCATTCGCACCATTGTTGTCTGCGCCGACCGCTACACTATGAGGAGTAAGTTCAACACCAGGAACTATATTTCCTAAGGATAGACCAGCAAGTGAAATATGACCTGCAGGTACAAAGTTTCCATCTTTATCATTATCATAAGAAATTGGGACATCTCCAAAATCATAAAGATCTACAGGAAGTTGATAGTCTTCTATTTCTCCGAAAGGAGTAGCAGCAGCATTCACACTATTAGCAGTGGTTGTTGCTCCATTACCAATACTTCTCTCATCCAGCGTTGCTCCTCCTGTCGCTACCGTAGTAAAATCTTGTAAATCTAAATTGGATAATCGTAATCTTAGATAGATTTTAGTCGTTCCGGAAGCAATCTGATTGGTCTGAGCAGTTGTCCACGTGAGTGTAAGATTGGTTGAGGTATTCCCCGTAGTATTATTAGTAGCAATCTCTCCAGCCTGAAAACGACCGTCTCCATTGAGATCTAGCCAGCCATATAAATATTTCCAGCCGGATAAAGAACTTGGAATACTGATAGGAACTGAAAGACTATATGGAGCTCCACGATTTACACTCATTAAAGAAGTTAAAGCATCTTCATCCGCTAATCCCACTGCATTATCACCAGCAATATTATTTTCATTGGGAGAAGTGACTGAGGCTGGATTTGATTCAAAATCTATAAGAGACCCTAAGGTAAATCCGGTCAAAGGAGCATGCATTCCAGGTAATGGATTACTATCTTTATCATTCTCAAAAGAAGCAGGAAGATCCCCATATTCGTAGGTATTCACGACTTCAATTTGATAATCTTCTACTTCACCATTCGCAGGGGTCACATAATCGGTAGGATCATTGGTCGACGTTGCTCCACTACCAATACTTCTTTCATCAAGAGTTGCTCCTCCTGTTGCCACTGTAGTAAAATCATTCAAAGATCTATCTGAGAGTCTTAATCTCATATACAGCTTATTCGCACCTGAAGCTATTGTCGCAGTTTGAACAGCTGTCCAAGTAAGAGTTTGGGTACTGCTTCCTGAGGTTGAAAATGAAATACTCGCAAATTCTTCGGCCTGAAACTTTCCATCATTATTAAAATCTATCCAACCATATAGGTATTTAGTACCCGAAGGATTAGTAACAGGAACACTTAAAACATAAGATACTCCTTTCCTGATTTGGTTCAAGGAAACATCTATAGCATCCTCTTCCAAACCATCTCCATTTGTCCCATTATTATCCGCACCATCAGCCACACTGTGAGGAGTGAGCTCGGTACTGGGAAGTAGGCTTCCAAGAGACAAGCCGGTAAGCACTGTATGGGCAGCAGGAACATACACACCATCCTTCGTAAAATCATAAAGGGTCGGGGTATCTCCGTAATCAAATATAGCTGAGGTTACACTAGCCCAGCTTCTTCCTACATTGATCCCATCAACCTCAAGAGTAGGAGCATTTGATGCATTTCCCTGGTAAAGAAAAGCATACGTTAACAAGCCTACATCACCGATAGCTGGAGCTGTTACAATATCAGCGGTAACAGGCTCTGAAGCAAGGGAAGGATTGACATATAATTTTATCTCATCATTCTGAGCTCCCGTAACAAACTCATATTTAAGAACCAACATAATATTGGTATTAAAAGGTCGTACGGTGGTTTCGTATTCCGCAGAAGCCGCTGTTTTTCCAACTCCGAAGCTGAAACCAATACCATTTGAGCGGATATACACACTGGCATTAGGGCCAGAAGCTCCTAATGCAAAAAAGAAATCACCTATAGCCTGGGCTTGGGATACATTAACGATCAGGGAAGAATAAACTCCCGGATTAGAGACATCTAAAGAAGCAGAGGTAAAAGAATGGTATACATCCTGTCCACTACTACTTAAACTTACCTTACTTCCGATATTATTTGAGATCGTATTCGGATAAGTAAGATTGCCATTCGCAACAGTCACGGAAGGGCTTCCTCCTGCTTGTTGGGACCAATGGGCATTAGTCAACAAAGTTCCCGAAGGATAATTGAAGCTTTCTGTAAGAAGAGTCTGAGCTTCAGCTCTTCCTATCAAAACTGTTATCACAAAAGAAACAGTCAGACAGAAGCTCCGGATACCGGGATCTAAAAAATTGTATTGTAATATTTTCATGGAAAATTAGTATTAGTATATATGTTTAGTTATTCTACTCTATACCATTCATAGCCGATAAATCAGAGCATCAACATGAGAGGATGATATGGGGGGAGGTCTGGACCTGATATCAGGATAATACCTCGAACATATTAATAAACTAGAAAGTAGTATGAGCATCTTACTATATGGATGATCAAAAACAGAATACCAGCTTTGTTGGGCTTCTATCAGAAGAAGCTTTCTCAAAAAGGAAAAAACAATTATTTTTTCTTTCATTATATACAATGTTAGTTTTGGAAGAAATAAAAACGTTTTCAATAAAGTCACGAAAGATCCTGTCGCTTCTTTATTAGAAACAATAATTAATACAGACTATATTTTCTGTATCTATGTAAAATGATTTTTTTATCAACAAATACCTACCTATCCTGAAAGTCGATTGTAATATATTTTCATAATTTTATTTTAAGGTTATTAGATTATTAATCATTCAAATTATTTACAATAAGGTCAAAAAGAGGTAAATAAAAATGGGAATCCTAATATGTGTAAATATACACCATGTATAGTATGTTCTACTTCAGGAGATCTATAGATTTATAATTATTAAAATTCAAAATACTATTTACTTGAGAATAATGAAAATATTACATTTATAAACAGTAAATAATATAAAAATTAATATTATAAGTAAATTTTAAAACTTTGAATAATATTATTTATAGTTTTAAAATAACATTATTCAACTAAAAAACTTCAAAATTAATAGCAACCAACAACTTCATTTGTTAATATATGGAAGGTGAGTCGGTATAAGAATGTACAGAATATTTTAAATAATATGGCTATTTATAGTTTTCATTAAGAATTCACAATTATATAGGAAATTAACTTTATCTCAACTTTTACATCTTCTATCATACAGCTAAAATCACCTATTAATTGATGAGAAAACTTTCGTTTGACATCTTTCAAATAAGATATCTCTTTTTCCATTCTCTAAGAGTATATCTACTTAATTTAAAATGCCTTGCCGCTTCAGAATTATTAAGTTTAAATTTTTTTTGGTAGTCTAGTATATATAAAATGCTGGATTGGCTATAAGCCTTGTGACTTTGGTTAAAAGATTCTGTATCTTCATCAACAGCCCCAAAAATTCTTTTATTCAAATCTATAATATCCATTGTTGATAAACTCTCCTTGCTAAGAAGAGGTTTACAGAGTTCTTTTTTTTCCGGATATTTTTGATCTAAAATATCCTTGAAGATAAGTTTGTAATTAATGGTGGATTTTATCATAGTAACTAAATGGTTTTTATATTAAAAGGAATATATTATTTGTTCTTTATTTTCTTTCAGTATATAATTAAGTAAGCATAGTATAATAGCCTCCTCTCTACTATTCCTTAACTTGTATATATTTTTTGATCCATGTATGGAGTGTACTGGAAGGAATCCCATACTCTTCTATAATTTGTTTGGTCGTTTTCTTTTCTTTTTCAATAAGCTCTAAAATAAAATCAATAATTCCTTTAGAATAAATATTCTTACGAAACTCTAACGATTTAACGCTATTTTTGGAACTCTTTGAACCTGCAGTTGCCTGCCTTGAATAAAGAATAAGATGTTGGGAATAAATTCTGAAAAAATCATAATGCAATAGCTTACTCCAACTCAATAAAATATCTAATTCCAGACTTTTGGATGCATACATTCTTTCCAACTCACCTTCTTCACAGTTAAAAAAACTACAAATACAAGAAGTTTCTATTTCACTTTCCAACACTTTGAGATGAATCAATTCTCCTATATGAAAATTCTTGAACGTAAAGGGTTTCTCTATCATAAACTGTTCTTTTTTAGTATACTTTTGCGCCAACAACCTTTGAAAGAAATGCATTACATCAAATCACTTCCGTTGATGGTATATATTTTGTGTTTATTATGAAAATCAATAAGCCCTGCCAATGTTTTAATTTGAAGCTTCTCAAAAATTCGTCTTTTATAGATACTTACTGTGGATTGATGAATTTCTAATAGATTAGCTATTTCTAAAATTCCATTTCCTTCTATTAAATGATAATACACCTCCCTTTCTCTTTCCGACAAGCTATCTAACAAACTCCGAGGATACATACTTCCCGCTTTCATCGTATGGATTAAATCATACAGCAATTCCTGCTGATAATAATAACCTATATTAAAAATAGATTCTATAGCTTCATGAATTTTTTCCTTACTATATGATTTATAGAGATAAGCCTGAGCTCCTCCACATAAATAAGGGAAAACCAAATTCTCATTACTCTCTGTAAAAACCATAATTTTAAGATCCGGGTTGAACTCTTTTAGTTTTTGGATACTCGGCTCAAAAATGTTCCCGAATATTTTAATCTCCAAAATGAGAAGATCATAATGATTATGTTTAAGCCTTTCTAAAAGCTCTTTCTCATCCTTAACATGTTCAATCAAAATATCCTTACTGATACATTTTAATATGAATGTGGTTCCGTTTACTGATACAGAATGGTTGTCAGCAATAAGTACTATTTTATTCATTAGATTTTTTGTTTTTATATTGATATTTAATAGAGATTCATTAATACAGAACTCTATTTTATAAGATCCCTTCTAGTTGTTCACAAGCATATTCATCATATTGACTAAAATCAAGAGACTTTAAATTCTTATCAAGATGGGTCACAAAATCCGTATCTAATAAGAATTTTTTAATCCCTTTCTTTAATCCATATTTTGAAAAGTTGATCAATAAACCGGTTTTGTCTTGAAAAATCCTTCCTTTGGAGTCCAAATCATACGTACTAATTACAGGCTTACCCAATATTATTGCTTCTTCAACGCATAAAGAATAAGCTCTATAACAAAGCGGTTGAATATAACAAGTAGCTTTTACGATGTATGGATAAGGATTCTCCTTATTTCCCAAAAGATGAAAGCTATTTTCTATTCCTAATGATTTGATTTTTTTCTTCAAAGAACTATAATCCGGGCCATCGCCTATCACTATAATGCGATGATCTATACCCTCCTTCATTAATTCCCAATGTGCTTCTATTAGTACATTGTATCCATTCTGATAATCCAAACTTCCCACCGACACAAAAGTGGTAGAGTCTTGATTTTGGAATAATTGATCATCCCCTAAAGGCTCAAGAGAGCGGTATTTAATTTCTTCCACATTATATAGATTTCGAATACAAATTCCGTTGTACACTTCCGTACCTAGACACCTCTCTACATGTGATTTTGTACTATGAGAAATAAAAATCGTCATATCGCATTGGTGTGTTAATGATAATAATTGCTTTCTATCCATTTTTGAATCAAGGCACTTATCGGAATAAAACCAATTAATTTTTCTAGACTTCTTAAAGGGACTCTTGATAAGATCTTCTAGCACCGAATCCATCATCGCAATCTCAATATCAGGAGTCGGCATATCTATTTTTCTCATAAACCACTTAGGAAAATGATGATACATGGCAAGTTTAGTTCTTCTTAATACTCCTCTAAAAAAACTTAGCCCTATATTAGGTTTATAAAATTCTTCTCCTTTTGCTATAAAAAACACAGGAATATGGGCAGGAACGGCTTTCAATAAATCTCCTTGGAAAATATCCAGAAGAACCAGGGGCTCATATTTTTTGATATCTAAAGAATTGAGAATACTTAATAGTATATTTTGCCGCTCACCCCTTTCCATGGAGTAAATACGAAAAAGAACTCTTTTTCTCATAGTTTTCAATGATTAGTTTTTATATAAGTAGTATAAAATAATATATTCATTATCAATGTATATCGAAATAAAAGAATAGACATAAATCATTTTAAATCAAAATATTACAATCAATTATATTTTTATTATAAATACTTCAACTGGTTTTATCACTTATCCATAAAACTATTTATACAAAGACATTCAATCACTAAACATCATCATTTCTATTTTTGCCATTTCGTTCCGATATCTTTAGAAATAAATTGTATTTACCCCTACCTGGGCGCTAAACAATATTTATTCATAAGAATATCACTAAGAAATTGGTTTTTCTCATTATATAATTAAAATTTAGATGGATAAAAGTTTTTATTTGTTTTTATAATAAGCTTCACTACACCCCAAAAAAGGAGCATGGATAAAAAGATTATTTTTAATCATTATTAGAATTTATATATTCATTCATACTACAAATAATATTAATGATTTCTTCTATTGATAAAATCCGAGGACTAAAGTTTAGCCCTCGGATAAGAGAACTTGATAATTATTACAAGGGAATAAATCCCTAACTCAAACCTTCGTTCTATAGACGCAAAATAACAATACGTCCATAAATACCAAGAAATTAACAACTTTACATAAACCTTTCTCCGGGTTTAGGGCTTCGGAGAACAAGCATCTAAAAGAAGAGGTCTCCAAGTACCTCCTGTCAGACTCGTGGATGGATTATCATAATACCAATATCCTCTACACAATCCTCCTTCAGTAGCGCCTACTCCGGCCGTTCCGGAAGCTGCTGTATTAAAAACCAGGAATCCATCAAAATGAGAAGGATAAGCACTGGGATCATCTGTTGAAGGACCTGAAAATGAAGTAAATGTGGTCAAATCCATACGAGGATGCAATAATCCCTTTCCTACATTCGGAGACAAATTATACTCCGGATTGGAAGATGCATCAATAAATGCGGAACTATTAGGTGCAACCGTATTAAGTATACTATTAGAAATTCTTACTTGTCCATAATAATACCCTACTGAAAGTAAAAAAACAACAGTAAGTATCTTTTTTAAATTAAATTTATTTTCCATGTTTTTTATATTTTGCTATTAATAATACAGGATATATTACCTGATTCATTCAGCATCAATATTCATATAGCTACGTGAATAATGATGGGTGTCAACATGACGAAAACACACGTTTTTAATTTTATATCCCAAGCCATCTTTTATAGATTATATTCCATAAAAAGATATGCCCATTCATTACTCTCACAAGTAATCAGATTATCATATAAAACAATCTCTTAGATTACTTGTCCCTATTCCGGCCTGCCCATATGCAATGGTCCAAAAAACGCAATAGGTAATTTATAATTCTTTTTTTCATTGTTATGAGATAGTGTAAAAGAGATCCAAGAGCCAAGGATCAGCCCTTGGAAAACTCAATTACGATAAAAATTTACTTTTTATCTCTATCTTAATTTTTTATAACAAATTTCAATTCTATTCCGAAATACAACGTATTGGACTTCCATTAGACCTAAACATACCATTCGAAATACTACCTGTAGTCTGTGTAAAGTAAAGTCCATACGCATGATCAATCGCACCTCCAAATGCTGGTGTACTACTAAAATAATGGGCACCTACACCTAAGTCATAAATTTGCCCATTGAGTGAACCTCCACTTCTTCTACGAACTCCACTAGCCGGAAAAGTTATATGATTATTAGTACTTGGACAAGTTAATACAAGAGCCGCTCCTTGATATATAAATGTGCTTGGGTCAGTAGCCCATGTTCCTATACGACTTGGCGTGTTATTATTTATTAGAATATTGAATTCTGTAGATGTTGGCACACGGAACCCTGAAGGACACGGGTCATTAGCAAAATTTTTACTAGGGAGACCTTCGCTTCCTACGTTCCAAGCATTATCCGGGATAGCATTGGAATCATTCCAACCAGGCTGAGGACCTAAGTCATTGCCCGTACCCCTTACAGCACTTCTTCCCCATTGATAATAATTACCTATGCTATTTACGGTAGGATTATCTGGATTACTTGGATCCGCTCCGACATTCGACTTTTTCCAAACTTTACTTGAACCACACATTACAACTTCATCAGGGTTAATAGGAGTTCCCCCAACAACAGTTCTTGTAAAAGAACAAACTTGCCCTTGAAAAACAAAAACAAAAGTCGCTGTTCCTGAATTAACAGTTTGTCCGCTAATATCAAATATTAATTGATGATCACTCATTTGACCTGCTCGCAAAGTAGCAACTAACCCCAATACTTGACCACTCGAAGGAATTGTTTGACTCCCGTAAGTTCCAGTTCCTCCGGTAAATGGAATAATAGTATAATACGTACCCGGGAACAAAGGAGGATTCAAACTTTGAGGAATATTTGGATTCGCCAGAGGATAATGTATAGCTCCACTACAGTTTAGCACAACCGGAGATGATTCCGGGGCAACTGTCACCTGCAAATCACAAGCTTGCCCTCCAAATGAAATCGCAAAATGCGCTATACCTGAAGAACTTGGTGTTCCTGCAATCATATAAGTTAAAGAACCATTTCCATTCGCTAAGGTCCCGGCTTGTAAAGTAGCAGTAAGTCCCGTTACTGTAGTAGAAGGAATAGCGGTTCCCGCAGGATAAGCTACTCCATTACCTCCCGTATAAGGAACTTGTACACTTACTCCAGAAGCAACTGCCCCTTGAGTAAGAGTTCCTGTAACAATAGCTCCTGGACAATTAAGCACTGTAACTATAGGATTCGTTGGGGAACATAAATCTGGTCGAAATGGTCTCCATGTTCCTCCTGCATCAGAAGACGAAGAGGGATTATCATAGTACCAAAACCCCCTACACAATGTTCCTTCTGTAGCTCCAACCCCGGCTGTCCCGGAAGTAGCCGTATTAAAAACCATAAACCCATCATAATAAGAAGGATAAGAATTAGGTATTCCTACCGGTAATCCGGAAAACTGCATAAAAGTTGTCAAATCCGTACGTGGATATAATAATCCCTTTCCTACATTCGTAGACAAATTATACTCCGGATTGGAGGATGCATCAATAAATGCAGAACTATTAGGCGCTACCGTATTAAGTATACTATTAGATATTCTTACCTGGCCATAAAAACAACTTGCCAATAGTACAAAAACTATAGGAAGTATCTTCTCTAGATTAATAAATTTGTTTTTCATATTATTAAGTTTTATTATTAAATACAACAGAGTATATTAACTGTTTAATTTAGCATACATATTTTTTGGGTTCTTTAATTACTTTAAATACTGTAAAAGAAAATCCAAGGGCTAGGGGCAAAATAAAGCCCTTGGAAAACTCAATTACGATAAAAATTTATTTTGTTATCACTATTTTTTATATTTTTATTCTGAAATACACCGTATGGGAGTTGCATTCGCTCGGAACAGACCTCCTGCATTCCCTCCTAAAGTCTCTGTAAAACGAATCGCATCTGCGCTTTCATAAAAAGCTCCAGATAAAGCTGTACTACTAAAATAATTAACAGATGACCCAAAACCATAAATTTGCCCATTGAGTGAAGCTCCCTGTTTTCTACGAACTCCACCAGCAGGAAAAGTAATACGATTATTAGTAGCTGGGCAAGTGAACACAACAGCCGTTCCTCTATATGCAGTCATATCTACACTAGAATTCCATACTCCAATACGACTTACCGTGTTATTATTTATTAGGATATTAAATTCTGTAGCTGTTGGCACACGGAATCCTGCAGGACAAGGATCATTAGCCAAGTTTTTACTAGGAACAGCCTCGCTACCTACATTCCATGAGTTATCAGGGATATAAGGAGAGTCGTTCCAACCCGGCTGAGGACCTAAATCGGTGCCCGTACCTCTTACAGTATTTCTTCCCCATTGATAATAATTACCTATACTATTTACGGTAGGATTATCCGGATTACTTGTATCTGCTCCAACATTAGACTTTTTCCACACTTTACTTGAACCACACATTACAACTTCACCTGGGTTAACAGGAGTTCCCCCAACAACACTTCTTGTAAAAGAACAAACTTGCCCTTGAAAAGTAAAAACAAAAGTTGCTGTTCCTGAATTAACAGTTTGTCCGCTAATATCAAATACTAATTGATGATCACTCATTTGACCTGCTCGCAAAGTAGCAACTAACCCCAATACTTCACCTACCGAAGAAATTGTTTGACTCCCGTAAGTTCCAGTTCCTCCTGTAAATGGTATAATAGTATAATACGTACCTGGGAACAAAGGAGGGTTCAAACTTTGAGGAATATTTGGATTCGCCAGAGGATAATGGATAGCTCCACTACAGTTTAGCACAACCGGAGATGATACCGGGGCAACCGTCACCTGTAAATCACAATTTTGACCTCCCAATGAAATCGCAAAATGCGCTATACCTGAAGAACTTGGTGTTCCTGCAATCGTATAAGTCAAAGTACCATTTCCATTCGCTAAAGTCCCGGCTTGTAAAGTAGCAGTAAGTCCTGTTACTGTAGTAGATGGAATAGCGGTTCCCGCAGGATAAGCCACTCCATTACCTCCTGTATAAGGAACTTGTACACTTACGCCAGAAGCAACTGCTCCTTGTGTAAGCGTTCCTGTAACAGTAGCCCCTGAGCAATTAAGAGCTGTAACTACTGGAGGATTTGTTGAGGAGCACAAATCCGCTCGAAACGGCCTCCATGTTCCTCCTGTAACAGAAGAAGATGGATTATCATAATACCAAAATCCTCTACACAATGTTCCAGCCGTAGCTCCAACCCCGGCTGTCCCAGAAGTAGCCGTATTAAAAAGCATAAATCCATCATAATAAGAAGGATAGGAATTGGGAATTCCAACCGGCAAGCCGGAAAAAGAAGTAAAGGTTGTTAAATCCGTACGAGGATACAACAATCCTTTACCTACATTCGTAGATAAATTATACTCCGGATTAGAGGAGGCATCAATAAAGGCAGAACTATTGGGAGCGACCGTGTTAAGGATACTATTAGAAATTCTTACCTGACCATAAAAAGAACTTACCAATAGTACAAAAACTAGAGGAAGGCTCTTCTTTAGGGTAATAAATTTATTTTTCATTTTAAGTTTTTCTATTAAATACGACAGTATAAATTAGCTGACTCAGTCAACATCATATTCTTCCGGCTATTTCTATTTCGATCTATCCCAATGCGATGGTCTCCCAAAGTACAATAGACAATTCTTAATTTTTTTCATCACCAATTATAATTAGAATATGTTACTATAAAAGAGTTCCAAAGGCCAAGGATATTAGCCCTTGGAAAACTCAATTACGATAAAAATTTACATTCGTATCATTATTTTTTATATTTTATTCTGAGATACAACGTATTGGAGTTGCGTTACTTTTTTGCAAAGAAGCATTTGCTCGATTCGTATTAACAGTGAAATAGAAGTTAGTTCCATAAGTGTCTGGTACTAACGGTGCAGCTGTAAAATAATAACCTGCATATCCAAGCCCATAAACAGCTCCGGGCCTCGTGGTAGTGGTTCGGTATCCTGCTGCTGGAAATGTTAATTTATTCCCATTACTAGCACACGTAAGGACGAGTGCAGCAGAAAAGTTTACAGCGTCTGCAGTAGTACTCCAAGTTCCTGTACGAGACATTATATGACTATTATTTAAAATAGTCCATTCAGTAAGTGTCGGAACGCGATAACCTGCAGGACAGGGATCATTGGCTGTATTTTTAATTGGAACAGCTTCACTTCCTAAATTCCAAGAGTTACCGGGAATATTGTTATTTGAATTCCAGCCATTTTGCGTACCTAGGTCATAAGCACTTGCTGCAACTGATCTTCTTCCCCACTGATAATAGTTTCCAACTATTGCTTGGCTTGGTACATCAGCGTTCAGGTTAGGATCAACTCCTAAATTATGTCTTTTCCATCGGCTACTAGACCCACACATTACAACTTCACCTGGATTAATAGGAGTTCCCGCAACAACAGTTCTTGTAAAAGAACAAACTTGCCCTTGAAAAACAAAAACAAAAGTTGCTGTTCCTGAATTAAGAGTTTGTCCGCTAATATCAAATATTAATTGATGATCACTCATTTGACCTGCTCGCAAAGTAGCAACTAACCCCAATACTTGACCACTCGAAGGAATTGTTTGACTCCCGTAAGTTCCAGTTCCTCCGGTAAATGGAATAATAGTATAATATGTACCTGGGAACAAAGGAGGATTCAAACTTTGAGGAATATTTGGATTCGCCAGAGGATAATGGGTAGCTCCACTACAGTTTAGCACAACCGGAGATGATACCGGGGCAACCGTCACCTGCAAATCACAAGCTTGCCCTCCAAATGAAATCGCAAAATGCGCTATACCTGAAGAACTTGGTGTTCCTGCAATCGTATAAGTTAAAGAACCATTTCCATTCGCTAAGGTTCCGGCTTGTAAAGTAGCAGTAAGTCCCGTTACTGTAGTAGAAGGAATAGCGGTTCCCGCAGGATAAGCCACTCCATTACCTCCTGTATAAGGAACTTGTACACTTACTCCGGAAGCAGCGACTCCTTGCGTAAGAGTTCCTGTAACAGTAGCCCCTGAGCAATTAAGCGCTGTAACTACTGGAGGATTTGTTGAGGAGCACAAATCCGGTCTAAAAGGCCTCCATGTTCCTCCTGTCACATTATTAGATGGATTATCATAATACCAAAATCCTCGGCATAATGTTCCATCCGTAGCTCCAACCCCGGCTTTCCCGGAAGTAGCGGTATTAAAAAGCATAAATCCATCATAATAAGAAGGATAGGAATTGGGAATTCCCACCGGCATTCCGGAAAACGCAGTAAAAGTTGTTAAATCCGTACGAGGATACAACAATCCTTTACCTACATTCCTAGATAAATTATACTCCGGATTAGAGGAGGCATCAATAAAAGCTGAACTATTAGGAGCCACCGTATTAAGTATGCTATTAGAAATTCTTACCTGACCATAAAAAGAACTTACCGCTAGTAAAAAAACTAAAGGAAGGATCTTCTTTAGGTTAACAAATTTATTTTTCATCATTTATGTTTTGTGTTTTTTTTTAATATCCTGTTACCCAATCCCATTCGCCACCACCTAAATAGACCAAAGCTCCAGATGACTTAGCTTGCCCTTGCGTCACGGCAGGGTTTCTAGGAGAAGGAGAAATATTAATATTACTAGTTCCAATATTGGAAATATAGACTCTCTTACCCACAGGAATACCAGTAGTAGGAAGAGTTAACGTACGTCCTGATGTCGAAATATTTAGCCTAACAAAATCATCAGTAGCTAAAACCGTATAATCTGAAGTCTGGTCAGCGGTTACATTAAAAGATGTGGAAGCAGTATTTCCTCCCATTCCCTTCCATTTTGAAGTGGGATTATCATAGTAGTAAAAACCAGCTCCGGTAACCTCTGAGGTTTTACCTGAAGATCCTGTACCTGAAGTGACAAATACAAATACTCCATTTTGAGAAGCACCATAGGCAGCATCTTTTGTCGCTAATTCTGCCACTGTATAACGGGGAACCAACACCCCATCAGCTACCGTAGCAGATGAAGTACCTGTAACATCCAATGTTGACTGAGGTGTCTGAGTATTTACGCCCACTTGCCCGAAAGCAAATGCACTCATTAATACTGTCATTGCTGTAATAAATTGTTTTTTCATTTTTTAATTATTTAATGTGTTCTTTTAACTTTATTATTCTTTGATATATAAATACAAAGAGGACTATATCCATCTAAATTTCCCTCCATCCATTGAATCAGAATCTATATCTACCTAGACACTATTAATACAAATGGATATTGAGATTTCTAAATCGAAATCATATAAGATTAGTTTATTCTCATTAATAAACTAATTTCAATTCTTTTAAAATTTTTAGATTCTTTATTGCTGAAACTCAACAATAGACACTGTGCATTCTGGACATTATATTATATAAATGTCTGTTGGATAATGAAGCATCAATTACTTCTATCATCCATCATTGAGCACTCTGAGGAACATAAAATAGAGTAAATTCATTTTTCCATTGTTTTTAAAATATTTTAGTTTTTTTAATAATTTAAACCATATTATGAATATTAAAAACCCATTAATATTCTTTTTTTAAGCCAAGGGCTTTTTATTGAGCCCTTGGATAAAAATCAATTACGATGAAAATCAATTCCGTCAATACTATTATTTCATAAAATAGCCTATAAATACTTTATATAAAATAAAACCTAACTTTAATTTCAACTTATAAAAACACCCCCAACATTACAAATAGTACATTCAAACACTCTTAAATTCAATCCATTGCATTAAAAGGTTCAATCCCTATTTATCCACACTTACACGTAAGAAAAACATGGTAAAAACTAGTCCTATCTAGACTATATATATTTTAAAGTCCTTGGTTTTCAAGAATATTTTATTTATTTTTAGCCAAAATATATTCAATATATGTTATGATTAAAATTTATCTATCAATTTTAATGAATAAATGATTTTTCAACAATTTATAAATCAAGTGTTTATTATTTGGTAATTCATTTTTTTTGTGTATATTTGTGCAGTGAAAGTAGTCTAGATAGGACTATTTTTTTATGGTAATTTCGGTGAAAATTAATTATTTAAGATTTTAAACAATGAAATTTAATTTTTTTCTACCGCAAAATGGAACTTTCAGGTACATCAAACTCTCTATTAGTGAGCATGTTATGCTAGAACAGAAGCTTACTTTTAGAATACCCTTATGCATCTCACACGAGGAGTGGGATGAGGCTAAACAGCGCCCAAAAAACATCTACCTTAAAAAAAATAAAAAACTTAATAATATACTCGACTATATTAAGGTAAGAATTACAGAGTATATTAATAATCATTTTAAACGAAGTAAACCCATCAGCCAAAGAGAGCTATCAAAAGAAATACAAAAAATCTGTATTGAAAAGGAGGTTATCAATCCAGAAAATTCACTTCTTTATTATATGCAGACCTATATCAACTCTAAGAAAGAACTGATATGTGATTCTACACATAAAAGATACAATGTTTTTTATAATCTCTTAAAAAGATTTGAAGGATATACCACCCAAAGACTTTATATTGATTCTCTTAATGGACATTTTATTACGGATTTCATTGCGTTTGGAAAGCAAGAAGAATATAGCGAAAATACAATCTATAGAAGTATTCATTTTGTAAAGACCATTCTTAATTTTGCAGAAAGAAAGGGCATAAAAACATGTGTCCGAGAGCTAGAAGTACGAAGAGAGAAATCACAGAAAACAATTGTTACGTTGACAGAAGAAGAAATTGTTGATATAAAAACTGCAGAAATCCCTCAAGAGCTCGAACCGGCTAGAGACTGGTTATTAATAAGTTGCTATACAGGACAGCGATTTTCTGATTTCATGAAATTTAAAAGTGAAAAAATCGTTAAAATCAATGGAAGGGAATGCATATCCTTTACACAGCAAAAAACACAAAAAGAAATCACACTTCCTTTGCATCCTACCGTACTACATATTATTAAACGTAATGGAAATGATTTCCCAAAACTAATGGACATTCAACAATATAATAGTGCCATTAAAACAATTGCTAAACATTCCAAAATAAATGAACTTTCCAGCGTTAGAAAACGTATCGGACATAGAAGTAAAGTGCTTAAAATTAAGAAATGGAAAGCTATTTCAAGTCACATAGGGCGAAGAAGTTTTGCTACTAATTTCTATGGTAAAATACCCACTCCATTATTGATGGAAGCTACAGGCCATTCTACCGAAAAAATGTTCCTTAGATATATCAATCCTGTTGATAACGATCGCATATTGAGTTTAAGCAACTATTTTAATGACATACATAATGAAAGCGTTATGAAATAAAGCTCTCCATTGGACCATCTAGATAAAAATGATTACACAAATTATATTTAAAAACTATTTCTTTTTTTAGTGGATTAAGAATTTAATCTCATACGAAAGCCGTTATAAGAAAATCCTAAAAAATATATTTTTAAATTATTGATCAATATTATATTTTAATATTGACAGGGAAGTCTTGTGATAAATTTAAGAGAAATATTTCTTATTTCCTATCTATTTTTAGGAGAAAACAAACAATTGTATGCCAACTAAATAAAATATATAATAATAAATTATTTTACAAAAAATCTCTTTACCAACTCTATGCTGTTGCAAAATGAATATTTCCATTGGAAATACAATTCACTTGGAGCTACAACCTATTAATAATTCAAATAATACATTACATTTATAAAAGACCCGATCTTTAGCTTGAATGATTATTTAATTAGGGTATAAAAAGATGGAGCCAAACACCATCTATCATTACATAAAAAAAGCTGTTTCCTATGAAACAGCCCTATACCTTTTAGTCTTCAATTTTCTATTTTCATTCTTCTTTTTTATCCGGAAAAATAATGGATAAAAGCACAGAAATAATCAATACTCCCCCAACAATACCTAATGAAATTGGCGAAGGAATATGAATCCAAGGAGCGATTAACATTTTCACACCTATAAAAGACAATATAATAGCCAAACCATAAGGAAGTTTACTAAACATATGAATAAAGTTTGCTAATAGGAAATACAACGATCTTAATCCTAAAATAGCAAAGATATTGGAGGTATAAAGAATAAACGGATCATTGGAAATAGCAAAAATTGCTGGAATAGAATCTACCGCGAAAAGAACATCTGTAAACTCAATCACTCCCACCACTACCAATAAAGGAGTAGCCATTTTGATTCCATTCTGAACCGTGAAGAATTTATCTCCATCATAATTATCAGAGACTTTCCAAAAGCTTTTAATAAGTCTTGCCCCCGCTGTATTACTATAATCTTCATCATCATCGTCATCTCCATCTCCCCAAGATTTGATACCGGCATATACAAGAAATAAACCGAAAAGAGCCATTACAATATTGATTTTAACAGGATGTCCAAAAATATTCATTTCCGGTAAATAGGTTAAATTAATTAACCCTACACCCGCAAAAATAAATATAGCTCTGAAAATCAATGCTCCAATAATTCCCCAAAAAAGAACTTTATGATGTAAATATTTCGGCACTTTGAAAAAACCAAAAACGAGAATAAATACAAATAAATTATCCACAGACAACGCCTTCTCAATCCAGTACGCAGCCTGATATTGGGTGAATTTTTCTATTGCTAACGCATGATTTTCAGGACTTCCGTCTGTATTAAAAACCCAATATACCACTCCGGAAAAAATCATGGATAAAGAAATCCATACAATAGACCAAATAGTAGCTTCTTTAGAAGAAACTTCGTGACTTTTTTTATTAAAAACCCCTAAGTCAAGGAGCAACATGATAACTACTGTTACCGCAAATCCCCATACCAAACCAGGATGAAGATCTAAAATACCTTGATGTTTATCCACTTTATATTACTTATTATACGATAAAAGCAATAGTTGTATGGTATACAATTATTGCTAATTTTAATTTATATTCCTAGGCCAAAGCCTATTTTATAATTGATCTGTAATTGTATTACAAATATTTTTGCTTAACTGTTTCTATTGTTTCTTGCAATTTTTTATCTGCCGTAGGATCTCCGATCGCATTAAATTTCCATTCCCCGTTTCTCTTATAAAAAACACCCATTACCATTGAAACATGCCCACTAAAAGATTTATCATTGGCAATATCATACTTAGCAAAAACTTCCTTTACCTGAGTAGCAGTTCCTTCATAAATACGAATTGACGCAAAAGGAATAGTACCAAAATCCTGACCTCTGTAACTATTGAGTACCATTGCTACATGCTCTACATTCGGTTCTAAATTATTAAAATCCACAGTAATAACCTCGTTATCAAGACCATCATCTCCATCCACATCACCTGTAAGATCATCACCACTATGCCTTACCGAGCCATTTCTAGATTTTAAATTACCAAAATACACGACTTCAGTGGCATTTTTATTGGCATCATATAAAATACAGCTTCCATCTAAGTCAACTGCTTCTTTTTTTGTTCCTCCGAAAAAACTTTTTTTCTCAATAGCTCCCCAGTTTATTCCCACACAAGCTTGCGCAAGAACTGCCCCATTTTCTTTTGTAAGATTAATTCTTTGACCTTTTTGTAAGTTAATAGCCATTTTTTAATGTTTATTTGTTTATTTTTTAGATAAAATGCGAAAATATAATTTTATTATTTCGGTTTTATTTAATTATTTAAGTTTAAATTCAACATCGCACGAAGTATATTCGTTTCTTCATTTACATCAAATATAGTGCTCATTATATCCATACTTTCTAAATTATGGAGGTAATCCTTTAAAACAGATCCGACACCATCAGGTAGAGTTCTCTTTTTTTCATGGATAGATTCTTCGAGTTCCTCATTTCGTCTATTCAATTGATTAATAATTGAGAGCTGATTAGATTCATTTTCAGAAATATCCAATTGTAATAGCAATTCATTATCCATCAGATACATTCTTCTCCCTTCAATATCAAAAATAAAATACTCATGGGTTTGAAAAATCTTAAAAAGCTCATATTCATCCCTTTCGAGACGATACCCACATACAAAACGAACCTTAAAATTTTGTATATTGAGTTTACCTAATAATTTCCTTTCGATCTGATAATCCTGATATTCATAAGAAGGAACTGCACCTCCTTTCAGTATATCCTCATGACTATCGGCTCTATAAAATTCCATAGCATACTTCTTCTGAAAATAAAGTACATCATTCCAATTTACATCGGACTTATCTTCTGTAAGATCTTTATATATACTTTTAAGATGTTCAGAAAAAATACCACTGTATAATTTTCTATCGGTTTCAAAGCTCTCAACTTTCTTTTCTTCAAAAGCTGATATATACTGATTGTTGATATTAATCTCATTGATAACAGCTAATAAATCGTTTTCTTTTTTCTTTTTGATTTTATTTAGCAGTTCTATCAGACTATCTGTATATTGAAGATGAAAAAGCTCAAGCTTATGACAATCTAATGTCTTATTTTCTTCAAATAGCTTGTGTATAATATCCGTTTTAATGAAAATTGATATAATATCAACATTTTCAAAAAAATTCGAAAGAAGTTTAAGCTTTGTTAATCTTCTTTTACTTTGAGACATTATATTTACAGCTTCATCATCCACCTTTATATTGTTTTATTACCCTCTAATGTTGGCTTTTAATTCATGCTCCAATGACTGTAAATCCTGATCCAGTTTTCTTCTGTTTTCTGCTCCTTGTTTTTGGATCTGCTTTACTTCATTCAATGTGTTGATCAACATACTTGTTGTTTCTCTCAATGTTTCTGCAGAAACTATAGTCTGCTCATTAGCTTTAGCTACATTTCTCGAATTTTGCCCAAGACGTTCAGCATTCTTTCTTAGAATCTCTTCTGTTGTAGAAGATACTTTTTGTTGAATTTCAATATTTTGTTGCTGTCTGTGCATTGCTACAGCCAATGAAAGCTGATTTTTCCATACGGGTAATGTAGTCGTAAGAATGGTCTGCGCTTTTTCTGCAATAGATACGTTATTATTCTGAACCAATCGGATTTGTGGTAAAGATTGCATCATAATCAAACGAACGACCTTAAGATCTGCCATTCTCCTATCTAACCTTGCAATAAAATCTCTTTTATCGGCTATTTGATAGTCTGCATAATTTTGCACATTCGCTTCCATTTCCGCCAGCTCTTGGCCTGCTCTTTCCATTCTTAGATTTCCGGCTACTACTAAATCTTCAATTTGTTTAATAGAGTTCACATTGCTATCAAAAATAGTTTGTAAAACAGCATTATCCTTAGATGAAGTAATAATTCCGGCATTGACTTTATGAGAAATCTGATCGATGTTATTGATAATCTTATCATATTTTGCGAAAAGATTTTCTACTTGCGTCATCACCTTTTTCATAAATGGTAATCGGCTCAAAAACCCTTTTACTTTGTTACTGTTATTCAACTCGTCTACATCCACATAATTGAGCTCAATTAACAAGTTATTGATCAGCTCTCCTACTTCTCCCGAATTTGATCTTCTTACATTTCCTAAAAAACTATCACTTTGATTCGCTAATGTTTTTTGAAGGTCAGCTCCAAAATTAACAATAGATCCAGGATTTGTTTCATCAATCGCGTTCGCCATCATCTCATATTTCTGGCGTTCTTCTACCTGAAGTTGGGTAAGATTGACATTCCCATCTCTATCCACTAGAGCAGGTGTTGCATTAGGTGTTGGTTGCGTATCCATACTAATTATTGATAAATTGATACAAATTTTTCTAATCCTTCTCTTTGCCCAGAACCTACTGCTTCAAATTTCCATTCCTCATTTCTATTATAGATTCTTCCAAACTCTACAGCAGTTTCAATAGAGAAATCTTCATCCAACTCATATTTTAAAAGCTCTTCATTAGTATCTGTATTGAAAATTCTAATAAACGAATTTCTTACTTGCCCAAAGTTTTGCTTCCTAGCTTCCGCTTCATGAATAGTGACTACCACTATAATTTCCTTAACTGCCGCATCTATTTTTGTCAGATCAATCTTAATTTGCTCATCATCTCCATCTCCATCTCCGGTAAGATTATCCCCGGAGTGAATTACCGCCTTATCCGGAGACTCAAGATTATTATAAAATATAAAATGATTATCTGAAATTAACTTTTTATTATCCGCTAATAAAAATAAAGAAGCATCCAAATCAAAAGCTGTTCCCGTGGAAGTACTATTAGTATCCCAACCTAAACCAACTGTGAATTTAGGAGCATTTATATTTTCTCTCTGTCCTTTTTGTAAGTTAATAGCCATAGTATAATTCGGTTTGTGTTAATATATTTATATTATTTTCGTATTCTTTTATTAAATGATAGTTGTTACTGATTGCTAATTCTAGCAAATCATCCATCTGATCTCGTTTTACTTTAGACGAAAGATACTCAAATTTACTTGATTCTAGGCCTAAAATATATTTCACAATTCTTGTATTAAATTGAAAATCAGATTTCGACATTACTTCAATAATATCTTCATGATTTTTAACGGCATAATAATTGAAAAAATTTTCAATGGTAGGGTCAAGATTGAAGTTGATCAGCTCAGCATAGTATAGAAAAATAAAATCAGCATCTACCTGATATTGCTCCAAAATTTTATTCACCGTATATTCATGGCTACCTGTAATTTTTATATCATCAATAAAAATACAGAGTTTACCTCTTAAAAAATCTTTATCGATATAATAAGTATCATTAGAAATCAAACTTTTACGTTCTTCAAAGTTCAAATTACCATAATCTGTTATGTAGGTATGGTTTCGATTGATTTTTGATAAAACGCTAGATTTTTTTCCTTTTTGGAATAAATAGAAATCCAAATACTTTTTAAAGTAAAAACACAAAAAATTCGAAGCTGTTGGAATGGCCATATACGGACTTGGCAAAACCACAATTTCTTTATTGAGATCTAAAAGTTGATTATTTTCAGCAATAAATCCCTCAAATAATTCTTTTGCAAACTTTTCTGCATAGGAGGTAGCGCCATATTTAAAATAGCTGTATTCTGAAGGTGAAAATGAGAGTTCATCCTCTGAATGAATGTGATGTAAACTATACCTTTTGTTCATACCAATTTAGTGTTTAATTAAGTGAGCATTAAAACCAAAATCTTTAGCACCCTTATAATCCGCAATTGGATTATCTCCTACATGCAAAATTTGATCCTTTTCTAGTTTTTTATGGTTAATTTTTTTATTTACTTCCTGAAAAATAAGTGGATTGGGTTTCGAACAGTGAGTTTCATCAGAATAAATATGAAAATCAATATACTGATCCAAGTTCTCTTCCATCAAAAACTTTCTCATTGTTTTTCCTTTGATAAATCCTGTATTACTGAGAATATTAATCGTTTTTCCTTGATCTTTTATTTCCTTAAAAAAGTCATGTAAATTTTTAAATATAATGATGGGTTTATATTCTAAAAACAATTCTTCACTCCGGATGTAAAAATCCTTTAAAGCCTCCTTATTCACCTCTTTTATATCTACTTGCAAAGAAGCCAAAATAAGTAAATACATTTCAAAAGTATCTATATTTCCTCCTGTCAACTCATTCATATTATTGCATAGATCATCATAATATTTCACCATTCTCGCGACCTCATCTATTGACTTTCTTATTTTGAAAAATGAAGAAAATAGCTCAACTCTTTTTGCTTTAAATTCAGGATGAGATTTGATTAAAGTAAGCCACAAATCAAAAGAAAAATGAGCGTGGTTGTGAATGTCGATATCTGTTTTCAAAATATTACCCTTTAAAAATTTTATTTAGCTCCTTCTTGAAAAAGATGGTAATTTCAGTCATCATTATATGCATTGAATAATTCAATTATTCCCAAAGATAAAATTTTTAAAATTAATGCATGAGTTTGGTTTTATGTTTTAAGATATTTTTATGATTTACTGTGATTTAAAAATAAAAAATCATAAAATTTAAAATTTTGTTTAAATAAAATTCATTAAAAAACTCTCTATTATTTACTATTCTTTGGATCGCATCTCTTCTATAATTCAATATATTAAAACCTAAAAATCAAGGACTGTAAAATAATATTACAGTCCTTGATTGATATTGATAAAGTATAATTTAAGCCCCTTTATTCTACCCTTCCCTCAATGCTATAAGGAATAGGAATCCAAATATATTGTTCACATTCAAACCTCAAATGGCCAAATCCAGGGAAAGAAATATGATTTGCCGCAATCAAATATTTCTCTTGAGCCGCTTTTTCATAAAACTCAAAACGTTTCTTTTTACCTTTATCTAGACTGACGTCAAAATGATCCTCCATCAACGGATCCATAAATTGTACACTTCCTACATGAACCAGATCACCCCAAAACATCATTTTTTCCTTTCCATTTTCTAAAAAATAAGCCGTATGTCCAGGTGTATGACCTGCAATTAAAATTGTATTAATACCTGGTAAGATTTCCATATCAGAATCGAACGTTTTTATTTTTTCGGCTTTAATATAAGGTGAAAGAATATTGATTGCATTTTGAAATGTTTTAGGATTATTACTTACTGCATGGACATCTGCATTTTGCTTATTCTTTTCACTCATCCAATACTCTAATTCTGATTTATTAACATGTATAGTAGCGTTTTCAAAAATTCTCTTTCCTTGTACCGTGAGACCTCCGGAATGATCGCCATGGATGTGAGTTAGCAAAATATCTGTAATTTGAGAAGGTGTGTATCCCGTAGACTTTAAACTTTCCACTATTTTTCCACTAAGCTTTCCTCCAAATAATTCCCCTGCTCCCGTATCTATTAAAATAATCTTAGAACCTGTTTTAATTAAGTAAGCATTGATACTAATCTCCACAGGATTTTTAATAAAAGATTGTTGTAAGAGCTTTGTTGCCTCTCCCTTTTCCTGGTTATAGAGTATATTTTCAACATCAAGACTTATAGTACCATCGAGTAATGCCGTTACTTCAAATTTCCCAAATAGAATTTTATAATTCATTTGTCCCTGAACATAGGAACTCCATAAAAGAAATATATTTAAAATAAATATTCTCGTAATCTGTGTCCGTTTTGTTTGATATTTTTTATTGTACATTATCTTGTAAATTATTTTTCAAAGTTACATGATAAGGCTTAAAAAAACACAGTTTAGTGAAATATTACAATCAATTTATTATGCTAAAAATAAAAAGAGTTAATCACCATTCATTACTCTATAGGTAGGATCCTCCTGAATATTTACCTCAATGAGAGCCTCCGCATTTTTCAGCATTTTTCGGCAATCATCACTTAGATAGCGTAAATGCAATGTTTTATTTTGTTGATTATATCGTTTAGAAAGTTTATCTAAAGCATCTATCGCACTCATATCTACCACTCTACTTTCGCTAAAATTAACAATCACTTCTTTGGGATCATTAATAGGATCAAATTTTTCAAGGAAGGACGTTACTGAACAAAAAAATAAAGGCCCCAATATATCGTAATGTTTTATCCCATTTTCATCCACATATTTCTTAGCCCTAATTCTTTTTGCATTATCCCACGCAAAGATCAATGCAGAAATAATAACTCCTATCAACACAGCTAATGCCAGATTATGCAAAAAAATGGTAATCAAGGCTACAATAATTCCTACAAAAATATCAGACTTAGGCATTTTATTAATAATTCGTATAGATACCCACTGAAACGTCCCTATCGAAACCATCATCATGACACCTACCAAAGCTGCCATAGGAATTCTTTCAATGAAGGGAGCTCCCACAAGAATGATCACTAGAATGGTAATTGCTGCAATAATACCTGATAATCTAGCTCTAGATCCGGCATTAATATTAACTAATGTTTGTGCTACCATTGCACATCCTCCCATTCCCCCAAAAAAACCATTCGCTATATTAGCCACTCCTTGAGCCACAGATTCCTTATTAGCATTTCCTTTAGAATTTGTAATCTCATCTACCATAGATAGCGTGAGAAGGGATTCAATGAGTCCAACTCCTGACATAATTAAAGCATAGGGAAAAATAATTTGTAATGTCTCCCACGAAAAAGGCAGTTTGGGAATATGAAAACGAGGAAGATTTCCACTAATATGTGCAATATCAGCAACCGTTTTAGTATTAATCTGAAAACCAACAACAATTGCAAAAACTACAAAAATAGCGACTAAAGAAGCCGGAATAGTTTTAGTGATTTTCGGAAAAAAATAAACAATTGATATCGTAATAATAACCAATTCTATCATAGTGTATAATGCAGTCCCTTGTAGCCAATTCATACTCCCATCCGTATTTATTATTTTAAACTGTTCAATTTGTGCCATAAAAATAATAACAGCTAATCCATTTAAAAAGCCATACATTACAGGTTGAGGAATCAACCGAATAAATTTACCCCATCTCAGCACTCCGACTCCTATCTGAAAAATACCCGCTAAAATGATCGTTGCAAAAAGATATTCTACACCATGAGTTTGTACTAAAGCAATCAATACCACAATCGTAGCTCCAGCTCCTCCAGAAACCATCCCAGGACGTCCTCCTAAAATAGCAGTTACTAACCCCATCAAAAAAGCAGCATATAAACCTATTAGTGGAGAAAGACCAGCTAAAATCGCAAAAGAAAGCGACTCCGGGATCATAGTCATAGCGACAGTAAACCCAGCCAGTAGCTCATTTTTATAATTCACTTTTTGCGGAAATTTAAATAAACCAATAGAATTTTTCATAGAACAACAAAGGTAAGCAGTTCATATGTCTCGTACAATTTTAATATAATACCATCTTTAATTTAAATGATACATAGATTATAGGCAGCACGGCATACCAAAATCAACAATTATATAAATATTTTACTAAATAAAACAATATTTAAAAAAATATTTAAACATAAAACTTTGTATTAATTTTCTTTTTTTCTAAATTTGAAAAAAATGAGGTAAGTTGACTTATTCATGACTCTCAATCTTTCACTAAAATTTGAAAACGATTTTCTATTTAAGATCAACTATCCTCCCTAAAAACACTCTTACTGAAAGTCCAAAGGGTAAATATTTATCATGGCCTGGCAAATGAAAAAGAATAGGAACAGAACAAAAAATGGATAAATATTTAAAAATGCAGGTACATCTTTAACAATCTTTGAAGTACACTAATAAATATTAAAGTTAGTTTTTAATATTCACATAATTATTGTGAATAATAAGTACAACCCTATTTTTGGTGGCTACACGAATTCAATTTTATGACTGCTCCATCATAGATAATAACAAATAAATAGAATAACGAATGCTATACAAAGAAATACATATCGGGCAATTTATAAAAGAAAGAGTAGAGGAAATGGGAATTACAATGGATAGAATCTGTAATTTCTTTGACAAAGATCCACAATTTATCGAAAGTAATTATAATAGTAAATCAATTGAAGTAGAAACCCTATTACGTTGGTCTAAACTATTAGAATATGATTTTTTCAGAATTTACAGCTCTCATCTCATTCTATACTCTCCTCCTTCCGCAGTCCATAAAAACAACAATGAGAAAACTCAAAAAATACCCTTTTTTAGGAAAAATATTTATACGCAGGAGATCAAGGATTTCATTATTAAAAGGATTCGTGATCAAGAAATGAGTGTTCCTGATATTGTAAATGAATACTCCATTCCTAAAAGTACTATTCATAGATGGCTGCAAAAAACCCAACCAATAAATAAAAACAAAAAATAATGCGTCCTAATTATCATAAGATCTACAAGGATATTATCGAAAAAGAATATCCTGAAAAACTCAATGATCCAAAAATCAAAAATCTCTTAAAAAAGCTCAATACAACAGATGATGTATTGAAAATTAACCATCTTATATTCAAGCAATCAAAAGATACTTTACGAGATAATCAAAAACTAAAAATATATGATAAAAAAACAATTATAAAGCTATTGAACTATCAAAAAAAGCATAATTTTTCCACACAATATATGTCCAGAAAATACAAAATAAGCAGAACAACCATCGCAAAATGGAGAAAAAATTTTCTTGAAGAAATCCATGAAAACAAAAATTAAAAACAAAATTATAGATGAGTCTTCCTTTTGAATGAAAAAGAGCCCATTTATACCTACTTATAATAATTTACCTTAGTAAAACATTACATATTTTTTTAAGACTTGAATGTTTTTTCAATACTTTAAGCTTTTCTTTAATTTGTATATCCATTTGGGATTGATTAAGAATCAAAATCTCATGGTAAATTTCCAACAGCTTATTAAGATTCGTAATAGGACTTTCTATTTGTAATAGCAAACATGCTATCAATTTTTCCAATGCAAAGTTATGATTGTCACTGATGTTGATCATACGGTTATGAATCACATCTACAAAATATCTAAGTGGCGTAAACTCAAATTTCTCGGAGGACCCCATAATTTCTCCTAATTTTGTATTATCAATTTGACCAAGAGAAACATGCTCTAGCCAAATTTCGGAAGCTATATTCCGGACACTTTTATCTTGATCAAGCAAAATAATTCCCAAGAATAAATACCCCATATTATCTAAAGGCCTTTTAATTTGAGCAAAAAGACGACTCATTTGCACAATTAGCTCTTTCTCAAATACTTTTCTCATCCCTGAATGAAATAAGCAACCTTTAATAATTTTTGCTAATATGAAAGATAAATGATTAGGAAAACTCCACGCAAATACATGAAATTCCGAAAATAATTCCTGCTCCGATATTAAATACTCTAAAAACAATGGATTTTTCCGATAACTGAAACGATAAAAGGGAATATCAATGACTAACTCAACGGGATAGTAAGCATCTTTTTTACTTTCAATTATTCTCCAACTATAATCACCGGTCAAAAATTCCTGCAAAATATCTTTATATTCCACAAGCTGATCAAAAGTTTTTGTAATCTTTGGAGAGCGTGTTAAGGATGCTGTTAACCACCAAGAAGGATGCATCCATTCTCCATTGGGATCTCTATTTTTATTAAACAAGAAAAACAATATTTCTTTATACTCGCCCTTTAGTTTTGTTTGTGCCAATTTCAATGCCTCTTCTACATCATCCAAAGCACAACGCTGTAACGCCAGTTGAAAATCTAAATCATAAGGTTCTACATTTTTATTTTGATACTTTTCTAACCTTTCAACCAATATAAGAGGATCAATCCAACAAGGCTCGTGAGTAATTGTTGAGAGCAAAGGATCTTTATTTCCTGATTTTACCTTATCAAAGACCATGGTCGCAATCCCCTGATAGGCCTTCATCGTAAAATTTTCAAAAGTTATATCTTTAACAGCAACAAGTTTCGGATGATAACTACCATATTTCGCTCTATCAATATCCTCTTTTAAAACCTTTTCATACTCTTTTTCAATAATTTTTAATTCAGCGGGAAATTTTTCCAAGAGTATCAATCCATAGTTTATCGTCAAATTACATATAATAACAGAAAAAGGTGAAACCTCCCATTTTGAAATAATTTTACATGCTTTTTGAAATACTGGTATCATGAGCTTTACAGAATCTGATTTTACATTATCTGAGAACTGAATGAAACCCACTAACGCGAGATCATACAAATAAGTATCGGTATGCTCAATAGCTTCTGAAAGAAAATGCATAAAATCTTCAAAATCTTTTAAATCACGAATTTTTGTTTCTTCACTAATCAACTTCCAATTCTTTACAACAATATTATCGACCACCCCCTTTTCTTTCCTTACATATTCTTCTAATTCTAATTGAGTAATGGTCAACATTTGATCTGAATACCCGGAAATTATATTTTTTGATAGGTCAGTTATTGGAATATTATTTTGAATAATTTTAGCTACCTTGATTTGAATACTTTCTTCTTTATTCACAAAAGCAGCACATAAAACCCGGCTTAAACTTTCAACATTAATTTCTTTCTCCTGTAAATAACTCTCTATTAATAGTAAACTAGCTTTAACAATTGTTTTAACTTGCGAACCTAATAATCTTGGGAGGAATTCTAAAAAATTACTAATTTTAAATTTTTCATGTAAAATAATGTTTCTCAAATGAGCTAAAATTGTGTTTACCGCTTTAGATTGCGCAGACCCCAGACCGGCTAATAGCTCATCCTGAAGTTCAATTAACTCTTCCGGAGATGGCTTCAATGCTGTAAAAGCATTCATAAACCACGATGTAACAATTTTATTAAAGTTACGATTAGAACTCAACAAACATTCTCTAAGGAAGCTTTTTCTATGTATTTTTTTTTCTTTGATTAATTTTTTAATGAGAGGAAACCATTCTTTATAATAAGGCAGAGATTTCGACGGAAATTCACAAAAATACCAAAAGTGTGTATTTAAAGCCTCAACATACTTTTTCAAATCAGAAGGACTATGAGTCAATTGATGCCCCCATAGTTGTGGAGTAGGCTTCAAGTAATTATTCTTTGTCCATTTTAAAATATCGCTATAACCAAACCATGTGGATTCAGCATATATAGAACTATTTATATAGTCCGAGAACCATTCCGGACACTTCCATTCTAATATTTCATCTATATATTCTATTTTTCCCGAAAAACTCCCGTAATTTTGTTTAAATTCTTTTTGATCCATACAAACAAAGGATGCAATATCAATAATAGCATGTTGATGTAAAGACCCCGTCGTACTATATGACTTTTTTGTCATTTTTAGTTTTTGGGCATCTTTATTTTGTTTTTTTATTAGAGGAACTAAAGCTTTTCTTTCTTCAGAATTAAGTTGCTTTAAAAAAGGAATTATTTCGTTAATTTGTTCGTCATTGAGAATCTTCTTAAACCTTTCTTTCATTGTTTTCTTAATTTGTTATTTAGTTTTTTACTGCCCGGAGAAAGAATTTTGAAATAAGTGATAGGTGATAAATTGACCACACAAACAATTTCAAAAACTCGAATTCTCACAAAACCCATTAAAAATACAAAAAATAACATCAAAAACAATTAAATAATACATCATAAATCAAAATTAAGTTTAAATTATAATATATTTATAATTATTTAACGATTTTATTTAATCAAAATATACAAAATACGCTTCTAAGCGCTATACTGAAACGTTTAGGGAGAGGAGGAAAAACAAAAAACCCGTTTTACACTTTATGAAAACGGACTTATCTTATATTACAATCATTTTTCTATTTTGCAAAAATTTCTTTTAACTGAGATACAATATTGGTATTTCCGGAAACGGTAATATCTCCAATTTTTTCTGCAATTTTTTCCATATATTCCATTTCTTTCAACTTCCATAGAACTTCATTTTCTTCCATCAATTTTGCCGTATTTAATAAACTTCTAGTAGAAGCGGTCTCTTCCCGACGCATAATGCTATTGGCCTGTGCTTTTTTCTCAGCAATTAAAACCTGGTTCATAATTTCCTTCATTTCTCCGGTCAAAATAACATCCCTAATTCCAGCATCAAACACCTTCAATCCAAGATCTTGAGTTTTATTACCTAAATTTTCCAAAATACCCTCTCCTACCGTATCTTTTTTTAACAACAATTCATCAAGAGTTAAAGCACCTACAAATTCACGTAAAGCCAGCTGCATGATGATGTATAATTGCTTCTCATATTCCTTATTTTCCAATAATGCTTTTTCGACATTTTCAACTTGAAAACGCACATAAAAATTAATACGAAGCATAGCTTTGTCTTTCGTTAAAAGCTCCTGACCTGCAATCTCCATTTGTTGTATACGCATGTCAACATATTTCACCTCCATAGAGACTTCATTATTCCAAAAATAATAAGTGCCCGCTTTTAGAATTTTCACCAATTCCCCATCCATTAGTAAAAGTCCATTATACTCACTCGTCACCACAAACTTTCTTATGAAATTTTTCAATTTTATACTCTCTAAAACGGTTCTGGATACTTCACTTATAAATTCAGTTTTCATCAAATCAATTTTTTGATATTTCCTATTTACCATTCCTTTCCAAAAAGCATATTGGCCTACATGTAACACCTCTTTGAAAATTTCATTTTCAAAAACCAACACCATCTCACCATCTTTTACTTCAACCACTTCAAGCATGGTATTCAGATGCTCATTTTTTAGCAGAAGCGTAAGATTTTCTCCTTCTTTAAATTGATCCTTCATATCATAAACCTCTACGGATTTATTTCCGAAAATCCAATAATTTCCTTCTTTCAAAACACGAATCAAGTTTCCATTTTTAAAAACTAAACCCACTTGATATATTCTAATTTGTATATTTTTTAACATCATTATTTATTTTTATTTGATAATACATTTAAATAAAAGAGGAAAGCTGATATTTACATTCTTAAAAACAGCGGAATTAAAACATTAAAAAACTCAACTCATTTTAAAACATTCGTGTTAAACATTATTTCGATCAGGGTTAGCTCTTTATATACAAATATTTTATTATTTTCTATAAAAAAGTTTCCATGAAAAGACATATCCAACCACGATATGTTTACCCAAAAAGTATTATTTTCTAAAAAGTCTTTTTTTACTGGCTTTTTCAATAGCCGAAAAAATCAAACTTTCCATTGAGAATATTTTTATTGAGAATATTCAAACTCTCCTAAAATAGATTATATACCTATTAAAAAGCTACATCCATAGTGTAGTGCGTCAACCATTCCGCCTTACCAAATAATTGGCAGTGGGATTCGAACCCACACTTTAAAAAACTATTACTCTAACCTAACTGAGTTATATTTCCCATGAGGAAATAGAAGGATTCGAACCTTCGACCCATAGCATGGTGAAATTTTGTGGAAAACTCCGAAACCTTCAGATCAGGCTGAACAGAATAAAATCATGTTTCTCAACAAATTTTTCTGCAATGGTGATATATAGAAACACTCAACATGACCTACCTAATATTTTTTCTAAAATCTTTTTTCTAAAATTTTAGCATTCTCTTATTTTATGATGACAAAATTAGGTACATACTACGCAGTATATTTGCGTAGATATTTTTACTTTTCATTTTTTGAGATAGCAGGATTCCAAATTCACTCCTTTCAATGATTTCTAAAATTTGTCAAAAGAGTTATAATATTCTCCTTTCCAATAGGATTCATTGAATGACAATAAAAATCAGGGAGCATTAATTCATAATCTAAACTATATTCTATTAACCATTTTGCACAGTCATATCCTGTTTTCTCACTAAAGCTATTTCTTACGCGATAATTCATATCTCCAAGATCATGATCAAAAGAAATCATTTCAGGAATCCCTTTTTCCAATATTCGATCAACAAACTGATCATAGCTTCGAACAATACACTAATCTGGACTAAGGAAGAGATCATTACGAGTATATTTATAAACTTCAATGGGATATCTTATATCATCTAAAAACAATAATTCTTTTTTCATATGCGATGCTTTATATTAAATCATTAAACCATCATATCCGCACAATTGGAACTTGCAAATGCAAAAGGTTTTGCCTTAAATACATAACCCATTCCTAAAATATAACCCATGGCATCTTTCATTGCTACATTGGATTTAAAATTAGGATCAGTATTAATATCTGCATGCACCTCCATCTCTACACCATAAGTATCTAAAATTGAACAAATAGTATACGCTATTTCAACGGATTTATTGACTTCATTTAACATTCGTTCTTTAATACTAATAGTTTGCAATTCTTTCTCTTTTCTAATAAATGTAAACGCACCTTTTCCCTCACGAATAAATACAACTGCTGTAGCATAATGAATCATATTACCATACACATGTGAATCTGAACCCACACAAACTTTCAGCCGATGACCATTTGCCTGTTCGCGAATGATGGCTTCTTCTACCAACTGGAGGAGAGAGTTTTGGAAAATTTTTCCATTCATATTTTGCCATACTTGTTGATACGTTTTCATTTTTCTACATTTTAAAATTTGTTTTTTACCCTAGTTTTCTTTACTAAATTTTCGAGAAAATAAAAATTTGCCTTTTTTGTTTGATATAAGAACTTCTGCGCTTGACAAACTTTTATTCTTCTCTTCACCTCATTTTATTTTGAGTTATTTGAGATGGTTATGGGATTCAAACCCACTCAGTTTTCACAATGGTTTTGCAGACCATCCCGACTCTTCCACTTCGGCGAACCATCAGATATATAATACAATCCCCCATCTTCTGCATCTTTCATTTTGTTTTTGGAGTAAAGAAAAAGTTCATCTCTTTTTTGTGTTTTAGTATAAAGATCTTCTGCTCTTGATTCACTTTTTCTTTATCTCTTTAAAAATTATTACTGCTTAATTTTTGTTTGGAAAGCAAGATTCGAACTTGCGACCTCCCACTTCCAAAGTGGGTAAACAACCACCGTTATCTTTCCAGTTTCATAAGTTCACGTATAAATTCTACCTCGAATAATAATCGGAGTTTCGTAAACCTTTGCGGTCTATGCAAGAATCGAACTTGCAGTTCCCAAGAGACAGTTGGGTAGGTTAGCCATTACCTCAATAGACCTTTTTAATGTAATTTATAATGTTGGGTTTTTCCCGGAATCAAACCTTATTCTTTGGTACCACAAAACAAAGCTTTACCCAATAAGCTAAAGAAACCATAAAAAAAGCACCTCTTGGGAAAGGTGCTGTATAATATTGTATATATGAATT
The DNA here is from genome assembly GCF_902728265.1 of Chryseobacterium potabilaquae. Lineage (GTDB taxonomy): Bacteria > Bacteroidota > Bacteroidia > Flavobacteriales > Weeksellaceae > Chryseobacterium > Chryseobacterium potabilaquae. The sequence goes on from NZ_CACVBR010000007.1 coordinate 75,025, forward strand.
AATCCCGTTAGAGATTGGTCATACGCAAACACCTTTTATCTAAAAATTCAATATCAAGAATACATGCACATCCTCTCGGTTGGCTTGTCTGTACCAGTAAACAATGATTAAATATTTTATGTAATTGTTTCATGTTAATTATTCTTGCTTTAAAAAGCTCTTCTATGGTTGAGAAGAACATATTGTTTTTAATTTCTGACTGCAAAGTAAAGATGTTTTTTTCAAATCCACAAACTAAAATAACATATAATAATTTGAAAACCAATAAGTTAAATTCAAAATTAAAAATAAGAATTTCCTGTCCGTAATATTTTACAGATACTCAATCTACCTAAATGACTGTCTCTCATCGGTTTATTTATCACTCTTATTTATTCTATTAGTTATTCATTATTAATTAAAAAAATTCAATTTTCTAGTTATTTTTTTTCATTCTAAATAATTTCTATCTAAAAAACACAAAAAACGCCTCGTTACTCGAGGCGTTTTTGTGTATATCTTGTCTAATTCTTTACTTATTTATAATAAGAAATTTTAAAACAAGCACATCGTACCTCATCAGATATCATACGTCCATATCTAGACGAATCCTTTATTGCTGGACAATAGGATAGAGTTATACTCGTATGTGCTTTTTGTATTTTCATAATTTTAATGCAGCAAAGATAGAAAAAAATAAAAATAGAGGTATTTTGCGCAGAACAGGTATCATAATATCTCTTAAATATAAAAAAGGTAGTTCATTACAACCACCTTTTATATTCTAAAATTAAAAATATACTAAAAAATTATTTTAAATCAAATCTATCTAAATTCATTATTTTAGTCCATACAGCAATAAAATCCTTCACAAATTTTCCTTGTGCATCCGCACTTGCATATACCTCTGCAATGGCTCTTAATTCAGAATTGGAACCAAAAACAAGATCAGCACGAGTAGCGGTCCATCTTTTTTCACCTGTTACACGATCAGTTCCTTCATATAGCTCATTATCATTTGATATTGACTTCCACTGAGTTCCCATATCCAAAAGATTAATAAAGAAATCATTAGTAAGAACTCCTGGTCTATTCGTGAAAATCCCGTGTTTAGAACCATCAAAATTAGTATCAAGAGCACGCATACCGCCTATCAATATGGTTAATTCAGGACCGGTAAGAGTTAATAGCTGTGCTTTATCAATCAGTAACGACTCCGTAGAAACGGTATATTTTCTTTTTAGATAATTACGGAATCCATCAGCAGCAGGCTCCAAATACCCCATAGACTCAACATCAGTCTGTTCTTGTGATGCATCCATTCTTCCCGAAGAAAATGGTACCACAATAGTATACCCTCCATCTTTTGCCGCTTTTTCTATGGCTACATTTCCTCCCAATACAATTAAATCCGCTAAAGAAATTTTCTTGCCACCTATCTGAGATCCATTAAATTCCTTTTGAATATTTTCTAAAACACTCAATACTTTCTGTAATTGAGTCGGGTTATTGACTGCCCAATACTTCTGAGGTGCTAAACGAATTCTAGCACCGTTTGCTCCACCTCTTTTATCACTTCCTCTAAATGTAGAAGCTGAAGCCCAGGCTGTTGACACCAACTCCGAAACACTTAATCCTGAACTTATTATTTTACTTTTTAAGGATTCAATATCTGCATCATTCACCAATTCGTGGTTAACTTCAGGAATAGGGTCTTGCCAAATTAATTCTTCTTTAGGAACATCAGAGCCTAAATATCTTGCCTTTGGTCCCATATCCCTATGAGTCAATTTAAACCAAGCTCTAGCAAAAGCATCGGCAAAAGCATCAGGGTTTTCATAAAAATGTCTTGATATTTTTTCATAAACAGGATCAAGTCTTAAGGAAAGATCCGTTGTTAACATTGTTGGCTTATGTTTCTTAGAAGAATCAAATGCATCCGGAATAATTTCTGCTCCGTTTTTTGCGACCCATTGATGAGCTCCGGCGGGACTTTTAGTCAATTCCCATTCATTCTCAAATAAATTTTTAAAGAAATAGTTACTCCATTGTGTAGGTGTCTCTGTCCAAGTAACCTCTAATCCACTGGATATTGCATCTTGTCCTTTTCCTGATTTATAGTTACTACTCCATCCTAATCCTTGCAATTCAATCCCTGCCGCTTCCGGCTCTTTACCTACATGATCAGCAGGGCCTGCTCCATGCGTTTTACCAAATGTATGACCACCGGCAATTAATGCCACCGTCTCTTCATCATTCATAGCCATACGCCCAAACGTATCACGAATATCTTTAGCCGCTGCAATGGGATCAGGATTTCCATCCGGCCCTTCAGGGTTTACATAGATGAGACCCATTTGTACGGCTGCAAGAGGCTTTTCAAGATCTCTTGAATGGATATCTCCATCCGCATTATCATCACTAGGAAGTACACCATGCTTATCCGGTACTCCATCAGAGCCATGCGCATAACGAAGGTCACCTCCCAGCCATGTTTTTTCTGATCCCCAATATACATCCATATCAGGCTCCCACACATCTTCACGTCCACCGGCAAATCCAAATGTCTTAAAGCCCATCGATTCCAAGGCCACATTCCCAGTAAGAATCAAAAGATCGGCCCAAGAAATGTTACGACCATATTTTTGTTTTATTGGCCATAATAGCCTTCTTGCTTTATCTAGACTCACATTATCCGGCCAACTATTCAATGGAGCAAAACGTTGTTGTCCAGCTCCGGCACCCCCTCTTCCATCTCCTACACGATAAGTTCCCGCACTATGCCATGCCATACGAACAAACAAAGGACCATAATGTCCAAAATCAGCAGGCCACCAATCTTGTGAATCTGTCATTAGTGCATGAAGATCTTTTTTTACGGCTTCCAGATCAAGACTTTTAAAAGCTTCAGCATAGTCAAAATCTTTATCCATAGGATTGGAAAGTAATGAATGTTGGCGTAGAATATCTACTCTTAGCTGGTTAGGCCACCAATCCTGATTTTGTGTACCTCCTCCGGCTACACTTTGCTTTTTCATGGTTCCATTATGAAATGGACACTTACTGATATCGTTCAAATCTTTTTCCATTGTTAATTTAAAATTTTATGTTGACTGATATTTTATATTCTCTATCACAAACTTACCAACCTTTATCAATAAATACAATCTATTAATAAAATTTTCATAATAGTAAAAAACTATAATTAGTAGGTAATTATAACGCTTATCCCATTTTTAATACATAATATATATATGCTGCAATTAAATTAATAAAATTTTAAACTCATTTAAATAAAATCCAATAAAAACAATCATATTTAGAACCATTCAACATAACATTTACATTTTCCTAAATCATAAAATTGGTAGTTAATAAAAATTTTATACCTTTATCAGTCATAAACATAAAGATGATACATATGAAAAAGATATTAGTTGTGATATTGGTAGCTTTTGTAATTATTCAGTTTTTTCCTATTGATAAAAACAACCCTGCCCCTACGCCAGGAATGGATTTTTTAAAAATAAAAAAAACGCCTCCGGAAGTAGCAAAAATCATTAATACATCATGCTATGATTGCCATTCCAATGAAACAAAATATCCATGGTATGCTAATATTGCTCCTGCATCTTGGTATGTAAAAACCCATATTAGTGATGCAAGAAAACATTTGAACTTCTCTACTTTTGCCGTATATGAACCTAAAGTACAAGCCGATAAATTACAAGGATGTGTAGAGTTAGTAGAATCTAAAGATATGCCTTTAGAATCTTATTATCTCGGACATCAAGACGCTAAATTGAGTGAAGAACAAAGACAAATATTAGTAAAATACTTTAAAAAGGTAAAAGAGGATACGGAAAGAGCTGGGGCTTTTTAAAAATTAAGTTATGCTAGAAAATTGGGAGAATAAACATATTGTTTTTTTTGATGGGGATTGCGGAGTCTGTAACTTTTGGGTTCAATGGATTCTTGAAAGAGATAGTAAAGATCAATTCATGTTCGCCTCCCTTCAATCCTCTTTCGGACAAAAATTCTTATCTGAAAGAGGGTTAGATACTAAGGAATTCAATACTATGTATCTTTGGAAACCTAATACATATTATCTGATAAAGTCCCGCGCTGTATTACAGATTGCCAGTTTATTGGGTGGTGCTTATCAACTTCTTTCCGGTATTGGCAAAATATTTCCTCGATTTTTAAATGATAAAATTTACGAGACCATCTCAAGAAACAGAATGAAACTCGCTAATCAGAAATGTTATCTGCCTACACCCCATCAAAGAAAAAAATTTATTGAGATTTAGCTTTTATTGATTTATCGACCAAATAGAATAACTATTTGGGGGACATTGTATCTTTACTCGTTTATCTGTTTCAGTAGTGGGATACCATGAAGAATGACCGGTAAAATCTTTAAGCTGCTTATTTTCCCAATGAGTATCGACCCACCTTTCTTGCCAATTTGAAGAACTATTGATATAAATTATCAATCCCGGATTTCCATTATATCCATTTCTTCTTGCAATATACTCATCCTGATCTACATGAAGAATTGACGTTGTTCCTGTTGCTTTATTATTATGAATCCAAATCAGGTTATTGAGCTTATCCTTATTGAGCCATTCTTCATAATCTCTATAAAAAATAGTAGGATAGCCTTCATGTGATAAGATATATGCATACGCTAACATTTTGTTATTAATAATGTCTGTATCATGATTGGCGACAAAAGTAACGGCTCTAAAAGGATTTCTTTTCCACATCATATCATCCTTCAACGCATTCAAATTTCCATTGTCAAAAGCCTCATCCATTTTATAAAACGCTGCAAAATCAAAAACAGAGCTATTCGCCTTGTTTGCCCACCATTCTAAAGTATCTACATTGGAATCCCATAGCTCTCCTACCGAAAATCCACCTACATTTTTATTCCATGCATTCACTACCCAAGGTCCAAAACCTTTCACATAATCAAATCTCCACCCATCAAATTTCATTACATTTTTATAGTATTTCCCCACAGAATCTTCTCTTCCCCAAAGCCAATCTTGAACATAAGGATTTGCATGGCATAAATCCGGAAAACCTCCAAAAGCTCCTTCATCATTCGTTCCGTGGCTATTTTTATAAAAATCATTATAATTTCGAGGAAACTTCCCAGACGCAATTCCTGAAAAATTAGTCCAAGTATCCGTTCCAGTAAAAGGATTTTTTTCTAATTGCCCTCCACTATTATGATTAATCACTATATCAGCATACACTTTTATTTTTTCCGCATGTGCTTTTGTAATTAAAGCTTCCAATTCAACTCTTGAACCAAAACGAGTTTCTATATTCCCATTCTGATTGTAGTCTCCAAAATCATAATAATCAGTTGGATCATATCCCATGGAAAGGGCACCATTTTGTGCTTTGGAAACCGGCGGTAGCCAGACTGCTCCTATGCCTGCTTTAGACCAATCTGTCAATTTTCCCTTCAATATATTCCACCAATTTCCACCAGCAGGAACATCCCAATAAAAACCTTGCATTAAAACTCCCTCTGTAGAGGCAGCAAAAGAATTTTCATTGCCCAATATATTACCGTCACCAAAAGATCTTCCATCATGAAAAGTAACATCAGTAACTGTATTAATAGTGTTATCTGATTTTAATTTATCCGGAAGAGGCTGAATACAATCATCATTCCCTTGACAAGAGCTTAAAGCCCAAAACATTAAAAAAGTGGTTATAGTATATATATTCTTCATATAATAACAATAGCTAGTAGTCGATCAACAAAAATACAATTTCAATATAAAAAATATCACATATTAGTGATATAATTTAATATTTTAGAATAATCTGAAGTATAAGGAAATGAAAACATCATTAAAAAATCATAAACTTTTAATATTTTCGATACAATTTTCTATTATTCCATATATTTGCACATTATGGAATATAACACCCAAAAAACTCAGCTTCATATGCCAGAGTATGGCAGAATTATACAGCAATTGGTTGAACGTTGCAAAGAACTCCCTTCCAAAGAGGAAAGGAATGAAATGTCGAGGGCGATTATTGATTTTATGGGGCAGAGAAATCCTCAGCTTAGGGATGAAGAAAACTACAATCATAAACTGTGGGATCATCTTTTTATTCTGGCTAATTATGATTTGGATGTAGATTCACCTTTTCCATTTCCTACTATAGAGCAATTATCGGAAAAACCAAAAAGAATGGAGTATCCGAAACTACAGGGTGATTTCAAATTTTATGGGAAAAGTATTCTTCAATTAATTGAAAAAGCGATCGAGCTGGAAACCGGAGATGAGAAAGAGGCTTTGATTGAGGTTATTGCTAATAATATGAAAAAATCATATAATGTATATAATAAAGAACATGTTACTGATGATGTGATTTTTCGCCACTTGAAAGAACTTTCAGAAAACAGACTGGATCTTACAGGAATTGAGACCCTGGAAAAAAGTAAAATTTATTACACCAGCAACAACAACAGAAATAACAATAATAACAATAAGAATAATAACAAAAACAATAACCAGTCTAATAAGAAGCGGCATAATTATAAAAATAGAAAATAATGAGCGGGACATTTCAAATAAGAGGAGGAAAAAAACTACATGGTGAGATCACTCCACAAGGAGCAAAAAATGAAGCTCTACAAATTTTATGCGCTGTTTTATTAACTAGTGAAGAGGTTAGAATTAAAAATATCCCTGATATTCATGATGTAAACAGACTTATTGAAATTTTAGGTGATTTTGGAGTGAAAGTCACTAAAAATAGCCATGGTGATTATACTTTTAAAGCTGATGAAGTTAATTTTGACTACATAAAATCAAAAGAATTTAAGAAAGATGGAGCAAAATTAAGAGGTTCCATCATGCTTTTAGGCCCTATGTTAGCAAAATATGGTGAAGCATATATGCCAACTCCAGGAGGAGATAAAATTGGAAGAAGAAGACTGGATACTCATTTCCAAGGTCTGGTAGAACTAGGTGCTGAGTTCAAATATGATGAAGAGGAATGTTTTTATTCATTAAAAGCCAAAGAATTAAGAGGTAAATTTATTTTATTAGAAGAGGCTTCTGTAACCGGAACGGCCAATATAGTAATGGCAGCAGCTTTAGCAAAAGGTAAAACAAGGATTTACAATGCAGCATGTGAGCCCTATCTTCAGCAACTTTGTAAAATGTTGAATAGAATGGGTGCTAATATTTCTGGTATTGGTTCAAATCTTTTAACTATTGAGGGAGTAGATTATCTTCGCGGAACAGAACATACAATGCTGCCTGACATGGTAGAGATTGGTTCATGGATCGGCTTAGCGGCGATGACAAAATCTGAAATGACCATCAAAAATGTAAATTGGAATCAATTAGGGGTTATACCTAATACTTTTAGAAAATTAGGAATTCAGCTGGAACAAAGCAATGACGACATTTACATTCCAGCTCAAGAGCATTATAGAATACAAAAATTTATTGACGGATCAATTCTTACCGTTTCCGATGCTCCATGGCCAGGATTCACTCCCGATTTATTATCCATTATTTTAGTAGTAGCGACGCAGGCAAAAGGAAGTTTATTGATTCACCAAAAAATGTTTGAATCAAGATTGTTTTTTGTAGATAAATTAATAGACATGGGAGCTCAAATCATTTTATGTGATCCACACCGAGCTACTGTTATTGGTTTAAATCATGAAACTCCATTAAGAGGGACTACATTAACCTCTCCAGATATTAGAGCAGGAAATGCCCTACTTATTGCAGCATTATCCGCTGAAGGTAAATCAATAATTCATAACATTGAACAGATAGACCGAGGATATGAAAATATTGACGGTAGATTGAAAGCTCTTGGAGCTGATATTCAAAGAATTTAAATTCCAATATATGATATTCAAAAAGCGTTCAAAATTTTGAACGCTTTTATTTTATTTTTCATAAAACGGAATTACCAACCACCGCCTCCGCCGCCGCCTCCGCCGCCTCCAGAGAATCCTCCACCACCAGATCCACTTCCGGAACTAGATGGCTGGGTAGAAGCCGTTTGAATAGAATTGGTAAGACTTGAATTCAAAGTATTGGTAAAAGAATAATAGTTCATGGACGTCCCATGATACCATGTATTATTATATTCCGTTGACATTTTCTTTACTATCTCATCAAATTTCTTTCCCCAAATTTCATCAACACCAAGAACCATAGCAAAAGGCAAAAGAGCTTCAAAAATCTGAGGTGTCATTTGAGGAGGGTTATGAAATTTCAACTGTTCATTTTCAGCAGCTCCCATATACATTTTAAACCCTTCAATCAACGATTGTTTTTTTAATTTTTCCTCTGAAGGCCTTTTTATCAAATATTGATAAATAATTAAAGAAACAAACCCAATTACAATAAAAATATAACAAATATTGAAATTATTGCTCACCACTGCATCGTGACCGAAATTGATCATATTACCCATACCAAAAAGCAAAAGGAAAGGTAATGGTATTAGAAATTTCCAGGATAAATTTTTGACTAAAAGGGCAATCACGATAAAGACAACTAAAAAAACAATATATAAAAATCCGCCAACAATTAGTTTTTCAACCTCAGGGTACATCCTGTAACTTAAAAATAATCCAATTATATACACGACAGTAACAAGAAGAAAGGGAAATACAATTTTGCTTCCATTATTACCTTCATTTAAAAATTCATCATGCTGCAATTTTAGTGTTTCCTTGAAATTGTTTACAGCGGTTTCTATTTTTTCGTCATACTTACCATCAAACCTCACTATATCATTTCCCCCTTTGAATAAAGAATTCATTAAATTATGTTCTTCTTTTGGTAAAGATTCACCTGGTTGTTTCAACTTTTTTAAAGTAAAAATCTTCTTATGAAAAAAACCTAAAATACCGGTTTCCTCACTTTCAACAATTTTAATATATCCCTTTACTGCCAAACTAATAATCGATGCCGTAATATATTTATTTTTAAAATTTTCGGTTTTGATATATCCTAAAGAAGCGGGAGATAAATTTTCCGGAATACTGAACTGAGGATACACGATAGGTTTTACAGGATCAACCCCATATTTTCTCCAGGTAGAATAATAATAAAATACCAAAGCTGATAAAACAATAAATCCTCCTATTAGAATCCCATATATTTCAAGAAAAGTAGGAGGTGGAGGTGGTATCATAATTCCTTTCTGAAATCCTGCAGCAATACTTAAACCCTCATTAATCCCTAAATTATAAGCCGACCATTCTATAGAGTTATCAGATAAAATTTTTGAAGTACAATCTCGAGAAGTGCTTCCATATGCTCCTTTATAGCAAGAGTTCTGAACTATTTTAGAGCCTTCGGGAAGTATCACCTTTGCTGAGAGAGAATCAATAGGAAAATCCCAAGCTGTCCCATTTACATTCCAATATAATTCATCATATTTTTCGAAAAAACCTATTTGATGATCTGTTTTGTATTGTATTTCATAGTCGTAATCTCCAGGATCTAAAATAACATCTTTATTTCCTACATAAATTTTCAAAAAACCGTCTTCAATTTTTTCATGATATTCCTCATCAACTCCATTTTTCTTTACAGAAATTATTTCATATTTTACTTTCTGAGTTCTATTATTTAAGTTTCTTGATAAGGGCAATACCCTATAAATTCCTCTTTTAATATACTCACCCAAAGAATGAACTTTAATATTTTCCGTAACGGTGACTGCTGAGTTTTTATCAATGACAAGATCCGAATGAAAATACAAAATCTTTTCGACCTCTATTTTGTCTTGTTCTTGTGCAAAAGTTGTTGCATAAAAAAGAAGATGGAAAAATAACAAAACCTTCTTCATAACCCTAGAATTTCACCGTTGGAACTTCTCGCTCTGCGATATTCTGCAATTCAAAAAATGGAGATTTTTCAAATTTATACATATTGGCTACCACATTACTTGGAAAAGATTCAACTAATGTATTATTCTCACGTACTGTTCCATTATAATATCTTCTGGACTTCTCTATATCATTCTCTATAGAAGTCAACTCATTTTGTAATTGTTGAAAGTTAGTATTCGCTTTCAGATCAGGATATTGTTCTGCTACTGCAAATAAGTTCATCATAGCCTGATTGAGGTTTTTCTCAGCTACTTCTTTAGACTCTACAGAGCTCGCTCCCACAGCTTGGGCTCTGGCTCTGGTTACGCTATCTAAAGTATCTCTTTCATGAACTGCATATCCTTTTACTGTTTCTACTAAATTAGGAATTAAATCATGGCGTTTTTTAAGCATGACATCAATACTGCTCCATGCTTCTTGTACCAGATTTTTCAATTTTACCAAACGATTATATACAGACACACCGTACATAATAAATAATATCGCTAAACCAATTACAATAATTAAAGGTATCATAGTGTTAAAATTTAAATACATCTAAAAATAGTTTTTTTTTCAATACAATCTAAAAAAGGATAACCAAAAATCAGCTATCCCTTTTATAATTAAAACTATATGAATCTCTCTCAAGAGTATTTCCTACAAATGTATTCCACAGTGGTACTCAAAAGTTTATTTTTGGTTAAATAAAGCTCCAGCTCTTGATAGTCGTCTGAATTGGCACTAATATACAACTGTACCGACCCAAAGCTTCTCCCATTTATATATTCCACATTAACTGACAACACCCTATTGCAAATACCAAATTGATGATAAATTGTATTCATTAATTGTTCGAACTTCATTTTTCCATTCAGTTCAATTTCTATTATTAATTCTCTTTTTGGCTGATTCAGTTTATTCAGTAAAATCTGCAAATTCGGATTAGGAGTAATCATAGCTAAACATTTTTGGTTACGTGTATTTTTTCTTCATTTAATTTGATATATTAAATTCTATTTGACAAAAATAAAAAAAATATTAGTCTACAAAATTAATAGACTAATATTTTTTTATTTCTATTTTAATAAATGAAGTAGATAAAAAAATAATTAATCCACTATAACATCAACCTCACCTATATTTCATAATCATTTCAAGCTTATCTGAACCTGCCAAACCATTAGGATTACATCCAAGTTTTCCTTCGGGAATGGGTATATTTTTCTTTTTATAAAAACCCTCCCAAAAACTATTGATCTGCCCTGTCATCGGATCTTTAAAAGTCATAGGCTCAAGCTTAAATATATGCGCATCTCTAAAAGCTCTTTCAACAAAATCCGAACAATAATAAGAGTCTTCATTCAGGATATAAATATCATTATAAGGCTTTCCTAACATAGACTCTGCATTTTTAATCGCTTCAGGAATTATTTTTTCATATCCTTTTTTTAATCTATACACTATAATTTTTTGATTATCACCTTTTTGATTTTTCACAAACTCTTTCAAAGATTGTCTTTGGGAGCCTCCTATAGGAGATGCATGTAAAACAAAGAAATCATTATCTACAATTTCCAAAATACCTATATGATCAAAAGATATATTTCTTTGTCTTTGCGTAACTTTATTAATCGCTCCCGACAAACCAGATTCTTTAGCAGTAACAAAAAGCAAATCTCCGTTTTTTAAATAATTGTTTTTTAGCCCCGTGCATTGAACAACGATTTGCAAGAGAATAAATAATATCCCTATTTTTGAAAGAAAATTATTTCTTAAGATTTGCTTCATAACAATTGATCCAATCTTCAACACTCATTTTTTTACTGATCTCAGCAATTAACTCCAAAGGAATATCATCTATTTTTTTAAAACGGACACATGATTTTCCCATATCCAATTTTCTTGTGGAATATTTCGGGTATTCTGAAACAAACCATTCTAACAATTGAGGTTTCATATACATTCCCATGTGATAAAAGGCAATAAAGTTTTTCTGAGAAGCTAGCGCCATAAAAGGTAACGGAGTATTGGGTGAACAATGATATCCTGCAGGATAGGTTTCTAATGGAACTGCCCAACCTATCATTCCGTAACTTATATTTTCTTTAAAACCTTTGGGTAAATTATCATTAATTGTGTTAACAAGTTTTCTAAATATATCCCTTCTCTCCTCAGGAATTTTTGAGATATAATCGTCCACAGATATCGCAGCAATTTGCATCTTATTTTAATTTTAGTTTCCTAAAATAATCATTTTTTCAGATAATAAATGTTAAAATATTGGGTATTCATAATAAAAACTACCCATACACAAGCCCATATATGACAATAATATCGATTACCCACAAAGAACACTTTCTCTACTCACTCACTATGTAACACATTAAATTTCTGCAAAATAAGAGACATATCCAAAAGGAATCAAAGGACAGTTTAAATAATAATTCCCGATATTTGTCTTTTCAGCAAAAAAATAAGTGTAAAAATTGACTTATCGTCTTTATTTTATTTTTGAAAAATTAAATGTTATTTTTGCCATACAAATTTTTAAACAATGCCGAATATTTCAAACAGAGCCCAGCATATGCCACCGTCGCCGGTAAGAAAACTAGTTCCTTTTGCCCTAAAAGCAAAACAAAAAGGAATTAAAGTATATCATCTTAATATTGGACAACCCGATATTGAAACTCCGGAAACGGCTTTAAATGCATTAAAAAATATAGATTTAAAAGTATTGGAATATGCTCTTTCTGAAGGAAATTTCGAATATAGAAAAGCTCTTACAGATTATTATCACTCATTAGATTTTAAAGATCTTACTCCTGATAATTTCATTGTTACCAACGGGGGATCGGAAGCTCTCAATTTTGCTATTTCTACTTTGTGTGATGATGGAGATGAAGTAATTATTCCCGAGCCTTATTATGCCAATTACAATGGATTCACCAGTACTTTTAATGTAAATGTAGTGGCCGTTCCATCAACGATCGATACCGGATTTGCTTTACCACCTATTGAGGAGTTTGAGAAAAAAATCACAGAAAAAACAAGAGCCATTATTATATGTAATCCCGGTAATCCTACTGGATATCTTTATACACGTGAAGAACTTCAAAAGCTCGCGGAGATTGCTTTAAAATATGATATTGTTGTTATTTCAGATGAAGTATATAGAGAGTATGTATATGATGGTAAGCAACAGGTATCTATGCTTTCATTCCCGGAACTAAGCGAGAATTGTATTATTATTGATTCCGAATCAAAACGATACTCAATGTGTGGGGTAAGAATAGGATGCATGCTTACTCGTTCTAAAAAAATCCATGATGCAGCGATGCTTTTTGCACAAGCAAGACTAAGTCCGGTTCTTTTGGGACAAATTGCAGCAACAGCCGCTCATCAGAATGATGGAGCATATATCCGCTCAGTAAGAGAAGAATATACACATCGAAGAAATATTCTAGTAGATCTACTCAACGCTATTCCTGGGGTGATTTGCCCAAAACCTAAAGGTGCTTTTTATTGCGTAGCAGAACTTCCCGTAGATGATAGTGAAAAATTTGCTCAATGGTTACTTGAAAAATATTCCAATAACAACGAAACTATCATGGTGGCCCCTGCAGGTGGTTTTTACAGTAATCCAGAATTAGGAAAAAAACAAGTAAGGATCGCCTACGTTTTAAAAGAAGAAGATCTAAAAAGAAGTGCAGAACTTTTAAAAGATGCTCTTACACAATACAAATTAGAGTTCAATCTATAAATTACATTCAAAATGTCAGTAATAAGAAATAGTAATCCGAAAACATTTTTTACGGCATTTTTATTACTGACATTTTTTTCTTGTACCCAAAAAAAGAAAACAACGACCAATGGAGCTGAAGAGAAAATAATATCCGTTAGTTTTTCAAATGTCGGAGGAAATGCAGGAAGCTACAGAAAAGTTAAAGTAAACCAAGATTCCCTATATTTAGAAAAAGGAACTGTAAGCAGTAAAGAGCATACAGTATGGAAATCTGCAATCACAGCTGAGGATTGGCATCAACTTACTTCCCATTTTGATATAAAAACATTCAGTACGATTAAAAGCTCGGAAAGCATCCAGGCCCTCAACGGAATAGATGAAACTTTTCAGATTAAAACCTCAAAAACGTCTCATGTCTATGTCAATGCATATACCGATACTATTCACTATAAGCAATTACAAAAATTCAAAGATCAATTAAGCCAAATAATTCCGAAGGAATATCAATAAACCAATGAACGAAAATTTTTCTCTTAAACCTTACAATACTTTTGGAGTAGAAGCCTATGCTAAATACTTTACGGAGGTAACCTCTCTTGACCAGTTACAAGAAGCAATTAACTTCTCACACTCCCATCATGTGCCACTCTTAATTCTTGGAGGTGGGAGCAATATTTTATTTACAAAAGATTTTGAAGGATTGGTAATTAAATTAAATTTAAAAGGAATTACCGAACAAATTTTAGATCAAAATCATGTTCTCGTGTATGCAAAAGCAGGTGAAAACTGGCATGAATTTGTCACCTATTGCCTTAACAAAAATTATGGCGGACTTGAAAACCTTTCCTTAATTCCTGGAAACGTAGGAACCTCACCCATGCAAAATATTGGAGCATATGGTACAGAAATAAAAGATACTTTTGTAAGTTGCACGGTATTAAATAATGAAAGTAAAGAAATCGAAACATTTAATCTTGAACAATGTAAATTCGGATATAGAGATTCTATTTTTAAGCAAGAAGCAAAAGGAAAATATATCATTCTGGAAGTTGTCTTTAGACTCACTACCGCTCACCATACCATAAAAACAGAATATGGAGCGATACAATCCGAATTAGAAAATTTAGGAATTCAAAATCCCACCATTCAGGAGGTTTCAAAAGCAGTAATTAATATTAGGCAAAGTAAGTTACCCAACCCAAAAGAAATAGGAAATGCCGGTAGCTTCTTTAAAAATCCGTCTATATCTTTAAAACAATTTGAAGAGATAAAACAGAAATTTGAAAACATCCCGGGATACTCAAATAGAGAAATGGTAAAGATTCCCGCGGGATGGCTTATTGAACAATGTGGATGGAAAGGCAAACAAATAGAAAATGTAGCTTCACACAAACTCCAAGCTTTAGTCATTGTCAACGCAACGGGCCTTGCTACCGGTAAAGAAATTTTTGATTTTTCTACCCAAATCATTGATTCAGTAAAAGAAAAATTTGGAATTAACCTGGAAAGAGAAGTAAACATTATATAAACTCTTTATCTTCAATATTTTTCTTAATCATTTAATTTCTACCATAATAAATAGAACATGAAAAAATCAAAATTTATTTTAAAACAAAATTTAATTATTTCTTTAGTGAAAATATCACACTAAATATTCATCAATAATAACTCAACTAAATCCATAATATGAAAATTGCAATTCTCGGAGCTGGTAATATGGGACTATCTTTTTCAAAATCCTTTTTGAAATATGAATTGATAAAACCTGAAAATCTACATCTTATTACAAGGAATAAATCCAAAATTTCCAAAATATCAGAAGAGTTTCCGAAATCCAAAATTTCAACTTTTGAAGAGATTGAAGATCTGGATGCCAACTTAGTGATTATAGCGGTAAAGCCACAGGATTTCTCTTATGTTGCTAAAAACATTTATTTTCCTTTCCGAGAAAATCAAATGATACTCTCTATTATGGCCGGAATTAAAATTGAAAAAATTCAGACCTTATTAAACCATCCCTTGGTCGTGAGGGCAATGCCCAACTCTCCTACTCTTTTAGGAATGGGAATTACAGGATATACTGCTGCAGAAGGAATTTCTTTCAGCCAACTTATTAACATTGAAAGATTATTGAATTCAACAGGTAGATCCGTATATCTCGAAGACGAAAATCTATTAGACGGTGTTACAGCCCTTTCTGGTAGTGGACCGGCTTACTTCTACTACATTATCGATGCTATGATTAAAGCCGGTATTGAAATGGGTATTGAGGAAAATCTTTCTCAACTCTTCGTTAAGCAAACAATGTTGGGTGCTTATCATTTAATCAATAATTCTGATAAAAGCCTTGAAGAATTAATAAATGATGTAGCCTCAAAAGGAGGTACAACCGAAGCTGCCCTAAAAATGTTTGAAGAGAACTCTCTCAAAGAGATTTTGAAAAAAGGGATTTTAAAAGCGGAAGAAAGGGCCAAAGAACTCAATGGTTAAAGTTACGTTCAATATACTGCTTAAGATTCCATCCAATATATACTCCAAAAGTATTTAGGATAATATCATCTACTTCAAAAACTCCCATCCTTGTAAAATACTGCATTGCTTCGACTACAACGATGGCAGAAATAAAACTGTAGAGAAGAGTTTTTACCTCTTTAAGGCCAGTAAAAATCCATCCCAGAAAACCAAAAGGAATGAACATTATTACATTTCCTAAAACGATCTTAACAATATCACTCCAAAGAATGGTATTTTGAATAAACCAAACTGTTGAAAAAATAGGTTCTAACCTCACTAAGTTATCTTCATATTGAAATCTGCCCATCCCTAAAAACATAAGGTACAACAAAAATAGAGTATAGGGAAAAATAATTATTTGGTAAAATCTCTTTAACATCAACTGCAAATTTATTCATTTCAAAAACATTAAATTTGTAAACTAAAATATTTTAATGAAATACGTTTTACTTACGCTCATTTCAGCCATGTTATTATCTATATCATGGCCCACTTATGGTGTTCCTTTTTTTATTTTCTTTGCTCTTGTTCCTCTTCTAATGATGGAGCACAAGATCTCTAAATTCTCAAATTACAAAAGAAAAAAATGGATCATTTTTGGGTTATCCTATTTGTGCTTTGTGATTTGGAATATCATCACAACAGGGTGGCTATACGGTTCAAAAAATCCAGATGGATCACACTCTTTAATGGCTGTCATATTTCCTGTTTTAGTCAATTCACTGTTATATTCATTCGTTTTTCAATGCTATCATTGGTATAAGAATGCTCAAGGAACCTATTGGGGGCTCGCATTTTTTATTGCCATCTGGATGAGTTTTGAGAAATTCCATTTAACATGGGAACTTACATGGCCATGGCTAAACTTAGGGAACGTATTTTCAGAATATCCTAAAGTAATTCAATGGTATGACACTCTAGGCTCAACCGGGGGAAGTTTCTGGATTTTAATTATTAATGTTTTCATATTTTATACATTAAGAATTTGGGAGGCTGGAAGAAAAAGAAAAGATCTGATTAAAAATTCATCCATCTTGGCTGCACTCATTGTTATCCCTCTCATTATTTCATTAGTAAAATATTATAATTTTAATGAAAAACCAATAGGCCAAGTGAATGTCTTAATGTTACAGCCTGACCTTGACCCTTATGCTGAAAAATATTCTAAAGACAGCCTAACCATAGAAAACAATTTATTAAATCTTGCAGAAAAAAACTCAACAGGAAAAATCGATTATTATATCGCTCCTGAAACAGCGATTCCAGGAAGAGGTTCCATTTCTGAAACCGCTTTTGAAAAAAGTATGCTTTTAAATAATATTAAAGGATTTTTATCAACTCATCCGAGATCTGTCTTTGCAACCGGAATTTCTTCACACCGGTTTTATACCCATCCTGACAACCTTCCAAAAGCAGCTTACCAGATTAATGCAGGACTTTGGGTTGAAAGTTTTAATTCGGCAGTTCAGATAATACCTAACAAAAAAATAGAGGTTTACCACAAAGGAAAACTTGTTCCCGGCGTTGAAATTTTCCCTTATATGGACGTTTTAAAACCCATTCTAGGAGATGCTATGCTTAATTTGGGAGGAACTGTTGCTTCTTTAGGAACAGATAAAGAAAGAGTGGCCTTTTCAAACCCTTTTAATAAAGGTAAAATGGCTCCCATCATTTGTTATGAAAGTATTTATGGCGAGTTTACCACTGATTATGTAAAAAAAGGAGCCAATTTTTTAGCCATCATCACCAACGACTCATGGTGGGGTGTTACTGAGGGACATAAGCAATTATTATCCTATGCAAAATTAAGAGCGATTGAAACAAGAAGAGAAATAGCTCGTGCCGCCAACAGTGGAATTTCAGCTCATATTAATGCAAAAGGCGAAATTACAGCAGATACATTTTATGGCGATGAAACCACATTATTTGCAAAAGTAAATCTATATGACTCTATGACTTTTTATGCAAGAGCCGGAGATCTTCTTTCAAGAATTTCAATATTTGCTTTAGGATTTCTGCTTTTTTATTTTTTAATTAAGTCATATCAGAAAAAGAAGACCCAATAAGAAAATTTATGGAGTTCAGTATTTATACTTCATTTAAGAATAAAATTTTAAAAAAGCCAGTTATTTAGCTGGCTTTTTCCGTAAACTACCCTTCCATATTCTATACATACATTATCTAAAATTCTTTTCTATAATTGAAAAATTGATAGTTTCTCTTGAGTTTTTTAAAATTTCAACCAAGAACCAAAAATCAAATATTATTCATTGCCAATATATAATTCTTTATATTTTCGGACTATTTGAGAACACAAATATTATTCTATTAATGGCTATATATTTGAGGAGTAAAAAAATTATTATCTCCTTCTTCTTCGCTTCATAAACCACAAATTCAGGTATATTCATCAACGGATTATTTAGAAATATTTTTTAAAAGATTTGCCTATCTCGAAAATTCTTTGTTATTTTGCACACTCAAATATTATAGTACAAATAAGAACATCGAGATATGTCAAGAATTTGCCAAATAACAGGAAAGCGTGCAATGGTTGGTAACAACGTTTCTCACGCTAATAACAAAACGAAGCGTCGTTTTGAAATTAACTTATTGGAGAAGAAGTTTTACCTTCCAGAGCAAGATAAGCACGTAACGTTAAAAGTTTCTGCTCACGGATTGAGAGTAATTAACAAGATTGGAATCGAAGAAGCTCTAGAGAGAGCAGCAAGAAACGGATTTATTAAATAATTAAGAAATCATGGCAAAAAAAGGAAACAGAGTTCAAGTAATCCTTGAATGTACAGAGCATAAAGAAAGTGGTATGCCAGGAATGTCTAGATACATTTCTACTAAAAATAAAAAAAACACGACTGAAAGATTGGAATTAAAAAAATTTAATCCAGTTCTTAAGAAAGTGACAGTACACAAAGAAATCAAGTAATTTATAAAGTATAATTTACCATGGCAAAAAAAGTAGTAGCAACCCTACAAAGCGGTCAGTCAAAAAAAATGACTAAAGTTGTGAAAATGGTTAAGTCATCTAAATCAGGAGCTTACGTTTTCGAAGAAAAAGTAATGAATGCAGACGAAGTAGATGGTTATTTGAAAAAATAACATCCGCTTTATTTACAATATAAAAACTACTCAGCTTTTGGGTAGTTTTTTTGTTATCTTTGCCATAAAGATAGACAACACAACATCTTATATCATACAATTTCTATGAGTTGGTTTAAAAATATTTTCAAAAAAGAAGAAAAGGAAACATTAGATAAAGGATTAGAAAAATCCAGTCAGGGTTTCTTTGAAAAAATGACAAAAGCCGTTGTTGGCAAAAGCAAAGTAGATGATGAGGTACTTGACGATTTGGAAGAAATACTTATAGCATCCGATGTAGGAGCCACCACCACCATCAAAATCATAGAGAGAATAGAAGAACGTGTTGCTAAAGACAAATATGTAGGAGTAAGTGAGCTAGATAAAATTCTTCGCGAAGAAATATCAAACTTATTACTAGAAAACCCTCACAAAGGAACAGGAAATATTGACATCTCCAAAAAACCCTATGTCATTATGGTAGTAGGAGTCAATGGTGTGGGAAAAACAACCACTATTGGTAAGCTAGCCCATCAATTCAAATCAGAAGGAAAAAAAGTGGTTCTTGGAGCTGCAGATACATTTAGGGCAGCAGCTGTGGATCAATTAACCATTTGGAGTGAAAGAGTCGGAGTTCCAATTGTTAAGCAAGAAATGGGATCAGATCCTGCATCTGTAGCATTTGACACGGTACAAAGTGCTGTTGCACAGAATGCAGATATTGTGATCATTGATACAGCGGGAAGACTTCATAATAAAATAAACTTAATGAATGAGCTTTCAAAAATTAAAAGAGTGATGCAAAAAGTAATTCCAGATGCACCTCATGAAATCTTATTAGTTCTTGATGGCTCAACCGGACAGAACGCTTTTGAACAGGCAAAACAATTTACAGCAGCTACAGAAGTTAATGCATTAGCAGTAACAAAGTTAGATGGTACTGCTAAGGGTGGTGTAGTCATAGGAATTTCCGATCAGTTCCAGATTCCTGTAAAATATATAGGCGTAGGAGAAAAAATGCAAGATTTACAATTGTTTAATGGTACAGAATTTGTTGATTCTTTCTTCAAGAAAAGATAATTTATATTATTTTTTCTATAAATAAGACATGAAATTTGTAAAATATTAACAATTAAAATTTAGAACTATGGGAATTTTAACTTGGATCATATTTGGTCTTATTGCAGGAGCAATCGCAAAAATGATTATGCCGGGTACACAAGGAGGTGGTTGGCTAATGACTATCATCTTGGGAATTATTGGAGCTTTCGTAGGAGGCTTTATTGGAAGTATCCTAGGATGGGGAACCGTTGATGAGTTTGATTTTAGAAGTATGCTATTAGCCGTCGGAGGTTCATTGATTGTATTATGGATATTTGGCATGGCCACACGGAAAGCCTAATTAACAAAATAATAAAAAAGCAAAATCCCTGATTGAAATTCAATCAGGGATTTTTAATGTAAAATATATAATTTAGTTTATTTTAAGTTGATATGGCATTTCCATTTTTATTTCTGATTGCAGCTTCTCATTAGTAAACTTTTCCAAAATTTCATAATTAGATTTTCCTATCTTATTTTTGATCATTCTTGCTGAAATATCGTCTTCATTCAAATCTTTAAAAATTTGCTCAAATGGGGACATCTTTTTGGGATATGATTCTACATTATAAGATTTCAAGCCCGCTTTTTGAGCTGCATATTTAACAGCATCATTTAAAGTGCCTAGCTCATCTACCAAACCAATCTGCTTAGCCCTTGTTCCACTCCAAACTCTACCTCCTCCAATATTATCTATTTGCTCAAAACTCTGTTTTCTATTTTGCGTTACAAAATGAACAAATCTCTTATAGGTACCTTCTACCCCTTTTGTAATCATATTAACACCATAAGGAGAAACTCCATTCAAGGAAGAATAGTATTGAGAGTTCGCGTTCGTAGCCACAATATCGGAACGTATTCCATTTTTATTAGCTATCTCTTTAAAATAAGGAATTACCCCAAAAACACCAATAGATCCAGTAAGAGTATTAGGCTCTGAATAGATTTTATCAGCTGCCATAGCGATATAATATCCCCCTGAAGCAGCATAATCTCCAAAAGAAACAATAAGAGGTTTTTTCTTTTTCAACTGTTGGAGTTCAAATAGAATTTCATCAGATGCATTAGCACTTCCCCCAGGAGAGTTAATTCTAAATACGACTGCCTTTACCTTATCATTTTCTTGTAATTCTTTGATGTATTTAATATATTTTTCAGAGAAAATATCATTATACTGATCTCCATTGTAGATTGCTCCGGAGGCATACAATATAGCCACTTTATCCCCGGACTTATCTTCGCTTGAATAAGAAGCAATATATTTTCCCAAAGAAATTTTATTGAGTTTTTCTTTCTCTTTTAAATTTAATTTTGATTTTATTAATTCATCATATTCCGTTTTCTGAATTAATTTATCTGCTAATTTATACTGTAAACTCAGATCTGGAATCATTCCATACAAACTATCAACAACCGTTTTAAATTGAGTTGAATCTATTTTTCGGGAAGAAGCCATTCTCGATGAAGCATTTTTCCAGATATCATTCAAAAGTGTACCAAGTTGTTCTTTATTTTCAGGAGAAATATCATTTCTCAAAAAAGGCTCTACAGCAGATTTAAACTTACCATGACGAATAACTTCTATTCCAATTCCAAATTTATCAGCAAAATCTTTAAAAAATGTTACTTCCGTAGCCATTCCTTTTAATTCAATCATTCCTGCCGGATTAAGATAATATTTATCCGCAACTGACCCTAAATAATAGGCTGCTTGAGACACGTTATTTCCATAAGTATATACAAACTTTCCACTTTTCTTAAAATCATCTATTGCATTTCGAAGGTCATCAATTTGCGTTAATCCTGCATTGAGCTCATCAGCTTCAATACTAATTCCTTTTATATTATCATCATTCTTTGCTTTATTTATTGCTTCAAGGGCCTCATAAATTAGCACATTTTTATTCTGACTATTGATATTAAATACATCAGTATGTTCTTCTGTAGGGCTATCAATTATATTTGTTTTCAAATTAATTGTCAATACTGAATTTTTCTTCACAACAACTGATTTGTCACCACTCATAGAACCAAATATGAGCACTATAACAAAAAAGAAGAAAAATAAAACACAAATTATGGCAATTGCTACTATATTTGCTAATACATTTTTAAAAAAACTTTTCATAAATCAATCATTTTTTCCAATATGTCGCAACATACAGTAGTTTTGTTACTAGGAAGTAACCTTGGAAATAAAAAAAAAAATTTAGAGCATGCTCTTGAAAAAATTAAAGAGAATGGCAATCAAATATTAAAAATCAGTGAATTTTTGATAACAAAACCTGTAGAATTTGCCAGTTCCAATATTTTTTGTAATATTGCAACAATAATATCAACTAATCTTTCTCCAATTCAGTTGTTAAATTTTGTTAAAAAAATTGAAATTGAGATGGGAAGAGTTAATGATTCAAAAATATATGATGGTTATCATGACAGGATTATAGATATTGATATCGTTAAGTATAATGAATTATTATTTCTCTCAGAAAGATTGGAAATCCCTCATAAAAAACATCTTTTTGAAAGGGACTTTTCAAGGCTATTATTAAAGGATTTTATTTAAAAATAAAACAAAAAACATATTGTATGAAACTAGGTTTATTATTATTAGCTGCTTTACCTATTGCTACTTATGCACAGGATAGTATTTCTGTTAATTCCTCAAAAGAATATCCGAATACTTTTACCTCAGGTTCAGCCAATGTCCAAGCTTTCAACAACTCAACCAGAAGATTTAACGACTGGTCTGTTTCAATCGGTGGTGGTTCAGCCCTTATGGTTCACTCCGATTTAAAATCGATCTACGATAAAAAAATCAACTGGGGGTACAACGCGTATGTCAGCGTGGATAAACAAATTAACCACATCTTTGGATTAAGTCTCATCTATCAAAGAGGAGAAACAAAGCAAAAAGGTCAGCTAGAAGGTGCAGCAGGTATTGCTGCAGGAGTTGCTACTGCTACTACGAAGTATAATCAGGTTGCTTTAATGGGAGATATTAACTTTTCTAACATATTAAGAAGAGTTGATAACCATTCACCATACAGGTGGGCGCTTCATGGATATGCTGGAATAGGTTTGATGAATTTCAATACTTCTTTACATGACAATGATCAAAACAGATGGAGTACAGTTCCCGCAAGATCTCCTCTATTCATTGATCAAAAGCTTGATATTAATTCAGTCTATTATCAAATGGGTATCGGTCTTAAATATAAGGTTTCGAGACTTATTGATGTTGAAGCAAGAACAATGTATGTCATTAGTGGAGATGATGAATTTGATGGTGGTGGATTTGCCGGCCCTAATGATTATGACCCAACTTCAACAACCCCACACTATAACATGTTAAACAAAAGAAGATCGGATAACATGTGGACTGTTAATTTGGGAGTATCATTCAAACTAGGAAAACATCTATCACATCTCGCATGGCATGATCCTTTACAAGAAGCTTATTATAAAACAAGTGTTCTTGAAAATGCTTCTGCAGATCTTGTAGTATGTGAAAAAGGAGATAACGATAATGATGGAGTTTGTGATGATTGGGATAGAGAGCTTAATACTCCTGCAGGAGCACGAGTTGATGGAGCTGGTGTAGCGTTAGACATGGATCTTGATGGTGTAATTGATCTTTATGATAAATGTGTAACTGTGCCTGGACCGCCAGATAATAATGGCTGCCCTATTGGAAAATAAAAATCAATTAATTAACAATACATAAAACACTATGAAATTAAATTTAGCAATTGTTGCATTTGCTTTAGCTATGCCTACTTTAAGCTATGCACAAGATTCAATAGCCGTTTCTTCAACAGGAGAGTATCCAAATACATTCTCTTCAGGTTCTGCTAATGTTTCCCCATTTACGTCACAATCTAGAAGATTTAATGACTGGTCTATATCAGCCGGAGCTGGTACGCCTTTAATGCAATCAGCTGATTTAACATCAATAAAAAATGGTAATGGTAAAAACCTATTTGGTTATTCCGTTTACTTCAGTATTGATAAAGCAATTACTCATGCATTTGGACTAAAATTACAATACGATAGAGGTGAAACAAGACAAGGATGGTTTAATACTAAAGATCCGGTTCCTGCAAACATTCCTTATCAGCAAGTTGCTGCAAGAACTCAATACGATGCAATCTCTATATTAGGAGATATTAACTTTTCTAACTTACTAAGAAGAGTTGATAATCATTCTCCTTATAGATGGGCGTTACATGGATATGCGGGTCTAGGTACTATCGCTTATAGAGCTTACCAAAAAGGGCCAAACGGAGTACAAGCTTTAATGACAGAAATAAAGCCATTCCAATTAGGATCTATGTTTGCTCAAGCAGGTGCTGGTCTTAAATTTAAAGTTAACAAAAGAATCGATGTTGAAGGTAGATTAATGTATGTAGTAACTGGAGATGATGAATTTGATGGTGGAGGACCAAACTACAGTGCTATCAATCAACGTGAAGAACAAGTTTCTGATAACTTCTTTAACGCAACTTTAGGTCTTACTTGGAAGCTAGGAAAACACGAATCTAACTTAATGTGGCATGACCCATTACAGGAAATCTATTATAAACTAGATGTATTGGCTAATAAAAAACAAGACATTGAAGTTTGTAAAAAAGGAGATGCTGATAATGACGGTGTTTGCGATGATTGGGACAGACAACTTGATACACCTGCTGGTGCTAGAGTTGACGGTGCTGGTGTTGCTCTTGATACTGATCTTGATGGTGTTATCGATCTTTACGATAAGTGTGTTACCGTTCCTGGACCAGTGGAAAACAATGGTTGTCCATATGCTAAAAAAGACAATAACGAAGTAGCAAAAGATGTTGAAAAAGAATTAAAAGATGTATATTTTAATTTCAATAAAGCAACAATAAGACCTGAATCTAATCCAAAATTAGATATGGCTGCTGACGTGATTAAGCAAAGTGGAGGTACATACCTATTAACTGGTCATACAGATATTAAAGGAAATGCTGCATATAACTTAAAATTATCTAGAGAGAGAGCTGCGGCAGTAGTGAATGCTCTTGAAGCTAGAGGAGTTACAGCAAACTCACTTAAATCAAAAGGAGTTGGTTCTGCTGAAGCTAGAATTCCTGCAACGGCTTCTGATGCTGAAAGAATGGCCGACAGAAAAGTGACTGTAAGATATATTGAGAATGCTTCGGAATGGAGCGCTATGGAAAAGAAAGATTACACAGACACTCCTGTTACCAAAGCAAAAGCTGGGAAAAAGAAAACAAAATCAAGTAAAAACAACAAAAAATAATTTTGTTATAATTTTATAAAACCGAAATTATTTTCGGTTTTATATTTTTATTAACTAATTTTGTATATAATATTAAATTGGACTGAGATTTGATATATCGAGTGGTAAAAATATGATTTTGTATGATACCACATTTTGTTAATCTAAATAGAATATCTCACTTCATCATAATTTAACTAATTAAAATATACACTATGAAATTAAGTTTAACAATTGCTGCACTAGCTTTAGCTTTACCTACGGCTCTCTGTGCGCAAGACTCAATAGCAGTTTCCTCAACTGGAGAGTATCCAAATACATTCTCTTCTGGTTCTGCTAATGTTTCCCCATTCACTTCCCAATCTAGAAGATTCAATGATTGGTCTATCTCTGCAGGTGTAGGAACACCTTTAATGCAATCAGCTGATTTAACGTCAATAAAAAATGGTAATGGTAAAAACCTATTTGGTTATTCGGCATACTTCAGTATTGATAAAGCAATTACTCATGCTTTTGGATTAAGTCTACAATATGACAGAGGTGAAACAAGACAAGGATGGTTTAATACTAAGGATGCAGTTCCCGCTAATATGCCATATCAGCAAGTTGCTGCAAGAACTCAGTATGACGCAATCTCTATATTAGGAGATATTAACTTTTCTAACTTACTAAGAAGAGTTGATAATCATTCTCCTTACAGATGGGCATTACACGGATATGCGGGTCTAGGTACTATCGCTTATAGAGCTTATCAAAAAGGGCCAACTGGAGCGCAAACTCTGATGACAGAAATAAAGCCATTCCAATTAGGTTCTATGTTTGCTCAAGCAGGAGCTGGTCTTAAATTTAAAGTTAATAGAAGAATAGATATCGAAGGTAGATTAATGTATGTAGTAACTGGAGATGATGAGTTTGATGGTGGAGGACCAAACTACAGTGCTATTAATCAACGTGAAGAACAAGTTTCTGACAACTTCTTCAACGCAACTTTAGGGGTATCTTTAAAACTAGGAAAACACGAATCTCATCTAATGTGGCATGACCCATTACAGGAAATCTATTATAAACTAGATGTATTGGCTAATAAAAACCAGGACATTGAAGTTTGTAAAAAAGGAGATGCTGATAATGACGGTGTTTGCGACGATTGGGACAGACAACTTGATACACCTGCTGGTGCTAGAGTTGACGGTGCCGGTGTTGCTCTTGATACTGATCTTGATGGTGTTATCGACCTTTATGATAAGTGTGTTACCGTTCCTGGACCAGTGGAAAATAATGGCTGCCCTGTAGCCACTACCGGACCAGTAACAGAAGAAACAAGAACCTTAGAAGGTATTGAATTCGATTTAAATTCAGATAGAATATTACCTTCAAACACTCCTATACTAAATAATGCCGTTAATTATATTAATTCTTCAAACGGAGCTTATAATGTAATTGGAGCAACAGATACAAGAGGTACTGATGCTTACAATCAAAAATTATCTGAAAGAAGAGCTAATAACGTTAAAAGTTATTTACTTAAAAATGGAGTTCAATCTGGAAAACTTAACTCAATAGGTAAAGGTGAAAAAGATCTTAAATACCCTGAGTGTGAGCCTGCTACTAAATGTCCTGAATGGAAAAATAGAGCAAACAGAAGAGTTTATTTTGAAGCTAAGTAATATAGTTACAATACTCAATTATATTAAAGTCACGCTACAGCGTGGCTTTTTTTATTTACTTTCACTATTTTTACTCCATGATTTCCCAGCAAGATTATCAAAAACTAAAATATGAAACCCTAAAGTATTTTTGGGGCTATAACCAATTCAGAGACTCGCAAGAAGAAATAATAGACTCTATTCTTAATGAAAATGATACTTTGGTTTTATTACCTACCGGAGCAGGAAAATCACTTTGCTATCAACTTCCTTCGCTTCTTAAAGAAGGTACGTGTCTCGTTATATCACCTCTATTGGCTCTCATGAAAGACCAAGTCAGTCAATTGAAATACAGAGGAATTGAAGCTGAATATTTATCCTCTGAACTTGACGAGTATGATGCGGAAACCATTTATGGGAGATGTAAGGAAGGGCTCACCAAATTACTTTATGTCTCGCCTGAAAGATTAACCAATAAACATTTTCTACAAAATATAGAGGAAATTCAACTCTCTTTTATTGCTGTGGATGAGGCTCATTGTATTTCAGAATGGGGACAGGATTTTAGACCTAGTTATCAAAACATTAAAAATTTTAGAAAAAATAACCCTAAAGTTCCCTGTCTTGCTTTGACAGCAACTGCTACTCCAAAAGTTTTAGAAGAAATCAAAAATAAGCTAGAGCTCAAAAACCCTACAACATTTCAAAAGAGCTTTAAAAGAGATAATATTAGAATCTTCACTGAAGAAGTTTCAGATAAATTTCAGCGTATTTTTGATATTTTAAAATGGGCAAATGAATCGGGAATTGTATATGTAAGAACCAGAAAAGAAGCTGAATTATTAACCGAATTTTTACACAAAAACCAATTAAAAAATGTTGACTTTTTTCATGCAGGTCTTACCACTAAAGAAAAAAATGCCAAACAACATATTTGGAGTCAGAGTAATAGTCACGTTCTCATTTCTACCAATGCATTTGGAATGGGAATCGACAAAGATAATGTGCGCTTTGTCATTCATTATTCGCCCTCACCTTCTATTGAAAATTATTATCAGGAAATTGGAAGATCTGGAAGAGATGGTCAAAAAAGTTTCGCATTTCTTTTATGGGATAAACAAGAAATGGCCAACTTTGATCAGATTTTAAAAAATCAAATTCCTAATAAAGCAGAGTTTATAAAAATCATTACCTATCTCTACTCTATTTTTCAAGTTGCTGAATATGAATTGCCAGAAAAAGTTTTTCAATTCAATATTAACGGAATAAAAAAATTTACAAACCTATCTATCTCTAAAATTCAAAACACATTAAATTTCCTTCACAATCAGGAAATTATATATTTAAATAATAACAAAAGTTTATCTTCTTTACAATTACTTATGGAGGCAGAAGATATTCATCAATTGCCTAAAAAAGATGCTTACTTTATTGAACTTTTACTCCGTACTTTATCCGGTATCACTACCCATAAAACAATGTTTAGTGAACTTCAGGTAAGTAAGAAAATTGGCGCAAGTCCTCATTTAATAAAAGAGAGATTAAAAGATTTACAAGAAAAAAATTATATAGAATATATAGATGGAAGTTTATCGAGTGTGAAGTTTTTAAAACCAAGAGATGAAAGAGCACTTCATGGTTTTTATTGGAAACTTTTTGAACACATTCAAAAAAATAAGATCCAAAAATGGGAAGAAATGAAATTCTATATTGAAAATACTCAATATTGTAAAATGAAGCTTATTTTATCATATTTTGGAGAGAAAAAATCCAAAAACTGCGGAAAATGTTCTGTTTGTGAAAAGAGTAAACAATCCATATTTGGTAAAAATATATCTACACAAATCATTAATTTATTGACTACAAAACCCTCTACAATTGAAGAGCTTTCTATTCAACTCAACTATTATTCCAAAGAAAATATATTGGAACATCTTATCTTCTTATTAGACTCAGGAAAAATAAAAATGTTAAATTTTAGGACATATGCTCTTGCATAATTATTGTACGGAGTACCTAAGATGATAACAAATACTCATCTTTAATATAATCATCACCAAATTTTTAAATCTACAAAGTTTATCTTTGTAAAATGAAATCATTGAAAGTCGTTTTTTTAGGTACTCCGGAGTTTGCGAAAACTTCTCTAGAGGCAATTCATAATTCAAACCATGAAGTGGTGGCTGTTGTAACTGTTGCGGATAAAGCAAGCGGAAGAGGTCAAAAAATCAATCAATCACCAGTAAAAATTTTTGCTGTAGATCATAATATTCCTGTTTTTCAACCTGAGAAACTCAGAAATCCAGAATTTTTAGAAGAATTAAGAAAACTGAATGCAGATGTATTTGTAGTGGTAGCATTCAGAATGATGCCAAAAATTCTTTTTGAAATACCTTCAAAAGGTACATTTAATCTCCATGCATCTCTTCTTCCTGATTATAGAGGAGCAGCACCAATTAACTACGCTGTAATTAATGGAGAAGCAAAAACAGGAGCCACGACATTCTTTATTAATGAAAAAATTGATGAAGGAAATATTTTATTGCAGGAAGAAATGGATATTTTACCCAACGAAAATGCAGGAAGCCTTCATGATAGATTAATGAATATGGGTGCTAATCTGGTTGTTAAAACACTTGATGGGCTCTCTGAGAGTTCTATCGAGGAAAAGCCTCAACCCGAAGTTAAACACCCCAAAAATGCCTATAAAATTTTCAAAGAAAATACAAAAATCGAGTGGTCCAAAAGTTCAAAAGAAGTTCATCAATTTATTTTGGGAATGTCACCCTATCCCACAGCTTTTACTACCCTAAAAATTGGTAGTGAGGAAAAAGGATTAAAAATATTTACCGGAAAATTTGAGATTCAGCCTCATGGCAAACCCATTGGAAGTTTAGATATTTCAAAAAATACATTTAAGATCTATACAGCGGATGGAATTTATTATCCATTAGAGCTGCAATTAGAAGGAAAAAAAAGAATGGATATCAAAGATTTTTTGAACGGTTTCAGAAATTTTGAAGAAATCCAAATGGCTTGAGTACTCAAGCCATTTGTATTTATATAAGGTAGATAAAAATGATTTACGATAAATCATTTTTTCTTTTATAATTGTACCATTTCCGTTACTTCCACATCATATCCTCCTACATGAGGTTTGATATTTGGATTCTGTGTAATAACTTTAAATTTATTAATTCCTAAATTTTTTAAGATTTGTGTACCAATACCATAATCTCTGTAATTAAAGGCTAAAGTAGGATGTATCTCCTGACCATCTTGATAATTTAAAAATTGTTGTAATTTTCTTAGGGTATTTTCAGAGTTTGATACATTATTGATGAAAATAATAGCTCCTTTTCCAGCCTCATTAACCATATTTGTCACCCTTTCTAATAATGGCTTTTCCCCATTATTCAATCTAGATAATACATCAAAATAAGAATCAGATGACTGAACTCTTACTAAAACAGGTTCATCCACAGTCCAAGTTCCTTTTGTCAATGCAAAATGAATTTGATCGGTTGACGTTTCTCTAAAGGCACAAAAATCAAAATCACCATAGGCGGTTTTCACTTTTCTTTCTTCCAGCCTTTCCACAAGATTTCCTTTTTTAAGCTGATAATGGATCAAATCTTCAATAGAAACAATTTTAATATCGTGTTTCTGGGCAAATTTGTGTAATTCCGGTAGACGAGACATTGTACCATCTTCATTCATGATCTCACAAATTACCCCTCCTTCTTTCAATCCGGCCAAATGAGTTAAATCAATAGCTGCTTCCGTGTGCCCTGCTCTTTTTAAAACACCTCCTTTTTTGGCGCGAAGTGGGAAAATATGTCCCGGTCTCATAAAATCTGTAGGCTTAGAGGTTTCAGCCATTAAAGCCAAAATAGTTTTTGCTCTGTCTCCAGCAGAAATTCCAGTAGAAGTGCCATTTCCAAGAAGATCAACAGATACGGTAAATGCTGTTTCTTTTGGATCACTACTACGACTTACCATGATATCTAGACCCAATTCATCACATCTTTTTTCAGGGAGAGGAACACAAATAAGTCCTCTTCCGTGAACAGCCATAAAATTAATCATTTCAGGTGTTGTAAGCTCAGCTGCACAAAGAAAATCTCCTTCATTTTCTCTATCTTCATCATCTACCACTATGATTATTTTACCATTTTTAAGGTCTTCAATAGCCTCAGGAATAGTATTTAATTTAATCTCAGACATTTTTACTTTAAATTTGCGCAAAGATACTCATAAAAAAATGCATCTTCCAATTAATGTATAGAGTTTGTTAATCTTAGGATATACAGTCTTTTGCTTTTCTGAAAATTTCATAAGACTCTAATCTTTTCTGATGATCGTAAATATGAGAATTAATCATTAGTTCATCCACATCAAATTTTTCTTGAAAATTTTTTAATTGATCTTCAATTTCGGTTTGATTTCCTATAAAAGTATATCTCAATTTTTGCAAAACCATTGACTTTTCCATGGGAGACCAAATCTCATCCATATCATCAACAGGAGGAGCAAAGGGCTTTCTATCATTCCTGATAATATTGATAAATGCCTGAAATAAAGTAGTCGCCATTTTTTGAGCTTCCTCACTAGTTTGGGCTGCTACCCCATTTACACAGGCTATAATATAAGGATTCTCCAATTGCTCAGAAGGTTTAAAATGTTCGCGATAAATGTTGAAAGCCATTTCCATTTGTTCAGGAGCGAAATGTCCGGCAAAAGCATACGGAAGTCCTAATTCTGAAGCCAAAAATGCACTATCCGTACTAGAACCTAAAATATATAAAGGAATGTCCAACCCTTCACCAGGAATAGCACGAACTAAAGCCTTCGCATTTTCTTGGGAAAAATATTTTTGTAATTCACTTATCTGTCGGGGAAATTGTTCATTAATGGTCGCAGGATTTCTTCCTAACGCTTGAGCTGTTAAGCCGTCCGTTCCCGGAGCTCTTCCCAAACCAAGATCAATTCTTCCAGGAAAAAGGGATTCTAATGTTCCAAATTGTTCTGCAATGACTAATGAGCTATGATTGGGTAACATAATACCGCCCGATCCTACTCTGATTTTTTTTGTTCCATGGGCAATAAAACCAATAAGAACTGAAGTTGCAGAGCTAGCAATGCTTTCCATATTATGATGTTCTGCAAGCCAAAATCTTTTATAATCCAAATTTTCTACATGATTGGCCAAAGATAAACTATCCTGAAAGGTATTATGAATACTTTTCCCATGCTTAACAGGAGCAAGATCAAGAACCGATATTTCAAAGTTTTTCATATCGTAGTATTTATTTAAAGGTGATATAGAACCTTTTTTTGATTTTATGATTTTATATAGTAAGACTGAAAAATCAAACAAATGTAAAACATATAAATTGCATTAGTTACTTTTGGTAATTGATAAGGCTGATTGATGTATTGAGAAAAAAACTATTAAAAAATGGCAAATAATATTTATATTTTTTGTAGAAACGTACTATTTGAGCATTTAATACTTCTAAGCCATGCTGCTATAACTAATGATGAAAATCAAATAAAAATAAATTCAATAGCAAAAACAATTATTTTTCTTTTTCCTTCTGATAATTATAATGATTCAAGAGTATCCTTATTTCGTTAAATTCAAAATTACTTGGTAATGAATTTTTCCATTTCGTTAAAGTTTCATGAACATTTTTATTAAACTCATTTTCAAAAGCCTTAATCTTATCTGAAGTAATCACTCTTGAAATATCCAATAAACCTTGTTCAGCAAATTTTGCCAAATGACCAATCACCGTTTCCTTTACCAATCCCCTTTCCAATGCTATTTCGGCAATAGTTTTTCCTTGCTCAAATAATTGAAAAGTGAGAACTTGAGACGGAACTTTTGCCACCTTCATGCTAATTTCCTTATTATTTTTCTCTTCCAAAAGTTTCGTTTCCAACAAATGGATTTCTTTTAAACTATTCAAATACTCTTCAATATCTTCTAGCCAAATTCGAAATTCCTCGTTATATTGTTTTAGTCCCTTTGCCCCTTTAACTTCAGCATACAACTCTTTTAAGGGATTGAAAACTTTATCTTTAATTTCAGTAAAAAAGAAATTAACAGCTCCTTTTACCTTGCTCTCAATTTCTGACCATTCTTCCTTATTATCTATAAAATTATTTACCTTTTGAGAAATTACTCTTTCTAATTTTTCGAAAATTTTACCTAAATTAATGATATCATGTTTCAATTGAAGGTATAGCTGATTAGTTTTCACATGATCTATACTTTTTGCAGTAAGAGAGAGTTTATTCCAATCTTCTAATTCCTTTAAAAACCATAGACAATCAACGGTACGAAGAACTTTTCTGATACTATAATCATATTTTTCTTGACTCAAAATGGACTCCACATGATCATTGGCAACGGTATCTGTATGAAAATTTAAAATTCTATTATCTTTAAAAATAACTTCAGGAGTAATTTTAGATTTTAAAACAATTCCTTCCAATGTTCTGCAACGTGATAATGCTACATATACTTGTCCCGCAGTAAAACTTTTTCCTGCATCAATGATTACTTTATCAAATGTTAATCCCTGACTTTTATGGATAGTAACCGCCCAAGCTAGTTTGATAGGAAACTGTTCAAAGCTTCCCAAAACTTCCTCTTTAATATTTTTATCATGATCTAAAAAATATTTTTTCTGTTCCCAAACTTCACGTTTTACTGTAATTTCTCTTTCACCACCCTCTAAAATAACTTTAATTTCGTTTTCCTCTAAACCTGAAATTTCTCCCAATTTTCCATTGAAATATTTCTTTTCACCGGAAATATCATTTCGAATAAACATGATTTGCGCTCCAATCTTTAATTCTAAAAATTGTTCATTGGGAAACTGATTTTCTTTAAATTCTCCAAAAAGTTTGGCTTCATATATTGTAGGATCAACTTTTATTTCAGTCAATTCTTTTTGATTGATTTCATCCGCCATTTTGTTATGGGAACATAAATATACATAAGACTCCTTCCCCATTTCAAAATTCGGATCATATCTTTCATTAAGATAATCAAAATCAATGTTAGCAATATCGCCATCCCGAATCGCATTTAAAATATCTAAAAACTCCTCATCAGATTGTCGATACACTTTTGTTAACTCAATGGTAATCAAAGGAATTTCTTTAATAGCAAGACTATCAAAAAAGAAAGGTGAAGGATAGAACATTTTTAAGATATGTTCATCTCTTACCACAGGAGGAAGCTGGTATAAATCTCCGATAAACAACATCTGAACCCCTCCAAAACGTTGAGCATTTCTCCTGATAAACCTCAAAGAAAAATCCATCATATCCAATACATCTGCCCTCAACATCGAAACCTCATCAATGATAATAATCTCAACCTCTCGTAAGAGTTTAAGTTTATCTTTTCGATACTTAAAATGAGGCATTAAATCTGCAATATTATTGGCTAAAGTGGTATCAATTCTTTCTGTTGTAGGCAAAAACGTTCTTAAGGGCAATCCAAACATGGAGTGAATGGTAACACCACCGGCATTCATTGCAGCAATTCCAGTAGGAGCTACTACAATATGTTTTTTTCTTGTTCGTTTTACAAAATCATTTAGAAAAGTAGTTTTTCCTGTTCCTGCTTTTCCTGTAAGAAAAACACTTCTGTTAGTATGCTCTATTAAATCAAAAAAATGGTTGTTCATCGTCGTCAAAATTACGGAAATGAAT
Organism: Chryseobacterium potabilaquae; assembly: GCF_902728265.1. Taxonomy (GTDB): domain Bacteria; phylum Bacteroidota; class Bacteroidia; order Flavobacteriales; family Weeksellaceae; genus Chryseobacterium; species Chryseobacterium potabilaquae. The sequence continues at coordinate 110,001 of NZ_CACVBR010000007.1, forward strand.
TTGTTTTTTTTATCTTAGCATCAGTTTAAAAAAATTATTGATCAGAAATAGAATATCTATGAAAAGTTCATTAAAACATATTGCAATTTTAACATTCTCCTTAATTTCTTTCTCTTCATGTAACACACAAAAAATAGCCAATACGAATCTTCCACAAGATATTTCAGAAAGACCCATTGATGAGAGCAGTAAAAAATACGATGAAGCTCAACTAGATAAACTTAAAGCATCCATTGAAGGAGAAATTTCAAAAGAAAAATGTACTAATGCTACTCAATGGACATTTGCCCCCATGGGAGCAAAATCCTGTGGTGGCCCTCAATTATATATAGCATATCCAAAAGATAAGGAAGCTACTATCTTACCTAAAATTAATGATTATACAGAAAAAATAAAAACGTTTAATGACAAATATGATATTGTATCTGATTGTATAATGGTAATGCCTCCCACCTCAATTAAATGCAAAAATGGTAAAGCAGAACTTATTACTTCATAAATCAAAAAGCTCTATTGTAAAAAATAGAGCTTTTTCAATGAGCTTACAAGCCCATTTATAGATATATTACATGATTACCCTTCCACCTCTTTCACATTCTCTTTATACCAAGAAGAATATTTCACATAATTATTGGCAATCCTGTTGACTTCTCCTTCCAGTAATTGAGCAGAAATATCTTTAATTTTTCTTGCAGGAACTCCCCCCCATACTTCTCCGGATTTTATATGGGTCCCTTGAGTAACTACAGAACCTGCCCCTACAATAGAGTTTTCTTCTACAAGACAATCATCCATCACAATAGCACCCATCCCAATCAAAACATTGTCTTGAATAGTACATCCGTGAACAATTGCATTATGACCAATAGAAACATTATTCCCAATATTTAAGGGGTGTTTCTGATAAGTACAGTGTAACATGGCGTTATCCTGAACATTTACTTTATCTCCCATTTTAATGTAATGAACATCTCCTCTAATCACCGCATTATACCACACACTGCATTCTTTGCCCATAGTCACATCTCCAATAATTGTCGCTGTTTCAGCTAAAAAGGTACTTTCACCAATTTGGGGTACCTTACCTAAAAGTTCTTTTATAAGTGCCATATTTTAATTGTGATAAGTGATATTTTTGAAAAATTAAATTTAAAATATCATAATTTTTTAATTATAATGATAGCAAAAATCTAATTTCCACTTTCTAACTACTAACTTCTAATTGCGTATTTTTGTAATTCAAATTTAACGAAAAAATGCGTACCATACTTATTGAACCAACTGAAAACCCAAAAGTGATGAAATTTGTTGCAGATTACAACTTAATTCCAGGGTCTTTGGAGTTGGACAGAGAATCGGATATTTCGGAAATTCCCTTAGCACAGGAACTTTTCAATTATCCTTTTGTAGAAAGAATTTTCATTACGGCTAACTTTGTGGCAGTAGCAAAACAAGATACTGTAGAATGGGAACATGTAGTAGAAAGCCTAAAAAATGTGATTGAAGATGAATTACTCGCTAATCCCAGAATTTATCTCCAAAAAAAGAAAGAAATGTATCAGATTTACGCTGAAATGACGCCAAATCCAAATGTTATGAAGTTTGTTTCTAACCAACTTCTTTTGGAGGGTTTTGTGGAAGTAAAATCAAGAAATGAGGCTGAGGAAGTTCCATTAGCTCAAAATATTTTTAAAGATTTTGATTTTGCTACTGAAGTTTTTATTTCTGATAATTTTGTGGCAGTAACAAAAGATAATTCTGTAGAATGGCATCAAATAATGATGGCTGTTCGTGCGTCTATTGCGGACTATCTTCAAAACGGAGGTAAAATTTCAAACCTTGAACCTCAAAAACATGAAAATCCTGTGGAAAAAATAATCAATAGAGATTATACGGAGGATGAGCAAAAAATTTCTGATATTTTAAATGAATATGTAGCGCCTGCCGTAGAAAATGATGGTGGAAAAATTTCATTAATGGAATACGATCAAGAGCACAAAACCGCTAAAATGCTTTTACAAGGAGCTTGTTCGGGATGCCCAAGCTCTACAGCAACATTGAAAAATGGAATTGAAAATATTTTAAAACAATTCGTGCCGGATCTGGTTGAAAAAGTAGAAGCCGTTAATGGATAAACATCAAATATGAAAGTATATTTCCTTTTAATTGGCATCAGCCTCTTTTCATGTAGCAATAGACAGCAGCTTAATGATGGTATTCATGCCGATCTTATCGAAACAGGTTTAGCAAAAGACAGTATCCAAAAAATGGATATTGTTTTGGATAAATTAAACAAAAAAAACACTACTTTTCTGGATTATTATTTTCATAATTACTATGAACTAGATAAAGAGGTTGGGAACGAAATTAAAAAAGTAAAAGGAGAGGAATTTGTTTATAATGCTAATGAGGAATACCAAGAGCTATTCACAAAATTAATGATAGAAAAAGGAAACCAATATTTAAAATCTTTGGATTTAACTGAAGATGAAGAAAGGTTGGCTCTGGAGGTATATATTTTACATTTAAAACAGAAATACGGTTCAGTGATTGATGAACGATTGAAAAATTTAAATAAATAATGAAAGGAATTCTATTAGTAAATCTTGGTTCGCCGAAATCTACGGCAGTAAATGATGTAAAAGAATATCTAGATGAGTTCCTAATGGACGAAAGAGTAATTGATTATCGATGGATTTTCCGTGCTCTACTCGTTCGTGGAATTATTTTGAAAACACGACCTGCAAAATCCGCAGAAGCCTACAAAACCGTTTGGACGGATGAAGGCTCTCCTTTGGTTGTTATCACAGAAAAAATTCAGAAAAAGCTTCAAAGGCTAGTGGATGTTCCTGTCGAAATAGGAATGAGATATGCAGAGCCAAGTATTGAAACGGGAATACAGAAGCTTGTCGATAAAGGGGTTTCTGAAATTGTACTCTTCCCACTCTATCCTCAATATGCTATGAGTACCACGGAAACTGTGATTGAGAAAGCAGAAGAGGTAAGAAAAAAGAAATTTTCGAATATAAAAATTAACTATATTCAACCCTTCTATAATAGGGATATCTATATTAATTGTCTTGCGGAAAGTATCAAGAAAAAACTTCCGGAAAGTTTTGATGCCCTACAATTCTCTTATCATGGAGTTCCTGAACGGCACATTTATAAAACAGACCCATCCAAAACATGTAAAATTGATGAAGCTAATTGTATCAATAGCCAAGTAGACACTCATAACGCTTATTGTTACAGACATCAGTGCTATAAAACTACAGAAGCTGTGATTGCAAAAATGGGGATTCCGAAAGAAAAGTCAATTGTTTCTTTCCAATCCAGATTAGGGAAAGATAAATGGATTGAGCCTTATACGGATGAAACATTCGAAACCATTCCTAAGAAAGGAATAAAAGACTTAGTTGTTGTTTGTCCTGCTTTCGTTTCTGATTGTTTGGAAACTTTAGAAGAAATTTCGGTGGAGGGTAAAGAGCAGTTTCTCCATGCAGGTGGGCAAAACTTCCATTATATCCCCTGCCTTAACGATGAAGATGACTGGATTGATGTCATTAAAACCTTATGTCAGGAAAAATTAAATGATTTTTATTTAGTATAAAAATATAATAACCTTCGTTTTGAAGGTTATTTTTTTTAATTTCACTTTATATCAAAAATAATTTTCCTAATCGCATTTCTATTCATCTTATACTTTCAATTCTCTTTTTATAATGTTAGAATTAGTTTGTTATATTTGTATAATATAAGATAATGCATTATTCTTATGAAGCCATTTTACATTCGAGGGATTATCATAATACCAAAATCCACGACATAACGTTCCTTATGTAGAACCTACTCCGGCTACTCCTGAATTGGCTGTGTTAAAAACAATAAAGCCATCATAAAAAGTAGGATAGTTGTTAGCTATTCCAAAAGGTCCTTGCGAAAAATTATCAAATAAAGTTAAATCTATTCTTGGAAATAATAACCCTTTCCTACGTTCGATGTAGCATTATAAATAGGATTTGACGAAGCGCCAATAAATGCAGAGCTATGGGCCGCTGATGAATTAGCAGTACTATTAGCTATTCTTACTTGACTATAAAAATAACTTCCCGAGGCTAAAAGAATTAATAAGATAACCTTCTTTGTTTTAATAAATATATTTTTCATTTCTAAAATATGTGTTTCATGTTAAGATTTAGAATCCGGAAACCCAATCCCATGATCCATTACTTGTACCTCCTAAATACACCAATATTCCAGAGTCACCAGCAATTACCTGAGTAGTTGAAGTGTTTCTAAGAGCAGGAGAAATATCCATATTGTTCAACCCAGTATTGGAAACGTAAACTTTTTTATCTATAGAAATTCCCCTTCAGAATAAATTGAAGATTAGTCCTTTATCTCTTAAATTAAAATGTAAAGTCTAAATAGAAAATATGGATAAATAGTTTTCATATCAAAATAGCACAAAAACACAAATAAATAAGAACCACCCCTAAAAAAAACAATAATAAATTGAAAAAATTATAAAAAAAACAACAATACCCTCTTTTTATTTTAAAACAAAACTGAAATTATAATATTTTTTCGTATATTTACCCTATGAAATAAAATTTATTAATCTTAAAAATTAAAATAATGAATACAACTATTGAAATTTTAAAAAATAAAATTGAAAGTTTTACTCCAGAACTTTTGGAAGCATTTGTAAAAATGGTAGAACGTTTTGAGGTTAAAAGAGAATTTATAATTCCTCAATTTCAATTGGATGAAGTTTTATATAGGATTCAATTTCATGATGAAAACCCTAAGACTAAATTAGATTTTTACGAAAATATCACAGAGCTTCAAAAAGATTGTGCATAAAATGAAAGTATTTCTCTCTTCCATTGCAAAAAATGACATAAGACTTCTTATGAGGGTTTTTAATGCAGAAAAAACATACAAAGGGATGGATTTCCTCGAGGGCTTAAAGGAATCGATTGGCCAAATTCTGCAATATTCGGAAACCCCGGAAAAAAGATGTAGAAAAGTTACTGTCAATAAAATGCAAAATTTCCCCGTGAATATTCATTATATTTTTGAAGATGAAGAGAGTCTTTTAGTAACCGCTATTTTTAAAGAAAATTAAGGATTAAAGTGAGAAAGGGGCATTCCTCTCTTTTAATTATATTATTTGAATAAATATTTGATCAACCTAGACCTATTATTACACAATGCCTATTGGCAATAACCTTGTAGAGTGCTTCTATAAGGTTTTTTAATCCTATTTTTCACCTCACAGGAGTTCTAAACTCTCCATAACCCAACAATCCATCATAGTTTCTGCCGAAAGGTTTGTAATATAAGAATGCTTGATAAAGGTTTTCTGTCTGCCAAAAATTTCCATTAATCTCTCCAAAATTTAAATTCCCATCCTGCCCTTTTGTGGCCAGAATATAATTGTAAAAACCTTGTTTAAGATATATTTTTGCAACATATTTTTTAGCTGCTTCATCGTAATACATTTGATTTTCTTTACTTGGCTTAAAATCATTAAAACCTCCTAAAATATAAATTTCTTTATCTACAGGTTCTGAGTCCAAAGAGAAGTAGACCCAAGAATAATCTCCTTCCCTTTCTGCATTTCTTTCAATTCCCATATCATTTCTTCGATAATACCAAGCTCCATTTACATCTGGCTGGTATTGATAGTTCAAAGGAAATGCCCAAACGGAATGAAGATAGGTATGATTCACTCCATCTTTCACCTCCGTAGCCTGAACCATATCCGCTGCTCTATTCATATTTTTGCTATCAAAATAATAAAACTCATTATTTCCCGGAAAAGCAAGATTCATTTGTTGAAAAAGCAACTGATTTCCTAGTGCAACACTAGGTTTTAAATTATTTACTGTAACATTGGGATTATTATTTTGCATCACATTCAAAGTCGTTGAGCTTACATTGGCAGAAAGATCACCTCCTTTAGAAACTACTTTTACCTCCACTCTTTGATTGACGTTGGGATTCCTTACATCTGCCACCCTAGAGACATTCAAAGCAATATTAACCCCATCTTCTACCACACAAAACCTTCTTTTAAAAAGAGGTTTTTCAACCGAATCCTTATATACAATTAATTCAAAATTTCCTGAAATTTTGGGTTGTATTTTATCATTGGGAAAATTTAAAGTATAATGGGTATAAGATTGCAAAGTATTAAATGAATATTGAAATTTATCCAATAATCCATTTAAACTCCCATTAGCAATTTCTGTAAAAAAAAGTTGATCATCATTCCAATTGCGATCATAATGTTTAATAGTATATCTATAAATTTCACTAGCGTTGGTAAGATCATCAAAACTTAAAACCAATTGCTGATTAAAATTAATGATGGGAGTCTCATCATTCGTTTGAGGATTAAATAATTGTATGCTTTGGATATTTTGTCCAAAAAACAAACCACCCAAAGAAATTAAAAATATTTGCAATGTTTTCATTATTACGAATATAGCGAAAAATAAGCAGTTTCTTAATAATATCGTATTTTTGAATAAAAAAAAATCAGATATGCTTCAGATTCAAGGTTTCGTATTTAACTTCGCCAGTGAAAATACCTACATCCTTTACAATGAGAATAAAAATGCTTGGTTAATTGATCCGGGAAATATGAATGATCAGGAAACCCAAGCTATAGACAATTTTATCAAAGAAAATGGACTAAAAATTCAAAAAATCCTTTTAACGCATGCTCACATAGACCATGTTTTCGGACTGCAATGGGCATTTGATACCTTTAAAGTACCTGTAAGTATTCACCCGGATGAGAAGGAGATTTTGGATATGCTGGCAGCAAGTGGAGCTAGATTTGGAATCCAGATTCAACCTGTAAACGTTGAGCTAACCTATGTAAATGAAGGTGATCAATTAGATTTTGATGGTGAAAAATTCAATATTTATCATGTTCCAGGACACTCTCCAGGTAGTGTGGTATGTCATAACGAAAATCAAAACTTTATTATTTCCGGTGATGTCCTTTTTGAAGGAAGTATTGGTAGAACTGATCTTTATAAGGGAAATTACGAACAGTTAATTGAAGGAATTAAAACAAAGCTCTTCATCTTAAATGATAAGACTCAAGTATTTTCAGGTCATGGAAACCCTACCACCATTGGATTTGAGAGACAATATAATCCTTTTTTTAAATAATAAGATCGCTCATATAGAAAAGTGAGATTCTATAAAAAGCTAAAACCACCAGAATGATCTGGCGGTTTTAATTGTACAAAAAAGGCTAAATATTAGAAATCCAAAGTAATGGATGCTCTTGCTGCGGCTCCCATGATTGGTCTTGCCATAATGATTCCATCATCTGTTGGCGAACCAGCTCTTGGGTCTCCCTCGGTAATTCCAATAGTGTTAAATATATTAGTTCCATCAATCGCAAAACGTATTTTTCCTAACTGGTAAGACATTCCTGCTCCAACTTCACTAAAAGAAGGTAAAGTCTGAACATTCAATTCATCCTGAAAACGTTTTCCATAATAATTCATACTTACGTAAGCTCTCCAAGATTTTGTAATGTTCACCGCGGGAGAAATATTGAAATAAAATTTAGGCATTCTTCTCACTGTATTCCCTTCTAGCAAACTTCCAGATTCCAGATTCTTATATTTGGGATTCTGAATCGTTCCATTAAATGTAACTTCTACTACATTATTAAGCAGACGAGCATATCCTTCCAGCTCCACACCATAATTCTGGGTATTTGCAAAAGTATTTTCTGAAGTTCCATCAGAGAAAATATCTGTAAATGAAAGATTTTTTAATGTAGAATAGAATGGAATCACGGCCACATCAAAAGTTCGCGAATAATATTTATATCCTATCTCCAACTGATTCGTTAATACAGATTTTAAAGGTTGATCCTGATTCGGATTTGAGAAATAATTATAGTAAGCTTCCTCATTTGGAGACCTGAATCCGTTAGAAAAACGGGCATATACTGCATTCTCTTTATTAATCTTATAGTTGGTAGCCAATGTATAAGATACCCTATCTATATTATAATTCCAATAGGTAAACTTATTTCCCAAAACGCTCATACTATCATCAGCAGTCGTGGTTGTGAAATCATGGGTCCCATCAGTCGTTAACCCTGAGTTATTGAGATTAGAGGTTGTCGTATTGGCAAAATTACCTTTATAGAAATCATGGCTATAGCGAATCCCAGCATTGACACTCAAAGCGTCTGTAATATTATAGTCTAAGTTTACATATAAGTCATTTAAACTTCCTTGCGTTTGAGTATCTCGTTGTAAGAAAGTCATATCTGTAACTCCATTATACGTTTTAGAATAACCAACATCTGTGGGATTAAGAGAAGTATCTACTAAATTCAACAATTCCGGACGATCTGTAGCCGTCGTAAGGATATTACTCCAATTCCAGTATTGATGAGACTTCCAGTTCGATTTATAGAATCCTGCTGTAATATTTCCTTTTTCTAATTTATAATTAAATTGCAAGTCATTTACAAAGTTATTCATCTGTTTATCAATTGCCCAGAATCCCAATTTTTGAACATAGGCCGGATTTACGATAGCACCAGAATTCACTAAGGAATACTGATAATTATTTCCCGTAATTCCAAGTCCTCCTGCAAAGCCCGCTGCTGTTTGAGGTCCACCAGATGGAAAAATGCCTGTATAATTCATATTAATATCAGTGTATCTTGTTTTATTAATCACACTGATATTATTTCCTAAATCATACTTAAATTCAGCTCCCAACACATCAACTTTTGGGTGAATACCATCTTCCAAATTTCTCTTGAAAAAACCACCTCCCGCTTGTGGAATATTTAACTGACTAATGTTTCTATAACTGTATGTTCCGTAATTGGGATCAAATCCGGAAAAGCCTTTCAGATCATTTCCGTTTTGCACTAATGGTATCGGAAGGAAAAATGTATTTCTATCATTCAGTTTTTTATAATAAATTTTAGCATATCCTTTATCGAAAACATATTTTACATTCATTCTGACTTGCCCGCCATTATTAGCCTTAAATCCTGTTTTTCTAATTCCATCATCTGTTCTATAAAAACCTCCTACATTAAAAAATAATTTATCCTGAACCAAAGCACCTCCTACATTTACATCCGTACGCATCAATCCGTAGGTGCTCGTTTCTAATTTTGCAGTTCCTTTAAAATCATTCCCGCCTTCTTTTGTAATAAAATTGATAAGCCCTCCGGGAGAATTAGTGGCATAAATAGATCCTGAACCTCCTCTCAATGCTTCTAATCTGCTCACCGAATTATCTACACGGAAAAAATTATCGGCATTGGCAAATTGTAACGCTCCATCTTCAAAAACGGGTAAACCATCTTCCTGAACTTGAACAAATTCATAAGCTCCTGCTGAAGGAATACCTCTGGCAAAAAGATTATTACCTACCTCACCTCCTGAAGTTTCCACAGCAAAACCCGGAACTCTTTGCAATAAGGCAGCTGCACTTATAGGATTTTGTTTTTGAATTTCTTTTGCACTGAAGGTAGAAATTGCCGTACTGGACTCTATTTTCTTTTTAGGATTTGAGTTTCCTGTAATCACTACTTGATCGATAGAAGCTGTTCTTGTAGAATCCTGAATAGTTTCCTGTCCATACACATTATTAAAATAAAGTGTAGCAACCGCAGAGATTAAAAAAACGGATTTATTTTTCATAGTCATATGGATTTATAGTTAATGTTAATTTTGTTTTAACTTCAGATAGACGCCATTTGTCCAGCCAAAACCATCTTGATTAGGGTATTCTCCTCCTCCTGCTATTGTTTCAGAATCTAATGCATTATACTTTTCCATTAGTTTTCCTGTGTTATTATATACTCTTTCCACATTGGAACACCAATTATTTTTAATTGTTTCGGCCAGGCCGTGGAAACCATAGTTTTTAGCCCCTTTAAAACCTAGCCATTGATAAGGAGCCCAAGCATTGGGTAAATCCCATTGTTGACCGGAGTTCTTTGTAGTCGTTACAAGTCCTCCTTGATATAGAAATTTTTCTTCTATGATTTTAGCCACACAACTTGCCTGTTCATCATTTGCCAATTCAAGAAAAAGAGGATAAAGAGCAGCAATATGTTCAGACGGTGTGTTTGTGTTTTTTTTAATGTGATAATCTTTATACATTTTTGTCTTTTCATCCCAGAAATACGTATCGATTATCTGTCTTCGGCTTGCTGCTCTTTCAGTAAAATAGTTTTTTTTATCATTAAAGTTTTGAAGCATTGAAGACTTAGCCAATGTTTGCTCCAAATGCCATAAAAGGCAATTCAAATCTACTTGAGCAAGATTCAATGTTTCTATTGTTTCTATATTTTCGCCATCTGCAAACCATCTGCTGGAAAAATCCCAACCTGATTCGCAAGCACTTCTTATATTTCTATAAAATTCTTCATCCACTACATTTCTGGCATCTTCAATATCAATTAAATAACTTTCTGGACGAGGATTATTTTCAGCATCATAATAGCGATTTAAAATATCTCCCTCTTTAGTTCTCACAACCCTTTTTATACTGGAATCAACCTCTAAATCTCCTTCTCCATCCATCCAAAACGCATATTCTTTTTCCAATGTATCATGATACTTTACATAAATAGACTCATCCTGAGTCGTTTCAAAAAGTAAATCCAACATTAAAGAAAAATACGGAGGCTGAGAACGGCTTAAAAAATGAGTTCTACTGGCATTCGGTACAAATCCTACATTTTGAATTAAATAAGAACAGTTTTCAATAATATTCTCCATCATTTCTATCCTTCCCGAGCTCTGTAAACCCAACATAATAAAATAACTATCCCAATAAAAAAACTCATTGAATCGTCCCCCTGGAACAATATAGGGTTTGGGTAGTTTTAAAAGAGTTCCTTTTTCTTCATATGCCGTCCTTGTTAATTGATCCCAAAGTCTTTCAATATGGTCTTCAATAGGAAGATGATCTATTTTCTGAATCGAAATTTTAGCTCCTAAAAAATCAAAATTTGTCATCACAAATATTTGAAGATCAAAATCTTCTTTCTTCTTTTCTTGCTCATACTTCTTATTAATTTCAGAAATAGGCAACAGCGGAACCGCATCTGTCATCATCTTTTGATCTTCAAAAATTTGTAATCGTTGAACATCATCAAAAAGCACCTGAATATCATTGATATAAAGTTGATTACTCATTTTATTTTTTTAGGATTTATTTTTAGTTTATTCATAAAAGAAGCGGAGATAATTAACAACAAAAGCGGAATTAGTGATAAATAAAAAGCTTGTTGTCCACTAAATTCCTCAAATACAAAACCTGTAATAATGGAACCGATTGTTCCTCCGATTGCTGAAAAAACGACAATTAAGCCAGACATCGAACTATGTAAATATTTAGGAATTGAAGCCAAGATTACCGAATTTATACTTGGGTAAATAGGTGCAAGTAAACCTCCCATCAGAGGAAATAAATACACCACAAGGGGAGCACTTAACCAACTGGTATTAGCATCAATTTGAATATTATGAGTTAATGGCAAAACCAACAGAATACTTACAGCAAAACCCACTACGCAGAAAGAAACTACGTAAATCCAACTGAATCTCTTGGAAAAGAAACCCGATAAAAATCTACCCAGCGCAAAAGCTCCAGCTAAAATAGCACCCGCTTGTACACTCATTGAAGTAGGAACTTTCAAAATTTCTTTATAAAAAGTAGGAGTCCAAGTCTGAAAGCTTTGCTCAACCAACACAAAAAGAAAAGCACAAAGCAAAAAGAACAATACTTTTTTGTAACTAAATAAGCTTACACTATTTCTCAAATCTCCAAGCCAATCTGTTTTTTCACTTTTTGCTTCTTTTTCATCCAGTTTTGAAAAAAATAAAAAAAGAAAAGATAAAGCAGAAAGTGCTCCTAGAATCCAGTATACAGTAAGCCAATGAGTAGATTTTGGATTGTGATCGTCAATAAATAAACTAAACAAAACATTCCCCATCAATACGCCGATCATAAAAAAACCTTCTAAATATCCCATAAAACTGGAATGCTCTTTATCTGTTTTTGTAACAAGGCCAATGGAAGTAAAAACTGAAATTTTTATCAACGCAAAAGATATTCCAACAATCGTAAAAAGTAATTTAAAAAACCAAAAAGAATTAGAGAAGGGCATCAAAAAACACATACAGCTTACTAAAAATAAGCCAATCAACATTGAGTTTTTAATTCCAATTTTAGGAAGGAATGAGGCCAAAATAAATGAACAAATTGCAATCGGAAGATCTTTAAATCCTTCCAAAACACTCGCAGAAGATTTTGAAATTCCAAAATTCTGCTGTACCTGCAAAATAACAGTGCCTACAGAATTTAATAGAATCGCAAAAACAAAATAGTTTAAAAACAATACAGCCTTTATGTTGAAATTTTTCATCTCAATAATTTCTTCTCGGCTAAGATATAAGCATTTAACATAACATTAATTTAACGCAATAAATCAATATTTGAACTATATTAATATAATTATTATTTTTAGCAATGAAATAACATTAATTTAATGAAAGTTACTTTTGAACGGGTAATCCCTGATGATAAGAGCTCTTTTCGAACCATTCACAACAACTCTCCTATTTCAGAGTTTAAATGGGAATATCATTATCATCCCGAAATCGAATTGGTATGTGTCATTTCCGGGAACGGAACACGTCATGTAGGGTATCATAAAAGTAACTATACAAACGGAGATTTAATTTTAATAGGTTCGAACATTCCTCATTCTGGATTTGGTTTGAATTCGACAGACCCCCATGAAGAAATTGTTCTTCAGTTCAAAGAGGAAATCCTTCAATTCCCTCCACAAGAAGTTGACGCTATTTCTATTAAAAATTTATTAGAACTTTCCAAATATGGCATCCATTTTCATCATAAAATTAAAAGAGCATTACTTCCCCAATTAACCTCAATGCTAGAGGTTGGGGGTTATAAAAGATATCTATTGTTACTGGAAATTCTCTTTGAGCTTTCCCAATGTAAAGATTATGAACTTCTGAATAAAGAGATCATGCCTTATACCATCATCTCAAAAAACAAAACCCGTTTAGAAAACATTTTTACCTACGTAGAGCAAAATTATGATAAGGAAATCAATATTGTAGATGTTGCGAAATTAGCCAACCTTACTTTACCTGCGTTCTGTAATTTTTTCAAAAAAGCAACCCAGATTACGTTTACAGAATTTGTGAATCGATATCGGATTAATAAAGCATGCTTATTGATAGCACAAGACAAAAGTATTTCAGAATGTAGTTATAGTTGTGGTTTTAATAATGTAACCTATTTCAATAGGATGTTTAAAAAATATACGGAGAAAACTCCTTCAGAATTTATTAAACAGTATTCACACAATAAAGTGAATGTAGACTTTAAGATTGAAAAAGATAATACGATTAAAGCAAGTTTTTAAAGTACAATTAATATTCCTCCATTATCTATAAAACCTAGAGAGTATCGAAAAAAGCTGTCCAAAAAAAGAACAGCTTTATATTAAAAAATGGACGTAAAAATTATTTCCATTTAATGTTGCATCCCATACTAGGTCTTTGAATTTCTTCCTGAGGCTCTCCCAATAAAAGATTTTCAAAAGCAATAATTAAATCTTCTCCAGTCACATCTTTATTATTTCCCGGTCTTGAGTCATCCATTTGACCTCTATAAATTAAATCCAATTTCTCATCAAAGAAATAAAAATCAGGAGTACAAGCCGCATCGTACGCCTTTGCAATCGCTTGGCTTTCATCATATAAATAAGGAAACTCAAATTTTCTTTCAATTTGAAACTCCACCATTTTCTCTGGTGAATCTGCCGGATATTTTTCTACATCATTAGCATTAATGGCAATAAACTCGATTCCTCTTTCATTGTAATCTTCGTAAAGTTCATTAATTTTATCTATTAAATGAAGAACAAATGGGCAGTGATTACACATAAAAATTACCAATGTTCCTTTTTCTCCTTTCAATTCATCTAAAGATTGAATTTCATTACTTTTTGATGGGTTTGGAAGCTCAAAAAAAGGTGCTTTTATACCCAATTCTAACATATTTGAAGGCGTATTCATATCCTTAATTATTTGTTGACAAAGATAAAAATTTCTTTTATTAAAAGCATATCCAAGGTTTTATAAACTTTCGTTAAATGTTAAATTCATAATATAGTTTGGAAGATATATTTAAAAGTTTGTAGATTTGCTAACACTGTTAGAAACAACAATTACAAAATTAAATGGGCCTACATGAACGTCGTCAAAGAGAGAAAGAATCTATCCGAGCAAATATTTTGCAGGCTGCATTCACTTTGGCTAAAACGGAAGGGTGGGCATCACTTTCCATGCGAAAAATAGCCGATGCGATTGAGTATAGCGCACCCGTTGTGTATGACTACTTTGAAAACAAAGAAGCCATTTTGTTTGAAATTTCCTTGAATGGTTTTAATAAATTACATATTGAATTATTAAAAGCTCAAAGAGAGTATGAAACTCCGGAAGATCAACTAAAAGCAATCGTTGATGCTTACTGGAAATTTGCTTTCAAAAATAAAGAATATTATCAATTAATGTTCGGTCTTGGAATGCAATGTAGTGGAAAAGGTATGATGAAGGAAGAATTTTCTTCGTTCCAAGACATGATCTATGAATGTACCTATGAGATTATCAAAAAAAATGGATCAAACCCGGATAATGCCTGTCACATGTCTCACGCTTTATTTTCAGCAATACATGGCTTGATATCTATCATGATGATGCGGAATGATGATATTCCTTCCACCATGAATAAGACCACTTTAGATGAGACCGTTTCTGCATTTGTTAAATCTTTGTAATTTTTTTTTGAAACAAAAATTAACACCGTTAGGAAAAATAACATTAAATAATTAAAAAACTACTCCCTTACAATGAAAACTTAATTAGGAATTTACATTTTAGCATATTCCTCTCACAGAAAAAATTAACACTGTTAGAAAAAATAACACACCTTATCAGATCACTCTAACCTACCTCAACATTAAAAATAATAATTATGGAACCGACCATGTAGACTATTATCAAAGTCATGTCCAATTTTTCGAGCTAAACATTAACACTGTTAGAAAATATAACAGGGCTCAGATGAAAAAAAACAGTATTTAAATCAAACAATTCATTAAAAATTAAAACTTAAAATGAAAATATTTGGAAAAATGAGGATCGTTGTACTTATTACAAGTATTATCCTTTTACAAAATTGTACAAAAGCAGCAGAAGGCTCCACCCCTTCCACTCCCCCTGCTCCGGAGTTGCCTATATATACCGTAATCACATCTCCAGCTACCATTTATCAGGAATTCCCAACATCATTAGAAGGAAAAAGCAATGTTGAAATCAGATCTCAGGTGGATGGTTATTTAGATAAAATTTATGTAGAAGAAGGCGCCTATGTAAGAGCCGGGCAGCCTTTATTTAAAATAGATTCAAGAAGTTATGGAGAACAAATGAACATGGCAACGGCAAATCTACAAGTGGCCAATGCCAATATTCAAAAAGCTAAAGTGGAGGTCGACAGACTAGAGCCTCTGGTAGCAGCAAAAGTAGTTTCTGATGTACAATTAAGAACAGCAAAAGCCAATTATGCCGCTGCTATGGCAAACGCTTCACAAGCAAAAGCCGCAGTAGGTAATGCAAAAATTAATGTAGGATTTACCACAGTGATTGCGCCGGTGAGTGGTTATATCGGAAGAATTCCTTATAAAAAAGGAAGCCTGATTTCAAGAACAGATCCTAGTCCATTGACTTTATTATCTGACATCAGCGAAATTTACGCCTATTTCTCTTTAAGTGAACTTGACTTTATTGCTTTCCAAAATAAATATCCAGGTGCAACTTTAGAAGAAAAATTAAAAAATATGCCGATGATAGAATTGGCCATTGCAGATAATAGCATTTACCCTGAAAAAGGTAAGATGGCCATGGTAGATGGACAATTCGATAAAACAACCGGAGCCATTAGTGTACGTGCTGCTTTTCCAAATCCTAACGGAATCTTGAGAACAGGAAATACAGGTCGTATACGCATGCCCCAATTATTATCAAATGCATTGATAATTCCGCAGGAGTCAACATTTGAAATTCAGGATAAAACCTATGTATATGTTCTTGGAAAAGATCAGAAAGTGACCAGCAAGCCTGTAAAAATATCCGGAAAAACAGACAGTTATTACTTCATTTCGGAAGGACTTTCTGTAGGTGATAAAATTGTATTTACAGGAATTGGAGCATTGAAAGACGGTGTTTCCATTAAACCAAAAGCTATTTCTTCAGATAGTTTACTAAAAGTAAAACCCTTATAAAACTAATTCAGAAGATAGAAGACTTAAAAAATTAAACTTCTTATGTTAAAACAATTTATAGAAAGACCTGTACTTTCCACGGTCATTTCCATTATACTATTGCTATTGGGGGCACTTTCGGTTTTCAATCTTCCGATTACCCTGTTTCCCGATATTGCACCACCGAGTGTTCAGATAACCGCTTTTTATCCGGGAGCAAATGCTGAAGTTGTTGCCCGTTCAGTGGCTACTCCGATTGAGGAAGCCGTAAACGGTGTAGAAAACATGACGTACATGACTTCAAATTCAAGCAACGATGGTACGATGACTCTAAGCGTATTTTTCAAGCAGGGTTCAGATCCAGACAATGCCGCTGTAAATGTTCAAAACAGAGTATCAAAAGCGATGAGCCAACTTCCTCAAGAAGTTGTACAAGCCGGAATATCAACACAAAAAGTTCAGAACAGTTTTATCATGTTTATGGGATTATATAGTGAAGATCCTAAACAATACGATGAACTTTTCTTGCAAAACTATATGAAGATCAACATCATTCCGCAGCTACAGCGTATTCAAGGAGTTGCTCAGGCTCAGGTTTTCGGAACGAGAGATTACTCAATGAGGCTATGGCTTAAACCTGATAGATTAGCCGCTAATAATCTTTCTCCTCAGGAAGTTTTAAATGCGGTAAAGGATCATAACCTTGAAGCTGCTCCCGGGCGTCTTGGACAAGGAAGTAAAGAAACTTATGAGTATATTTTAAAATACAAAGGTAAGCTTAATAAAAATGAAGATTATGAAAATATTGCCATTAAAGCCAATAGTGATGGTTCTTTTTTAAGATTAAAAGATGTTGCAAGAGTAGAATTTGGATCTTATACTTATACTGCAGCGAATAGGGTTGATGGTAAACCGGTTTCTGGTTTTGCTATTTTACAGACCGCAGATTCTAACGCTAATGAAATTTTAACAGAAATAGAGAAACAGATCGATGAATTTAAAACTACTCTTCCAAATGGTGTAAAACCAATTATCATGTATAATTCCAAAGATTTTTTGGATGCATCTATACATCAGGTAGTGGAAACATTAGTCATTGCATTTATTTTGGTATTTATTGTAGTGTATATTTTCCTTCAGGATTTCAGATCTACATTAATTCCGGCGATTGCAGTTCCCGTAGCCATTATCGGTACGTTTTTCTTCCTGCAATTGTTTGGATTCAGTATCAATATGCTTACTTTATTCGCACTCGTTCTTGCCATTGGTATTGTAGTAGATGATGCTATTGTTGTGGTAGAAGCTGTTCACTCCAAAATGGAACACACAGGAATGCCTGTAGAGCATGCTACCGTAAGTTCCATGAGTGAGATTTCAGGAGCGATTATTTCCATTACTTTGGTCATGTGTGCCGTATTTATACCCGTTGGTTTCATGCAAGGTCCTGCAGGTGTTTTTTACAGACAGTTTGCTTTTACTTTGGTAATTGCCATCATGATTTCTGCAATTAACGCCTTAACATTAAGTCCGGCACTTTGTGCATTATTTTTAAATGATCCTCAGGGAGAGCCTGGTGAACATCATTACAAAAAAGGATTTGGAGCTCGATTTTTCAACGCATTCAATGCTAGCTTCAATACAATGACCAAAAAATATATTTATAGTGTTAAGTTTTTAATTAAAAATAAATGGATTGCGGTTGGAGGTTTAGCTTTGATTACTGTGGCAAGTATTTTTTTGATTAAGCAAGCTCCTACAGGATTTATTCCTACGGAAGACCAAGGCTTTGTACTTTATGCCGTAAATACTCCTCCGGGAAGTTCATTGGATAGAACACATAGAGCCACTGAACAAATTGATAAAATTGTAAAAGGTGAAAAAGCAACTAATCATCTTTGGGTAGCAGACGGTTTGAATTTTATTAGTAATGCTAATGCCTCTCCTTATTCGGCAGGGTTTATTAAACTGAAAGATTATGAAGACCGTGGAGATATGAAAGATCCCGATCAAATTGCAGCAGCATTGACAGGTAAAGTCTCACAAGTAAAAGATGCCAATGCATTCTTCTTTAATTTTCCTACAGTACAGGGTTTTGGTAATGTTTCCGGTTTTGAATTCATGCTTCAAGATAAAACCAATGGTTCGTTCGAACAATTAGGAACAACCACCCAGGCTTTCATTGGAGAATTGATGAAACGTCCCGAAATTGCGTTTGCTTTCACTACATATGCCGCAGGAAATCCACAATATACGATTAACGTAGATACTGATAAAGCTAATCAATTGGGAGTTTCCGTAACAGAGCTTATGCAAACCATGCAAATTTATTACGGAAGTAGCTTTGTTTCAGATTTCAACAGATTTGGCAAATATTATCGGGTAATGGCTCAGGCTGATATTCCTTATCGTACAGACACCAATTCATTAGAAGGGATTTATGTTAAAAATAATTTAGGTGAAATGGTTCCTGTAAAGACCCTAGTCACTCTACAAAGAACATTTGGTCCTGAAACAGTAACAAGAAATAACCTATTCAACGCGGTTACCATTAACGGAACACCAAAACCTGGTTACAGTACTGGAGATGCGATCAAAGCAGTGGAAGAAGTTGCAAAAAAATCACTTCCAAGAGGTTTTGGTTATGAATGGACAGGAATAACGCGTGAGGAAATTAAAACTGGGGGTCAGACTGCATTTGTATTTCTTTTAAGTATATTATTTGTGTATTTCTTATTAGCAGCACAATATGAAAGTTATATTCTTCCATTTGCAGTAATCCTTACGGTTCCTACCGGAATTTTTGGGGTGTTTGCTTTCACTGGATTAGCAGGAATTGATAATAACATTTATGTACAAGTGGGATTGATCATGTTAGTCGGATTACTCGCCAAAAATGCGATTTTGATCGTAGAATTCGCCGTACAAAGAAGAAAATCTGGAAAAACATTAATTGAATCGGCTCTTCAGGCTTCTCGATTACGTCTACGACCTATTTTGATGACCTCGTTTGCCTTTATTATAGGTATGCTTCCATTGGTTTGGACGCAGGGTGCTGCGGCTAAAGGAAATCATTCTATCGGCATGAGTACAGTAGGAGGAATGTTTACAGGAGTGGTATTCGGAATTTTCATCATCCCTGTCATGTATGTCATTTTTCAATATTTACATGAAAAAATGCCCAGTAGGAAAAAGAAAAGACTCCAGCAACAAAAACAACAGGAAGAGCTACTCACAACAGCTCAATAAAAGTCTATAGAAACTATGAAAAGAATAAAAAATATTTTTCTAACATTTATATTGGCTTTAGGTTCGGTTTCGTGTGTCTCCAAATTAGCATACACGGAGCCAGTCCTTCAGCTACCGGAAAAATTCCAATATACTGCAACTGCCGATACAGCAAGTATTGCCAACTTGGAATGGAAACAATTTTTCAATGACCCGATGTTACAGACATTGATCGAAAAAGGAATTAAAAATAATTACGATTTGCAGATTGCTTTAAAGCAAGTCGCTTCTTCGCAAGAAAAACTAAAACAGGCAAAGTATCTTCAGTTCCCTGATGTTGGTTTTGGAATTTCAACACAGGTTTCAAGACCATCAAAAAACAGCATGAACGGACAGAGCTTAAATTTATTCTTAGGAAAAAGCTATGTTGAAGATTACAATGCAGCATTCAATCTTTCTTGGGAAGCCGATATTTGGGGAAAAATTAAAAATCAGCAAGATGTTTCCAGAATACAATATCTGCAAACTTATGAGGCTCAAAAAGCAATTCAAACACAAGTTGTTGCCGCAATTGCTCAAGGTTATTACAATTTATTAATGCTTGATAAACAATTACAAATTGCAAAATCAAATTTAGAATTAAGCAATAATACCCTATCGATTACAGAAAAAATGTGGAAAAGCGGTGATGCTACTTCTTTGGGAGTTCAGCAGGCAACAGCACAAAAGCAATCCACAGAACTTTTGATTACTCAGCTAGAACAGAATATTGCTATTCAGGAAAACGCATTAAGTATTTTAATTGGTGAAAATCCAAATAAAATCACCAGAACGATTGAAATGTCGGACACTTCTTTACCACAAGATATTTCTACGGGACTTCCTGCAGCAATGGTAAGCCGTCGTCCCGATGTTCGTCAACAAGAATTAGTGGTATTAGAATCTAATGCGATCGTAGGAATTGCTCAGGCCAATATGTATCCATCATTGAAAATTACAGCAAATGGAGGAGTCAACTCATTTAAAATTGATAACTGGTTTCAAATTCCGGCCTCTTTGTTTGGATCTGTTTTAGGGGGGATTACTCAACCCATTTTCCAAAAAAAACAGTTAAAAACGGATTTGAATGTAGCCAAAATTCAGAGAGAGAAAAATGTCTTGGCATTTCGTCAATCTGTTTTAAATGCTGTAGGTGAGGTTTCTGATGCATTGGTTTCCAATGAAAGTTTAAAAAATCAAGAACAAAAGGCAACTGAACAAGTGATCACCTTAAAAGATGGAATTAAAAGTGCCGAAATGCTTTATAAAGGAGGAATGGCCAATTATTTAGAAGTAATTACCGCTCAAGGAAATTCTTTACAAGCAGAATTAAATCTTGCTTCCGTAAAAAGACAAAGATTAAGCAGTATTGTTGATCTGTATCGAGCTTTAGGCGGAGGTTGGAAATAGTAAGTTAAATTATATTGTTAAAGAATGCGGTCTTTCGAGATCGCATTTTTCGTTGGTTAAGGTTGAAAGTTAAACCTAAATCCTATGCTCTATCCCTTTAAAAATAACTTTTAATTTACTTTTGCTGCAGATTAATGTAATTAATCAAACGATCAAAATCCTCTTGAGAATACCCCAACGGCAAATAATAAATATCCTCTGCTTTTCTATACCAAGTCAATTGTCGTTTGGCATACCTTCTACTATTTTTCTTAATCTCAGAAATAGCAAAATCTAGATCCCACTCTCCATCAAAATATTTAAAAAGTTCGGTATACCCTACTGTATTTAAAGCGGTCAATTGTTTAAATTCTTCTAAGCTCTTTGCTTCTTCCAGCAGACCTTTTTCCATCATTATATCCACTCTCCTATTGATTCTGTCATACAATTCCTCTCTAGAAGCTTCAATTCCAATTCGTATTGTTTTAAAATCTCTTGAATCTTGTGAAACAGCAATCTGCTCAGAATATTTTTTATTCGTTTGCCAAATTATATCGATGGCTCGTAGAAGCCTTCTGTGGTTATGAAAATCTACTATCGCAAAATATTCAGGGTCTAGTTCCTTTAATATTTCTTGAAGTTTCTCAATCCCATTATTTTCTAGTATTTCTTGTAATTTTTTCTGATTTTCTTCATCCGCTTCAGGCAAATCATTTAACCCTTCAATCACTGCTTTTTCATACATCATACTTCCACCAACCAAAATGACAGTTTTATGATTTTCAAAAAGTTCATTGAGTTTTTTTAAAGCATCTTCTTCATACTGTCCAATAGAATAATACTCCTGAATCGAAAGATTTCCAATGAAATGATGCTGCGCTTCTAGTAATTCTTCATCAGTAGGTGAAGCGGTCCCAATTTTCATTTCCTTAAAAAACTGACGCGAATCACAGGAAACAATTTCAGTATTAAAATATTTAGCTAGATCAATTGCTAATCTTGTTTTTCCAATTCCGGTCGGTCCCACAACAGAAATTAGATTTTTCATAGGTAGAGTATTTTCTTGTTTTTTAATGGCCATATGGAATCCTTAGTCTTCTTCAATATTTATATTTTCCAAATCATTGTGATTTCACAGTGCTAATTTAAATGTTTATCTTTGTACGACAATAAAAAACTATGATTTTATCAATGACCGGCTTTGGTAGAGCCGAAAATGTTTTTGAAGGAAAAAAAATTACTATAGATATTAAATCTCTTAATAGCAAAAGTTTTGATTTAAACATCAAAATACCCTTACGTTATAAAGAGAAAGAGTTTGAAATTAGAAAAATCTTGAATGATCGAATAATTCGTGGAAAAGTAGATTGCTATATCAATCTAGAAAATCTTGAAGAATCAAACGATGTAAAAATCAATAAAAGCTTAATTGATTCTTATATAAATGAACTTCGTACTATTGCCTCAGATGGACCCGATTTTGAATATTTGAAAATGGCAGTAAGACTTCCTGATGCTATTACTTCGAGACCCGATGAATTATCGGAAGGAGAATGGGAAGCTTTATCAAAAATTGTAATCGCAGCTATTGATCGTTTTGAAGAATTCAGAAAAACCGAAGGTAAGATTCTACATGAAGAACTAGAAAGGAATATTCAAAATATTGATAAGAATCTATCAGAAGTGATCCCCTTTGAAGAAGAAAGAATTATAGCCGTAAAAGAACGCTATCAAAAGTCTTTAAAAGAATTCGAAAACATTGATGAAACCCGTTTTTACCAAGAAATGGCCTATTTCACAGAAAAATTGGATATTTCGGAAGAAAAAGTAAGACTTTCCCAACATTTAAAATATTACAAAGAAGTAATGGAAAACGAAGATTTCAATGGGAAAAAGCTGGGGTTTATTTCTCAGGAAATTGGAAGAGAAATCAATACATTAGGTTCAAAAGCCAATCATGCAGAAATTCAAAAGTTAGTTGTCATGATGAAGGACGATTTGGAAAAAATCAAAGAACAGACATTAAACGTTTTATAACCATGAACTAATATGATGAATAAGAAGTTGAATGATTAAAAAATAAATACAGCCGATTATTCATCACTAAAAAAATGAATAAAGTTATTATATTTTCAGCACCATCGGGAAGCGGAAAAACAACATTAGTAAAACATTCCTTAGAAGTTTTTAATGAACTTCAATTTTCAATTTCCTGTACAACAAGGCAACCCAGAGGGAGTGAAGTGCATGCTGTGGATTATCATTTTTTAACACCTAATGAATTCCGGCAGAAAATTGCAGAAGAAGCTTTTGTAGAATTTGAAGAAGTATATACCGATAAATATTATGGTACTTTAAAGTCTGAAGTTGAAAAAATCTGGAATCAAGGAAAAGTAGTTATTTTTGATGTTGATGTAAAGGGAGGAATTTCATTAAAAAAATATTTTAAAGAAAAAGCTTTATCAATTTTTATCGAACCACCTTCCATTGAAGAATTAGAACGAAGATTGATTTCAAGAAATACAGATGATGCGGAAACAATTAAAACACGTATCGCAAAGGCAGAAGAAGAAATGTCTTATGCAAAGGAATTTGATAAAGTCGTTATCAACACAGATTTGAACGACGCAAAAAAAGAAATAGAAAGTTTAATAAAAGATTTCATTGAAAATTAACACGGAAACATCGGACTATTAAATAATAATTCCAAGTATCCTAATAATTTTTAATAAACAAAAAACATTGAGGTTGATATGAGTACTGAAACACTTGAAAAAGCTAAATCTGCAATTCCAGTTAGGGGCTATTTAGATATAAAAGACCTTATTATTCCTGAAGGTGAGGAACTGGTAAAAGCTATTCTTGCATTAAAAAAAGAAAAGAATGCCATTATTTTAGCGCATTATTACCAGCCTGGAGAAATTCAAGATATCGCAGATTTTTTGGGAGACTCTTTACAATTGGCAAGACAAGCAAAAGAAACCAATGCTGATATGATTGTATTCTGTGGAGTACATTTCATGGCAGAAGCAGCCAAAATACTGAATCCAACGAAAAAAGTGGTTCTTCCCGATACCATGGCCGGTTGTTCTTTAGCAGACGGTTGTTCTGGTGAAGGGTTAAGAAAAATGCGTGAAAAGCATCCGAACGCATTGGTTGCTACCTATATCAACTGTAATGCAGAAACCAAAGCTGAAAGTGATATTATTGTTACCAGCTCAAATGCAGAAACCATAATTGATGCTTTACCAAAAGACAGACCGATCATTTTCGCGCCAGATAAAAATTTAGGAAGATATTTATCTCAAAAAACTGGACGTGATATGATTCTTTGGGATGGAAGTTGTGTGGTTCATGAAGCATTTTCAATGGAAAGAATTGCAAAACAATTAGCGGATAATCCTGATGCAAAATTGATCGCACATCCTGAAAGCGAAGAAGCAGTTCTAAAACTGGCTCACTATATTGGTTCCACTTCTGCTCTTCTCAATTATGTTGAAAAAGACGATTGCCAAAAATTCATCATAGCAACCGAGGAAGGTATTCTGCATGAAATGAGAAAACGGGCACCTCATAAAGAGCTGATTCCCGCTTTAGTTTTCG
This sequence comes from Chryseobacterium potabilaquae, assembly GCF_902728265.1. Classification (GTDB taxonomy): domain Bacteria; phylum Bacteroidota; class Bacteroidia; order Flavobacteriales; family Weeksellaceae; genus Chryseobacterium; species Chryseobacterium potabilaquae. The sequence continues at coordinate 134,638 of NZ_CACVBR010000007.1, forward strand.
ACGAAAGCTGTAACTGCTCAGAATGTTTCTATATGAAGCGGAATACCATGGAAAAACTGTATTTATGTATGAAATATGAGCTTCCAGAGATTCTAATTGACGAAGAATTGAGAATAAAAGCATTAAAGCCTATTGAGGCTATGCTTGATCTTTCAAAAAGCATAAAATAAGTAAAAAAAGCGGACAAATCTTGTTCGCTTTTTCTTTTTAACGATCAAATATTAAAGTTAATTTGATAAAAACACTTTGCTATTTCTTTTTAAATTGTATATTTGTCATTAGTAATAATGAATTATTTAAGAAACATATCTGATATTTCGACTCCGAATTTCTCTATTTCGGAAATATCATTTGTTTCTATTACTACCACTACGACTACCCCATAATGGGGTAAATTTTCACATATTATTTCGATGCGTCGTACTCTTTTTTGAAGAGTAATCATTTTTCAATGATCATTCAATGATCAATCAATAATCAAAATATTCATACATGATGAAAATATTAAAATTTGGCGGAACTTCTGTCGCCAACGCTCAAAATATACTAAAAGTAGAAGGTATTATAAAAAAAGAATCTCAAAAAAATAGAATCATTGTTATAGTTTCCGCTCTACATAGTGTTACAGACCATTTAATACAGGCTGCCGAGCAAGCAGCTAAAAAAAAAGAAAGCTATTTGGAGATTATCAAAATTTTAGAAAACAAACATTTAGCTCTCGTAAAAGAATTAATTCCTGTCGTAGATCAAAGTACCTGGTTAAGCTTTGTTAAAAAACATTTCAATGATATTGAAGATATATGCCATGGAATTTTTGTATTGGGTGAGTTCACGAACCGTATTAAAGATAAAATAACATCCTATGGAGAATTTCTTTCTTCCCAAATTATTGCAGCTAGACTCCAACATACAGGTTTAGATTGTCGATGGATGGATTCTTCAGAACTCATCAAAACTAATAGTAATTTCACCAATGCAAAAGTAGATTTTGAAATCACCGAAAAAAATGTAAGCCAATATGTGGTGGAAAACACCAATACAATCATTATTGCACCAGGATTTATTGCCAAAGATCAAAAAGGCAATACCACTACGTTAGGAAGAGGAGGCTCAGATTACACAGCTTCCATTATAGCTTCTTCAATTAATGCAAAAGAACTTCAAATATGGACTGATGTAAATGGAATGATGACAGCTGATCCTAGATTAGTATCTAATGCAAAGCCTATTCCGGAGATTTCTTACCATGAGGCAATGGAACTTTCCCACTTTGGAGCAAAAGTTTTATATCCCCCAACGATTCAACCTGTGATGATAAAAAATATTGATCTTAAAATCAAAAACACTTTTGAACCTGAAGCTACAGGAACATTAGTTTCTCATCATATAAAACCATCAGAATATGAAGGACAAAATATTGCAGTGGGTATTTCTAATATGAGTAACATCTCTTTATTAACTTTAGAAGGAAGTGGAATGGTAGGAATTCCTGGGATCTCAGCAAAATTATTCCAATGCCTTAGTAATGAAAATATAAATGTAATTCTCATTACCCAAAGTTCTTCAGAGCATTCTATTACTATTGCAATTCATGAAAGAGATATGTTAAATGCTGAAAAAGCTATTAATTATTCATTTGCTGATGATCTAAAATTAGAAAGGATTTCACCGGTAAAAATAGAAAATGAACTTTCCATTGTGGCATTGGTAGGAGAAAACATGAAAAGCAGAAGTGGTGTAAGTGCTAAAATGTTTGGGTGCTTAGGAAACAATGGTATTAATATCAGAGCTATCGCTCAAGGATCTTCAGAAAAAAATATTAGTATTGTTATTTCAGAAAAAGATATCAAAAAAGCAGTCAATGTTCTCCACGAAGAGTTTTTTGAATCAGAAATCAAGCAAGTCCATTTATATCTCTGTGGTACAGGGAATGTAGGAAATAAACTTATTCAACAAATCTATGATCAGAATGAATATTTAAAAGATCATCTTTTAATCAATTTAAGAATTGCCGGAGTATCCAACAGTCGTAAAATGAATTTCGCAGACAATGGAATTCAAAAATCAGAGTATAATGAATGGCTTGAAAATGGAGAGGCAGCTTCCGTTCAAAAATTTGCAGCAGAAATTATCTCTAAAAATCTTAGGAATTCTATATTTATTGATGTAACGGCAAGCCCACAAGTTCCTGAGGTATATGAAATGTTATTAAAAAGAAGTATTAACATTGTAGCATGTAATAAAATTGCTGCTTCTTCCGACTTTGAAAAATATACCACGTTAAAAAATATGGCTAAAAATCATAGCTGTAAATTTTTCTTTGAAACCAATGTAGGGGCAGGCCTTCCTATTATAGGAACTATTAATGATCTCATAAGAAGTGGTGATAAAATAACTTCTATTCAGGCAGTATTAAGTGGAACATTAAATTTTGTTTTTAATCATTATGATGGAAGCAGATCATTTTCCGAAGTAGTTGCTCAGGCTCAAAAAGAAGGATATACAGAACCTGACCCTAGGCTAGATCTGGCAGGGACTGATGTTGCCCGTAAAATTTTGATTTTAGCTCGAGAAGCCGGTTATTCTTTACAATTTGAAGATATTATAAACACTTCTTTTCTTCCCCAAGAATGTATGGAAGGAAGCGTAGAAGACTTTTATAAAAAACTTATTAAGTATGAAGCTCACTTTAGAAACTTATTGAATGAAGCTAAAAGTAATGGCAAAATCTTAAAATATGTTGCCGAATTTGAAAATGGTAAAGCAAAAGTAGGATTACAACATATTTCTCCAGAAAACGATTTGTATCATCTTTATGGTAAAGATAATATTGTCATTTTTAAAACTTTAAGGTATTCTGACCAACCTCTTGTAGTAAAAGGGGCCGGTGCTGGTGCAGAAGTTACAGCCAGTGGTGTATTTTCAGATATTGTTCGCTCCATTTAAAATAAAAATATGAAAAAAATAAAAATAAAAGTTCCTGCCACAGTTGCTAATCTGGTATGTGGATTCGATATTTTAGGAATGGCAATAGATGCTCCCTATGATATTATGGAGTTCCAATTATTAGATCGTCCTGAGATTATTATTAACCATACTGATCATTTTGGGCTTCCTGAAGAACCGTCTAAAAATGTGGCCGGTATAGTATTATTAAAAATTCAAGAACATCTTGCTTTAGAAAACGGATTTAAAGTAACTATCCATAAAAATATAAAACCAGGAAGTGGGCTAGGCTCCAGTGCGGCTAGCGCCGCCGGAGCTGCCTTTGGAGCGAATGTTTTATTAGGCAATATTCTATCCCAAGATGAAATGATTCACTATGCGATGTTTGGAGAAGAGCTTGCATCAGGTGTACGACATGCTGACAATATTGCGCCCTGCATTTACGGAGGAATTACCTTAGTTAAATCTTCAGCCCCTATTGATATTATTCCGTTGAATACACCAAATCTGTTCGTAGTAGCCGTACATCCTCAAGTAGAAGTAAAAACATCAGATGCAAGACAGATTTTAAAAAAAGATATTCTATTAAAAGATGCGGTAAAACAGTGGGGAAATATTGCGGGTTTAGTAGCCGGCATACAAAACAATGATTTTAATCTTATAGGAAGGAGTTTACACGATTGCATCGTAGAGCCTGTACGGAGTATATTAATTCCTCAGTTTGATAAAATTAAAGCAAAAAGTATGGAATTAGGAGCACTAGGTGGAGGTATATCAGGATCCGGACCTTCTATATTTATGCTAGCAGAAAAAGAAGAAACTGCTAAAAAAATAGCGGAATCCATGAAATCAATGTATGATGAAATTGAAATCAAAAGTTTCGTTTACCTATCCAAAATAAATCCTATTGGAATCCAAATAATCAATTAAAAATAATAGGTACACCATCTCCAATTATCCATAAAAAAAAGACCAATGAATTATTATAATCTAAAAGACAAACAAGAAAAAGTTAATTTTAAAACAGCAACCATACAAGGGCAAGGAAAAGAAAAAGGGTTATTTTTTCCTGAATATATTCCAACTTTTACAGAAGAATTCATTCAAAATCTAGCTCAATTTTCACATGAAGAAATAGCCTTCCGATGTATGAAAGATTTTGTGGGAAATGAAATTCCCTCCGATATTTTAAAAGAAATTGTTTCAGAAACTATAAACTTTACGATTCCATTGCAAAAAATAAATGAAAAAATTTCTATTTTGGAGCTTTTTCATGGTCCTACATTAGCATTTAAAGATATAGGAGCTCGATTTATGAGCAGATGTCTTTCTTATTTTTTAAAGAATGAAAATAAAGAAATAACTGTTTTAGTAGCGACATCAGGAGATACGGGAGGAGCTGTTGCGCATGGATTTTATAATATCCCGAGGGTCAATGTTGTGATTTTATATCCTAAAGGGAGAGTAAGCAAAGTACAGGAGAAACAACTGACCGCGCTAGGTAGTAATATTTCAACCCTTGAGGTAGAGGGCACCTTCGATGATTGTCAGAATCTCGTCAAAAAAGCATTTGCAGATGAAGAAATCAATACCCAACTATTTCTTACTTCAGCCAACTCTATCAATGTAGCAAGATGGCTTCCTCAGCAGATTTATTATCTCCTCGCATTGAAACAATGGCAAAAAACTGAAAACCAAGCTCCTGTAATTTGTGTTCCTAGTGGAAATTTCGGAAATATTTGCGCGGGGCTTATGGCTCATTTTCGCGGACTTCCCGTTGACCATTTTATTGCGGCATGTAATGAAAATGACATTATCCCTCATTATTTAAAAACCCAAAAATTAGAACAGAAAAGTACTGTTGCTACTCTATCTAATGCCATGGATGTCGGCAATCCAAGTAATTTTATAAGAATTCTAGAACTTTTCGGACATGATTTTAATGAATTGAAAGAGAAAATTTCCGGGTATTCTATTAAAGACGAAACAACTTTACAAACTATTAAAGATGTTTATAAAAAATATGGATATACCCTTGATCCCCATAGTGCTGTTGCATTTATCTCATTGGAACAATATTTGAAAGAAAATCCACATAAAAAAGGATTTATTTTGGGAACTGCCCATCCTGTAAAATTTCCTGATGTGGTAGAAACAGCAATACAAATCAATATAGAGCTTCCGAAAGCATTAGAGAATTTAATGAAAAAAGAGAAAAAAAGTATTGAAATACGTCCGGATTTTGAAGAATTAAAACGATTTTTGCTAAATAAAATGAAGGATTATGAGCAAAATTTATCTTGAAGATGTTAAAATATATGCCTATCATGGGGTCTTGGAAGAAGAGAATATTATTGGGACTTATTATATAATAAACCTTGAACTTCATACCAATTTGTGGCAAGCCGCAGAATCCGATAATTTAAATGACACCATTAGCTATGCGGATATTAACAATATTCTCCATGATGAAATGGACATTCGCTCTAAGCTATTAGAACATGTTGCCGGCAGGATTATTACAAAAATTCATACTTGCTTTCCTCAGATAGATTATCTAAAAATTAGAATTACGAAAACAGCTCCACCTATGCAAGGAGAAATGAAAGGTGCGAGTATAGAACTGGAGAAGAGTTTTAAACCTGAAAATTAAAATACTTATTTTTGTCTCTTAAAAACATCATACATTGAAATTTATTAAAATATTATTTCTATTAATTTTTGTCAACACTTTTGCACAGACAAATACTATAGATAATCAATTAGCCACTTATAATTTCCCTAAGATAAAATCGGGCATCACCATGCCGGTAACAATCCCTCTTTCGGAAATCAGCAACATGCTGAATACTTCTGTAAAAGATTTAATTTATCAAGATGATTCCTATACAGATAATAACAACGATCAGTTTAAGGTAAAAGTATGGAAAACTCGTGCTATACGTTTAGTCGGGGGAACAAATCAAAACTTATTAATTGAAGTTCCTTTAAAAATATGGGCGGAAAAAGGCATTGGAACGATGGGAGTATATACTTATCAGAGTACCACATTCGAAACCGTTATGTCTTTTAATATGTCTTTAAGTTTTAAAAATAACTGGACGATTGTTACGAATACCCAACCCAACGGTTTTAGATGGGTAACAAAACCCGTTTTGGATTATGGAAAAATTCAAATTCCTATTACGTCTCTGGTTGAAAGCAATTTAAAAGAGCAACAAAGTAAATTTTGTAAAACAATTGATCAGCAAATGGCTACTCAGTTGAATTTCCAGCAATATGCTATTATGGCATGGAATGTTTTTGCACAACCATTTAATATTTCTGAGGAATATAAAACTTGGTTGAAAATCACTCCTGCAGATGTACATATCACTCCATTGAAATTTTCAGGAAACCAAATTAATACTAGTATTGGAATTGATATTTACTCGGAAACCTTTACAGGAAATAAACCGGCTGCTTTTCAACCCATAAAAGCTGCACCTAGTTTCAGCTTTATTCCCAACTTAGCAGATCAGTTTATGCTGCAGACGACAGCTAACATCCCTTTTACTGAGGCGACCAATATTGCCAGAAATATGTTTCTCAACAAAGAATATGAGGTAAGGAATTCAAAAATTTCCATTAAAGATATCAAAGTATATGGAGTGGACGATCGAGTAATGATCGAAGCTGAAACTGAAGGTTATGTAAGCGGAAAAGCATTTATTTCAGGAATACCTGTATACGACGAAGTAAAGAAAAAAATTGTTTTATCTAATACCAAATTTAATTTAAAAACTTCCAATTTTTTACAAAAAACAGCCACTCTTCTTTTCAAAGGAAGGATTGTAAAAATGATTGAAGAAGAATATGGTATTCCAACACAGGAATTAGTAGAAAGTTCAAAAAAAAGTATTGAAGATGCTTTCAACAAGGAATATTATAAAGGATTAAAAATAAGTGGAAAAGTTTTTAATCTAAAACCTAATACTATTTTGTTACATCCTTCCGGAATTACCGCTGTTATTGATACTCAGGCCAATTTAAAGCTCATCCTTAATGGATTATAATAAATCTACAAAGTAGAAAACATCATCTTTTATAAGAACATAAAAATTATCATGCTGATAAACAGGCAAAAAAGATCCTGAGTATTCTTTAAACCAAAGAAATAACATGAAAAAATTTGTTTGAATAATAGTTTTTACTATATTTGCACACCTCAAAAATGGTAAATACAGGGTACTTTGGCCGAGCGGCTAGGCAGTGGTCTGCAACACCATCTACAGCGGTTCGAATCCGCTAGGTACCTCAGTTTAAACCCCTAATCTATTGATAGACTAGGGTTTTTTGTTTATGTTTGGATCAGGCGCAAAAGTTGGAGGCTATGCAAAAAGTGGATCAGGCGCAAAAGTTGGGGGCTATGCAAAAAGTTTGGATAATCTGAATAAGAAAAAGGTTCTGTCTTTTACCCCTCTTAGTTGCAATCTAAAGTTTTTGATTTTCGCATTAAAAGACTCTGCTG
>NZ_CACVBR010000008.1 GCF_902728265.1 Chryseobacterium potabilaquae
GTTTCCAAACTTACCAAACCTTCCTTTTCCAAAAGAAGAACAATTTGTGTGAAAATGGCTTTAATCTCACCTTTCAATCGCTCACTACGAAATCTGTTTAAAGTATTATGGTCGGGACGGCTCATCGAGGAAAGCCACATGAAATGGATGTTTTCTTTCAAGGCTTGTTCCAGTTTGCGGCTTGAATAAATATTGATTAAATAGCCATAAATCAAAACTTTCAAAAGCATTTTCGGATGTGCCCCCAGGTTTGTAGGTTTTGATTAAACTTTTAATATCCAAACCATCAATAATGTCTGAAATAATTCTCACAGGATGCTTTTCATCTATCAACTCCGATAAATTAGGAGGAAAAAGCAAGTTTTCTTTGGGATTGTAATCTTTAAAGACTACTTTTGAAGAAGTTAACACAATGCAAATTAATCAATTTGCAACTATTAGGAAAGCCAAAGCTTTCCTTTTTGCATAAAAATGGCTATCTCTTTTGAGACAGCCTCTTTTCTTTTATATACATTTTATTTTCATCAATCAAATGAGGGACAAACCTGCTTTGATTATTGGTGATCAAATGCGTACTCTCTCTGATCCCAATTCCTGCAGATTCTTGCCCAATAATCCAACTTCCAATTATAGGATAGCTACCATTAAAATCACGCAAATTAAACAGCTGTTGATAAATAAATCCTTCTTTTCCATATACACCATCATTTTCTTCAATACAAACATTATTTTTATACAAGGCAATATTCGCTCCTTCTCTTGAATAAATAGGCTTTTTTACAAAATCATTTAAATGTTTGGGTTCAAAATAAGCTTCCAACAAATAATCATGATTGGGATACATCTCCCACAAAATGGGAAGAATTGCTTTAGAAGATAATAGTATCTTCCATGCCGGCTCAATCCATTGGGATCTAAATCCATTACTCACAAGTTTTTCACCGAACCCATCCTCTAAAATCCATTCATAAGGATATAATTTAAAAATATATTCCATAATAGATTTATCAGCAGCAACAAATTCATTAATTTCTTCTGCCCATCCAATATCTTGAATAGGAATAAATTCAGTTTCAAATCCGGCCTGTGTAGCACAATCTCTCATATATTCTACATTGGTTACATCCTCAACATTAGTAAGTGATGCAAAATATAAATAATGAGGATTCATATAAGCCTTTAAATACTTCCAATAATCCACCAGTTTTTCATGAATAGAATTAAATTGATCCTTGTAAGGAAACATTTCCTGAAGCCAATACCACTGAATGACAGAAGCTTCATATAATGAAGTCGGTGTATCAGCATTAAACTCTAACAACTTGATGTTTTCACCATCAAATCCAAAGTCAAATCTCCCATATATGGAAGGATGATCTTCTTCCCAACTTGTAATAATATAATTTCTAAAACATTTCGGAATATTGAAATGCTCCCAAAGATTTTGTGAAATAATATAATCAATAGCTTCCAAACACATTTGCCATAATTCAGCAGTAGTATTTTCAATTTTATGAACCTCCTCTAAAGAAAATTCATAATAATGACTTTCATCCCAATATAAACCATCTAATGAGTGGTAACCAAACCCTAAATTTTCAAGTTTATGTTGCCAGTTTTTCCGAAATTGTGACTGTATTTTTTTCATAACTTATGATGATGCTCTAAAACCACTCCTTCCCAGTCCTCCCCTCGTAATCTTTCCCTTATAAGTGTTTCTTCCAATATTCGATTTTGAACTTATAGCATCACTGTAATATCCTGCTCTATGATAAGATCCATTACTATGAATCCCATAGGGTCTGAAAGCATGATACCAAAAATACCCTGCCATAAATCCATGAGATCTTGAATAAGAGGCAGTCGTATCTGATCTCATATAGACTTTCTTCTCATTTTTCCCTTCATTGCCGGCTCTTTCCTGTGTACATGCCGTAAGTAGTCCCGTCACAAAAAGTAATTTTATAGAACTTGATTTTTTCATGACTATTGAACAGTTATATAAAATTCATAATCTTTTTTAATATAATCTTTATGATCATTTCCCGCCTCATCTTTTACCATCTGTAAAGTATCACCCAAGTTGGGAACGGTATCTCTTTTTATAATTTCTTTAAAGAGTTTATGATTTTTCCATATTTTATGTTTTGTTACTAAAACATCTGCAGTATCAATATGATATACAGAAAGCTCAGTTTCAATCGATCCATTTTTATTCACATTATTTACTTCATCCTCTTTATTCTCCTTCTGCTTACATGCTATAATAGATAATAATCCAAATAAAAAAAGAATTCCTTTAATTTTTCTCACTTTGATCATAATTTTTCACAAAAGTAGGTAATTAGTAACGATATTAATTTTAAATTTACGTATAAAAATTTACAAAATATGAAATGGACAGACGATAGAGGAGGCAATGTAGAAGACCGTCGTGGCTCTGGGGGAAGTGGGGGTATGATTGTTGGAGGAGGATTAGGAACTCTAATTATTGCCGCTATAGTTTTCTTCTTAGGAGGAGACCCTTCAAGTATCCTTAGCTCAAATAATATATCTACAACATCCAATCATACCGAGCAGCGAGAGCTAACGGCTAATGAGAAAAAAATTGGAGAGATGGTAGACATGATGGGAAAATGGAATATTCTTACATGGGATCAGGTTTTTAAAGAAAATGGAATGGAATATACCCCTCCTAAAATCATTCTTTTCGAAAGTACAACACAGTCTGGATGCGGAACAGCACAATCTGCAATGGGACCTTTTTATTGCCCTGCCGATCAGTCCGTTTATATGGATATGAGTTTTTTTAATGAACTTCAACAAAGATTTGGTGCTCAAGTAACTGAATTTACAATTGCCTATGTTTTAGCACACGAAGTCGGACATCATGTTCAGACCCTTTTGGGAACAACTCAAAAAGTTGATCAATTGAGAAGAAGTGGAAAATATTCTGAAAAAGATATGAACAGGGTCTCTGTTGCGACAGAACTACAAGCAGACTTCTATGCCGGGGTTTGGGCAAAACAAACAGATAGCCGTGAACATATTCTAGAACCTGGAGATATACAGTCTGCAATAGATGCTGCTCAAGCTGTTGGGGATGATAATATTCAAAAAAGATCACAAAGATATGTAAATCAAGAAAGTTTTACACATGGATCTTCTGTCCAGCGTAAGGAATGGTTTATGAAAGGTTACAATACCGGTGATATAAGAGAAGGAGATACATTCAATCAGCTTTTGAGATAAATCAAGCAATAGTAATAATAAAAACTAGTAAAATGTGTAATCTGAGCGTTTGTTCAAAAATAAACATACGGTAGCTTCGTATACATTTATATAATTATTATCAGTCGTTTTTTGAGATTTTTCATTATTGGAACGATTGTCCAGGTATGTATCTAGTATATGCTTGACTGCTTATTGGGGCAGTTTTTGAAAAAAATCTCATTTCAAAAAATTTTTCAGAGAAAATTTTCAGTTTATACAGCTAAAGGGATTACTCCATATCGATCGATTATTCTAAATTTAGCTTGAATCAAATTTATATTATTTAATAATTATTTCAACAAAAGAATACTATTGCTTACTTTAAAGTAATTAAATGCTTTTTTTACATTTATTTAATTCCTTTTTTACACATTTAACTCTTTTATTGATAAATTATTTTAATGATATGATATTAATCATTTATTTATTCATTTTGGGAAACTTGGCTAGCAGAAATAGTTATCGTTATTTTGCAGCAAAATGAAAGATGATGAAAGAGGCTATAAATAGCAACAAATTAAGTTCATACTATTAAGTATAAAGAACAAAATAAATTCATCGGGTGCTTCTATCTACCTAATGAATATAAAAAGGAAAAATATCTAAATTTCCTTCGAGTTATTAAATACACATGAATTTATCCGGTTTAAACATCCAATATACGGATGTAGTAAAAGTTTAATAAACCTAAAGGCAAAAAACAGTATTTTTTTGTATTTCTAATAAATTATTTAACTCTCCATAAATAAAAGGACAGCATTAAAATTATCAACCTTAAGCCCTTTATACTTTCCGGAATACCATAATTTTTTATTGCTTTCAAAAATTTATTTACGTAAACAATTCAGATATGACATGCAAAAACAATTTTTATTTTTTTCCAAGTTCCTTTTGATCATTTTATTAGGTTCTTGCTCTATGGAAGAGTTTAATACTGAGGAAATTCCTACAAGGGCTGAAAATACTGAATACTCATCTATGCACAAAGCAGGAGATTCGGCCTATGATCTATTAGGACATGGCTATAATGTTACGAGAGAGTTCGCCAATGCTAATTCAGCGGAATTTCAGGTAATTGATATTGATAGATTTAAGACAGAACAAGCTTCAAGATTAGTTACAGAAAATATTTTTTCTCAAGAATATACTGAAGATTACGGAGATAACGCAGAATCTTATGCACGAAAAATTTCCAATAAAATAGACTTATCAGCCGATGAAATTCCATTATTCGGAGCGACTCTATCTGTTGCTTTTCATTCTGCTTTTAATAACAATAAAAAATTTGATGCCAAGTATATTTATGGCAGCTATAAATTAACTATTAAGCATAAGAGATTAAGGATTAATGCTACTAAGGATATATTAACAGATTATTTAAGTCCTGAATTCATACAGGATATGCAAACCCTAACCCCTGAACAAATTGTAAAAAATTATGGAACTCACATATTACTAGATATATATACAGGGGCTGAAATAAACACTCTCTTCCAAGCAGAAACCAAAAACAAAAACAGAGAACGTGCTGCTAGAATTGGTATTAAGATTGGTATTAAAAAAGTTTTTAATATTGATATTGCAAATGATTTAGATATTACTGCTGCTGTTAATAATTATTCTGAAAAGCTGTCATATGAAACAAGAGGAGGAGACCCTTCAAAAGCATTAGTGGGAGAATTAAACATTAATGAAAGTAAACCTAAAATTATGCTTTCAAGCTGGCAAAACAGTTCAACAGTAAATAACTCTGTTTTAGTAGATTTTGGAAAAAATGGTTTGCTTATTATCTATGATTTAATAAAAGATCCTGTTAAAAAAGCTCAACTTAAAGCCTATGTTGATCAATATTTGATTGATAATAAAGTTTCCTTAGAATTCCCTCCTACTCCTATTCATCAATATTTTAATGGCATAGATCATTTTTATACTAAAACCGTAGGTTTCTATCTCGGATATACAAATGAAGGAATAGAGTTCTACGCCTATTAAAATGATAATATTTGAATAAATTTCTTTTATACCCAGCCAACTTAGGCCCTGCTATTGGGTCCTATTTAGATTAATAAGGAGAGAATGTTCTGTCATTCTCTCCTTAAAAAAGACTAAAATTCATATTTTGTAATAATTAAATATTTTTCTATAATTTTTGTAAAATACACATACTACAAGTTATGATAAATGTCAATAATCCTCCTTATGAAGAATATTCATCTATATAAAATTTGAAGATCAATTTTTTATTGCAATTCTATTGGATTTGTATTTTTCTTTGCCTCTTCTTTTATTCTTTCTTGCATCATTTTTCTCATATCAGCAGGATTTTGATTTCCTCCTCCAGCACCACCTCCCTGTCGAACCCCTCCAATTCTCATGAGACCTCCTGTTCCTCCAGGTCTTCCACTTCCACCTTGATTCATAAAGGCCATAGGATCTGCTTTAAATTTCTCCTGTTGTTTTACAAAATCAGTCCTTTTAACTTTTAAAGTATTTCCAAACTGAGTCGGTGTAGGAAATTCTTCAATTTTATAATTCTTCATTAAATCAAAAGAATAATCCCCTTGACTGTCTTCTATTTTAACAATCAAACCAGGAAGCCCTCCAAACTTGTACGGTCCATCCTGATAAGGCAAGTCTGTTGTAAACCATGCCGTCCATTTTCTACCTGCGAAATCCGTTTCAGCTTTTTGAACTTTATAATCACCAATTTTTGTTGTTTCTGAAGAAATTTTCCAATTTAAAGGACGCTCTTCTTCATAAGAATACATATCTCTCCCCAGTCTATCTTTGAAATATATTTTTTGGTTGACTTTGTCTTTTTCAACAGTATAATTAATATTTGACCTCACCCCTTCCATCTGCTCTCTATTAAATCCCCTCATTCCCCCATTTTGAATATTATTTTGTATAATAGAATCTCTTTTCAGTCTATTTTCGGAATAAAAAAGAGATTTATCGGAAGAGATATCCAAATATGCATTTTCTGTTTTAATATCATTTTTATTTGCCACTTCTGGTTTCATTGTAACTTGGTATACAAATCTATTAACCTGAGCGGAAATTGTCTGCATGAATAGCGCTATAGCAATAATGCTTAATTTTTTCATTCGTAAGTTAATTTATTATTTGGATATCAAAAGCTTATTAAAGTTAAAAACATCAATCAAAAAAATCGATAAAATAAAAATCACGATTTTTATTTCCTAATTTTTGTTCGTATTTTTGCAGAGTTAAATCATTCTAAATAAATACAATGATAAAAGTATCAGATCAAGCAAAGGCAAAAGCGATCCAACTGATGACAGAAGATGGCTTTAAACCTTTTGAGGATTATATAAGAGTAGGAGTTAAAAGTGGAGGTTGCTCAGGTTTAGAATATGTGTTGAAATTTGATAACCAAAAAACTGATGCTGACCAAATTTTTGAAGACAATAATATTAAAATTATTGTTGATAAAAAATCTATCCTCTATTTAGCAGGAACAATTCTTGAATATTCAGGAGGTTTGAATGGAAAAGGATTTGTTTTTAACAATCCTAATGCGACCCGAACTTGTGGTTGTGGAGAAAGTTTTTCTTTATAGAAAACGTATTAGATACAAGACGAGATAATCAGAGACATTCTTTGATATCAATGATCTAAAAAAAAAATAATGAATAAATATACTGAAGACGATTTACGCGTCGATTTAGAAAATAAAAAATATGAATTCGGTTGGGAAACGAAGATTGATTATGAAGAATTCCCAACGGGCTTAAATGAAGATATTATTCGGGCAATTTCAGCAAAAAAAGAAGAACCGGAATGGATGACACAATGGCGTTTAGAATCTTTTAAAATCTGGCAAAAAATGACAGAACCCAATTGGGCCAACATAAAATATGAAAAACCAGATTTTCAAGCAATTAAATATTACGCAGCACCGAAAGTAAAACCTGAATTAGCAAGTCTTGATGAAGTTGATCCAGAGTTATTGAAAACTTTTGAAAAACTAGGGATTAATATTGAGGAGCAAAAAAGACTTTCAGGAGTTGCTGTAGATATTGTAATGGACTCAGTTTCTGTAAAAACTACATTTCAGGATACATTAGCGGAAAAAGGAATTATTTTCTGTTCAATTTCTGAAGCTATCAAAAATCATCCGGATTTAGTAAGAAAATATCTTGGAAAAGTAGTCCCTAGAGGAGATAATTTTTATTCAGCATTAAATTCTGCAGTTTTTTCTGATGGTAGTTTCTGCTATATTCCTAAAGGAGTAAGATGCCCCATGGAACTTTCTACTTACTTCCGTATTAACCAAGCAGGAACAGGTCAATTTGAAAGAACACTCGTGATTGCAGATGAAGGAAGCTACGTTTCTTATCTTGAAGGTTGTACAGCTCCATCAAGAGATGAAAATCAGCTTCACGCCGCAGTCGTTGAACTAATAGCTATGGATAATGCTGAAATTAAATATTCAACGGTACAAAACTGGTATCCAGGAAACGAGGAAGGAAAAGGAGGTGTTTTTAACTTTGTAACCAAAAGAGGCCTTTGTGAGAAAAATGCAAAAATATCTTGGACACAAGTGGAAACAGGTTCCGCAGTAACATGGAAATATCCTTCTTGTATTTTAAAAGGAGATGGTTCTATCGGAGAATTTTATTCCATTGCAGTAACCAATAACCACCAATACGCCGATACTGGAACCAAAATGATCCATATTGGGAAAAATACAAAATCTACGATCATTTCTAAAGGTATTTCTGCCGGGAAATCTCAAAACTCATATAGAGGTTTGGTAAAAGTAATGCCATCAGCAAAAGGTTCTAGAAACTTTTCTCAGTGCGACTCTTTATTGATGGGAAATGAGTGTGGGGCACATACTTTTCCTTATATAGAAATTAAGGATCCTACTGCTCAGCTAGAACATGAAGCCACCACCTCAAAAATTGGAGAAGATCAAATTTTTTACTGTAACCAGAGAGGTATCGATACAGAAAGAGCCATTGCACTAATTGTGAATGGTTTTAGTAAAGAAGTTTTAAATAAACTCCCTATGGAATTTGCTATTGAAGCTCAAAAATTACTTGAGATTTCTTTGGAGGGCTCAGTAGGATAAATAAATGAATATAAAGCGGTAAAAAGATAATTAAAAAGTTATTTTCTACCAAATTACCATATTAAAACTATGTTAGAAATAAAAAACTTGCACGCCAGAATTGAAGATGGCGCAGAAATTTTAAAAGGAATTAATCTTGAAATAAAACCTGGTGAAGTGCACGCCATTATGGGACCAAATGGAGCTGGAAAATCTACTCTTTCATCTGTAATTGCAGGAAAAGAAGATTATGAAGTTACTGATGGAGAAATCATATTTGATGGAGAAAGTATCAATGAGGATGCTCCCGAAGAAAGAGCTCACAAAGGAATTTTTCTTTCTTTTCAATATCCGGTGGAAATCCCGGGTGTTTCTGTCACTAATTTTATTAAAGCTGCATTAAACGAAAATAGAAAAGCGAATGGATTAGAAGATATGTCTGCAAAAGATATGCTTGCTCTAATCCGTGAAAAATCCGAAAAATTAGGCATAAAAAAAGATTTTCTTTCAAGATCATTAAATGAAGGGTTCTCAGGAGGTGAAAAGAAAAGAAATGAAATTTTCCAAATGATGATGCTTAATCCCAAATTAGCAATCCTTGATGAAACCGATTCAGGATTAGATATTGATGCTTTAAGAATCGTAGCAGATGGTGTAAATCATTTTAAAAATGAAGGTAATGCTGTTCTTCTTATTACCCATTATCAGAGGTTATTAAACTATATCCAACCTGATTTTGTACATGTATTAGCAAACGGAAAAATTATCAAAACAGGAGATAAATCTTTAGCATTAGAGCTTGAAGAAAAAGGATACGACTGGCTTTTAAATTAATTATGAGCTATACATGTCATTCCACGGAATGACAAAACGGTCTCAGTACCGTACATATAAACAATATTATTCTAATATATATAAAATAAGGTGTGATGGCCGAAATATCAATAATGGCTTTATACGAACAAATTATAGACAACCACAACAAGTTTTTGGAGAGTCTTACTCATCGATTTTTGGATAAGGATAGAAAAACTGCTCTACAAAGGTTTGAGACAATAGGGTTTCCCACAAAAAAAGACGAAGAATATAAATATACCAATCTCAAGGAGATTACTGAAAAAGAATATAACTTTTTCCCAAAAGAAAGTCATAATATCACTAAAGAGCAGCTGGAGCAGCTTCATATGGGTGAAGAAAATTTTGACTGGATTACCTTTGTTAATGGAAAACTTCATAAAAATTTATCAAAAATTTCTATTGAAAATATTGAATTTCTATCATTTAATTATGCTTTAAATGATGAGAAGCATAAAGAAGTTTTTGATAGATATTTTAATACCATTGCCTCTAAGGATTCTGCATTTACCAATTTAAATCATGCGTACTGTAAATATGGTTTCTTTTTGAAAGTTCCTAAAAATGTGGTGATTGAAAAACCAATCCATATCTTTTACATTTCTCAAAATCAAGAAGAAAATACGTTCTACAATACCCGAAACCTATTAATTGTGGAAGAAGGTGCTAAAGTAGAGGTTATTGAAAGTCATCATAATTTTGATAATACGTATGTTCTTACCAATTCTGTAACTGAAATTTTCACTTATCCGAATGCAAAAGCAGATTGGCACAAACTTCAAAATGACAACAATACGTCTTATTTAATTGATAATACTTTTGCACAGCAAGAAAAGGATAGCCTTACTACTGTAAATACTTTCACATTCGGAGGTAAGCTCGTAAGAAATAATTTGGATTTCATTCATAATGGACAAAATATTAATTCATTTATGAATGGTATTACGATTATTGGTAAGGACCAACTAGTAGATCATCATACTGCAGTTCATCATAATCATCCTAATTGTGAAAGCTACCAAAATTACAAAGGTATTTTCGATGGTAATGCTCATGGTGTATTCAACGGAAAAGTCTTTGTGGATAAAATCGCTCAAAAAACCAATGCATATCAGCAAAATAATAATGTCTTACTAAGCGAAGGTGCAACAATTGACACTAAGCCCCAGCTAGAAATTTTTGCAGATGACGTAAAATGTTCTCATGGTTGTACAGTTGGACAATTAAATAAGGATGCTTTATTTTATTTAAGAGCAAGAGGTATTTCTAAAAAAGAAGCTCAAGCACTTCTGCTATATGCATTTGCAAATGATGCCATGCAAAATATCGATATTGAACCTCTTAAAGAAAAAATTTCACAGCTATTAGCAGAGAAATTAAACGTAAGTATAGAATTTTAATTATTATATAGTTGACAATAAAAAGCACTCTGGATTTTTTAGAGTGCTTTTGTTTTAGGTAGTATTTTATTTAAAATTTTCTATTTTTTATCCACCATTGACTATCTTTTCTATTCGACCTTTTTACTCCATTATCAAGAGTGTAGGCAAAACCAATACCTAATGTTTGCTTTAGCTGGGTTTTCTCTATTTGATTATGATCATATAATACATCTAAAGTTATATTGGAAGAAATATATTTATTCACTTTAAAATTAAGTATGGCACCATAACCCAAAACCAAATGATCAGGATGATCCAGATAATTTGAAAAAATAGAAGCCGTATTTGTTAAATTGACATTATCCATAATTTTAATTTTATATAAAACGGTTCCTAAAAAACCAAATTGCAGCAAAGAGCTATCTCCAGCTGCCTTTAATCCATAATTTCCTGCCCATTGAAGATCTTTATCCAGAACAAATACCCATCTGGCATTGGTGGGTCGTAAAGTAACATTTAAATTATCATTAGGCCTATAAGTGATACCCATACCAAAGTTTAAATAACCAGGAGCCATAAAGTTTGATATTTTTTTTGCTAATGGATTATTACCATCTTCATACCCCGACGAAAATTGCGATTGAAAACCCGTTCCTACAGAAAAATAACAACTCTTAGAAAATTTTCTTCCATAATTTGTTGAAATATTAATCACATCCTGAGTTTTTCTTACTCCCACTCCCTTCGTATCATTCTGGCCATAATCTATAATTATAATACTCTCCCAAAGATCTTTATCTTTTTCATAAGTTAGATCATAATTTATCCCAGCTAGCCAGCCCATATTATTCGCTCCTCCTCCTACCCAATTCGAGAAAGCAGCCTGATTAAGCATCAAAGAATTTTTTCCTAATACTGACCAATGCTTTATAGAGTCTGTTATATCCTCCTTTTTCTTTTCATTTTGTGCATTTGTGTACATACCTAAGATAAAAGTAAACCCTATTAAAAACTTCCTCATACTTAAAGATTTTCATTACAAAAATATTAATATTATTTTTTTTCAAGAAAAATAATCATATAGATGAATATCGCTAACAAGTTATCTTATAGTTAAAAATCGGTCAACAAATTAAGCGACAAAATAATTACTTGAAAAGCATAACTCAATAAAAATCATTACTTTTTGTCTTATAATAAGTTTTAGATTAAAACAAACATCGACAAATTTTCCGAAATTTATTATTGGCTTTTCATTTGAGATATCATTCATATGCTTAAAAACGTAATTTCCCACAGAGCTATTATAAACCCACTTTTAATGCTTATAGCAATGTGGTTTGGCTATTTTTTACAAATGCAGGGCTTTTTTAAAAGCTGCTTTGGTGCCATTATTCCTCTTTTACCGGAAGGCTTATTAGGAATCGTTACGTCACCCCTTCTCCACGGCAATATTGATCATATTATTGGGAACTCTATACCAATGGTTCTATTAATGTTTCTTTTATATCAATTTTATCCTTTAGTAGCAAATAAAGTTTTTATTTTAGGATGGCTAGCCACAGGTTTATTAGTCTGGCTTTTACCTCCTGTAGATATTCTTACAGGTGAATATCTCTATACCTGCACAATTGGTGCTAGTGGTGTAGTATATGTTTTAGCATTCTTTCTTTTCTTTAGTGGGGTTTTTAAATGGAATATGAAACTTTTAACTATTTCCTTACTTGTTGTACTATATTATGGAAGTCTTATTTGGGGAATCTTTCCTGAAGAATTATTCTCTAACCTTAATGAGCCAAGTAAAATATCCTGGCAAGCCCATCTCTCAGGAGCCGTTGTGGGAAGTATTATCGCTTTTGTATTTCGAAATATTGGAGAAAAAAAGAAAAAATATATTTGGGAATTTCCTAATTACTACAACGAAAAAGACGATAAGCTTTGGCAGGAATATAAAGAAACCCATCCTGAAGATTTTCTCGAATTACCTTACAAGAGAAAAGATGATATTTGGGATCATTTGGAAGAATTACGCAAGAAATAAAAAGTAATTCTCTACATTTGGAAAAAAAACACATATGATTTCGGAGGAGCATCTCTATGCAATTGCGCTACGTGAATGTAAATTAATTGGTGACATTACATTTTATAAACTTGTTAGAATATTTGGCAGCGCAAAAGAAACATGGGAAAATGTAAAAAAAGAATATAAAAAAACAAATGGTATTGGACTAAAGATAATTTCAGATATTGGAAATATCGACCATTTAAAATTTGCAGAGAAAGAAATCAAGTTTTGCCAAGAAAACAATATTAAAATTAGACTCAGACATTATAATGAACTTCCTAGCTTACTCAACGAATGTGACGACGCTCCTTCTATTTTATACCAAAAAGGTAATTTAAAAAAAGAGGTAAAAACATTAAGTATAGTAGGCACCCGCAATATGACTTCTTATGGGGAAAAATTTATACATGACTTCTTTATAGAAACAAAATCAGATCAATACACCTCAGTAAGTGGCTTGGCCTTAGGAGTTGATAAGGAAGTACATGAACAGTCCATTAATCATCACATTCCTACTGTTGCCGTGTTAGCTCATGGCTTTAATTTTTTATATCCTTCAAAAAATAGGAAGCTATCTGAAAAAATTCTATCTGAAAATGGAGCCTTAATTACGGAGTTTGCCTCTTCAAGAAAACCTGATAGGGAAAACTTTATTCAGAGAAATAGGATTGTTGCGGGAATTTCTCCATCAACAATAGTGATTGAAACAGGTTTTGGCGGTGGATCTATTAGTACTGCAACCTTCGCAAATAATTATAATAGAGATGTTTTTGCACTGCCCGGAAAAATCACGGATAAGTATAGCCAAGGATGTAATCATCTGATTTTCCAAAATAAAGCTACTGCTATTTCCTCCATTAAAAACCTTACCGAATCTTTAGGCTTGGGTAAATATAAACATCCAATGGAAGAATTATTTCCTCAAAATAAGCCAATATTAGAACTCACTGAAAATCAAGAATTAATATATGAATTAATTAAAAAAAATCCTCAAGTTTTTTTAAATGATTTGATTGAAAAAACAGACCTTTCTTCCCATAAAATTTTACCATTAATTTTAGAATTGGAGCTTTTAGGTAAAGTAAAAACACTTTCTGGGAGACAATTTATCGCAATTTAAAAATTAATGATTTCTTAATACTGCATTATTTTAAACATAACATTTAATTTTTAATAAATTTTAAACAAAAATTATCGATCTAACAATAATACGCTTCATTATTATTGAATTTTTAGCAATTAACAAATAAGGTATTGTAAATTTTGAAAAAAAAATTAAATTTGTTGACAATAATATTCAACCTTAATATATGGAACAATATAATATTGACCAGAAAATCCAAGAGTTTATTGCAAAAATCGAGGCAAAAAACCCTAATGAGCCAGAATTTTTACAAGCCGTAAAAGAAGTTGCCGTAACGGTAATTCCGTTTATTATGACAAAGAAAGAATATACGGGTATGAAACTTCTAGAAAGAATGGCTGAAGCTGAAAGAGTTATTATTTTCAGAGTTCCATGGGTTGATGATAAAGGAGAGATTCAAGTAAACAGAGGTTTCAGAATTCAAATGAACTCTGCCATTGGTCCATATAAAGGAGGAATACGTTTCCATCCAACGGTAAACCTATCCGTTCTTAAATTTTTAGCTTTTGAACAAGTATTTAAAAATTCCTTAACAACTCTTCCAATGGGAGGAGGTAAAGGAGGGTCTGATTTTGATCCTCAAGGCAAATCAGATATGGAAGTAATGCGTTTTTGTCAAGCTTTTATGACAGAAATGTGCAAGCATATAGGTCCTGAGACAGATGTTCCTGCAGGAGATATCGGTGTAGGATCCAGAGAAATCGGTTATTTATTTGGTCAATACAAAAAAATAAGAAATGAGTTTACGGGCGTTCTTACAGGTAAAGGACTTGCTTATGGTGGATCTCTTATCCGTCCAGAGGCAACCGGCTATGGGGTCGTTTACTTTGCTGAACAAATGCTAAAGACCATTGGCCAAACTTTTAAAGATAAAACAGTTACAGTTTCAGGTTTTGGTAATGTAGCTTGGGGAGTAATTAAAAAAGCAACTGAGCTTGGAGCTAAAGTTGTAACTATATCCGGCCCTGATGGGTATATCTATGATAAAGATGGAATAAGTGGAGAAAAAATAGATTATTTATTAGAAATTAGAGCTTCTGGAAATAACAGAGCGGAAGATTATGCTAAAAAATATCCTTCTGCAGTATTCCACCCAGGAAAACGCCCATGGGAAGTAAAATGTGACGTTGCTATTCCTTCAGCCACACAAAATGAATTAGACTTCGATGATGCCAAAGTACTTGTTGAAAATGGCTGTATTTGTGTGACTGAAGCTGCTAATATGCCTTCAACTTTAGATGCTATTAATTACTTTTTAGATAGCAAAGTATTATTTTCTCCTGGAAAAGCATCTAATGCCGGTGGTGTGGCAACTTCCGGGCTTGAAATGACTCAAAATTCAATTCGCCTTAATTGGACATCTGAGGAAGTTGATGCAAGATTGAAAGAGATTATGATCGGAATTCATAAAGCATGTAGAGATTATGGAAAAGAAGAAGATGGATATGTAAACTATGTAAAAGGTGCAAATATTGCAGGCTTTGTAAAAGTAGCAGAAGCAATGCTGGCTCAAGGAGTTGTCTAAAATACAAGGGTTGGGAAAAATTTCTCGACCCTTTTTAATATAACCTGTTCCCGGGAATAATAGGGAAAAAAGTAAAACTGAAAAAGAAGAAAGCATTGAATATATCAATGCTTTTTTTATATTTATATGATGAATAAAGCTTTTCAACATATAGATGAATACATTGGATCATTCCCTGAAAGTACTCAGAAAAAACTCTATTTATTAAGAGAATTAATTCATTCTCAAATGTCCAATATAGAAGAGTATATAGGATATCAAATGCCAGCTTTCAAATATAAAGAAAGACCATTAATTTATTTTGCAGGGTACAAAAATCATATTGGTCTTTATCCAGGAGCAGAAGCCATAAAAAATTTTATGCAAGATTTTGTGAACTATAACTATAAGTTCTCAAAAGGGGCCGTACAGTTTCCTATTAATACTGATTTACCTATGGATTTAATACAGAAAATTGTAAAGTTTCGGATCTGGGAAATTGAGCAAAATAAAAAATCCTGAAAATACATATTCAGGATTCTTCTACTTTACTATCTTATGGTTTATTATGGCTTCTTATTTTTTGAGTCGCTTCCTTCTTCATTTTTCATATCAGTAGGTTTTATTCCTTCCGTATGAATATCTTTATTCGCGTTAACGCCATTCATATCCCCCACTTTTGAAGAATCTGATGAAATTTCTGCATTATCACTACCCTTTTGATTTCGTGATGCCGCAGCAGCTAAATCTGTACTTGAAGAATTCCAGCCATTCATATTCTGTGTATTTGACTGCTCCGGCTGAGCCGTTGATGAATGAATAGAATCTTGTACTTCTGTTTGTGCTGATACTGCAATAATTCCGACTAATGTAAACCCCGCAGCTAAAACTAACTTTTTCATAAATTATTATTTTAAATGGTTGTTTAAATTAAACGGTGTTTTATTTGCAAAATTGTTTGCAAAATGCTTATTTAACGTACTTTACAACTATTTAAGAGGATTTTGGATTACAGCCTATTTTATCAAATTTTTCTTAATTCTCTCTACAAATTCAAATGCGGCGGGACATATTAAAGTATTTTTTATCATCAAATTATTGATTTGATAAATTTTTTTCCGATCTGTATGAGGATATTCACGACAAGCTTTTGGTCGCACTTCATAAATTGAACAGGTATTATCATCGTTTAAAAAGTAGCACGGCAAGTTTTGTAATACTTTATCATTATCCTCATCCGTCCTTAAAAACTTAGCCTCAAAATCAGCAGCCTTCATCTTAAGATGCTTAGCAATACGTTCAATATCTTTTTCAGTATAAAGAGGTCCTGTCGTTTTACAACAATTGGCACACTGTAGACAATTAATATCTCTAAATACATCATCGTGGTTTTTTTGTACAATGTAATCGAGATTTTTAGGCGGTTTCTTCTTTAATCCGTCTAGAAATTTTTTATGCTCTTTCTGCTTCTTTATAGCCTGCTCTCTGTATGATTCTAAGTCCATCAATTTATATGTTTCCAAATACATCAAAACGTCATTCCATGCAAAGATAAAATAATTGTTTTTATGAAATTTATCAACTTGTATTATCTGTTTTTCATTTGATTATACAGTAACTTTGAATCATGAAAAAACTAGAATCAAGAGAAGACATAGAGTTACTTGTCAACTCATTTTATAAAAAAGTAATTATAGATGAGACCATTAGCTCCTTTTTTAATGATATCGCCAATGTAAACTGGGATAAACACTTACCTAAAATGTATTCTTTTTGGGAAACTATTCTTTTTGGCCAAATGTCTTACAAAGGAAATCCAATGGGAGTTCATTTTCCTATCAATGAAATTCAAGCAATGGAACAAAAACATTTTGATAGATGGGTGGAGCTTTGGAAAACCACTGTCGAGGAAAATTTCACAGGAGAAAATGCAGATACAGCAATCTATAAAGCAGAAAATATTGCCAAATTAATGGCTTTCAAAATGGATATAGCAAGAAGACTTTAACAACTAAAATCAAGGCACAATTACAGTAAAAATATACGCTGCCAAATTTACCAATAGAACGGTCCCATAAAGTATATTTGTTTTGCCACGGCTTAAGGAAAGCATTACAATAAAAACAGACAAAGAAAGCAAGATAATATCCTTTTTATCCAAACCAAGGACTAATGGCATATCGTACATAATACAAACAGTCGATACTGCAGGAATAGTGAGCCCAATACTAGCTAAGGCTGAACCTAATGCAAGATTCAAACTTGACTGAATCTGATTGATTCTTGCTGCTCGAATTGCTGCCATACCTTCAGGTAATAATACTACCGCAGCAATAATAACACCGACTAAAGACTTAGGGGCTCCAACACTTTGTACCATATTCTCGATTGTTCCGGAAAGACCTTTTGCCATTAATACCACAATTCCTAAACATACAACTAAAAAAATGAAGCTTGCAGCTGTCTTACTTAAATTAGGAATATAATGTTCTTCGGGATGCTCTTCAGGAACTATAAAGTAACTTCTGTGTCTTACCGTCTGAACCATCAAAAAAACACCATATATTACTAAGCAGGCAATGGAAACAAACGTTAGCTGTGCCTCATTATAAAAGGGGCCGTTAACACTTGATGTAAAATTAGGTAAGACTAAAGTTAAAACCAATATCGAAACTATACTCACAAGATAAGTTGTTGCTGAAGTTCTTGCAAAAAACTGCTCATAATATTTTACTCCTCCTACCAGAATACATATTCCCAAGATTCCATTTAAAATGAGCATTACCGCTGCAAAGACTGTATCTCTAGCCAGCGTAATTGCTTGTTCACCTCCTGCTACCATCAATGAGATAATTAAAGCAACTTCAATAATAGTAATACAAAGAGCCAAGATAATTGTTCCAAAAGGTTCTCCTACTCTATGGGCAACGACTTCTGCATGATGTACAGCCGACAAAACACTCCCTGTCAATAAAAAACCTGCTACTACATCATAGATAACACCTTTGCCCATGAATCCCATAAAGTAATAACCTACGGCAAGAATAGGGATAATATAAGTATAGTGTATGAGTTCTTTTAATTTCATAAAGTGTTTACAAAATACAAAAAATCTATGAAATTTGAGGAATTAAAAGAGAATATTAATAATATTTAGTGACACCATAGATTAAAATCCTGGTAATCCGTCAACATATGAAATAAAAGGCCAATTGCAATAATTCTTATATTTCCTTTACAAAAGAATAATAAAAAATACACCGCGATAGCATAATATGAATGTAAAAAATGAAATCCTATACTATTTCTCGTGGGATCGAAAATAGGATTAGCAAATAGGTGGTCCAAATCCACTAACATTGTTGCTAATAGAATTAAGTATACTTTTTTCCATTTTTGAGGATAAAAAATAAGTGCAATAAAAACGGGAAATACGAAATGTAAAAAATAATGCATTCCTGTTTTCCAAAATAGACAATCCATCATATCCTTCCTTTAAGGTAATCCTGTCTAATTTCCTCATCTAACTTTTCAATTGCATACCTGAGACAGGTTCTTGGCATATCTTTATAGTATTTATTAAGGTAGTTAATCAATTCATTTTCATTCTTCTGCCCCATTTCCCTCAATAGCCAACCATTTGCTTTGTGCATGAGATCATGTACGTGCTTCAAATTATATGTTACGAATTCTTTTGTTAATTCAAAGTTCCCTTTTTTCACATAATACATCGTTCCCACTACTGCGATCCTTTTATACCACATTTCTTCTGAATTTGAGAGATTTCTTAATAATTCGTCTTGCCGGTTTTCAAAAGCATATCGTCCCAAAATCTTATAACAGCTAGAATCTACAAGATCCCAATTATTGACATAAGGCAAATTATTCAGATAGAAAGTTACAAACTCTTCTTTTTCTTTAGCCGTTTTTGTCTTCTCAAATTTATGTATTAAGATAAACAACGCTGTTAATCTATGTTCATGATACTTTGAAGAAATTAACTCCCCAAGTTCTTTTAAATCTATTTTTGAATAATACTCTTTGGCAACTATTCTTTGATCCGGAACCTTCACTCCTAAAAATAAATCCCCTTCTCCATACTCACCTTTGCCTGTTTTAAAGAATTTTGGAAAAAATTCCGCCTTTTCAGGAATTGATAAAACAGCTAATGCTTCCTTAATTTCATTGATAATATTACCCATTGCTTTTTAGTCTATTATTCCATCTTCTCTGCTACAATACTTTCTTGCTCCTGTTCTTCCTTTGCAATCTTATTTGGATTGGCAACTTTAGCAATAGTAAGACCTTGAACTATAATAGAAAAGACTACCACACAGTAAGTAATACTTAAAACAATATTACTATATTCATTTTTAGGAATTGATAGAGCTAGGGCTATAGAAACTCCACCCCGGATTCCTCCCCAGACAAGTACTTTTATAGTTTGTGGACTAAAACGCGTTTTAAAAGACATAAACTTTGTAGGTCCCCAAATGGAAATCACCCTTGCCAATAAAACGACCACAACGGCAATTACACCCGGAATCATGAAATTAGTTAAATCTTTTATCAATAAAAGTTCAAAACCAATAAATAAAAATAGGACAGCATTAAGAATCTCATCTATAAGTTCCCAAAATTTAATAAGATAATCCTGCGTAACGGACTTCATTTTAAACTTCATATTAAAGTTACCCATAAATAATCCTGCAGCAACCATAGTTAAAGGGCCTGAAATATGCATTTGTCTTGCCACAAGGTAACCTCCCATTACCACAGAAAGCGTTACTAAAACAGAAATAATATAATCATCAACCTCTCGCATCAACCTAGAGGTTATCCACCCTAAAATAACACCTAATAATAATCCTCCGCCGGCTTCCTTCATTAATAATATCCCAATACTTTCAACTCCCAGATCAACATGTTCTCCAATAGCCAATTGTAAGACAACGGTAAAAACCACAACCGCCATACCGTCATTGAAAAGGGATTCTCCTGCCACTTTTGTTTCTAATGCTTTAGAAACGTTTGCTTGTTTCAGAATACTTAATACAGCAACCGGATCTGTAGGAGAAATTAACGCTCCGAAAAGCAAACAATAAATAAAAGGAAGCTCCAAACCCGTAATAGGTAGTAAATAATACATTCCAAACCCCACTACAAAAGTAGATATGACGACTCCTGCTGTTGAAAATACAACAACCGGCCAAAATTGTTCTTTAAGATCATCTATATTAATATGAATACCCCCTGCAAATAAAAGAAAATTAAGCATAGCCCCCATTAATACTTCTGTAAAATCAATACTGTTCATTAAGTCATGGAGATGACCAAATGTTCTAGGTAGTATAGTTTCCCCAAACGAAACTAAGAATATAGAAACAACAATAGCAATCACCATAATTCCAATTGTACTTGGAAGTTTCAGAAATCTATAGTTAAGATAGGCAAATATTGATGCTAAAACTATTAAGGCCGAAAATGAATAATATAACTCCACTAAACTATTTTTAAAATTATAGATTTAAATAAAGAACTTTTATATAGAGTATTGTGTTCTTATCTTTTTCCCAGATATCAAACATCCCATCTTTAGTAGGGTTTGAATTTTGTCTTTTATAATCCGATCCAATATTGAGGATATTAAGTAAAATATACTCATCTCCTATCGTATTCACTACGTAGGCTGTTTTTTCAGATTTACCATCTCCTGAACTTTTTATAGCATCTGTTAAAGTCCTAAATTGAACTAAATGATGTATAAAATTGTTCTCGTCATGTTTCGTATCGTAAGCTCGCAGAAGAATAAGCAAAACATCAAGATTAGTAGGGTCCTTATTATAAAGTATTTTTCCTAATCTTATACAATCTTCAAAATTGTTATCCTTGAATGCATGTGCCAATGTTTTAAAGTCTTCATCTGAGGTAGATACTATACTATCGCTAAAATTTCTTCCATAATAAAGATGCTCTGCCTCAATACTATCTAAAGATTTGGGAAAACCTTTATATTTAAATATAAGTTTTTCATAGTTGTATGAAGACTCTGTATTATTGAGGTTTTTCTCAATACTATTAAAATCCAATTTTGGCTTTTGAGTGAAACCAAAAATCGGAGTTACAATAAGTAAAAGGAAAAAATAATATTTCATTAATTGTTTTTTTCTTCCTCTTCTTCATCAAAATATTCAAAAAGGAAATCATTGTAAGGGAATCTTGAAATATGAACTTTCATAACCTCATCATAGATTAACCTTTTCATTTCAGGAAAGTTCTCTTTTGTTAAGGCTGAAATAAAAACAGTTGGGAATTTTGATTTTGCCATCCAAGTTTTTGTCCATTCTTCAAGAGAAATATTTTTTTTGGTAGAGGGTGTAAGATCATCATCATCTTTTCTTTCATAGCTAAAATCATCGATCTTATTAAAAACCATAATCATCGGTTTTTTATGAGCATCTATTTCCTGTAAAATCTGGTTAACAGAATCTATATGATCTTCAAAACTTTCATGAGAAATATCCACCACATGGATCAATAAATCCGCCTCTCTAACTTCATCCAAAGTAGATTTAAAAGATTCCACCAATTGCGTCGGCAATTTTCTTATAAACCCTACTGTATCAGTCAATAAAAACGGCAAATTACCAATAACCACTTTTCTTACTGTTGTATCTAACGTCGCAAATAATTTATTTTCCGCGAAAACTTCAGATTTAGAAAGAGCATTCATTAAGGTAGATTTTCCGACGTTGGTGTACCCTACCAGTGCAACACGCACCATTTTTCCTCTGTTATTTCTCTGGGTAGCCATTTGTTTATCTATGATCTTCAGCTTATCTTTTAATAAAGAAATTCGATCACGGATAATTCGACGGTCAGTTTCAATTTCTGTTTCCCCTGGACCTCTCATTCCAATTCCCCCTCTCTGACGCTCCAAATGGGTCCACATTCTTGTTAACCTAGGCAAAAGATATTCATATTGTGCTAATTCCACTTGAGTCCTTGCATAAGACGTTTGTGCTCTTTGGGCAAAAATGTCAAGAATAAGATTGGTTCTATCAAGAATTTTGACCTCAAGCTCTCTCTCTAAGTTTTTAAGTTGTGACGGGGAAAGTTCATCATCAAAAATAATAGTTCCTATCTCATTTTCTTTTACATAATCTTTTATTTCTAAAGCCTTCCCACTTCCAACAAATGTCTTGGAATCAGGTTGTGATAATTTTTGAGTAAATCTTTTTTCGACTGTAGCTCCTGCCGTGTAAGCTAAAAACTCCAGTTCATCCATATATTCCTGTAGCTTTTCCTCATCTTGGTCTTTGGTTATTAATCCTACCAAAACCGCTTTTTCATAACTATGTTCTTTCTTTTCTAGCATTAAATTCTATCTATGTTTATGAGTTTTACAAGATAACATTTTTAAAGAAAAAATACAAACTTAACTTTTGGAGAAATAATTATGATTATTCTTTAAATTAATCTGTTTAATTAAGCATATTCAACATTCAGCTCTTCCCGATATAAACTCATTAAATCACTAGTCATTTTATTATTTAAAAAAGCTAAAAAATGCGGGATGATCTTTTTTAGATCATCCCGCATACAATTATAAACATTTAGAATTATCAATTTTTTTTATAAAGCATCATAACAATACCCTTTCTTCTCATCTTATATTTTATTTATATTTTTTATCTAATCCACCACTATATTAAGTGTCTTTTTTCTTTAAAAACTTTAGTTGATTTCCAACTTAAACGTTCTTTTATAATATTAATGATCTGTTGTTCTTTATCTAATATGGAATAATGCGATATATGGAGCGGATGAACATCCAACAAGCTAGGATTTTCAATCACCAAATCAATATTATTACACATTAATTGCTCTACATAACTCGTAAGTAAGGCATTTTCATTTTCTTCTTTAAGCATTGCTTTCAGTAAAACTGTCTTTGACAATTTAAGATTGGAAGATATATTCTGTTTTGAAATTGCAAGTTCCACTGACAAGAATTTCTTAATCTTAAAAAAGTAATCGCTATTAATTGGGGTTTGGTATTTTAGACTGATCTCTTCATCCGAAGGCAATAAAGAGAAGCTCAGTAACTTAGGATCTAATGAATAAAGTATTGTATCCAATAGATATACCGTAATTTTTTTATATCCTCTTTTTTCCAGTTGAGACGCTATTTCCAAAGCAATTTGCCCTCCTAAAGACCATCCTAATAAAATATATCCCTCCTGCTCACTTCCTTCTTGAACAGTTTCAATATATTTCAAATAATATGTTGCTAGCTCATTTAGACTATCAATTTTTTCTTCATTATATAAGTTATAAGAGTCAACTCCATAACAATGATAATCTAATTTCAAATTTTCAGCAAGCGACTTATACACTTCACATCCCGCTCCTCCCGGATGAATGAGAAACATATTAGGTTTATCTTCGGCACTATTAAGAGAAATTATTGGCTTATATTCTTTTGTTTGGTTAATCATCATAGAGGATAATGCAAGAATAGTCCTCTCATGAAAAACATCCAGAACCTTAAGTGGTATACCTAGATTATACTGTACTTCATTTATAAACTTTATTACCATTACACTATTACCTCCTAATTGAAAAAAGTCATCCCAAATACTGATTTTATCTCTAGTAATTCCCAATATCTTCCCCCAAATATTAACTAGTTCATTTTGCAATTCGTTCTGAGGTCCTACGTATTCTTTTTCAAAGGAAAAAGAAGGATCAGGCAATGATCTTGTATCTAGCTTCCCATTGATCGTAATAGGTAAATCTTCTAAATGAACATATGCTGATGGAACCATATAATCGGGAAGTGAATTCAAAAGATATCTCGAAAGACCATCGTGATCAACAGCAACTTCTGACATATAGTAAGCAACTAAATACTTCTCTCCTGTTGAATGAGTCTTTCCTAATACGATTGCTTTATTAATATCCTTGTGTTGTAAAAGTACACTCTCTATCTCTCCAAGTTCAATTCGAAATCCTCTGATTTTTACCTGAAAGTCATTACGTCCCAAATATTCAATTCCACCTTCAGGAAGATAGCGTACCAAATCACCTGTTTTATAAATACGTCCATTATAACCACGCAAATATTCTTCTTCGGTTTGAAAAGGGTTAGGGAGAAAACGTTCGCTTGTTAGATCTGGAAGGTTTACATAACCACGACAAATACCTGCCCCTCCAATATACAATTCCCCCACTACTCCTGCAGGAACAGGACGCAAGCACTTATCCAAAACATATATAGAAGTATTGTCTATAGGACGACCAATATTGGCTGGATTACCATCTTCATAATAGTTATGAGAAGTAGCACATACCGTAGTTTCAGTAGGACCATATTCATTAATAAAAAAAATATCCGTCTTATCTCTATCAATATCTGGAAAATTTTCACCTCCAGCAAAAATCAACTTAAGACTGGTATCGGCAATAACTTCTTTTAACAATACAGGAGGAATGAATGAAACCTCAATATTATTATTTTTAATATACTCATTAAGATCTTTTACCGAATATCTTAATTCATTGTTATAAAGCCATAATGTATTCCCATTGCTTAAAACAGGGAACGCTTCACATACAAAAGCATCAAATACATAATTAGAATAGCATCCCACATTTTTATAGCTTTCAAATTTATGTGATTTTATCATAAAGTTAATAAGATTCACAACACCTGTATGCTCAATCATTACACCTTTAGGCTTTCCTGTTGTTCCACTCGTATAAATTACATAGGCCAGATTCTTCGAGCTTGTTTCTGTAATAGAATTGTCTTTAGAATACACTTCAATATCTGCACTAATTTCTTCATTATCTAAGCTTATTATTTTTTGATCATATAACAACCCTACACTATAAATCCTATCAACCGTCTTCTCTTCCGTTATAACTATCTTTGCGCCCGTATCCATCAAGATATGATCAATCCTCTCATCGGGATAGCTCGAATCCATAGGAACATATGCCCCACCTGCTTTCAAAACTCCTAGAATTGCAATCAGCATTTTCTCGGACCGCTCCAAACATAATGGAATAAGTTCATCAGGTTTAATTTTATATTCTGCTAATAAATAATGGGCAAGTTGATTCGCTTTCTCATTCAATTCTCGATAAGACAAATAAGTTCCGTCATATACTATAGCAATATTTTCAGGAGTCTTTTCAACCTGTTTTTCAAAAAGCCTATGTATAGTAATTAAAGGATCATATTTGACATTCGTTTTATTCCAATTATGAACTATCTTGTTGTACATATCTTCATTTAGCAAATTATAATCAGATATGAGATGGTGGGTGTTTTTACTTAATAAGTCATCTAAAACTTCAATAAATAAAATTCTATAAAATTCCGTAAAATTTGTTACGAGTTCAGTACTTAATTCTAAATTATCATATTTAACTCTATAATTAAGCTGCCCATCCTTTATCTCTTGTTCAAATAAAATTTTTCCAGGCAAATCGATATTAAGTTCATGATTAACAATTGTATCATAGGTTCCATCGTATTGGATAAAAACATCTTTGAGGTTAGTTTGTGCAAATCCAAATTCAAGTATTTCTGATTTCGGAATACCACTAGTTAACTCTCCTACAGGAAGATAGGCTGCCTTGGTTTTTTTTAGATTTCTAACATATTTTATATTTTGATCTAGGAGATCACCTAGCGTACTTGAAGAATTAAAATAATACCCTTTTAAAACCGTATTTACATGAGCCCCAAATATGAAGTCTCGGCCTTCTTTAATCCCCACTGGATAATTAATCACCAAATTATTTATCCCTGACATTCGGTGAAGTAAAATAGCCAATATCAATTGTCCATAAGTATTGGGAGTGAGCTTATAATCTCTCGTTAAATTTTTTACTTTTGAAAAAACTTCATCACAAAACTCAAAACGGAGTTCACTAACTGAATTAATTAGTTTTTCTTGTTTATCAAACGTAGAGAAAGCCCCAGAGGATTGTAAAAATTTAAAACCAATGCTCTCTACATCCCCCAAATGTTCTTCCCAAAAATTATTCATTCCCGATTTTCCATTTTCTAATATAGCATCAAATTGATCATTCAAATTATGATGCAGCTCCATTTGTTCTGTAAGACTTATCGGGTTCACATAATCGGAATTATTATAATAATTAGCCAGTTCATTATAAAGAAAATTAGCACTTAACCCGTCTACTAGAATATGAGAAAAAATATAAATAATTCGATATTTACCATTATTTAATTTTATCGCGTAGAATCTTACCAATTGATCTTTTTCAAGATCGAAAGGCATTAATGCTAATTGTAGAATTTCCTCAGAGTTAGGCTCTTCAGAAAAAAAAGAAAGAATAGAATCCCCTTCTCCTAACAAACCTCTCTTCTTCCAAAACAACCCATCAGGTCCACAGACCACATTACTATTTACTAATAAATTTTCATTTACAAATCTTATTAAGCTGGAGTTGAGCCTTTTAATATCTATATTCCCAGACATAGATTGATCCGTAAAAACTATATTATAATCACTTCTGGATGGACGTAGAGCCCACTCATTATAAAATACTGATTGGTAAGGCGTTAACTTTATTAAAGTTTCTAAATTCATAATTAATTATGTTGTTTTATTTATGTGTTATGTAAATGTTAAGTTGTAGCAGTAAAATCATAGATAGTTTACAAATAGGAATAAGTATATCCGGAACAGATATATTAAAACCTGTTCATTATATTGATCTTATACTTAAAAATTAATAATAAACCTCCTTTTTCCATAAAAGAATTATGGAAAAGTTTATACCTACAATAAATTATCTTTTGCTCCTTTCGTTAGGAATTAAATAGGTTAGGATACAACCTTAATAATGATTATTCCTTGATTGAGTTAAGTTTATAGCTTATTTCAATTTTATGATAATAGAAATCTACTCTGTAAATATATTCTAGCACTCACTAAATACATTTAAAATATATTCTGGTAGATTTAATCAATATAAAAATATCCAATAAAAACTATCTTTTATTATTTAGTATGGCATTTTGGGAAATTTTATTTTTGTTTTTTTGTAATTAAATGCTAACAGTAAGACACCGTTAAGCACACTGCTTATAGATGATAAGCAACTATTAAATTCATTTTTCATCTTACTCCTTTTCAATTGCGAATATAGCAAATTTAAACCCATAAAAGCAAAATAAACCAACAAAAATAGACATTTACCAAATTATCTACCCAAATAAAGCACAAAAATTGAAAAATCATTAACAGGAAAATTATAAACTTGGCTCACTATTTTTTGAAGAAAACATCCTTTCATACTATCCGTTTTTAAACATTAAATACGTTAGAAAATCAAACTGCGTAAAAAAAGCACATAATATTTATTGGAAATTTTATTTTCTATTATCACAAAAGAAAGGCAAGTCACCTCCTTAAATGAGCGGTTGAAAACAATTATTTGAAAAAATACGAATCCCCTTCCCAATAAAACCATAGATAGGCAAAATAACGTAAAATTAAATTATGTATCAAATCGAACTTTATTTACGAATAATTTAATTTTTGATTTTTTTATTATACATTTAAGTACACAAATCACCAAAATATTTTAAAATATGGAAAATAATGATTATCACTTAAAGCCAGAGGATATAAAAAAAATAGAAGCCTATATTGCTGAAGGTGAGAAAGCTCAACATGAGCTTGACGAAATGAATAAGCCGGGAGCGGTGCAACCTAGAATTAGCCTTAGTGGTATTAAGCAAAAACTCGAAAAGGCTATTAAAATGGCCTACATTGCAAAAAGATTATATAATGATGCAGGTGTACAAGCTGCTCTAAAAAAGCCGAGCAAAAAAGAAAAATTAGAGGCCCTTTTGGCAACACAAGCAATTAAAGATATTCTTAAAAAGTATCAAATGACACCTAAACAATGGGATGACTTTAAATGGAAAATGCAAGAAAAAATTGGTGAGGCCATTGGAAAAGTTCTGGCAGCGATAATAGAAAACTGGTAATTTTTAAATTATTCTGCAATAATGAACAGCTCCTATTAATCTATATTCTTAATTATTATCTAGAATAGAAACTGCTCTCACTATACATTTTCTAAAGTGTTTAGCAAATTAATAAACTTCCACTTATTATATTAGACCGCCCTTAAAAGTTAGAGCCTTTTAGGGGCATTTTTATAGAGAAAAAATCAAAATTATTCCAATTTTTATTGTACAAAGGCCAATATTCACACTATCGACAAAAGAATTTCTTCAATTCATAAGCAAGCTCATCAAAGTGTTTTTTTTCATATAAATTAAAACTAATTAAGAATATTATTCACAACCACTCAAGACTTATTATCATTGAAAATCGTGTTTTTATTCTAAAGAAATATCTTCTAAATTATATTCCCAAGATAAAAAAGAGAGAAATTTCTTTCATCCTAAAATGACTATCCATTTTCGTCTCAATCCCGAAAGAATAGTATAAAAATTACTAAATTAGCGACACAAAAATTATTCTATAAAATGAAAAGACTATTTCTACTATTCACTTTTTTATTGAGCTTTGCTCAAATGAGAGCGGATGAGGGGATGTGGCTGTTAATGCTCATCAAACGACTCAACGGTGTAGACATGCAAAAAGAGGGATTGCATTTGACACCTGAAGAAATTTACTCTGTGAACAATTCAAGTTTAAAAGATGCCATTGTAAGTTTTGGTGGATTTTGTACAGGAGAGATTGTTTCTGATCAAGGACTTATCTTTACCAACCACCATTGTGGGCTGAATGCCGTTGCTGCAGCTTCAACCCCAGAAAAAGATTATTTAAAGAATGGCTTCTGGGCAATGAAACAAAAAGATGAGTTCAATGCAAAAGGCCTTTATGTAAGATTCTTAGTAAGAATGGACGATGCTACCCAAAGAATTAATGCCAAGCTTAATAATACAATGTCTGGAGAAGAAAGAAAAACAGCCATTGATAATGAAATAAAAGCTATTCAAACTGAGAATTCTGAAAATGGAAAATATACGGTAATCGTAAAAGACTTCTTTAATGGAAATGAATTTTATTATTTTGTTTACCAAGATTATAAAGATATTAGACTAGTCGGTGCTCCCCCTATGTCATTAGGAAAATTCGGAGGAGATACCGACAACTGGGAATGGCCAAGACATACAGCTGACTTCACCGTATTCAGAGTATATGCAAATGCGGCAGGAAATCCATCTGAATATTCACCTAGCAACACTCCTTTAAAACCAAAACATTTCTTACCTGTTTCACTTAAAGGAATTAAACCTGGTGACTTCTCAATGATTTTGGGATACCCAGGAAGAACTAATCGTTATTTAACATCTTATGGTATTGAACAGATGGTAAACAAAGACTATCCTGCTTGGGTAGAAGCATCTAAACTAGCAATGGATGTCATGAAGAAGTATATGAACAAAGAGAAGGCAACACAGTTGAATTATGCTTCTCAATATGCTTCTGTTGCAAACTACTGGAAAAACAGACAGGGAACCATTGACGCAGTTATCAAAAATGGGACAATAACTGATAAGCAAAATATAGAAGCCGGCTATAGAACTTGGTCTGCCGGAAAAAGTGATTATGATGGTGTCTTAGAAGATATTGCAACATATTATAAGCAAGTGTCCAATAGAAATATTGAAAGAAATTATTCTACTCAGCTTTTAAAAAATGTAAAATACTTTAACTTAGCACTACAAATAGGTCCAGTTCTTAAAGCGTATGCAGAGCAAGATATGCAAGGAAGATTAGCTATGAAAGCTAAAGTAGAAGATGCTATTAAAACAGCATATGATAAAATTAATACTAATCTTGAAGGAGAAATGCTTAATTCTATGGTACACTTATACCAAAGTAAAGTAAATAAAGATGTAGCATCTCCTACTATCATGGGATTAGATTCAAATAATTTATCTAATGTCGCATATTCTTCAATTTTTGCTAATAAATCCTCTGTAACGAATTTTGTATTAAATCCAGATCGTCTAAAACTAGATGCAGACCCTCTTTGGAAAATTGCTAACGGAATCGTTGCAGATCAAACAGCTTCTACTGAAAGATTCGTAAAAATTGATGACAATTTCGCTAAAAATAATCGCCTATTTTTAGATGGATTAATGAAAGCTAATCCAGAAAAGAAATTCTATCCAGATGCAAATTCTACTATGCGATTGACTTATGGAACAGTAGATAAATTACCCATCAGAACTGATAGAAATTATTTTGGCATTACTGACAACTACTATACAGATATGACAGGTCTTGTAGGGAAATATAAAAAAGGGGATGAAGAATTTGATTTACCTCAAAGAGTTATTGACCTTTATAATTTAAAAGACTTTGGGCAATATGGCGATTCTAAAGGATATATGCCTGTAAATTTCTTATCAAACAATGATATTACCGGTGGAAACTCTGGCTCTCCTGTAATCGATGGAGATGGAAACCTTATCGGAATTGCATTTGACGGAAACAGTGAAGCACTAAGTGGAGATATCGTTTTTGAACCTGAATGGCAAAAAACAATCAATGTAGATGTCCGTTTTGTTCTTTGGACCATTGACAAATATGCTGGTGCTAGAAGATTAATTGATGAATTACAATTAGTCCGAGATGAAAATACACCCGCTGATACAAAAACACGTGCAGCTAAACCTGATCATTTAAAAAATACAGGTAAAAAGAAAAAATAATCTTCAATGATATAGAAAAAGGCCGTGAAAGTAGATTTTCACGGCTTTTTTATGTACGGTTAACTTTATTATTAGCAAGACTCAACTCCATTTACTTTTGGTATAATACGATTCAACTTTTATCCATTCCAAAACTCTCTATCTAAGCTTCTATACTGTATTGCTTCTGAGATATGATGAGACAAAATATTTTTAGACTCTTCTAAATCTGCAATCGTTCTCGCGACTTTTAAAATACGATCATATGCTCTAGCAGACAAATTTAGTTTCTCCATCGCCAATTTTATGAGGTTAAAAGATACTTCATCCAACTCACAAAAAGCTTCGATTTCTCGAGAACCTATCTGTGCATTATAACTTATTTTCAAATCCTTGTATCGCTCTTGTTGAATCTCGCGTGCCCTTAAAACACGCTTTCGAATATCCTCACTTTTTTCTCCTTTCCTCTTTTCTGCCAATTGTTCAAATTCCACCTTTTGAACCTCTATATGAATGTCAATTCTATCTAATAAAGGACCTGAAAGTTTATTCATATATCGTTGCATTTCATAAACCGTAGATGTATTATTAGGATCATCAGGAAAAAATCCACTTGGACTTGGATTCATAGAAGCAACAAGCATAAAACTAGAAGGATAATTTACTGTAAATCTAGCTCTTGAAATTGTGACCTCACGATCCTCCAATGGTTGTCTCATTACCTCAAGAACAGTTCTTTTAAATTCCGGCATTTCATCCAAGAATAAAACCCCATTATGAGCTAAAGAAATTTCTCCCGGCTGAGGGTAGCCTCCTCCTCCCACAAGCGCCACGTCAGATATTGTATGATGAGGAGCACGAAAAGGTCTAACAGTCATCAAAGATGTTTCTGTACCCATCTTACCTGCAACAGAATGTATTTTTGTAGTTTCTAATGCTTCTTTTATGGTAAGAGGTGGTAAAATACTTGGTATTCTTTTCGCCAACATTGTTTTACCACTTCCCGGAGGGCCAATTAAAATAATATTATGTCCACCAGCGGCAGCTACTTCCATTGCTCTTTTAGCAGTCTCCTGACCTTTAACTTCACAAAAATCAAATGGAAAATCATTGATCTTATCTTCAAATTCTTTTCTAGTATCCAGTTCTACTTTTTCAATAGGCTTTCCTTCATTAAAAAAATCAATAACTTCACTAATATTCTCCACTCCGTATACATCCAGATTATTAACAATAGCCGCCTCCCTCGTATTTTGTCTAGGCAAAATAATCCCTTTAAATCCTTCTTCTCGGGCCTGAATGGCTATCGGCAAAACACCTTTAATTGGTTGTAAACTTCCATCTAACGAAAGCTCACCCATTATAATATAATCTTGAATATTTTCAGCTAAAATCTGGTTTGACGCGGCTAAAATACCAATAGCAATGCTTAAGTCATATGCAGATCCTTCTTTTCTAAGATCTGCCGGCGCCATATTAATCGTGATTTTCTTCCCCGGAATTTTATACCCTACATTTTTTAATGCAGCAGAAATTCTATAACTACTTTCTTTTATCGCATTATCAGGAAGACCTACCAAATGATATCCTACCCCACCCGTATCCACATTCACTTCAATTGTAATAGTCTGTGCTGCAACTCCATGAATTGCGCTTCCGTAAATCTTGACAAGCATTATTATGTTTTGGTGTAAATGTAATCAATTTATTATTTTTAAAAATATTACTTATTATTTACATCATCAACAACAAACAATGATAATCGAAAAAAAATAAATTACAAATTACACCATTTCATGCCTATCTCACATGTTTACTCATTTTGAGTATTTATTTTATTTCAAAAAAATATTTTATAAAAGTAAAGATAATACCCTCTATGGATAATTTATATCAACATCTTATTTTTAAGTTTCTTTATTTTAATACTTTTGTTAAAAAGAAATGTCGCATGAATTTTGATCAAATCAAATTACATCTTAATGCATATAAAAGTCATGATCAAATTATAGATGCTGCCCAATATTTGATTCATTCTTTTAATCTTGAGCATGAAAACTTTGCAGGATTTGGATTTCGAGATGAGCTATCCTCTACTTCATTGCTTCTTACTGCTGAAGGAGAATTGGGAATGCCCCAAAAAGTAATGATTCCAAAGAATTTATTTGACTTTGATCTTGATCTTGTCCTGAATATGATTGCTCATGAAATGTTACATGTAAGGCAAAAAGCTCCAGGACAAATTATTGAGGACAAAAATGAAAGGGAATTCCAGGCCTATTATGAAATGCTTTTTCATAAAATTTTTCCACAGATTCCTGAAGTTATAGATTATTACAAAAAAGCTTTTGGAAATAAAGCTTTAGAATATTATAAACGTATGGGTGAAGACTCTTTATTACAAAAAAGATATTCCACACAGAAAACAGACATTGAAAACTTAATTAACTCATTACCATGAATATAAAACCAGAAATCGCCTGGTCTGATTTTGAAAAACTTGATATACGAACAGGGACTATACTATCCGTAAAAGATTTCGAAAAAGCTCAAAAACCTTCGTTTCAATTAGAAATAGACTTTGGAGAGCTAGGGATACGAAATTCATCCGCTCAAATTACTGCATTCTACACAAAAGAAGATTTGATTGGCAAACAGATTTTAGCAATTGTTAATTTTCCGAAAAAACAGATTGCAAATTTTTTTAGTGAATGCCTCATATTAGGAGTTTATGGAGAAGATAAAAATAACGTTACGCTGCTAACCCCCTCATTACCTACCAAAAATGGAATGCAAGTTGGTTAAAATTTAAAATAGTAAACACATATGATACAAAATATTCCTTTAGAAAGGATTTTATTTCTTGACATAGAAACAGTTCCCAATTCAAAATCATGGGATGAGTTACCGGAAACCGAGCAAAAACTTTGGGATAAGAAAACCAAATTTCAAAGAAAAGAGGACATTAGTGCGGAAGAATTTTATGATAAAGCCGGAATTATGGCAGAGTTTGGAAAAATTATCTGCATTTCCATCGGTATGCTCGAAAAAAATGACACATTGAAAATCAAAAGCTTTGCTGATGATGATGAAAAGAAAATATTAATCGAGTTTGGTGAAATTTTTAATAGTCCAAGACTTCGAGATGTGATTCTGTGCGCTCATAATGGAAAAGAATTTGACTTTCCATGGATTGCAAGAAGATTTTTAATTAATGGAATGCTTCCTCCTGCTCCTTTTCAAATGTTTGGAAAAAAACCTTGGGAAATACCTCATATTGATACTATGGAGCTTTGGAAATTCGGAGATTATAAAAGTTTTGTATCTCTCGAATTACTGGCTCATGTCTTTGGAATTCCTACTCCCAAAGACGATATTGATGGTTCAATGGTTTCATCAATTTATTACATAGAAAAAGACTTGCAAAGAATAGTCAAATATTGTGAAAAAGATGTATTAACTTTGTCAAATATCTTCCGACGAATGCGTCAGGAAGATTTGTTGAAAAGGTATATCAATTTAGATTAAAAAATGAAATTTACAGACGATCAAATTGCTGACATTGGTGAAGAAATCATCAAAGTCCTCAAATCCGTATATGACCCTGAAATTCCGGTGGATATTTATGAATTGGGACTTGTTTATGATGTACAAATCTCTGATGATGGTGACGTAAAAATTATAATGACCCTTACTACTCCAAACTGTCCGGTTGCGGAAACTCTTCCACAAGAAGTGAAAGATAAAGTTGCAGAAGTAGAACAGGTAAACAGTGTAGATTTAGAGCTCACGTTTGAACCAAGTTGGAATAAAGATATGATGAGCGAAGAAGCCAAATTTGAGCTAGGAATGCTTTAAAAATAGTAAACCTCAGAATTATTTTCTGAGGTTTTTATTTAATTTTCTGTTGCTATCTTTTTTCCATCCCTTCTACTCCATTCACTCCATGAACCTACATATAAGTTAGGAATCGGGAATCCGGCATAATCTAAAGCTAAAATAGTATGACATGCTGTAACACCGGAACCACAATGAATAATAAGATCCTGGGATTTATTTTGTAAAATTTTTGAATACTTTTCTTTTATTTCCTTCGGATCAAGAAAATATCCATTCTGATCCAGATTTTCAGAAAAAGGTATATTAATCGCTCCAGGAATATGTCCGGCAACCAAATCAATAGGTTCGGACTCACCCTTATAACGATAAGCGTCTCTCACATCAATTACCGTTGAAGAGTTATGTTGCAGTTCATTTTCAACATCTTCTAGGCTGGAAATTGGCAAAATCCAATCTTTCTTTTTGATCAATATTTCTGTAT
Source organism: Chryseobacterium potabilaquae (assembly GCF_902728265.1). GTDB lineage: Bacteria > Bacteroidota > Bacteroidia > Flavobacteriales > Weeksellaceae > Chryseobacterium > Chryseobacterium potabilaquae. The sequence goes on from NZ_CACVBR010000008.1 coordinate 35,355, forward strand.
CAAATATTTCTTCACCCCACGAAAATTCCAAGCCTTTTTTTTCTGCAGCCTGAAATCCACCATCTAATACCTGAACGCGGTCAAATCCAAAAGCTTTTAACATCCACCAAACTCTTGCAGCAGCATTTGCTCCATTCTTATCATCGTATATTACCATATGAGAATTACTTGAGATTCCTAATCTGGAAAGAACACCTGCAAATTTTTCAATCGTTGGAAGTGGATGCCTTCCTCCATACGCTGCATCATCTCCTATTTCCGCCAAATCTTTATCCAAATCAATATATCTTGCCCCTTTAATATGCTTCTTAAGGTAACTTTGATACATCTCCTTGCCCACTCTCGCATCAAGAATAATGAGGTTTTCGTTATAAAAAATTTCTTTTAATTCAAGTGCAGAAATGATTGGACACATATTATTAATTATAGTTTTTAAAAATGAAAAATATCTTTGGCTTTATTATAAGAACTCTCAAAGTTGAGTAAATTTAATTTATGATCAGCTTTCTCCACACTCATAAAATTAATCACTTGTTCTGTAGGCATATTTCCTACCAGATCATCTTTTGCCATAGGACAGCCTCCTATTCCTTTGATTGCACTATCAAACCTTTTACAACCTTGCTCATAAGCGGCTTTTAATTTCGAATATGAATCTTCATACCGATTATGAAAATGTCCGCCAAAATTAATTTCAGTGTATTTTGGAGGTATTTTTTCAAATAAAAGAGCTATCGTTTTGGAGGTGGCAACCCCTGTTGTATCAGAAAGTAAAATATCTTTGATCCCAATTTCTGAAAACCTTTGGGCCCAGAAGTCAACATCTTCCCACTTCCACATTTCTCCGTATGGATTTCCAAAAGCCATAGAAAAATAAAGGTTCAATCCTTTTTTTTCCTTTTCCACAAGCTCCCATATTTTAATAACCTCATCAAAAGCTTCTTCTTGGCTTTTATTAGTATTCCTATGCTGAAAGGTTTCAGAAATAGAAAAAGGAAAACCTAAAATATCAACAGACTGATGCTCTAATGCTTTTTCAGCCCCTCTATAATTTCCTATAATTGCGGATATTTTTGTATTGGACAAAGATTTATCAATATTTTCAGCAACCTCATCAGAGTCTGCCATTTGTGGAATTGCTTTGGGTGATACAAAGCTCAAGCAGTCTAATACATCAAAACCAACTTCCATTAAAGAGTTGATATAATCTATCTTTTTATCTGTTGGAATAAACTCTCCCCAACCCTGCATTGCATCACGAGGACATTCGGTAAGAAACATTTTACTTTTTGATTTTATCAAATATAATTAAAACTAAACAATTTCAAATATTTTCATAAAACACTAATTACAAAACACTTATATTCATTTTGATTTTTTCAGCACTGATATTCAATCCCAAATAAATTATTCAGAGCATCAAAATTGTTAACTTTGTTCAAAATTTATGATATCCTACTAATGAGTACAATAGAATTCAACCAATTGTGGAAAGAAAAATTATTAAATCGTTTTCTTAATTATGTAAAAATATATTCAACCAGTGATGCGGAGAGTGAAACAACACCATCAACACCGCAACAGTGGAATATTGCAAAATATATTACCGAAGAGCTAAAAACAATTGGTTTAGAAGATGTTTCAATCGATGATAATGGCTATATAATGGGATATGTTCCATCAAATTTAGAAAATGACAACAACCCAACAATTGGATTTATTTCACATTATGACACATCACCAGATTTTAATGGCGAAAATGTAAAGCCACAAGTTTGGGAAAATTATGATGGAAATGACTTATTGCTAAATCAAACAACAGGATTTACGTTATCACCCTCAAAGTTTGAAAGTTTAAAAAAATATATTGGACAAACACTCATCACTACTGATGGAAACACACTTCTCGGAGCGGATGATAAAGCCGGATGTGCAGAGATTGTAACAGCTGCTGAATATTTAATCGCTCATCCTGAAATTAAACACGGAAGAATTGCAATAGGCTTTACTCCGGATGAAGAAATTGGAAGAGGAGCTCATAAATTTGATGTGGCGAAATTCGGTGCTGAATGGGCTTACACTATGGATGGAGGCGAAGTAGGAGAACTTGAATATGAAAACTTCAATGCCGCTGGAGCAGTAGTAAAAATCCACGGCTTGAGTGTACATCCAGGTTATGCCTATGGAAAAATGGTCAATGCAACTCTTCTTGCCGCAGAATTTGCACAGTCACTTCCTGCTAATGAAACCCCTTCTACAACTAAAGGTTTTGATGGATTCTATCACTTAATGGATTTAACCTCTGATGTCTCCGAAGCCAAACTTCAATACATTATCCGTGATCATGATGCTGAAAAATTTGAAGGAAGAAAGCAATTCATGGAACAAAAAGTGGCTGAATTTGCGCAAAAACATGGAAAAGAAACAATCGATCTTGAGATTAAAGAGCAGTATAGAAATATGAAGCAACAATTTGAAGGGAAGATGCATATTGTGGACCTTGCTGCAAAAGCCATGAAATTAGCCGGAATAGAGCCTAAAATTAAAGCTATCAGAGGAGGAACCGACGGAGCCCAGTTATCCTATATGGGCCTTCCTTGTCCAAACATTTTTGCCGGAGGAATTAACTTTCATGGACCTTATGAATATGTAGCTTTGGAAAGCATGGAAAAAGCTATGGAAGTAATTATTAATATCGTTAAAAAATAAACTTAACAAAAACGATACCCAAGCTCTTTTATTTATGATAAAAGAGCTTTTTTATTTTCACGAAAAACAGTAAATTTTATAGTATTCATGGCATTTTAAAAAAAATATTTCCAACTATTGTGATTAATCATTATTTTATTACATTTGGAATTCTTAAACAATCACATATGAAAAATTTTTTTAGTTACTGCGGGATTTCTCGTAAATTGTACCAAGTAATACTGCTTTCAGTATTTTCAATTCTAACACTTTCATCTTGCTCGCAGGACAATTTAATGGAGAATGAAACTCCATCTTCTCCAGAATTAGTATATAGAAAATCTGCTGCTGGAAAAACTATAGGAAATATCACCTTACAGCAAAACGTTATCGTACTTAATGACCAATCGATTGCTTCAGTTTCTCAAATAAACAATCAATCATTAACTTTTGCATATAAAACAAGCCAAACCGACAGTATAAAAGTGGGAACTATTATTGTAGGAACAAGAATTAAAGGTGATAATATCGATAACATACTAGCAAAAATAGAGGCTGTTTCTAAATCAAATAATCAAATAATACTACAAACATCCACACCAAAGCTTGAAGAGTTTATTTTTAGTGGAACAATTAGTGGCATTTATGATCCTAATGGAAAAGCTCCCGTAAACATAAATGGTAAAATGGTAAATTATATTCCTATAGAAGGAATGGTATCACAAAACGTTCTCAATAAGATACACAACATAGAAGCAAAAAATATTGCTCAACATAAATCGATTATTCTAAATCCAGTTAATTTTGATAAAACGTTTTCATTTGATCACCAGACAGGAATAACAAATCTTACATCTAGTGTGAGCCTTAAGGGAGGATTTACACCTAAAATAAAATATAACATTAATTTCTTCGAGAGTAGATTATCTGACTTTCATATTAATTTTATTTTAGATGATATAAGTTTTAAAACAAAAGCAAATATCCAGGGTACCTTAGGGTATTCAAAAAGCCCTTCTAATTACTTGAATATTCCGATCGCTCCAATTGCTATAGGACCAACAGGACTTACCCTAAGTCCAACTTTTTCAGCTAGTCCATTTGTTTGGGTTCAAGCGTCAGGAAAAGCAGAGCTAACTCTTATCGATATTGCAGGAAATGCTAATTTACTAGTGGGAAAAGATCCTGAATTTAATATCAACCTTTCTCCTGCGGGCAATATGGGACTTACACAGTTAGAAGGAAATGTAAATGCAGAATTAGGTATTGAGGCTAAAGGAGGAGCAGGATTACAATTTGTTGCGGCTTCTATTGCCAACTCAGGATTAAAAGGAAAAATTTCTATATTGCCTTCTTTACAACTATCACAAGATTCTAGTAAAAAAGTGACCATTGATATTAATGGAAAAGTAGAAACTGATATGTATTATAAATTTGGAGTGTCTCCATATGTATATGAAGGAAGTTTCTCACTTCTTAAAAAGGAAGTTAACCTTTATAACAAAAACTTAGCATTCTAAACTTCACAATGTCTATCATATCAAAAAAGCCCACAGTAATTTTTCTGTGGGCTTTTATTTTATACTTACAATACGACCAATTTAATTCGACTGATTATTCAGAAAAGCATCCCAACCTTGTGCAGTCAATGCAACAAGCTGATTAGAACCTCTAGCTACCATAAAATTTCCGTCTTCCTTTTCTACAGCATGTCCTATGATAGTAAAATCTGGATGATTTTTAATCTTATCAAAATCATTTGGAGAAATGGTGAACAATAGTTCATAATCCTCTCCTCCACTTAAAGCAGTCATAACAGGATTTAAATTCATTTCATCAGCCGTAGAAATGCTAAGGCTATCCATTGGTATCTTTTCCTCATACAACCTAAAACCTACTTTAGATTGGTCAGAAATATGTAAAATTTCGGAAGCTAATCCATCAGAAATATCAATCATAGAGGTAGGTTTAATATCTAGCTCCTTTAAAATATTTTTAATATCAGTTCTCGCCTCCGGTTTTAACTGTTTTTCTAGAATATAATCATACCCTTCCATTTCCGGCTGCATATTTGGATTGGAAAGATAAACAGCATGTTCTCTTTCAAGAATTTGAAGCCCCATATAAGCCCCTCCTAGATCACCGGTCACAACAAGAAGATCATTGGGCTTAGCCCCAGTTCTTTTCACTATAGCATCTTCATTTTCAAAGCCTATTGCTGTAATACTTAATACAAGACCAGAATTAGAACTTGTTGTATCTCCACCTACTAAATCCACATTATATTTTTTACAAGCGGTATGAATTCCCGCGTAAATCTCTTCTAAGGCCTCAACGGGAAAGCGATTTGAAACAGCTAGAGAAACTAATATCTGCGTAGGCGTAGCATTCATTGCGGCAATATCACTAAGATTAACTACAACTGCCTTATATCCTAAGTGTTTTAGAGGAACATATCCTAAATTAAAGTGAACCCCTTCTGTTAAAATATCCGTAGTAATAACCACTTTCTTATTTTCAGAGGATAATATTGCAGCATCATCTCCCACACCCACTTCCGAAGACGCGTTTGATAAAGAAAAATGCTCTGTAAGATGCTTTATAAGTCCGAATTCTCCTAATTTGGAAATTGGAGTTAGTTCTTGTGATTTATCTTCAAACATATTTTTATTTCTTAAATAGTACCAACATAATAGCAATCTTGAAAGATCACCTATCAAGTTAGAATTTATATATTAATATTTTATCCAAATTCAGCCGGATCGATATTGTGTGGGTGAAAAGGAAACTTTTTGAAATCTTCTTTTGAAAGAATTACTGTTTCAGGGCTTTTATATTTATTCATTGCCTCTACCACATCATCAGGAGGGGTCGTCATTTTTCTCAACATCATATCAATCCAAACCCCCGTTGCTTCTGAAGTAGCACAATGCATCCCGTCCGGAGTGTAAAATTTATGAAGAAATCTATAGATAGAAGAGTCTTCTGAACATCCGTCAATTTCTACACTCACAATAACCGTTTGATCAGCATATATTTCTTTAAAGAAAGAATATCTTTCATGCAAAATAACGGGACCAATTCCCCATCTACTTAGCTGGGTAACTCCCATTTTTTCCTTTGTCATAAAGGCCATTCTTGCTTGCGCACAATATTGAACGTATGATGAGTTGGCCAAATGTTTATTGGCATCCAGATCACTCCAGCGGACCTCAAATTTATGGTAGAAAATCATGTAAAAACAGTTTTTAAGAATAATAATTATGTTCTTCAAAATTAATCAAATAAGATGGTTTATAAAAATTGTACTTTTGAAAAAATAATCTTGAGCATAAGATTACACAACATATGAAACAAATTATAATCATCGGAGGTGGTGCTGCAGGCTTTTTTTGCGCATCAAACATTGACGAAAGCAAATATAATATTATAATCCTAGAACAAAATTCTGACGTTCTTCAAAAGGTAAAAATTTCCGGAGGAGGAAGGTGCAATATTACTCATGCCTGCTTTAATCCCAAAGAGCTGGTTCAATTCTATCCTCGCGGAAATAAAGAATTACTTAGTGTTTTTACAAAATTTCAACCAGGAGATACCATGGATTGGTTTGAAAAACGAAAAGTTTCGTTGAAAATAGAAAATGACAATAGGATATTTCCCGAAACAAATTCTTCACAAACCATCATTGATACTTTTTTAAATGAAATTCAACAAAAAAAAATACAAGTAAAAACAAAGTGCTCTGTTAAGGAAATAGAAAAGCATAATGAAAAATACCTTGTCAAAACTACTTCAGGAGAATTTTTAGCAGATTATATTATTTACACGACAGGGAGCTCTCCCAAATCTTTAAAAATGATGGAAAACCTTGGTCATAAAGTTATTAGTCTTGTTCCTTCTCTTTTTACATTTAACATTAAAGATGACTTATTACAAGATCTGGCCGGAACAAGTTTTGAATGGGCAGAAACCTCTATTCCCACGTTAAAAGCAGAAGAAAGCGGGCCATTATTGATTACTCATTGGGGACTTTCTGGACCTGCCATTTTAAAAATTTCTGCATGGGAAGCTATTAATCTAGCTCATGTTCAATATAAATTTGATGTTGAAGTAAATTTTATTTCAAAAACACGAGATGAAGCAGAAGAATTGTTTCAAAATTTCAAAAAATCAAATCCTAAAAAGACAATTGGGCAATCCAAAATTTTTGAGATAACCAATAGGTTCTGGCAAAGAGTTTTAGAAGTTTCAAAAATAGACCTGAACAAACAGGTTGCCAATATTTCAGGAAAAGAAATACAAGCCATAGTAACGACGTTATGTAATAAGAAATTTCAAGTAACCGGAAAATCAACTTTTAAAGATGAATTTGTAACAGCAGGAGGAATAGATTTAAAAGAAATTAATTTTAAGAATATGTCGTCCAAAATTTTGCCTAATTTTTATATAGCGGGTGAGGTTTTAAATATTGATGCGGTGACAGGTGGTTTTAATTTTCAAGCTTGTTGGAGCGAATCTTGGTTAATTGCACAAGATTTGAATGGATTATAAACAAAAGGACTATCTTTAATCATATTTAATTGAAAATGCTTTCCATTAAAAGAAACTTATCCGGGCTTTTTAAAATCTTGCTAATGATAGGGTTTGGCTATTTTTTTTGGCTGATGTTAAGAATTACCCTAGAATATATTCCATTAAAAGCAAATGTGAGTTTTTTAATGATAAAGCAAACAGAAGTTATTGAAAGACCAGAGTATCTTGCCTTTTTTTATACCCACGTATACACAAGTATTTTCGTTTTATTATCTGGTTTTTTTGCCATTATCAGAAAAAATTGGGGATTAGCGAACTTTCATAGAAATACCGGAAAAATTTATATTTTATTAATTCTACTTTTCTCTGCTCCTTCAGGAATATATATGGGATTTTTTGCCAATGGAGGTACTTTCTCCAAAATTTCATTTATTTTACTCGGTAGCTTTTGGTGGTTTTCTACATTTAAAGCATATCAACTGGCCAAACACAAAAAATTCTATGAACATAAACAATGGATGTGGCGAAGTTTTGCACTGACATTATCTGCTATTACCTTGAGGCTGTGGAAAGTCATTATTGTATACTTATTCCACCCCAATCCCATGGATGTTTATGAAATCATCTCATGGATGGGATGGGTTCCCAATATCTTATTAGTTGAATATTTAAACACGAAAAAATACTTATGAAAACTTTACATTACACTCTTAGCGTATCCCTCACTTTTTTATTATTAAGTTGTAAAAAAGACGGACAAAATAGTAATTTATCTCAAGATTCCCTTCTTTCAAAAAAAGAAGTGGTTATTCCGGAAATATATAAACAGTATTATGGAATTTATACTGGGGATTTTGCAGGGAAAGAAAAAATGATTGATGAAGGCGACGGTTCTGAATATGAAGGTGAGATCAATAAAAGAATCTCTTTGAAAATTAATAGGATTACAAAAGACAGTGTATATGGCCAAAGTATTGTAAATGGCCATCAGCGTCCCTTTCAAGGTATTTTTAATGAGCCTACAAAGTCTTTCATTCTGGATGAGCCCGGTAATGATAATTCAGACGGTAGATTTGAAATAAAATTAAGTAATGATAGTCTGACAGGAAAATGGACCGCATATAAAAAATCCTTTGTAAAATCTTCTATCAAAACTTTAAAATTAACTAAAAAAGAGTTTGCTTACAATCCTAATTTCATGTTGGATGAAGATTCAAACTTGGTAGACTGGTCAAATCCAAAAGATTTTATCGAAAAATATACGGACGAAAGCACCGGTAAAATAGAAAGTTATACGACTCAAAAAAATAGAATCGCTTCTGATGCTATCTTCAAACTCAATGCCTCAAAACAAAAACTAACAGAAAAAGACCTTAAAAATCTAAGAAAATTAGATCTTGAGATTATTAAAAATGCCATCTTTGCAAGACATGGTTATTCCTTTAAAAAAGACACCTACCGGTATTTCTTTGAACAAACCGATTGGTATATCCCTGTTTCCAATAATGTAGATAAAGAGCTTTCCCCGATGGAAAAGGAAAATGTAGCTTTACTCAATCGTTTTATTCAATATGCAGAAGATAAATATGATAGTTTTGGAAGATAATCAATCCACGCGTATTAATTTCAATTCTTTCATTTTTATAAAAAAATATAGCAATAAACATCCTACAGCATAGCACAAAATATCGATCCAAGAAAAAGAGTTTCCAATAATAATATACATTAGGCTTCCTTTGTGGAAGCCCATTTTTTCCGCAATATTGAAATATTGTGCGAACTCTACTAAACAGGAAAAAACAAAAATTCCAACAATGAGTTTTTGATTATTTGTTACAAAAAAGCTTTTTATCAAAGTATAGATTAGCATCACAACTATTACATCTCCAAGATAAGCTCTTACGAAAAAAACATGTTTCAGTACAGTAGCAATTAAAACTTCTATTATAAAGATGATTACTGATATAAGTAAATATCTTAAACTCAATTTATATTTCATCATTGTATTTTTTAACATAAAAAATCGGTATCTTTTGAATACCGATTTTATTAAGAATCCGTTATTTCTTTACCTTCACCGTGCATCCAATAGCAACAGTTTTAGTCGTTTTTATTGGTTCTCCTTTAATTAAGGAATTTAATGCGTCTTGAGCATAATATTCTGATACGTCATTTGGATTATCATAATTATTATCAATAGCTCCAATATATTTCACTATATTTTTTTCATTTTCTTTTTGAATGATAAATACATGTGGAGTTTTTGTTGCTCCGTATTGAGGAAAAATCTTTTGGCCCTCATCTACCAAATAAGGAAAAGTAATTTTTTTTTCTTTTGCTCTTTCTATCATTTGTAGATATCCATCTTCTGGTTGCACATTTGGATCATTCGGATTAATTGCCACAACAGGATAACCTAGTGATTTATACTTTTTATCCAGCTCAATAATTCGATCTTCATATTTTTTTGCGTATGGACAATGATTACACGTGAAAATTACAATAAACCCTTTCGCACTTTTAAAATCGCTTAAGGAAACCATTTTTCCGTCTACATTTTTCAACTTAAAATCTGTTGCCTCATCTCCTACTTCATACCCTTTTAAATTCAAACCCTTTTCTTTCTTGAAACATCTTCCTTCTTTACTTATATTGTTGAAACTCATTAATCCCGTTCCAACAATAAATACTATTAATAAAATTTTTAAATTTTTCATAGAGTTTTTATATGATTATAAATATTTTACAATTATATCTTTCAATTCTTCTTTACTCATTTCTCCATCATTAAAATATACTTTCTCCCCATTCTTATAAAAAAGGGTTACTGGGATATTTCCATCCCAAGATTTTTCAAATTTGGGAATCCAGGTATTCATTCGCTTAATATCATCCAATAAAAGAACTTCTGTTGTAATATTTTTACTTTTAATAAATTTTATAACTCTTTCTTTATCCACTAATCTATCCAATGACACTAAGATCATTTTAAACCGTGGATCATCAGCATATTTTTTATTGACTTCCATAAAATCAGGAAGCTCTTTCACACAGGGAGCACAAGTTGTAGACCAAAAATTCACTACCAAAAACTTATCCTTTACAATCCGTTTTTCTAGTTCTTCATATTTTAATGCAATCACCGATGTTTGTTGTGCATTGGAAATAGAGAAAATCCATAATACGAGCAGAGTCGTGATAAAATTCTTCATACTCAAAAATAAAAAAAGTATTTGTTAATCTGACTATTATATTTTTTTTAAGAAAAAATTATAGTTAGGTGCTTTTTTTGCTGCATTAAAAACAACTAAAATATTACTAGATAATCCATGAAAAAATTGTTTTTATTTTTAAGCCTTTTATTGACGGTTTCTCTATTTGCACAACAAACAGATACATTAAGTATTAGCACACCCATAAACGCTGATTTTCCGGATTATGAATTTTTGAAAACTAAAATGAAATTAGATGATGTTTTCGTACAAGCCGATACTGCTCCGGAATATCCTGGAGGTAAAAGTGCTTTTCAACGAAATTTTGCCGAAAAGATGGATATTATCAGTATAAAGGACAATAAAATAAATACACGTGTTTATTTTATTATAGAAAAAAATGGATATGTAAGGTATGTATCGGCTCTGGGAGATGATAAAAAACATGCCCAAGCTGCTGAACTAGCAATCAGAAGGATGTTCGTTCGATGGAAGCCGGCCATGATTAACAATCAACCGGTCCGATTTCTTTATACATTCCCTTTATCCCTAAAAAAATATTAGTAAGAAGCGGAGGATATTATCCTCCTATCATCTTCTTGATTGCATTCAATTTCATTAAAGCTTCAATGGGAGTTAAAGTATTAATGTCAATTTTGGTTAGCTCTTCTCTAATATTTTCAAGCACAGGATCATCCAATTGGAAAAATGAAAGCTGCATATTTTCTTCCGTCACCCTTTTGATACTTTCTCCCGCTCCTCCACTTTGTGTACGAGTTGCTTCTAAGGTTTTTAATATCTCATTTGCTCTATTAACTACTTTTGGAGGCATGCCTGCCAATTTTGCCACATGAATACCAAAACTATGTTCACTTCCACCCGGAAGCAGTTTTCTTAAGAAAATAATATTCCCTTTATTTTCTTGGATTGAAACATGGAAATTTTTTACCCTTTCAAAATTCAGGGTCATTTCATTAAGTTCATGATAATGAGTCGCAAATAATGTTTTGGATTGCGTAGGGTGTTGATGCAAATATTCTGCAATTGCCCAAGCAATAGATACTCCATCATATGTAGAAGTTCCCCTGCCAATTTCATCTAAAAGAATCAAACTCCTCTCTGAAATATTATTTAGAATATTAGCCGCTTCATTCATTTCTACCATAAATGTGGATTCTCCGGCAGAAATATTATCCGTAGCTCCTACCCTAGTAAAAATCTTATCTAAAACTCCAATTTCTGCATATTTAGCTGGAACAAAGCTCCCAATTTGTGCCAAAAGGCATACTATTGCAGTTTGACGAAGAATCGCTGACTTACCCGCCATATTCGGTCCAGTGACCATGATAATTTGTTGAGAATCTTTATCTAAAAAGATATCATTTGGAATATACTTTTCTCCTAATGGGAGTGCATTTTCAATGATTGGATGTCTTGCTTCTTTTAAATCAATAGCATAACCTTCATTTAAAACAGGCTTAGTATAGCTTTCAGAAACAGCTAATTCGGATAATCCGGCTGCTACATCCAACTGCGCAATAATATGAGAATTTTCTTGAATCTGATCTATATAAATCATTGCCTCAGTACAGACATTTTTATAGAGTTCATTTTCTAAAACACTTATTTTTTCCTCAGCTCCTAGAATCTGATTTTCATACTCCTTTAATTCCTCTGTGATGTAGCGCTCGGCATTAACCAAGGTTTGCTTTCGAACCCAATCATCGGGTACTTTATCTTTATGTGTATTTCGGACTTCAATGAAATAACCAAACACATTATTAAAATCAATTTTAAGACTGCTAATTCCCGTTCTCTCGATTTCCCTTTGGCACATTTCATCTAGGAAACCACGCCCTTTACTTTGAAGTCCTCTCAGTCTATCCAATTCGTCAGAAACCCCTTCTTTAATCGTATTTCCCTTAGCAATACTTACAGGGAGTTCTTCATTCAAATGGCTTTGCAAGAATTTTATCAGCTCTTCCAGATCATATAATGGTTCAAGCCAAGTTAAAACCTCAGCATGAGGCTGTATTAAAGATTTAATCTTATGAATATTGATCAAACTCTGACGAAGGTACCCAAACTCCTTAGGAGATATCTTTTCTGCCGCTAATTTCCCCATGAGTCTGTCTAAATCAGAAATTGACTTTAAGAGTTGACAAATTTCATATTTTAAATGGTCGTTTTCATTCAAAAAATCAATCAAAGAAAGTCTCCTGCTAATTTCATTTACCGATTTTAAAGGTAAAATTATTCTCCTTCTCAATAGTCTTCCTCCCATCGGAGTAGAGGTTTTATCAATAATATCCAACAAAGATTTACCTTGTGGATTGCTTGGATAAACAACTTCAAGGTTTCTCAATGTAAAATTATCCATCATAAGGAAATCTTCCTGTGGAATAATCTGAATTTTTGTAATATGAGAAAGTAAATTGTGGTGAGTATCTTCAACTAAATAGGCAAAAATAGCACCGGCTGCTGTAATGGCAAGCTCCAAATTTTCAACACCAAATCCTTTTAAAGAATTTGTTTTAAAATGGTTTGTAAGCTTCTCTTGGGCAAATGTATACTGATATGCCCAATCCTCTAGCTTGAACGCATTTTTATTTTTTAGCTGCTCCGGGATTTGAACACTTCTTTGATAAATAATTTCACTGGGATCAAATGTATTTACAATATGAAGTAGTTTTTCTAAATTTCCTTCACTTACCAAAAATTCACCTGTGGAAATATCCACTAGGGCCATCCCATATTTTTCTTTTTGCTTATGAAGGGAAAGTAAAAAGTTATTCTTTTTTGAGGTTAAAACCTGATCATTAAAAGTAACCCCTGGAGTAACTAATTCCGTAACCCCTCTTTTTACAATACCTTTAACCATTTTAGGATCTTCGAGCTGATCGCAAATAGCAACTCTCATTCCTGCCCTTACTAATTTGGGTAAATAGGAATCTATAGAATGATGGGGGAATCCAGCAAGCTCAATATGCCCTTCTCCATTATTCCTTTTGGTAAGAACAATTCCAAGAATATGAGCTGTCTTAACTGCATCTTGCCCAAATGTTTCGTAAAAGTCTCCTACTCTGAATAATAAAAGTGCATCAGGATATTTTGATTTAATAGTATTATACTGCGTCATTAACGGAGTTTCTTTCTTCGCCTTTGCCATTAAAATGTGTTCTTAAATTTGGGGTCGTAAAAGTAAGAAATAAAATAGAACGATTAAAATCCTTAAAAAAAACCGCATATCCATAATTGAAAAAAAAATTCATTGAAAATTATTTTTATCATTATTTTTTATTCATTCACAAGGAACCTTATCCTATTCTTACCCTCCTATTTCTGAATACCTTAATTACTCTTATAATTTTTCACTAGTTAAAAATAATCTACATTATTTAGGATTATATGACATAAAAACATTTAGAAAATAAATATTTTTCCTTTTGAAATAATTATTATAAAAATTTTCTTTACTTATATTATTGACAATATCTATCTCTTTAATAATCATTCCGTTTTGACTTTTTTAACGAATAAAAATAACTCCTTTTTATATCTTATAAAAATTTAACCCTATTTCGCTGACAGCACTCTCATATATCCTCCATTTTATTACCATGGGTATATATGAACTTGTGTCTTAAATAAATCTAAAAATTTATATTTGCAAGATTGATAGTATTTAAGATTTATGAGAGCATATAATACCAAACATTTCCTAAAAATACTCTTTAGTTTACACAAAAGTGATACTTTAAAAATTCTATTTCCGACTATGATATTAGTGGGTGTATACTCCTATGGTATTGCTTACATCGAATTGGAGTATTTGCACTTAACATCCAAATCAAAAGTAAGTAATGTCGGAATGATTCATTCTTTACTTGGTTTTGTTCTTTCTTTACTCCTGGTTTTCAGAACCAATACTGCTTATGATAGATGGTGGGAAGGCAGAAAACTCTGGGGAAAGTTGGTAAATGATACCCGAAATTTTGCCATCAAAATTAATTTAATCTTAGGAGATGACGTTCATACAGCTAAACAAATAGCAAGGCTCTTAAAATTTTTCCCTCATTTTCTAGCAAAACATTTATCAAAAGAATCAACAAGGTTAGCATTGGATGAAGACTATTCTGAAATCGAAAAGTCTTTGAAACATCATGGTCCAAGTGAAATTGTCATCCTTTTGACACATAAGTTAAATCATTTAAAAAAAGAAGGAAAAATCTCCGACATTGAAATGGTTTATTTAGATACTCAGCTTTCAGGCTTTTTGGATGTGTGTGGTGGTTGTGAAAGAATTAAGAATACGCCAATACCCTATTCCTATTCATCCTTCGTAAAGAAGTTTATTATTTTGTACGTACTTGCTTTACCTATTGCCTATGTAATTAACATTGGCCTTTTTATGGTCCCCCTTACTGTTTTTGTATATTACGTATTGATGAGCTTAGAGCTTATTGCCGAAGAAATTGAAGATCCTTTCAATAATGATGAAAATGATATTCCTATGGAAACTATTGCTCAAAATATCGAAAGAAATGTACATCAAATCCTAGGATAAAATAAATAGTTTTCTTTATTTAACCCTTCTTGTTTATTTTGCTTCTAACAATAGCATGTTAGAATCCTACTAAGAAGAAAGAAAGGTCATTTTATAAAAAAGTAAAGGTAAAACAATATATTTCATCTTTTTATAATGTATTTAGCCCCTCCTTTCCCATTTTTAATGATAAATTCTGTAAATTGCATAATAAAAGAATAGCTTTTAGAAAAATGAAGGACCTATTCTTTCAGACAAATCTACTTGATGAAGTTAATAAATAATGTAAATGCATAATCCAGCTTCTTACAAGCTGAAAAATAGAAAAGAAAAGATATTAATCTCTACAAAACAACACATTGGTACAAAAATTAAAACTAGAGGAACTCAATAGAATAGATATAGAAACATTCAAAAAAGTTGAAAAAATACCCTTGATTATTATTTTAGATAATATCCGAAGTATGCATAATGTGGGAGCAACTTTTAGAACAGCAGATGCATTTCTCATTGAAAAGATAATTATCTGTGGAATTACCCCTCAACCACCTCATCGGGAAATTCACAAAGCAGCCTTAGGGGCTACGGAAAGTGTAGACTGGACCTATGAAAGTGATATTAATAAAGCCATTGATGAGTTAAAAAGCAAAAATTACCGAATCATTGGAATAGAGCAAACAACAAACAGCCAAATGATCACAGATTTTTCAATAGAAAAGTCTGAAAAATATGCCCTTATTTTAGGAAATGAAGTAGATGGAATTAGCGATGAAGCACTGCCTAATATTGATTGTTTTATCGAGATACCACAGCTAGGAACAAAACACTCCTTGAATGTGAGTATTTGTGGCGGAATTGTCATGTGGGAATTTGCAAAGGCTTTAAAATAAAAAACTGCATGTGTCCAATAGACAGTGCAGTTTGAAATAAATCTAATAAAAAGTAAAAATGAAAGGCGACAAAGATACTTTTTTTTTCATCACAAACAAATTTTAAAATAGCTTTTTAAAAGATTGAACGAAAAAAAAGATGTCATTTCCAGAAAAAATTTAATATAATTTTTTATAAATTAGCACAATGTTTATTAAAGACTATATCTCAAAAGATTTCCCATGCTTGAGTTTGACTGACTCTATAGAAGCAGCAAGGGATTTGTTAGAAGACTTTGGATATACTCATGTTTTCGTCAAAAAATCTCACCATTTTTATGGAGCACTTGCTCAAGATTTTTTGTACGAAGAAGAAGGCACATTAAAGGATTTAGAACATCAAATCGAGCGTTTTGCAATTCTTGATGACAACAATATTTTAGATAGTATTCGTTTGTTCTATACTTTCAATGCGAATGTAATTCCGGTAATCAATAAAAATGAAAAATATTTAGGATATATTACCTGTGACGATATTTTTCAGGATTTATCAAAATATCCTTTGTTCTCAGAATCGGGAGCAATTCTTACTATAGAAACATCTGCAAGGAAATATTCTATGACAGAAATTGCGAATATTGTTGAGAGCAATAATTCAAAATTTTATGGAAGCTTCATTAGCTTCATGTCGGACGAAGTGATTCGCGTTACTCTAAAAATAAGCAACGAAAACCTCAGCTCAATAGATGCCACTTTTGATCGATATGATTATAGAATAGTCCAAAAATATTATTCGGATGAAAAGGCGGATTTGTTCAAAGACCGATTCGGATTTTTCCAAAAATTCATAGAAATTTAAGTATGAAAGCAGCCATATATTCTCAAAAAAAGGACTTAGATACTTTCTTATATTTAAGTAAGTTCATATCTGAGCTTGAAAGTAGAAATGTAAAATCCGTTTTATATGATGGAATGGCTGAAGCCCTTCAATTTTCAAAAATTTTTGAAACCTTTAATAATAAACAAGACCTACTCGATAAAGAAGTAGACCTTTTCTTTACTTTTGGTGGAGATGGGACCATCGTCAATTCTTTAACCTTTATAGAAGATCTTGAAATTCCAATTGTAGGAGTCAATACTGGAAGGTTGGGATTTTTAGCCAGTTTCACTAAGGAAGAAGCTTTCAAGGAATTGGATGCCATTTTAAAAGGAGATGTAAAAACCAGTCGCCGCTCTGTGATTGAGGTAGTTTCACCCAAATTAGATGATTTCTTCCCCTACGCACTAAATGATGTTACCGTTTCCAGAAAAGAAACGACATCAATGATTACAGTGGACTCTTATATTAATAATGAGTTTCTCAATATTTTTTGGGGAGATGGCGTAATTATGTCAACACCAACAGGATCTACCGCCTACTCATTAAGCTGTGGTGGACCAATCATTTCTCCAAATAACGAAAACTTTGTTATTACACCGATTGCTCCTCATAATTTGAATGTGAGGCCCCTCGTTGTAAATGATAAGGTTGAAATAAAGTTTAGAGTAGAAAGTAGGGTTCCACAATACTCCCTTTCTCTAGATTCGAGAATAATCCATATTGAAACAGATAAAGAGGTTATTATAAAAAAAGCTAATTTTCAGATACTTTTAGTTCAGCCAAACAATCTTAGTTTCTACGAAACCATCCGCCAGAAGCTTCTTTGGGGAAGGGATAAAAGAAATTAACCATTAAGCAAAATTTATTACCTTTACACTTAATTTTTAATCACCTAATTAATATATATAATACGTAAAACATGAGCAGAATTTTTCCGGCAGGAGTAGCCACAGGACAATTAGTTACAGACATTTTTCAATATGCTAAGGAAAACAAATTTGCATTACCCGCAGTAAATGTAGTCGGATCAAGTAATGTAAATGCTGTTATGGAAACTGCAGCAAAATTAAACTCTCCTGTTATTATCCAATTTTCAAACGGAGGAGCTGCTTATAACGCAGGAAAAGGATTGAGTAATGATGGTCAAAAGTCTGCTATCTTAGGCGCAATCGCTGGTGCAAAGCATATACATACTCTAGCAGAAGCTTATGGGGCTACTGTAATTTTACATACAGATCACTGTGCTAAGAAATTATTACCTTGGATCGATGGTTTAATGGACGCAAACGAAGAGTTTTTTAAGCAAACAGGAAAATCACTTTACTCTTCTCACATGCTTGACCTATCTGAAGAATCTTTAGAAGAAAATCTAGAAGTTTCTGCTACATATTTTGAAAGAATGGCTAAAATGCAGATGACACTTGAGGTAGAAATCGGCGTTACAGGAGGTGAAGAAGACGGTGTAGATAATTCAGATGTGGATAATTCTAAACTATATACACAACCTGAAGATGTTGCTTATACTTATGAGAAGTTAAAAGCGATCTCTAATAACTTCACTATTGCTGCTGCTTTCGGTAATGTACATGGCGTATATAAACCTGGAAATGTAGTGTTAACTCCAAAAATCCTTGACAATTCTCAAAAATATGTTAAAGAAAAATTTGGAACAGCAGAAAAGCCAATCAACTTTGTATTCCATGGAGGCTCAGGATCTACGTTGGAAGAAATTAGAGAAGCAATAGACTATGGTGTAATTAAAATGAATATAGACACTGACCTTCAATTTGCTTATACTGAAGGAATAAGAGACTATATGATCAACAATATTGACTATTTAAAAACTCAAATTGGAAATCCAGAAGGAGAAGAAAAACCTAATAAAAAGTTTTATGATCCAAGAGTTTGGATAAGAAAAGGAGAAGAGACTTTTTCTACCAGATTGGTCAAAGCATTTGAAGATTTAAACAACGTAAATACTTTAAAATAATTCTGTAGAATATAAAATAGGTAAAAAAAGCTTTATCTATTTTATATTTTACGCTGTATATTAATAAAAACAAACATGGCATTCGATTGGTTTAAAAGAAAAACAAAAAACATTACTACCTCTACTGATGAAAAGAAAGATGTTCCCAAAGGTCTTTGGCATCAGACCCCATCAGGTAAGATAGTGGAGCATGATGAGCTGAAAAGAAATAATTATGTTTCTCCTGAAGACGGTTTTCATGTAAGAATAGGAAGTGCAGAATTTTTTGAGATCCTCTTCGATGAAGGAAAATTCACTGAACTGGATGCCAATGTTGAAAGTATTGATATCCTAAACTTCAAAGATACAAAGTCTTACACTGAACGACTAAAAGAAGTAAAATCCAAAACAAAGCTTACAGATTCTATTCGAAATGCAGTAGGAACCGTAAATGGAACTGAAATGGTAGTTTCTTGTATGGATTTTGCATTTATTGGGGGTTCTTTAGGCTCAGTAATGGGTGAAAAGATTAGAAGAGCTATTGATTACTGTATTTCTCATAAACTTCCCTATATGATCATTTGTCAATCTGGAGGAGCGAGAATGCAGGAAGCAACCTACTCATTAATGCAATTAGCCAAAGTACAAGCAAAACTGGCTCAACTTTCAGAAGCGGGCCTTTTATACATAGCCTATCTTTGTGATCCTACATTTGGAGGAATTACAGCTTCTTTTGCGATGACAGCGGATATTATCATGGCTGAACCAGGAGCTTTAATTGGTTTTGCAGGTCCAAGAGTTATTCGTGAAACAATAGGAAGGGATCTTCCTGAAGGCTTTCAAACTTCAGAATTTTTACAAGAAAAAGGATTTGTTGATTTTATTGTGAAAAGAACTGAAATTAGAGATACAGTAGCTAAAACTGTCAATTTATTGGCCGTTAATGCTTAAAATTTATAACAAAGACCATACAATCTCTCTCTACTTTGGGGGAGATTTTTATTTATGAGAACTTTTACTATTTTTTTCAATACCCTACGAAGTATGAGCTTTAAAAAGATACTCCGTCTTTTATCTCTTTTACTTCCACATCCCATTTTTGCTATACTCAGCATCCATGCGACTGTCCAGGCATTTACTATTGCTCAGAAAAAATTCCCGGAATCTGCCTCTAATAATGGAATCGGAAATGCATTCAGACATGCCCTTTGGTGCTGTTTTATCATGATGTATTGCTGTAAAGTATCTTCTCCTGAAAAGGCTTTAGATTTCTGCAAAAGAATGACCGACATGCATGAGGAATTATTTCCTAATAAACCTTTAGAGACCAAAATGGATCTCCATAACAATACAATAGGAATGGATTATTTTATGGAACTTCTTCCCGGAATCCATCGACAATTTTTTGAGAAAAGCTTTTTTATTGAGGGTCTAGTACAGAAAATGCAAAATGCAAAAATTTTGAAAAACTTAGATGATGATTTTAAAGGATATTTAGTATATCTTGAAGAGAAATAGTTTTTGTATTGAATTTAATTTATTATCTTTTCTAAAATTTTAATTTAATCAAATGATTCTCAGCAGAATTTGGTCGGCATTTATCATTATTGCTATTGCTATTGCAAGTATAAAGTATATTTCATCTGATCATTACAAAACTATTTTCAATGATATGGTCGTAGGAAAAGGTGGTGATACTCTGCATATTGCAACAAATAAAATAAATACAATTTCTCCCGCTATACGAGATAGCTTGATGAAAAAGCCTAATTTTGCCGACAATAGAATACATTACCAAGCAGATTCTTTAAAACAAAATATAAAAGTTTATCGTATTCAAGAATCTGATGGAGTAATCGGAACTTCCGAAACAGCAGTGAAAATTTGTTTGGGATTGATTGGCATCATGACCTTATTTATGGGGTTTATGAGTATTGCTGAAAAAGCAGGAGGTATTAATCTTTTAAGCCGATTTATTCAACCTTTCTTTTCCAAGCTATTTCCAGATATACCCAAAAACCATCCCGCATTTGGACATATGTTGATGAACTTTAGTGCTAATCTTCTTGGGCTTGATAATGCAGCAACCCCCTTTGGATTAAAAGCTATGGAAAGTCTTCAGAGTCTCAATCCTCAAAAAGATACCGCCAGTAATTCCCAAATTATGTTTTTGTGTCTTCATGCAGGAGGGATGACATTAATTCCGGTGTCTATTATTGCGATAAGAGCTTCCATGGGATCAAAAACACCTACAGATATCTTCTTACCTTGTATGATAGCTACATTTTCAGCTACTCTTGCAGCTATGATTATTGTTTCCCTATATCAGAAAATAAATTTATTAAAACCGGTTGTTATTGCCTATGTAGGAGGAATAGCTGTTCTTATTTCTTTATTAGTTTTGTATCTCGTAAAATTAAGTAAAAATGAATTAAATGATTTTAGTAAAGTATTGAGTAATGGTTTAATTCTTTTTATCTTTTTCGCCATAGTTCTAGGAGCTATTTATAAAAAAATAAACGTTTTTGATGCTTTTATTGAAGGGGCAAAAGAAGGTTTTACAACCTGTGTAAAAATCATTCCTTACCTGGTAGGTATGTTAATAGCCATTTCTTTATTAAGAACTTCCGGAGTTTTTGATGTGCTTATTGACGGGATGAAATGGATCGCAAATATAGCAAATCTAGATACTCGTTTTGTGGATGGCCTTCCCACAGCGTTAATTAAACCTTTATCAGGTTCCGGAGCAAGAGGAATGATGGTGGATACAATGGCTACTTTTGGAGCAGATAGTTTTCAAGGAAAATTAGCGGCAGTTCTTCAAGGAAGCTCAGATACTACATTTTACGTAATTGCAGTATATTTCGGAGCTGTTGCTGTTAAAAATACAAGATATACCGTTATTGCTATGTTATTAGCCGATTTAGTAGGAATTATGACTTCAATTGCATTAGCCTATCTCTTTTTCGCATAAATTAACTTAAAAGATTCCCTATTCACAATTAAAGCAAAAATTATGATTCAAGATAAAGATTTTACATTAAGATTAATTCGCCAACTTACTCAAGCATTAGAAAAACTCATTTTAGATAAACCAGAAGAAAGCTTAATGCAAAAAGAATTAGATTATGATTCTTTAATGAAGGATATTTTTAAAATGGATTTCTCAACAATTTCATCTCTTACCAAGGATGAACTTATTAGCATTGTAAATGAAAGACAGGAAAGAGACCATAAGGATTATTATGAAATGCTAGGAAATCTGTTTTATTATAAAGGTAAAGAAAGTAAAAGCAATGATTTTTTGAACAAATCAAAAAATTTCTATGAAATGTACCTTCAAACAAGTGGTATTTTTGCCCTCCCCATCATCAATAGAATAAATGAGATAAAAAAAGAACTTGAATAGGAAATAAGATTATTAGAATGTAATCTTATAGGTCCCTGTTGAAGAAACATTGGCCTTTTCAGCTTTAACATATTTTTTCACCCAAGAGACTGAAGTAGAAGATACACAAGCATCGGAAACACCCCCAATTCTTCTTGCAGAAACTACATTCCCCGCTTTATCTACGGTATAGGCTATGGTGATAGAACCACTTGCCGTACAATTGTGTGCAGGTTGCGCTCCTCCTCTTCCCATAGTTCCCGGAATATAGCCTATCAACTTTCTATCAACTCCAACCTTGCTATCACCATTACCTTCTCCTCCTAAAGGATCTCCTGAATTACCAATACCCTCTCCAGTACCCTGGCTACCAGATTTGGTTCCTCTCCCTTTAATTAAATTTCCAATAGCAGCATTCCCTTTTCCATCACCACTCCCTTTCTTAGAATTAGCAGCAGCAGTCGCTCCTGTTTTTTTAATGTTTTTAGATGAGCTTGTACTTGTTGTTGATTTTTTCTCTGCCTTTTTTGAATCTTCTTTTTTAGCTACCGTCATCTTTGAATTCTTTCCACTTATGACTTTTTCCTTAGCTTCTGATTTTTTAATTTCAGGTTCTGGTTCAGGTTTTATCACCGTTTTAGTTTCAGGAACTATTGTTTCGGTAGGTTCGGTATTTGTTTGCTCTGCTACTGCCGCTATACTACCTGACTGATCCGCAGGCTCTTCAACACCATTTCCATTCCTATTATCACCAAAGTTGACAAGCATCGTAGTAACTACTTCCGGCTCTGCATCCAACTGAGGTTTTAGTTTATATAAAAAAACAAAAAGTAAGATTGCAGACCAAATAAGAATAGAAAGAATTGCACTTTTTACCTTATCTCTGTTTTCCTCATTTTTATTTGTAATATAACTTCTCATCTTACAATGATCTTATAATCTATTTATTTTTAATCGTTGCGATAGCAATATTAAATTTATATTTTTCAGCAATTTCCATAGCAAAAACTACATCTTTATGCATCGTATTTTCGTCTGCTCTTATCGTAAACGATTTATTAGTCTGATTAGATAATTTATCAACGATTGTTTGTTCCAATTTTTCCTTTGGGATTGGACTATCATCCACAAAATAAGATCCATCAGGTTTAATACTTACCGTTAAAGGATTAGGAATATTATCCTCAATAGCATCTGTTTTGGGTAACTTTACATCAATCGCACTTTGATTTGCCGCAGAAGACGTCACCATAAAGAATATCAGCATTAACAATATAACATCTGTCATTGCCGCCAAACTAAATTCAGGATTTGCTTTATTCCTTCTTTGAATTTTCATAAGAAAAAATTTATAAAGGTTTATTGATAAGATCTAAAAATTCTCCTGACATATTCTGGGCTTTTAGTACAAACTTATCAATTCTGGTCAATAATAAATTATAGAAAAAATTGGCGGGTATAGCTACTGCTAAACCTACGGCAGTTTGCCCCAAAGCTGTATAAATTCCTTCGGAAAGCGTTTTAGGTGAAAAAGAACCCGTTGCATGTGACAAATTAAAGAATGCAATAATCATCCCTATAACCGTTCCTAAAAGCCCTAGCATAGGAGCAATACTAGGCACCACAGCTAAAAGGTTAAGGTTTTTTTCCATATTGGCAACTTCTACTTGTGCTTGAGATTCCATAGCACTCACAATATCAGATACAGGTCTGCCTAATCTCGAAATTCCTTTCTCTAAAATTCTTCCTTCCGGTGAATTTTGTCTTTTACAATAATCTGCAGCAGATTCTATTTTACCTTCTCTGATAAAATCCTCAATATTATTCATAAAATCCGTATCTGTTTTTGAAGTCAATCTTTTAATATAAAAAAATCTTTCAAAAAATAGATATACAGAAAACACACCGAGTGCTAGAACTGTAACCATAACGATTTTAGCAAATACTCCTCCATGGAACATTATTTTCCAAAATGAAAATTCTAAATCATCTGTGGCTACTATAGGTGTAGCAATTTGTGTAAATAAAGTCTGAGTAAGTTCTGTTAGCAGCATTACTATGAATTTTTATAAAATTTTTAACGACAAATGTAATGGAATATTATTAATTGATATCTTAAAAATTGCTTAAAAAACAAATAAATATTTTTATTAATATATAAACAGCAAATTTCTTTCCAAAAAATTGGAAAGAAATTTAAGAGTGAAAAGTAAACTTGAAAAAGATTAAAACTAATCTTCGTCTACTTCAATATCATCTTGCCTAAATTCACATTTTAATCTAAAAGGAATAGGACTATCTGACTTTGTATAAAAATCATCGATGGTTCCTTTCCATATGACTTGAAGCTCACCATCTTCGCTTTTTTCGAACACAAGCTCATTATCGTAGATATAGGCTTCATCGTCATCGAATAGATCAACCTCAGTATAGGTGTCTTCATCAGAATCACTGATTTTGATAGTTTTCCCTTCTATTTCTGAAGAATCGATAGGGAAATCGAATACTTCAAGAGAAAGTTGAGGAAAGTTGTACTGTAATGAATCATCATCCACATGATCCAGACTGTCATCCGTAATGATTTCAACCTCTAAGAAATGTTGTTGGTTGCTATAAACTGCTTTACAATAAGTATTTCTGATATTGTACTTTAGCGTCTCATCCGGGTGGTAAATTTTTAAAATCCCTTTCATTGTTTCTTAAAAAAGAACTGTAATAATATGATTGTTAAACGTTTTCAACAAAGATAAAAAATAGATTGATTGGGAAAAATATTTTGAAAAATATTTTTTTAAATCGTTACAATAGATCTATTGTATATAGTAATAATACTTATTTTTGTTTATATATAAAGATCTTGAAATGAAAAATATTCTATCTAAAGGGCTTTTGGGGTTCAGCTTAGTAATAAGTTTAGCTTCTTGTAAAAAGTCAGATTCTCCTTTAACAAAAGTTACCCCTACCAATTTAGACTCAATTACGTCTAACTACTATGAACAATATCTAAAATTATATCCTTTAGAAGCAACCACTCAGGGAGACACTAGATATAATGATCAATTTCCTATTAATATTGATAAAGATTTTATTTCCGGAGAAGTAGCGTTCTACAATTCTGTACAAAAACAACTGGAAAATGTAGATTATGAAAAACTTTCAGACGAAAATAAGATAGTCTATGATGTTTTAGATTACACTTTAAAAGATAAAATTGAAGGCTATGCCTATCACCCCGAATATATTCCTTTTACCCAATTTTCAGGTCTTCCTCTGACGTTTCCTTTATATGGAAGCGGTGAGGGAAGCCAGCCTTTTCAAACAGAAAAAGATTATAACGACTGGCTTAAAAGAATGGAAAAATTCCCCGAGTGGATGAATACAGCCATAGAAAATTTTCGTGAGGGAATAAATAATAAAATAGTACTTCCTAAAAAATTGGTCATCAAAATGATTCCTCAAATGAGAGCAGAGGAGATAACTACCTTAGATTTTGATAAAAATATTTTTTATGGCCCGATTAAAAATTTCCCAAAAGAATTTACGAAGCGCCAAAAAGATAAATTCACTCAATTATATAGAGAGGCAATTACTAAAAATATCATTCCTGCTTATACAAAAATGGGTGCTTTTTTAGAAAAAGAATATTTACCAAAATCCAGAGAAACGGATGGCTATAATAGTCTTCCCAATGGTAAAAATATATATCAATATTATGCTAAAAGTTGGACTACTACAAAAAAATCTCCTGAAGACATAAACAAAATAGGGCTTCAACAAGTCGCTATGTTAAGAGCGGAAATGGAAAAAGTAAAACAACAAGTGGGCTTTTCAGGATCACTTGAAGAATTTATAAGCTATGTAAAAACTGATCCTAAAGCAATGCCTTATCAAACCTCAAAAGAGGTTTTAGATGCTTTTAATGGAATTTTAGTTAAAATTACTCCCAAGCTGAGCACAATGTTTAGTGTAACTCCAAAAACAAAGTTTGAAATCAGACAAACTGAAAAATTTAGAGAGGCTAGTGCAAGCGCTGAATACATACAAGGAACTCCTGATGGTAAAAGACCAGGAATATTTTATATTCCCTTACCCGATCCATCAAAATTTAATGTCACCTCAGGAATGGAATCTTTATTCTTACATGAAGCTATTCCCGGCCATCATTACCAAATTTCTCTTCAACAAGAAAACACAAAACTCCCTAAATTTATGAGGTTTGGTTGGTTTGGTGCCTATGGAGAAGGATGGGCTCATTATTGTGAAACTTTAGGTCCTGAGTTTGGGCTGTATACTGATCCCTATCAAAAAATGGGATATTTAAGTGATCAAATGTTAAGAGCAGTAAGGTTAGTCGTTGATACAGGATTACATACAGGTAGAATGACCAGAGAAGAAGCCATTAAATATTTCGTGAGTAATATATCTTATGATGAATCTGGAGCCATTGCAGAAATTGAAAGATATATGGCAATGCCAGGACAAGCATTAGGTTATAAGATAGGTTCATTAAGAATACGTGAGCTTAGAAACGAATATCAAAAACGACTGGGTAATGCATTTAATCTGGCAAGCTTTCACGATGAAATTTTAAGTCAGGGATGTCTCCCTCTTGATATCTTAAATAGAAAAATGGAACTTTGGGCCAAAAAACAGAAGTAAACATTTATTCTAAAATACTATAGTCAAAACATTCATAAATATGTTCAAAAAAATCTCTTTCAAATAGAAAGAGATTTTTTATTGATCAAACATCATTTTTGTAATAAAATCTTTTTCACCCTTCCCTCTTGCCGGAGAATATTCTCTACCGTAAAAAATGATTTGAAGATGAAGTTTATTCCACACCTTTTCCGCAAAAATTCGCTTAGCATCTTTTTCTGTTTCTACCACATTCTTTCCCGAGGTCAACTTCCACTGCGTCATAAGTCTGTGAATATGGGTATCAACCGGAAAGGCCGGAAATCCAAAGCCTTGGCTCATCACTACAGAAGCTGTTTTATGGCCAACACCGGGAAGAGCCTCTAATTCTTCATAAGTCTGAGGTACTACCCCATGATGCCTTTCCAGCAGAAGTTCTGCCATTCTTTTCAGATTTTTAGCTTTTGTATTCGAGAGCCCTATTTCTTTAATTAGTTCCCTGATCTCTTCTACCTCCAACTGAGCCATTTTTTCAGGTGTTCCAGCCACTTTAAAAAGAGCTGGAGTGACCTCATTCACTTTTTTATCTGTTGTTTGGGCAGAAAGTGCCACTGCAACCATCAAAGTATAGGCATCTGTATGAGCCAATGGAATAGGAACTTCCGGATATAATTTTTCTAATTCCAATTGAATCAGTTCTGCTCTTTGCTTTTTTGTCATCTAACCACTAAATTTGAGCAAAAATAAATTATTATGTTGAAAGTTGGAGATAAATTACCAAAATTTGAAGGGATTAATCAGGATGGAATTTCCATTAATTCATCACAATTATTAGGAAAAAAATTGGTTATATTCTTCTATCCACAAGCGAATACTCCCACATGTACTGTTGAAGCCTGTAATTTGAGTGATCATTATTCTACTCTTACCAATGCCGGTCTGCAAGTATTGGGGATAAGTGGAGATACGGTAAAAAAACAAAAAAATTTCCATAGTAAATTTGCTTTTCCTTATGATCTAATTGCAGATGAAAATCATGAGATCCTCGAAAAGTTTGGCGTATGGCAAGAGAAAAAAACATTTGGAAAAACCTATATGGGAATTGTAAGAACCACTTTCATTTTTGATGAACAAGGAATTTGTAAAAGAGTGATTGAAAAAGTAACTTCTAAAACGGCTGCTAATCAGATCTTAGAAGGAATCAATTGATATTTATCACAAAGATTTAGTTTTAAGTATTAAAATTAAATCTTTGCTCTTTTTACTTTCTTTAAAAGGACTACAAATCAATCTGTCTCATAATACATTAACTCTTCAATATCATCAGGAAGAACAACATATTTCTTAAATTTCAATCCTAATTTTTCAATCAATTTCTGCGACGAAAAATTATCTTTTGAAGTGATCGCCGAAATTTTTTTTAATCCAAACTCATTCATTCCTATCGATTTTATCTTTTGAGCCGCTTCATAAGCAAAACCCCTTCCTTCAAACTCATCAAGTAAAGAAAATCCAATATCAACAACATCTAACCCTTCTCTCTCAAATATTCCTACTCCTCCTATTTTATTATTACTATCCTTTGTTATAATCAAATAGTTACCAAACCCGAGTCTTTTAAATTGTGGAAGGAATTTACTTTCAATATAGTTTTCAGCATCAGAAAGACTCTTTATATTGCGGTCTCCTATATTTTTTATGAATTTAGGTCTATTATAAAGATCATGAATAAAGGCAGCATCTTCTAATCCCATAGGGCGAATAATAAGCCTTTCTGTCTCGTAAAACTCTCCCTTTTGTTGATCTGAAATATTCTTTATTGACATATATAAATAAATACTTTTTTACATTTCAAAATTAGGCTATAGGATAATAACTACTAATTTCTTTATTAAAGATAGTATAATTTTGTTTTGAATAATAAGAAAAATGAATAGAGGAATAGAAAGATGAGTCCCTAAGTTTTTAAATACTACTTCTTAGTGGAGCGTTTTCCTTTTTTAATAGTTTCTTCTTTTGGTTCCTCCTTCTTTTGTTCTAGTTTTAACAGTCTGGGATTATTGGTACATGTTTTATTGTAAAGTTCAATATAAGCTCCATGATCATCTACCTCACTAATCTCTCCAGTAGATTTATTGATCGTTAAGGTATAATGCTTTTTCTGATAAGGGCATTCTTTGGAGGTAAGTTTACCTAGGCCTAAATAATAATTTGTACCATCCTCATAATAGTTTCCCGCAATATCCTTAAACTCTTCATCTACAAAATAGCCATCTATTGCGACGGCTATAGCAGCCTCTTGCACATTATCAATTTTCCCTATAAATATCTTCAAAGCTTGCAAATCTGTCACATAACCAACTTTTCCCCCTTGTGAATAGGCTATATAATAAAAACTATCTTCCTCTGGAAACAAATCAAAGCCAGAAGATTGAGGTGTATAATTGGGTTTTGCGCCAGACGTTATGATAGGCTGATCTTTACCACCATCGTTATATAGTAAAATCCAAGAACTTATTCCTGGGTTAGGAACGATCTTTTGTAAAATATTGGGAATATTCAAAAAATTTTCTTTTTCTTGAGAATACGTCCATATTCCTAAAAAAGTAACAATAAATAAAATAAGTTTACACGTAATTTTTTTCATATGCCAAAAACTAGCAGAAAGTATACCAATTATTTACATAAATTTTTCTCCTTTTTTGAAATTTTTCAAATCTAGGACATAATCTTTTATTAATTGGTCATGCTCTCTAGGACAAATAAGCAAAACTTTCTCTGTATCTACAACAATATAATCTTTAAGACCATCTATTACAACCATTTTATGATTATTTTTCATATGAATAATATTCCCGGTCGAATCATATGTTAAAAGATATTTTTGATTAATCGCATTATCATTTTCATCTTTTTCCGTGTTTTCATATACGGAAGTCCATGTCCCCAAATCACTCCATCCCAAGTCTGCAGGTATTACATACACATTCTTTGCTTTTTCTAAAATTCCATTATCAATAGAAATTTTTTGTACTTTAGGATAAATAATTTCTATACAATTATTCTCTTCTTTTGAATTATAATCACATGCCTTAAAATGTTGTGCCATTTCTGGCAAGTATTCTTCAAATGCATCATGTATACTCTTAACATTCCATATAAAGATTCCTGCATTCCAAAGAAAATCACCACTTTCTAAAAAACTTTGGGCTATTTCCAAAATGGGTTTTTCAGTAAATGTTTTCACTTTAAAAAAGTCAGACCCTTTTTTATCAACAAATTGAATATATCCATATCCTATGTCCGGTCTAGTAGGAGTAATTCCCAATGTTACAAGAAAATCATTTTTAGAAGCCAAATCAAAAGCGATCTCTACTTTTTGTAAAAAAGTTTCTTCTTTAAGTATTAAATGATCAGCTGGCAAAACGATCATCGTAGCCTGGGGATCAATTTCGGCAATTTTATTCGCCATATATAAATTACATGCAGACGTATTTTTAGCCATAGGCTCACCCACGATATTCTCTTCAGGAATTTCCGGGAGTTGTTGGTGAGAAAGACTTACATATTCTTTATTCGTAATTACAAATATATTTTCGTCGGGGATTATCTTTTTGATTCTATCATATGTTTGTTGAATCATTGTTCGCCCAACGCCTAAAATATCTTGAAATTGTTTTGGAAATTTCTGTGTGCTCATCGGCCAGAATCTACTTCCGATTCCTCCTGCCATTATCACACAGTATTTATCTGATCTTGACATTTTTAACTACATTTTTCTACCCTTGCCAAAGGTTTGAAAGAATACTTCCTTCCCGTCTCAAGGTTCTTACAAAGATAGTTTTTTTTGATCAGACCTTCTAATAAATACTTTTCATTTCGAAAAATAAAAAGATCCCCCTTTTGAAGCCCTTCAATAAACTGAAGATTATCATCTTGTGTTTCAACGTGAAAATATCTTACAAGAGCCGGACTTGCCATAAAATTAGCTTTTGGAGATTTTGAAAATTTTACAATTATTGGTTTCAAATCATCATCATACACTTCTAAACTTTCCAACAACATTCTTCCGAATGTTATTTTCCACTCATTTCCATGAGGAGATATTCTCCGTCCATACTTTTCAAACGCTATCAGATGAGCCAATTCATGAGTAAGTACAAAGAAAAAAAGAGGTGGGGACAATGTCGAATTTATCGTTATTTCGTGAGAATTATCCGGTAATTTTCTATAATCTCCCAATTTGGAACTCCTACCTCTGGTGATTTTAATATGTATATAGTAATCCGAAAACCAATTCTTCAAATAACCAAAAGTATTCTCGGGTAAATATGTTTCTAATGACTGAATTGACATTTTATAAACTTAATGGAATTCCAGAATAGAAGTTCAATAATTTAATACTGAAAATATAATTATATTTTGCTTGAACCACAGAGCCCTGTGCATTAGCATAATTATTTCTGGCTATATTGACATCATAAATAGTTGATCTTCCGGCTGCATAACTTTTATCTGCAAAATCTAGGGCTAATTTCGTACTTTTCTCGGTCTCTACAGCAGCTAAAAAAGTTTCATAATTGGCATCTGCATCAAACTGGGCTTTCTGAACATTTTCTCTTACCGCTTGCTTTTGCTGCTCAAAAGAGTTCTTTGCAATACTTTCATTAATTTTGGCTTGCTCTACTTGAAGTTTAGTAATTCCTTTATTAAAAATAGGAATATTAACGGATACACCTACATTTTGTCCAAAGTTATCTTTATACTGTTGAAAAAAAGTAGATTCCTTGATAGGATTAAAAAAATTATCTACTCCCACCGTGTTTGTATTTAATAAATTGTTGTAAAAACTCCCTAATCCTACATTTGCCGTTACCGTAGGCCAAAAATCTGTTTTATTTACTTTAGTTTGAGCTTCGGCGGCCCTAATTCTACTTTCTGCAGCTTTCACTTGAGGTTGAGTTTCATAAGCCGTGGCTAATACCTCATCAACCGATTTTAATTGCGGATCTAGCTGATCCGGAACATCCACACTTTCCACATCAAAATCTTTATAATCCGAGAGTTGTAATAGCTGAACTAAAGCAAATAAACTTCTTCCCACATTAATCTCCGATGTTTTAAGGTTTTGTTTTTCTCTGGCCAATGCTGCCTCTGCTTCCGCTAAAACAGTCTGAGCCGTTGTACCTATATTGGTTGTAATCTTTGCTCTATCATATTGCTTTTGTGCATTTTCTACCGCAACCTGTGAAATTTTCACTATTTCTTTATTCAGCAAAGTGGTAAGATACTGCTGTACAATTTGAAGAGAAATATCGTTTCTTATCGACTCAATATCGTATTGGCTTGCTTGAACATCAAATTCGGTTTTTCTGATGATTTTCTCTAATCTTCCATTATTATACACCAACATATCTGCTCCTACACTAGCATTATTATAAAATCGATCATTTCGAATACTTTCTGTTCCCAATGAAGCTTGCCCAAAGCTTACTGTATTTCCTACGTTTGCCGATACAGAAGGAAGGTAATTTTTCCTAGCTATTTTAAGATTAACATCTTGGACTTGTTTTGAATATTCATTTTGAATTACACGAAGGTTATGCTCTATAGCATAGTCCACACATTCTCTCAAAGACCATTTTTTCTGAGCATTTATAGCCAAACAAGATAAACAAAAAATAAAAGTTAGCCTTTTTTTCATACCTAGGATTTACTATAATTAGACGAACAAAGTATAAAAAAAGTTACACTTTTAAAAATTAATTTATTTTTAAAAAAACTTTTGAGAATTTTGCACTATGAATAACGAGCAATATAAAGAGGCCGTTGAATGGCTTTTCGCCCAAGCTCCCAATTACCAAATCGAGGGACAAAAAGCCTATAAACCAGGCTTAGATAATATCATCAAGCTTTGTGCATTTTTTGGAAATCCCCAAGAAAAAATACGCTGCATTCATATTGGAGGTACAAACGGAAAAGGTTCCTCAAGCAATATGCTAGCTTCAGTTCTCCAAGAGGCAGGCTATAAGGTAGGTCTATACAACTCCCCTCATCTTATTGATTTCACAGAGCGAATAAAAATAAATGGTCAAAACTGCGATAAACCTTTTGTGTATGATTTCATTAAAAAATTACAAACCCTTCCCTCCGAGATACGTCCTTCTTTTTTTGAGTTTACCACCATTATGGCTTTCGAATACTTCTATCAAAGAAATATAGATTTCGCCATTATCGAAGTAGGTCTAGGTGGTAGGCTAGATTCAACAAACATTATTAATCCTTTAATTTCTGCCATTACCAATGTTCAATTGGATCATCAAAATATTTTAGGTAATACTATTGAAGAAATTGCCAGAGAAAAAGCCGGGATTGTAAAAAATAATATTCCGATTATTTCTGGAGACGAAAATGAATCCGTGAAAAATATTATCAAAGAAAAAGCACTCCAGCAAAACGCCCCGTTCATTGATGCTACTCATTTCATAACTTCTTTAGAATCTGATTTAAAAGGAAATTATCAGTCAAAAAATATCAGAGTCGTTTTAGCTATGATTGAAGAGTTAAAAAAATTAAATATAGACATCCCTGAAGAAAGTATAAGAAAAGGACTATTAAAAGTTCACAAAAATACAGGATTCATTGGTAGATGGTTTGAGTATTCAAAACATCCTTTAACAATATGTGATACGGGTCATAATCAAGCAGGGCTAGAATATGTTTTTACCCAATTAAATTCAATTCCTAAACAAAAACATATTATCTTAGGTTTTGTGAACGATAAAAAAATAGATGATGTAATGAATTTGTTACCTACTCATTCTCTATTCTATTTTGCAAAACCATCCATTGATAGAGGAAGACATCCTAAAGACTATGAAGATTTATTGATCAGCGCAAAAATTATTTATAAAATTTTCGATTCTGTACAAGAAGCCTATCTTTCTGCAAAAGAGCATTGTACAAATGATGAAATGATTTTTATTGGCGGGAGCAACTTTGTTGTTGGGGATTTTTTAGAAAAAAATTTGCAAATTTCCGAATAAGTCGTATATTTGCACCACTCTAAACGAGAAAACAAGTATAGAGGGTTCTTAGCTCAGTTGGTTCAGAGCATCTGGTTTACACCCAGAGGGTCGGGGGTTCGAATCCCTCAGGACCCACAGAAAAGGAAACGAAACCTTTCAAAAAAATTCGGGTTCTTAGCTCAGTTGGTTCAGAGCATCTGGTTTACACCCAGAGGGTCGGGGGTTCGAATCCCTCAGGACCCACAAAAAATCTCTCAAGTTTTTGGGAGATTTTTTTATTTATATAGCAATTAATTAGATAGGATTTGAGTACTTTTGAGGATCGTGTGTTATTTTAAAATTATTAAGAATACAAATGCTAAATACATTAAATGATTAAACCCTTAACATCTATAAGATTCTTTTTTGCCTTTATGGTATTTGCTTCTCATCTGGATTTTCTTCAAAATAGCAATTCCAAAATTCTACATTGGATTTACAACTACATTTTCCAAGAAGGATACATAGGCGTAAGTTTCTTTTTTATTTTAAGTGGATTTATTCTCGCATATAATTACCAAGATGACCTCATCAATAAACAGAGATCCAAAAGATTATTTTATATCGCTAGATTTGCTCGGGTTTATCCCCTTCATTTATTGACATTTGTTATCTCAATTCCTTTAACCGATCTACAGTTTGTTAAAGATAAAAGTCTATGGTTCATGCAGGCCCTCACCAACATAACTCTTACACAAAGCTTTATTCCACTAAATAGTTTTTATTTTACTTTTAATTATCTTTCATGGAGTATATCCAATGAAATATTTTTTTACGCCGCATTTCCCGCTCTTATTCTATTACTCACAAGGCTCAAAAAATACCGAATACTTACTATTTTAATCATCCTATCCATTGTACCAGTATTAGCTGTGATAGCTCCTTCCAGTTGGTATCATCCGATATTCTATATCAATCCTTTTATTAGAGTGATTGACTTTATTATTGGAATATTACTTTTCAATGCCTATAAAAAAATATCAAATAGAGAGTTTAAAATCAATTATAATTGGGTTGAATTTTCAGCTATTTTATTACTTGTCATTTTCTTTGTTTTTCATCAACAAATACCACAAGTTGCAAGGTATTCCTTTTATTATTGGATTCCTATGAGTTATTTGATTTTTTCTTTCTCTTTTCAAAAAGGAATTATTTCACGGTTTTTATCCCATAAAACATTCATTTATTTAGGAGAAATAAGTTTTGGCTTCTATATGTTTCATCAAATTGTTTTAAGATACTTGAGTGATCTCAATTCAAAAATTTTACATATGAACTATGGAATATATTTCACGTTAATTGCTTTTATTGTTTCATTAATAATTAGCCATTATAGTTTTGGTTGGTTTGAAACACCCGTAAATAAGTATATAAACAAAAAGTTTAAAAAGATTTATTCTAGGGAAGATTTACAGAAAGTAGCTTAAAACACAATGAATAATAGGAATGGCTAAAAGAAAAAACGGTAAATTATCTGAATAAGAAATAAAATAATATCCTTTAGTTTTTTTAATTTTAATCATTAAACAGAGCATTATTTGAGTAAAATAAATAGGAAAATATCTTTTTATTTATAAAACTTTTTCCACTATTTTCTGAATATCTAGCTCTTCC
The DNA here is from genome assembly GCF_902728265.1 of Chryseobacterium potabilaquae. Taxonomy (GTDB): domain Bacteria; phylum Bacteroidota; class Bacteroidia; order Flavobacteriales; family Weeksellaceae; genus Chryseobacterium; species Chryseobacterium potabilaquae. Next base: position 70,759 of record NZ_CACVBR010000008.1, read on the forward strand.
AAACACGCCCAATCTCCTCGATAGCATTCCTTATCACCAAAAACGGAACAAGGCCTGCAAGTAAGATCTTTTACTTGCACAACATCATCCGGACTTTGCCCAAAGCCCAAAAAGCCGGCATAAGGATGTGTTGCTCCCCAGATAGACACACATCTCGTTCCCATTAAACTTGCCAAATGCATGTTTGCAGAATCCATAGAAATCATTAATTCCAGTTGAGAAATTTTCTCAAGCTCTTCTTCAAGGCTTAACTTGCCGGAGAGACTTTTGGTATTAGGAATTTCTTTTTCCCATTTCTCAAGCGTTTCAGTTTCCTTACTACCTCCTCCAAAAAAATAAACCTTATATTTCTTCGCCAATAATCTTGCTAATTCATATGATTTTTCCAAAGGAAGCATTTTTCCCTTATGTTGAGCAAAAGGAGCAAAGCCAATACCGGATTTTTTTTGAGAAAGAGATCTCAATTGATGAGAAAGCTCAACCTTAAAACCCATTTCACGAAAAACATCAGCATATCGCTCTACTGTTCTTCTTAATTGAACTTTATCAAGATTCCTGATATCTGTAAGCTTTTCTTTTTCTTCTTTTCCTTTTTTTATTTTAAACACCTTAAACCCTTTCCTTCTATAAATTTTATCTATAATTTTAGTTCTAATTACATCATGAAGGTTAGCTATAAAATCGGGTTGAAATTCTATTATGAGATCATTACTCAATCGTCTTAACCCTAAGAATCCTTTGTAATCATCTAAATCAATTCCTTTAAATATTAAATTCGGAATATTTGCAAACAAGCCTTTAAAATTATTTCTCGAAACCATGACAATCTCTACATTTGGATTTTGTTCCAAAAGTTCCCGAAAAACAGGTGCTGTCATTGCCACATCACCAAAAGCTGAAAAACGATATACTAAAATTCTAGTCACAGTTATGACTTTAATTGATAAGCAACTGCATAAAATTTAATTTGTTTAGTCATAGCCATCAACCCATTAGCCCTAGACGGAGAAAGGAATTCTTGTAATCCAATCGCTGAAATGAATTCGAAATCGGAATCTAAAATTTCCTTTGTGGAATGACCGCTGTAAATACTTACAAGCAGAGAAACAATCCCTTTAGGTAAAATACCGTCAGAGTCTGCATTGAAATATAGTTTTCCATCAATAAACTCAGCATCAATCCACACCTTACTTTGACATCCTTTAATGAGGTTCTCATCTGTTTTCTTATCTTCCGCTAATCCTTTCAACTCTTTTCCCAGATCAATAATGTATTCATACTTCTGCTCCCAATCGTCAAGAAAAGCAAATTCATCAATTATTTCTTGCTGTTTTTCTTTAATGGTCATTTCAAATATTTATCTTTAGGCAAAGATAACCAATTTTATAAAGATAATTACCTGCCTGCTTTTTCAAAAACTTCTAATAATTTCATTTCTTCATTTTCCCAACAAAAAACTTTTGAGGCTTTCTCAAGCTCTGTTTGGTAATTCCCTCTTCCTTTCTCTAAAATAATTTTGATGGCCTTTGCCATATTTTCAGGTTGATGATCTTCAATAATTTCTCCAATATCATATTTTCTTTTAATTGCTTTCATCTCTGGAAGGTCCGATAAAACAAGAGGAACATGGGCCTGAATACAATCAAGTACTTTATTAGGCAATGAATATAAATAGCTATCTCCTCCGTTCTCTTCAACGCTTACTCCACAATCTGCTGTCACGGTAATTTTGCGTAATTCTTCAGGATTTAATTTTCCCAAAAAAATAACTTTATCCTTTAAGTTTTCTTTAATTACCAGCTCTTCATATTCCTTTTTTCTAGGGCCCTCTCCTGCAATTTTAAAAACAACATCCTCTAAATGATGCATCGCCAAAATAACTTTATCAATTCCTCGGAAAGGATTGATTGCTCCTTGATAAAGGATGATTTTGGGTTTGTTTTCAGGAATTTCGATGCGAAAATTGATTTTTCTGGGTGTATTTTGAATAACTGTAGGTTTTATTCTGTATTTTTTTTCAAACCATTTTGCATAGCTCCCACTTGCCGTAATCATGAATTCTATCTTGGGAAGAATATTTCTTTCCATATACTTCCATAGCTTTTGCGATATTTTACCCTGAATAGCAGGCATTTCAGAGAAAATTTCATGACTATCAAAAATCAAAGGAATATTTAATTTTTTAGCAATAAGATAGTTTGGAAGCAGAGCATCCAGATCATTAGCATGAAGAATCGTATTTTGATTTGCTTTTTTTTTCAGTTCATGATATAATTTCCAATTAAATTCAAAATAAGCTGTTTTTAAACTTTTTGAATGTAATTTAAGTCTTGAAAAAGGATAAGGACGTGACATTTTTTCTGCTCCATTCCAATCATTTCCAATCAACTCGATTTTATATCCATTATCATAGAGGGTTCTACAAACTTTTTCAATCCGTTGATCAGTGTATAAATTACTAAAAGCAGAAGTAATTATTTTTGCTTTTTTCATTAACTTTTTTTACTTATCAATAAATGATATAGTTGTATAAAGCAAATAAGTCCGTTTGGGATAATGACAGGCCAAAGCATTCCGCTAAATAGGCCATAAATAACAAAACAAATACAGCCAATCAAATTCACAATTCTAATCTTCCTTACATCTTTCAAAATGAAGCTTAAAACAATAAAAAGTGATGCGGAATATCCAATATAAGTAGCAATTTCAGGGTTCATGATTTTTTAAAGAGCAACAAACTTAATCATTTTCAATAAGATAATAAAATTTTTTTCTGACATAAAGTCATTAATTGTTTTTTGGTAAAATATTTGTAATTTAGATAATGAATAAAAGGCAATTCTGCTTTTATTCTAATGAGATATATTATGGATTACAAGTTTTCACAAGGCTTGAGCCAAGTGTTCAAGCAAAGCAAGAGCGAAGCTAAAAGGCTGAAAAGTGAATTTCTTAATACAGAACATCTACTTTTAGGTATTATAAAAACAGAAAACTCTGCAAAAGAAATCCTTCAAAACCTTCATGCGGATTTAACACAAATCAGAAGGAAAATTGAAACTTTAAATATGGCAAGTCTTAGCCCTATTTCTGAGGAGGTTCCTAATATTTCTTTCACTAAAATGGCAGATCATGCCATTAAACGTGCAGAGCTAGAATGTAGGCAATATAAGAGCAATGAAATTAATACCGTTCATTTGCTTCTTGGCATTCTTTATAAATATGAGGACCCCACCTCCAACATATTAGGAGCTTATGAAATTGACTATGAAGGAGTTTCAAAGGAATACCAGACTATGCTCAAAAATTCCGGACAATCTCCGCAAATGAGTGCGTATGATGATGATGATGAAAGAGAGGAATTTGAGCAAATGAGAAAACCAACAGGGAATTTAAGCTCCGCTAAAAGTAAAACTCCAACTTTGGATAACTTTGGTAGAGACCTAACCTCTTTAGCGAGAGATGGAAAATTAGATCCGGTAATTGGTCGTGAAAAAGAAATTGAGAGAGTTTCTCAAATTTTATCCCGCAGAAAGAAAAATAACCCTTTACTTATTGGTGAACCTGGAGTGGGTAAATCTGCTATCGCAGAAGGACTTGCTTTAAGAATCCAACAAAAAAAGGTTTCCAGAGTTCTTTATGGCAAACGTGTGATTACGTTAGACTTGGCAAGTTTAGTTGCCGGAACAAAATATCGTGGTCAGTTTGAAGAAAGGATGAAAGCCATTATGACTGAACTGGAAAAAAACCGCGATGTCATCTTATTTATTGATGAGCTTCACACTATTGTAGGTGCAGGAAGTTCTACAGGAAGTTTAGATGCATCCAATATGTTTAAACCTGCTTTAGCAAGAGGCGAAATTCAGTGCATTGGAGCCACTACTTTGGATGAATACCGCCAGTATATTGAAAAAGATGGAGCTTTAGAAAGAAGATTTCAAAAGGTGATGGTTGAGCCAACTTCAATTGATGAAACCATTCAAATCTTAAATCAAATTAAAGATAAGTATGAAGAACATCATAATGTGATTTATACTCCTGAAGCTATTGCTGCATGTGTCAATTTGACATCACGATATATTACAGACCGTTTCTTACCAGACAAAGCAATCGATGCAATGGATGAAGCCGGTTCCCGTGTTTATATCAAAAACATGAAGGTTCCTACAGAAATCATTGATTTTGAGAAGAAAATTGAAGATATTAAAGATCTTAAACAAAAGGCTGTGAAAGCCCAAGATTATCTTGAAGCAAGAAAACTAAAAGATGAAGAAGAGCGTCTTCAGATGGAATTGAACGCAGCTCAAGATAAATGGGATAAAGATGTAAAGGAGAAAAAAGAAACAGTAAGTGAAGAAAATGTCGCTGAAGTGGTTTCTATGATGAGCGGTGTTCCTGTAACCAAAGTGGGTAAGAATGAGCTTGATAAATTAGCTCATATGGATGGAAACTTGAATGGTAAAGTGATTGGACAGGAAGATGCCGTGAAGAAAGTTGTGAAGGCAATTCAAAGAAACAGAGCCGGTCTTAAAGATCCAAATCGACCAATAGGTACATTTATTTTCTTAGGTACTACCGGTGTGGGTAAGACAGAACTTGCTAAAGTAATGGCGAGAGAATTATTTGATTCTGATGAAGCGTTAATTAGAATTGATATGAGTGAATACATGGAAAAATTCGCTATTTCAAGATTAGTGGGTGCTCCTCCAGGATATGTTGGATATGAAGAAGGAGGTCAATTGACAGAAGCGGTAAGAAGAAAACCTTACGCGGTAGTTCTTTTGGACGAAATCGAAAAAGCGCATCCTGATGTATTTAACATCTTATTACAAATTTTAGACGAAGGTCATGTAACAGACAGTTTAGGAAGAAAAATTGATTTTAGAAATACGATTATTATCCTTACTTCTAATATTGGAACAAGAGATCTTAAAGATTTTGGGGATGGCGTAGGATTCGGAACCAACGCAAAGAAATCAAGCTCAGATACAAGGGCAAGAAGCACTATAGAAAATGCTCTTAAAAAAGCCTTTGCTCCTGAATTCTTAAATAGAATTGATGACATTATTATCTTTAACTCTCTTGAACAAAATGACATTAAGAGAATTATTGATATTGAATTGAATAAGCTCTATGGCAGACTTGAAAAATTAGGATATAAGGTAGAATTAACAGAAGAAGCGAAAGATTTCATTTCTGAAAAAGGATGGGATAAAGACTTCGGAGCTAGACCTTTGAAGCGAGCAATTCAGAAATATATTGAAGATTTATTGGCAGAAATGCTAGTAAATAAGCAATTAACAGAAAAAGAAACTGTAATACTTGACCTGAATGATTCGAAAGATGGGTTAATAGGAAAAACATCCAAACCTAAAAAATCCGCAGAAAAGTCTTCTCAGTCTTAAATAATTAACTACACATAAAAACTTAAAAGCATCGGGTACTTCTCGATGCTTTTCATTTATATATACTTTTTTTACTTTAACCCATCTTCCTAAATAGTACATTTTTATATTCTTTGATTTCAAAAAAAACTATAATTTCAAATTAATCAACACTTATTAAATCATTTTCATTTTTTATGAATTTAATTTAAATAAAAAATACTATTTAATGCATTTATTTCACATCAGCATTACAAAAAACAAAATTAAAGCGCCAATACCCCTATCCTATTCATACTTATTTAGTTATAAAACATATTTTCCTAAAACAACACCCCTATAGAAAAGCAATATTCTTCTCATAAACAGAATCTATACCCCTTTTGTGAAAAAAAGAAAAATTTTATAATAGTTTTGCAACGTTAACACAAATAAACCTTTTTTTATGAAAAAAAAATTATTTTCAGCAGTACAAAGATACTTGCTAGCTACATTAGTTTTATTAACAATCTCTTGTAGAAAAGATGACGAGCAAATCACCACTACAAATCCTACACAATTAACCAATTACGATTACAGTATCCAATGGACGGGATATAGATCTAATGATCTTAATAGTCCTTCTGCTGGAACTATAGGATTAAAAGAACTAAACATTAAAAATGGAGGAAAAATTGTTGAAGCCTTAAAAGATGCCAGCTTTAAATTGGATCTAGAAAGCTTCGCTTCTTATGACTCTGCACCCACTAGAGATTCGAATGTAAAATCAACATTATTCAATAGCTTAATGAATATTGAAGGGATCATTAAACAATTTGATAGTAATACAAAAAAAGCAACGATTGAGCTTACTATTGGAGGAGTAAAAAAAGATATTGTTTTTGATTATATTACTGAATCTTCGGATGAAAAAATAAGTATTGGAGGCTATATAGATCTTATTGAGCAATTTAATGCTACCACAGCTATGAATGCTTTAAAAGCAGTATGCCCTCATGCAATGCCTCCTAAAATCCGTCTATTTGTAAAAGTATGGCCAAAAGGGCAAGATGCGCCTAAGCAATATGCAGATAATTTTGACTATGAGCTAAAATGGACAGGATATAGAGACAATCCAAGTGCTCCAACTGAAAAACTCGCAGTATCAGGAACATTGAGATTAAATAAATTTATTGTACAAAGTTCAGATACAAATCTTGTAGGTGCATTAAATGATGCTTATTTTGAAATAGATAAAAAAAGTCTTACTTCCCAAAGTCCTGGCGGCCAAAATCCTGGTAGAGATAATAATATTATTACTTATTTATTAGAAGCCGGTGAAATAGGAGGATTGAATATCGGAGGATCTTTCGGTCAATTTAATACTCAAAATAATACGGTATCAATAAGTATTTTTGTAGGCGCTAGGAGAGTAAGTAAAACGTTCAATTATGAAATGACCAATAATGAAATTAAAATCACAGGGAGTATTGATTTAAAAGATGATTTTGGAGTTCCAAATGCGTTGATGTCTTTACAAAATAATAGCCCGCATAATGTCACTTATTCTGATGTAGATCTTAATATCCGTGTTTGGAAAAAATAATTTGATTACAAAAAGAAATCAAAAATTTACATACAAAGATATAAAGCACTGGGATCATCCTAGTGCTTTATCATATATATTCTACCATTCTCTTGCTCTAAAGCCCTACCACAAAACCAATATTAGGTATTAAACCACTTGAAAACACACTTGAGTTTTCCTTCCAAAGGACATTATACATTAACCCAATCTGCATGAAAGAATTATTTCCAATTCTCTGCATATATCCTCCTCCCAGATATAAAGCCGTCTCCTGTTCATTGGTTGAATAATCATAATATTTATCCTTGTAGTTAATAAAATATTGCTGTAAGTTTGCTCCCAAGTAAAACGATCTACCGATATAATAATTCATAAATGGGCCTACCCCGAACATGGTTGATTTAAAAGAATTGGAAGTTTGCCATGAAACACTTCCCACGACTCCTCCTTCCAAATCATCAGTAATTTTATATCCTACTCTGGGTGAAGCTTGAAGGTAAAAGGCACTATTACTTCCGAATCCAATACCAATTCCACCTCCGAAAGTCCACTTATTATTACCCTGAGGTGTAGTTCCTACTGCCACTTGGGAAAACACTGATGCTGAGAAAAACAGCATGAGAGGGATCATAAATTTTTTCATATCTATTGTTTTTATCAATATGTAAAATTATAATTTTTTTTGCGAAAAGGATTATCGTAATTTTGCAACCGGTAAGATAAAGATAAAAACTTTATCAGAAATATTATGAAAGTAGTTGTCGGATTATCAGGAGGAGTAGATTCCAGTGTGACAGCATATTTGTTGCAACAACAGGGTTATGATGTGGTTGCTCTATTTATGAGGAACTGGAATGATGCTTCCGTGACGTTAGAAGATGAATGTCCTTGGATTGAAGATAGTAATGATGCCCTTATGGTGGCACAAAAACTAGGAATCCCTTTTCAGGTAATTGATATGAGTGATCTTTATAAGGAACGTATCGTAGACTATATGTTTGCTGAATATGAAAAAGGAAGAACACCCAATCCCGATATTTTATGCAATAGAGAAGTAAAATTTGATGTTTTTATGAAAACGGCAATGTCTTTAGGAGCGGATAAAGTAGCTACAGGACATTATGCAAGAGTAAATTCCAGTTTTGACGAAAATGGAAAAGAAATATTCCATCTTTTAGCTGGAAAAGACAACAATAAAGATCAGTCTTATTTTCTTTGCCAGCTAAACCAAGATCAATTATCTAAAGCGTTGTTCCCTATTGGAGAACTCACCAAACCACAAGTAAGAGAAATTGCGAAAGAAATTGGATTGGTAACCGCTGATAAAAAAGATTCTCAAGGATTATGTTTTATTGGAAAAGTGAGCCTTCCTCAGTTCTTACAACAACAACTGGTCCCAAAAGAAGGTGAAATTGTAGAAATTTTCAAAGATTCAGGTCATTTTGGAAAGAAAACACCAGAGTTTTCTTCAAAACAGGAAGAGCTCGAATTTTTAAGCCAAAAAATAAGTTATAAAAAATCTGATGGAAAAGTCATCGGAAAACATCAAGGGGCTCAGTTTTTTACTATCGGACAAAGTAAGGGATTAGGAATTGGCGGACATAAAGAAAGCTGTTTCATTATCTCAAGAGATATGGAAAACAATATTCTTTTTGTTGGAGAAGGACATCAGTTTCCAGGATTATTGAAAAAAGCTTTAAAAATTGATAATTCTGAGCTGCATTGGGTACGTGAAGATCTAAGATTGAAAAATGGAGAGTCGATGGAAGTAATGGCAAGATTCCGATACAGACAACCTTTACAAAAAGCAACTTTATACCAATTTGATGAAGCATTTTATATTGAATTCGAAAATCCTCAGTCTGCTATTGCAGAAGGCCAATTTGCATCTTGGTACATCGATGAAGAACTTTTAGGAAGTGGTGTAATTTCATAATTAAAGTATATATTTTTATATTTATTAATAAGTCATAAACCCGAAGCTTGTGTTTCGGGTTATTCATTTAAAGCTGTTCTCATTAGAAGAGGTATTTTAGATAGTAGAAGATTATTTCTGCTATGGTATTTATGATTTTAAAAATGATAAATACATTTTGTTATTTATATGAAACCATAAGTTGTAATATATGGGAGAGATATTTTATTTACTGTAATCATTTTAATAATAGTTTGAATAATTTTAAAATTATAAACCATAAGAAGATATTATTATTTTTATTCAAAAACGCCTAAATCATTATAGTATTTAAAGTTAATTAACTTTTTTAATGTTTTTTTAATAAATAATATTTGGCATTATAAATTTACTTTCTATCTTTGCATCACACTAATGATAAAAACACGAAGTGATGAATATAATTAATCTTTTAAATCCTAAGGGTTTCGCTAAATTACCGAGCGTTTATTCTCCGTTTGAAAGAATTATGATTCTAATTCCTATTTCTAGCAGTTTTTATTCATACAATTAATCCTAATTATATTGGGGACATCATATCTATTTTTTAAAGGACTTAGTTTATTAATTTGATTATCTTCTTTTAATCTATTCAGTTTTGAAATAAGTGCCCTTTATTTAGAATAGAAATTAAAATTTCCATCTCCAATATTCGAATTTTCATTTTCACTCGAGATAATAAAATTATCTCTACTTAAATCTATACCTATCACTGTGTGTTTATTAACACGTCGATCAGGTAAGGGATTACAAGTTACTCCCTTTTTTGTACTACCCTTTCTCTATTGGTTTCAATAATCTATAGATGGTAAACTGTGCCCTTTTGTTTTTACATTTAAAACACACATTAAATGCTTAAATAATATAGTTTTACAAAATCTGTGACCATAATAATTTTAATAATTGTAACCCTCTATTCACTTTTTTTTTCTATTATTTTGCATTATAATTAATATCAATATTAATCTTTAAAAAAAATACAAATGAAAAAATTTATTTTAGCCAGCTTCTCTATAAGCTCATTAATTTCTTTATTCCTATTTAGTGATCATAAAAATCACCCCCATACAGCACATTTACACTTAGAACAGGTAGAGTCTATTCTGTGCGCATTAGTTACCACTTTAGTAGTAGCAGGAACAGGTTGGATAGCTCATCTTAAAATCAGAAGATAAAATTTCATTCTGATTATAGGGTAGATAAACCTTTTAGCACCTATTTCTTTTCCATCATACGAAATGAATAGGCCATCTGCTTAATCAGTAAAAATTTCTACACAATAATAATAAAAATACAACGTGATGAATGCCATTAATATTTTAAATCCTAAGGAAGATGCTCAATTGCCAAGCGTTTATTCTCCATTTGAAAGAATTATGATTCTAATTCCTATTTCTAGTAGTTTTTACTCCTATATTTAATCCTGATTGTATTGGGGAAATAAGTCGATTAATTTAGTTATCATCTTTTTTAATCAACCCAACTTCTCTTCTACCTTATTTCTTTTATTTTATTCCGTTTTGGAACTCTCTCCTACTTATATTCATTATCACTCGCAATAATGATATCTAGGGCGCCAATCCCATAATACATTTTAATATATGTAGGAAAAAGGTATTATCAATATTTATTTAAAATCGAATTATTACCCGCTGTTAGCTAATAATATAGTCTAGCTAATGGATAGGTATGTTAAATATTAATCTTTTAAAAAAAACAAATGAAAAAATTATTTTTTGTAGTTTCTGTAATGGCTTGCTCATTTATTTCCGCACAAAAGTCCGAATCGGGAGTTAAATTTGGCGCAAAAGCCGGCATTACCCTTTCAAGTATCATTTCATCTCCGGAAATTGAGAAAATCGGAAATTCAAGAACCGGAATTTATGTAGGTGGTTTTGCCAATATTCCACTAGGTCGTTTTTTAAGTATACAACCAGAAGTACTTTATAGCCAGACAGGATTTAGAAATGCCAATCAAAATTATTCTTTATCAACGAAGCTTCCCGATGGAAATGTAAGCAGAGAAATAGTTCAAAAAAGCACTAAAGCTAATCTTGATTATATTTCTGTACCCGTTATGCTTCAATTTAATCTTACTAGAGAATTTTATCTTGAGGCAGGTCCACAATTTAACTTTCTTGTAAACAATAAACAAACAATAAAAAATATAGAGGGAATTATAAACAATAATAAAAAATATGACACAAGTGGATTTGAATTTGGTTTCGCTCTAGGGACAGGATATTATTTTACTGAGAATATCGGTGTTAGTGCAAGATATTCTTTCAGTGCCACCTCAATGGTTGATCAAAATAATACCGGAAAAATCTATGATCAACATAAAGCGAAAGCAACATCTTTATTACAATTAGGTATCATTTATAAATTCTAATATTAATTCAAAAAAAAATGAGGGTCTGAGACTTTAAGAGATCTGCTTCTAAAAAGTAAAAAACATTCAGCAATTTAAATCTAACATTATGGGAAAAACAATTCAATTATCCTTACTTATTTTATTAATGTTTAATTATACACACGCACAAATTACCTCCACTTTTGATAAAATTATTAAAAAAAATTATGACATTCTAGAAGTCAATATCAAGAAGATCTCGGATAGCCATGTTGAGTTTATGTATCCAGACGAAGATATTTTAAATACCGTTGATACTCAATTGATCCATAAAATCATACTAAAAAATGGAAGAATTCAAGAATTTGAAAATAATAGAAATTTTGATTCTAAAGAACAAAGAATCCTTAATGCAAAAAGGCAACCTATAAAAAAGAATACAATAGCCGTTCTTCCTATTCCGCATTTCACTTCAAATACATCCCATATATCGGAGAGATTATCCCAAGAGGCGCAGAACTATCTTTATAAAGAAATTACTGAAAGGGCATCAAATATAACACCCTTGACTGTACAAGACATCAGAACTACAAATAACCTTCTCAAAAAAGCTGGAATTGATTATAATAATATTGAGGAAATAGCAATTGAGGATTTACAGAGTATTTTAGGGGTAGATAATGTACTAGCAGTTAAAATAAATTGTACAGAAAACATTTTATATTCCGATGTTACTAAGATAGTATATGGATATATTCATACCGAAAGAGTACAAACAGGCATGAGTTTTGACTATGAAGTTTATTTTGATGTATATAAGCATACCAATAAAGTATATTCAAAAGTTAGAACACCTCTTCTAAGGCTTAGCACTAGCTGGAAAGATTCAGTAATCTATTTACTAAAAAGAAGTCCTATTTACAATTAGTAAGATTAATAATAGGCTTTAAATACTTGTACTTACTCGGGATTATACATTTCCGGATGATCCTTGATGTTTGTTTACAATTTTATTAACTCATACTTTTTACTATCTCATACAAAGAGCACTTTATAACACAACAATTTTGTAAGATTCTAGACTGTTGAATCAAATTTATCTAAAATTATTTTACCAAATAAATACAATTAATTTAAAAAGGGTTGCTACCTCATAGCTCAATTATTATGAAAATATTAAATGTAGAACAAATGAAAAAATTGCAAGGAGGAACAACAAATCTTCCAAAATGTCTTTTGGGTACCGTTGGTGCAGGGATGTTAGGAGGTGTAGGTGGAGCTAGCTTAGGTAGTGTAGCACCTGGTGTAGGAACAATTGTTGGAGCAGGAATTGGGGCTATAGGCGGGGCAATGTCCGGAGCAGCAGCCTCTTGTTTTTAAAACTAATTACCCCCATAACTTCCACATTGACAAAATAATCTAATGATATAACTGGAATTGAAAAAATAACAACACTCTTTCCAAAAGAGAATAAGTGAAGATAGGTTTGGATTTTTATAATCTGAACCTTTTTTCAAAAATCCTTTATTATCCAGTTGTGAAGTTTTGTGGAAGTTGAACTATAGTTTTGTAATAATTTTTTGAGCAGAGCCTTTTGTAAGTAAAACCTTCTATTTCAATTATAAAATAACTTGAAGACATCGAATCTAATAGTATTGATTATAGACAGTTATATAAATAAATCAACTCACTAACCAATCTTTAAAATCCTTTACACGATCACGACTTACAGAGATTTCTTCCTGAGGTTGAAATTCCAAAACTACCTTATAGTAAGGTGAGGTGTGGATATTCTTAATATAGTCTGAATTAATTATATATTGTCGATTTGCCCGAAAAAATTTCTTCTCATCCAGAATATCTTCCAGCTCTTCCAATGTAAAGTCTGATGGGTAAACCCTTTCTATGGTTTGTAAATACACAATTTTATTTTCACTAAAAAAACAGCTTACCTCTTGGGTCTGAATAATTTTCAAATTATAGCCAATTTTCACTAAAATACGCGAAAGAGTTGTCTTCTCTTTCTTTATTAACTGCTTAATATCTTGTGAGTTTACAGAGTTATCTGAAGGAATAAATGATTTAAACTTCTCAATTGCACTCGATAAATCTTCATCTAAAATTGGCTTTAAAAGATAGTCAATACTGTTGAGTTTGAAGGCTTTCAATGTATATTGATCGAAAGCTGTTGTGTAAATAATAAAAGCTTTTGTAGGAAATTTCTCAAATATATCAAATGATAAACCATCACCTAAAACAATATCCGAAAAAATAAGTTGAGGATGTTCATTTTTTGAAAACCACTCAACCCCTTCTTCTACTGACTCTATTTTAGCAATTATATCAATTTCGGAGAACACGCTAAGCATTCTTTCAAGTTTTCTAGATGCGGGTTTTTCATCTTCAATAATAACTGTTTTAATCATTGAGTCTATGGTTTTAGTTTTAAAATCTGAAATAAAAATAATAAAAGCCAGTTTACTTTAAAAATTAATCGGGTCTTTTGTTTTTCTCATTTCATGTTCCAACACTTTTCTTTCCCAAGCAGAATTAAATAGGAATAGTTTTACTGATTTTATAATCAAAACGATGCCCCATATTGTCAATATCAAGGAGACGTTGAATTCTGTAATACCCAATATTCCTTTCTTAAAAAAATTGGTAAAAAAAATAATAAGTGCAACAATTCCAAACCCTGTAAGACTTTTATAAAATCTTTTCAACTGAGCGACTCTTTTATATGCTTGATTATAGTTCATTGTGATGATTTTAAATGATTTTTCCTTTATTTTCTTTATCCATCAATTCTTTTATTTTTCTCTCTTCCCAATCTTTTCCAATTCCGAAAGTATTTATTGCATGGGCAATTATCCCGATCCCCCATCCTAACATAGGCCAGTAAAACCATAAATGTTGAGGAGATGTTATCAAATTTAAAATGAATAAAAAAGGTATGACCAAACAATAAGAAGTAAGGTTTCCATAAAATCCTTTTATCTCTTTTACTCTTTTTGACGCTCTTTCATAAGCTCGATTTTCGGGGTTAAAATGTGTTTCCATAATTATTTATTTTATAAAAATTAAGTTGTTTGTTTTTCTTATGTCAAATTTATAGCAGAAACCCATCTTAATCCAATTTTATCTTACCGAAAGGTAAATTATGCCTTCCGAAAGGTAAAATTATATTAAAAAAATAAAACGCCGAGTTTTGACGCCTTCTAATATTACCTTTGCCTAGGCTTTTAATAAAAACAATATTAGAATAACCGCAATAAAACTGAAATTCAATAATATATATTGCCATATGGCATAATTTTAATATCTTTGCACACTTTTAAATTAAAACACAATTGAATGAAAAAACTCTACACGGGAGCGCTTACTTTATGCGCTATTTCTATCTTGTTTTCACAAGAGGTAATTTGGCAAAAAGATCTCCACTCCACCACCCAGGATTTTCTAAGCCAGGTCACTACCACTCTTGATAGACAATACTTAGTAACTGGAAGTTCAATTCAGAGCAATCAAGTTCCAAACGTAGGTAACAAACAAAATAATGGTTATGATTTCCATGTGGTTAAGCTTAATCAACAAGGAGAACAAGTTTGGGAAAAATATTTCTCAGGGAATAACCATGACTTTTTATCGGCTACAGTATCCACTCAGGATGGAGGACAGCTTCTAGCAGGAACCTCCTATTCCGAGAAAGGATTGGATAAAAAAGAAGATTCCAAAGGTGGTTCGGATATCTGGCTCATTAGGATTAATGAATTCGGAGATGAACTTTGGCAAAAAACGATTGGTTCGGCAGCTGAGGAAGAAGCCAGAGCCGTTATTCAGACAACTGATTTAGAATTTTTTGTAGCAGGAAATATTCAGAATTCAGGTAAAGGATATGGATCAAAAGATGTTCTTATCATAAGACTGGATAAAAATGGAAAAGAATTGTCACAATTGATTTTAGGTGGTAGGGCAAACGATGAGATTGAAAAGATGATTCCTACACGAGATGGCGGTGCCTTACTAGGGATTTATTCGAGAAGCAGTGTCAGTGAAACCAAGAAAACGGAAAACTTTGGAGAAGCTGATTACTGGATTGTTAAGCTGAATAAGGAAGGAAAAATAGAATGGGAAAAAAATTTTGGAGGAAGAGATGATGATCACATCAGAACATTGGCTTTAACCTCATTCGGGTATGTCATTGGTGGTGAAAGTCGTTCAGGACAATCAGGAAATAAAACGGTAGGATTGGAAGAAGGAACAGATTTGTGGTTGATATCATTGGATGAAAAAGGGGAAGAGATATGGCAAAAGTCTTACAACTTTAAGAATCGTGATGTATTAATGGGAATGAGTACAATTCAGGGCAAAGACCTTACCAAAGGAATATTACTTGGAGGGTATACTCAAGCTGAGGGGAAAATGGAAACAGGAGATATGACTTTTTGGATGCTATACCTCGATGGAAATGGAAATGAACAGTGGAGGAAACACGTGAAAGGTGAATCAAGAAAACGAGAAGAGCGATTATCAGATATTCAATTAAACAAAGATGGTTCCATCATTTTAGCAGGAACAAGTGCTGAGGAATTCGGTAAAGAAAGTTGGAAGATTGTCAAGCTTGGAGATAAACAGATCGATCAATTAATTGAAAAACAAGATATAAAGATCTATCCCAACCCTGTATCAGACTACGCATATGTAGAAATCGGATTTGATTTCAAGGAAGCGGAAATCATTTTATATGATATGAGTGGAAGACAAATACAAAGTTTGAAAACGAAAAATAAGGTGACCAAGATCAATACACAACCTTTAATTCAAGGGGCTTATTTGGTTACCATTAAAACAGATACGGATAAAGCAGCGAACGCGAAATTGATTAAGAAATAACACTAAGAATGAAAAAAATATTATTTTTAATGCATATTATGATAGCTTCTCATTGCTATCATAGTCAAATATCAAGTGCCAATGTGGGGATTACTAGCCCTATCCCTTCTATTTCGGCATTGGCAACGTATACCAATATGCCTGTATCTATTCAGACAGGAATACCCAATATCTCGAATGATCTTTTCAGTGTTCCTACGAATAATAAGGCTGTAACTATAAATATGAGCTTAAATTATCATGCCGGCAGTCTTATGGAAGGTGGTTGGATTGGGGAAGTTGGTTCAGGATGGTCTTTATTAGGTCCTTCCGTTATTTCAAGGGAAATAATGAATGACTTTGATGAAGCTTTTGATGATGCTTCTTTCTTCAATTATATAAAAAATCCTTTTGATGATATTTATATTTTTAATATCCCGGGAGAAACAGGAAAATTTAGGTTTATCAGAAATATAGGAAATAATACCTTCCAATTAGTCAAAGTAACTCCTTCAAATGCTAAAATAGAATATACACGAACAAGTAATTCAGCTACTCTTATTATAGATTCTTTTACAATTACCAATGATAAAGGCATCAAATATAAGTTTGAAACATATAGCACCCATACCATGTCGGTGTGGCAATCAACACCAGGAATTTTAGGTCCTTTAAGAACGGCTTCTAAAAAATACAGAAGTGCTTTTTATTTAACGTCAATTCTGGATGAAAACAATCAAGAACTTGTAAAGTGTAATTATATAGAAGATATTACTTATGAAATAGGAACTCCTTTTATTGACTCTTATACGAAAAAGCTTTCCCAAATAGAAATAAAAGATCAAGGGATTATACAGCTTGAATATGGTAAAGATGAAAGTGTAGTGGGGAATTTAAATAAAAAATACGACAAATTCTATGTCAAGAATCTCACCTTAAAAACCAGCGATAATCGTTTTGTATCAAAATATATATTAAACTATATAGATAGTGATGCACGAAAATTGCAATCATTGAGCAAAGTAGATAAAAATGAGGCTATTGTAGAGAAAACAAGTTACGAATATGAACAAGTCCAGATGCAGACATCAGTTGGATTTACCTATAAACTTTTACCTATCAAAAAAATAATATTACCTACCGGAGGAACTATCCAATATGATTTTGATATGGTTCCAAACTATCCGGTTTTTGATAAAGGAATGCTTCACATTAAAAGGGTAAAATATTTTGATAACCAGAATATAACAACATCTCCTTCTAGAGTTGAAGAATATGATTATCGTGATTTTAATAATCCCAATAATTCAAGTGCTTATTTTGTAAGTGATGGAACTTTTGATGGAACTACTCCTGCCAACCCTTCTATTATATACAAAAATGTAAAGATTTCTGACGGAAATGGATATACAAAATATTATTTTATCGCTCCTGATTCCTATCCTGAAGAACCCTATGAGGTAGGGGGAACATTCCTTTTTTGGCCTAACTACCTCATGACAAGAGGGGGATTGATACAAAAGAAAGAGATTTATAATTCAAATAACCAAAAACAAACTGAAGAATCTTTTGAATATGTCTTCCGTGATACACCGTATCCCAAATTTTTTATGATTAATTCTGGGTTTGCTAACTTTTATGTAAAACCTATGTTGATTTTAAACCAAAAGATAAGCTCAAAAACCTATTTCAATTCCGGATATTCAGAAACTAAAAAGGAAATTACCAATAATGATAATCAATTGGTGGAAAAGGAAGTAGAAACCTCTTTTGATGGTCAGATAAAGGAAACGTCCTATTTCTATGCTATGGAAAAAGGAAATCAGAAATTGATCAATGCTAATATCTTGGGAGTTCCTTTAGAAACAGTAGCTACGAGTAAAAAGAATAGTTCAGATCCCGGAAAAATTCTATTGAAAAAAGAAACGAAATATGAGTCCATCACTCACAATTTCCCCACTTCAATGATCATATATGATATTCCTAATAATATAACAAGTACTGAAGCTACTTTCAACCAATATGACACTAAAGGAAATCTGGAGCAATATACAACGAAAGAAGGAGTTCCTGTTACCCTTGTTTGGGGATATAAAAAGACACAGCCTATTGCAAAAGTTGAAGGAGCAACCTCCGCACAAGTCGCACCTTATATCGCAGATATAGTATCCAAATCTGATCTTGATGTAGATGCCGCTTCTGAAAAAATATTATTGAGTGCTTTAGATACTTTCAGAAATAATTCTAACCTCATCGGAACTCAAATCACCACCTATACTTATGATCCTTTAATTGGAGCTACTACTATTACACCTCCTTCCGGAGCTAGGGAAATTTATCAGTATGATTTGGGCAACCGCCTCGAAAGCGTTGTGGATGAAAGAGGTAATATTTTAAAAGAGTATCAATACAACTACAAACATTAATTATAAAAATCATGACAAAAAAGATAATATCATCTCTTGTATTGTTTGTAGCACAATCTTTTTTTGCACAGACCAATACAGAAAACTATATTAAAACAAAAGTATACCTAGATTCTGTAAAAACAACAACTCAGATCAACCGACAAGTCGTAACGGTCCAATATTTTGATGGATTGGGAAGGCCAAAGCAAGTTGTGAATGTAAGAGCAACTCCTCAAGGTAAAGATATTGTAACTCCCATAGAATATGATCCCTATGGAAGACAAATAAAAGAATATCTTCCTATTCCACAAGCCAATACTTTAGCCGGAGCCTACTATTCTTCTTTTCAACCGACCAGTTCTGGATATTACGGTGCAGAAAAAATCTATTCCGAAAAAGTGTTAGAAAGCTCACCTTTGAATAGAATTCAAAAACAGATACAGGTAGGAAATGATTGGGCCCAAAAACCCGTTACGTTCTCTTATGATCTTAATATTGCCTCAGACAATGTACAAAAATATGAAGCAATAGCCACATGGGATACACAAAATAAAATGTACTCTAATGTACTAAATCATACTCAAGTCTATCCGATAGGAAAACTGTATAAAAATACGACAATAGATGAAGATGGCAACAAAACTTTTGAATTTAAGAATGGAAAAAATCAAACCATTCTTATAAGAAAAATGCTCCATGCTACCCAATATGCAGATACCTATTATATTTACAATGAATATGATCAATTAGCCTTTGTTATTTCTCCTAAGTCTTCAATAGAAGCATCGTCTATTGCTATGGGAGCTCAAATTCCTGATACTATTTTAAATGATTATTGTTATCAGTATCGATATGACAGCAGAAACCGATTGGTAGAAAAGAAACTTCCGGGAAAAGGTTGGGAACATATGGTGTATGATAAAGCAGATCGACTCATCTTCACACAAGATGAAGTCATGAGGGCTTCCGGAAAATGGTTATTTACAAAATATGATTCATTTGGTAGAGTCATTATCACAGGAATAGTAACCGGATCTTATCGAGCAGATATGCAAAACATGATCGCCAACAATTTGATTATTGAAAGCAGAAATGCAGCAGGATTTACCAAAAATGGAATGCAGGTACAATATACCAATAATCACTTTCCTTATCTTGAAACTGTATTATCTGTAAATTACTATGATACGTATCCTACATATAGTTTTAATCCTTCTTTTCCAAAATCAATCTTAGGAGTAACGACTTTAAAAGATATCGTTTCTTCTGCAGGTAAAAGCACAAGAGGCCTTCCTGTTATGAGTTTAATAAAGAATATTGAAGATGATAACTGGACGAAGAATTATATGTATTACGATACGAAAGCAAGAGTAATTGGGACTCATTCCATTAATTATCTGGGTGGATTTACAAAAACAGAAAATGAACTTGATTTTACAGGAGCTATTAAAACCCTAAGGACCTATCATAAAAAACTAGATACTGATACCCAAAAAAGGATTATAGAAAGTTTTGAATATGATCATCAAAACAGACTTACCAAACACACCCATCAAATTGACCGACTGCTGCCTGAAGTTCTTTCAGAAAATACCTATAATGAACTTTCTCAATTACAAACAAAAAAAGTAGGTGGAATAATGGGGACTTCCCCTCTCCAAACTATTGATTATCAATACAACATAAGGGGATGGATGACAAAGATCAATGATCCTTCTAATTTGAATGGAAAATTGTTTGGATATGAGATGAAATATCATAATCCGATCAATACTTCTTTTTCTCATCCGCAATATAATGGAAATATCACAGAGATTGATTGGAAAACTTCGAATGATAATATACTGAAAAGATATTCTTACAGTTATGATTCCTTAAACAGGCTGTCGTTCGGACACTATTCTGAGCCGAATAGTACAATTCCGCAGGAAGATCACTTTGGAGAAGCTACCGAATACGATATCAATGGTAATATTACCCATTTATATAGAAACGCTAAAAATCCGAATGGTTTAGCCATGCAGATTGATAATCTTACTTATACCTACTTAGGAAATAGATTAACTAAGGTAGTTGACGCAACTCAAAATTCTTATGGATATTCTGGAACAGGAAATCCTATAGGTTATGATAACAATGGAAATATGATCAGTCATCCTGATAAAGGAATTAATAGTATTAGATACAATTTTTTGAATCTTCCGACAGAAATTAAGGAAAATTCAGGGAATACAAATGCTGCTATTACTCGTTATATATATCGAGCAGATGGAGTAAAAGTGGCAAAAAGCTATGTTCTCGGAATAGGAACAAAGGAGACCCAATACTTAGATGGATTTCAATATGACAATAATGGTACTTCCAATTCATTTACTCCAACTTCTACCTTGAAGTTTATTCCTACTTCAGAGGGCTATTTTGATTTTGTAAAAAATGAGTATATTTACAATTATACAGACCATTTGGGAAATGTACGTTTAAGCTACTTTAACAATGGATCAGGAATAGAAGTTCTTGAAGAAAACAATTATTATCCGTTTGGATTGAAACATCAAGGGTATAACATACTAAGTGGAAATTCTAGTTATCAGTACAAATATAATGGTAAGGAGTTACAGGAGACGGGAATGTATGATTATGGCGCAAGGTTCTATATGCCGGATATCGGTAGATGGGGTGTGGTGGATCCGTTGGCGGAGAAGATGAGAAGGCATAATCCTTATAATTATACTTTTAATAATCCGATAAGTTTTATTGATCCAGATGGCAGAGAAAGCTTAGGATGGGGGCTAAAAGATGGGGTTTGGAGCTGGCAAAGCGATCTTACTGTAAACAATTATACAAAAAGAGGTTTTACTGAATATAAAGATGATGGTAGTGTAATTGAAGATTCTTTTATACAAGGTAAAGAAGAAGAGAATACCGGTAAAACCTATTTAGGATTTAATGGAGAAGCTTCTTATTTACCAACTGATAAAAGTAATGGCTCAACAGGCCTTTTAGGTCTATCAAATTGGTTTAGAGATATTATTGGAACAACTCAGGAAACATTTTACAGTTTTTCTGGTGGTAAAAATGCTCCTGACAAAGAGACTCTTAATAAACTGAAACCTGGAGATAAAATTGAGAGTAATGACTTACTTCAATGGTTATCCTCTATTGGAAAAGGAAAGTTTGACTTCAAAATGAAAACATCGGATAAGCTCTTGAATATTGAAAAGCGTCTCACAAAATTTATTAAAAGTGATAATTATGATAGTATTGATGTTACTCACAATATTTGGAATAAAGATGCTAGCCACTTAATTGATACTATTCATAGAATTTCCAATACAAATGAAGGTATAGAAAATTATTATCAAAAGACTTCTCCAAAGTTAGACTCACTTAGCAGCTCAAGATTACATAATTGGGCAATAAAAAATTATGGTAAAAAGAAATGAAAAGAAGTAAAATAATATTATTTTTTTTGTCTTTAATTCTATTATCTTGTACGAAAAAAATAGATAAAGATTTTATAAGTTCTAATGATATATTTAATGATATTACCAATTTAAAAAAATATGATAATGTTCAGAAAATAAATGCTGATACTTTAATCAAAATTAAAGCTAGTAATAAAGAATATATAATTGAGGGCTATATAAATAAAAATTTAAATAAAAAAACGGGATGGTGGACAATACATGATATTAATAAAATCAATAAAGTTAGGCTACAATACATTGATTTTGAAAATAAAGAAAATATTAATCAATATATTTTTTATAAAAACAATTTTATTGACTCTGTAAGAAGTAAATTTTATTCATTAAAAAAGAACGGGTATATTTTAAATTATTATTTTCATACTCCAAAATCAAAAGAATCTGTCTTGTCCGCAAACTTATATTATATTATACTGGATGAAAACAATAACATTTTAAAAGAATCAAAAATTGAAAATAAAATAAACAAAAGTCATTATTATTTGTTTAAATTAGAAACCCCTATAGCCAAAAAGGTTATGATCAAGAGTCTATTTTCTGAAACATTAAATGTGAATGATAAAAGTTTAGGAACAAATGAAATACTTACTGAGGATTTAATTGTACCCTAAATCCACTTCCTAGAAAAAATTGTCTCCTATGTTTGTAACATCAAATGTAGGAGATTTTTATCTATCTCTTTACCCTATCTAATTAGAAAAACCAAAAGAACAACAATTTATATTTGCACCTTTTATAGTATCTTGGCTACGTTGCTTTAAAATATGTTGCTTAAAGCAAAATCATACAAAAAAAGAAAATATTTAGTTTCAAATTTTATATTTATTTCTTTTCGATTAAGTAAGTATATTTACAACTATACAGGCCATTTAGTAAATGTGCGTTTAAACTATTTTAACAATGAATCTCTTGAAGAAAACAATTATTATCCGTTTGGATTAAAGCATCAAGGGTATACTATCTTGAGTGGAAATCCGAGTTATCAGTACAAGTATAATGGTAAGGAGTTGCAAGAGACCGGAATGTATGATTATGGTGCGAGGTTTTATATATCCGATATTGGAAGATGGGGTGTGATAGATCCGTTGGCAGAGAAGACTTAGGCTGGACGGCAAGAGGGAATTTATTATGGAAATCAGAACAAGGCGCAATGAATTTGGGAATACAGCAAAATACTCATATGTTCAACCCTTGGATAAAAAACTTTAAAACAATACCGTAATGTTTAATTTTGTGAAATTTTATAAAGGATTACTAAATAGAACTAACTATTTTGATAATTATTGGGACCAGTTTCCTTCGGGGAATCTTTTACGTTTTAAAAACGAAACGCTTTCGTTATTGAAAGGCAATCTAGTAAATAAGGATGAAAAAGGCCTCGCTAATACGCTTGCTGTGATCTGTAACGATGGGGCAGACGGAGATTATACCGATATCCTATTACAACTTTTAGATGAGAAATGGCATACTTCAGAGGAGGATATTATCACTATTCTTGAATTGATCAAAGATCCTAAAAGTATAGATAAATTATACGAAGTTGCTATTAATATTCCTGATTATGATGATATGAGAGCTTTAGCAAAAAAATGTATGTGGGCTTTGAGTGCTATTAACACACCCAAATCAATAAATAAGCTCAGATTATTACAAGCCTCTAATGACCCCATCATAAAAGAAAATGCAATTTTTCAAATCGAGCAAGTTCTCAATAAGAATTAACTATTAAAGCAATATCTTCAGGCAAAGGATAAGATTGTTCGTGGGGCAATAAATCCTTTGCTTGATTTATTTTATTTCTCTTAATAAGCTGATGAATTTCTTTGCAATATTCTGTAATATTATCGATACTAATAATCCAGTCTTTAGTATAATTTTCTACTGCTATGTTAGATAAGCCAATCTGAATAGAGCGATAATTTAACGGTTCTAGAAAAATATTTTTTTCCGGGTCCCACTGAATTCGAACGGGTGAATTTTTTAATATTTTTCTTCATGGGATTTATAAATATCCTTATCAAAATGAGACAAACAAGAATTTTTTAAAGCCCATTCAAAGTCTAATTTTTTTATTTTTTTGCCAATATATTTTCTTTAGTTCCCCAGCCCAATCTATATATCATCTATAAAAAGGAAGGCTTAATCCAAGGCATTCTTTCTTTTTTAAAATGGGTGAAAAAAAGGTCTGATTATTTACTACTGATTCAGCAATCATTGTAAACCCGGTTATTGGAAACAATTCTAATAGCTCATAAATAATAAAAACCAAAGCAAAAAATTTTACTTTGGTTCAAAACTTTATTCTTCCCTTGAAAATATATCTCGATTTCAGAATCGATCAATATATAATTTTATCTATTAAGGATTTCATAGAGATTATTGATAGTTTCCTTTACCTTATGATAATAGTCATCTGAAAAAGAAAACTCATCTGAATATCTATTGGCTCCGATTAAAAACTCTTTTAAATGATCTTTATGAAGGACATTCGCTTCATCCGTAAAAGCTTCCCGAAATGTATTTAAATAGTCATAATAGGGCGATATTAAAGGATTTAAAGTGACCTCGTTTTCTACCCTACTTAATAATGAAATATATTGATCTTTAATTTCCTGGGATTCTACCATGGTAACTGAGTTTGTTTTATTAAATTTTGAAAAGCATCATTCCTTATTATCTGAGGGATAAATATTTGTTGATCACCTCCAGGTAAATGTGGATTTGTAATACCTTGTTCTATAAGCTGTTTAGCTGTTGATCCTAACCAAACTTTTAAGGTTTGCCCTTGAGGCACTTCATACACATACATTTTACTAAAATCATTCCAAGCGGGTTGAACAGCAGTTCCTCCAATTACATTTCCCACCGATGAAGGTTTCTGCAATGTCCAATACCCTCCTCCCGGAGCACCTCCTGTAACACGATAAATTTTAGTTCCTGCCTGCAATTCAACAGCTGTAGCATCTACAAAATTCGCAGCTTCTATAGCGGGTAAATCCAGAGCCGCATTATTCCAAGAAGAATTTGTTTTAGCTGATGATAATCCATTACGAACATAACTTGATTTTACAATTCCCGGTATATTATCCCAATCTTCAATATGAACACGTTGATGAAATATACTTTTGGAGGTTTCTAATTTACTTACTAATGCCTCTTTATTGGTTGCTTTATTAAATGCAGCAAGAAGTTTGCTTTCATTCAATCCTTTACTGATCCATTGGTTAACTTTCGTTAATGCTGCAGGACTTAAGAAACTGAATGCCCCTTTGTTAACCTCCGAAATTCCTTTACTAAAAGTTTGATTGCTAGAAACTTCTTTTTCCAGAGTTGTTACGTTTAATTTTGTCCACCTGTTTTGAGGATAATCATAATAATAAAAACCCCGAGTATCTATATTGACAGTTTGTCCTACACGATTAGAAAAAGAGGGAGCAGCCGTAACAAAAATCAAAGTTCCATCCTGGCCTTCTCTATAAACTCCTTTAAGGTCTGCATTATGCAATGCATCTCCCGATAATCTCGGGGAAAGTAACCCTTCCGATGTTTCTCCATCAAGATTCTTGGCATTTACTTCTAATGTAGCTTTAGGGGACGTCGTATTAATCCCAACTTGACTCATCAAAGGAAAGGAAAATAGCATACTTGCTAATAAAACAAATAATTGTTTTTTCATGTTAATTTTTAAAATTGTTATTATTGAGTTTATATAATGATCCTAAACTTCAAGAAGTGATGCATAACGAGACTGCAACGAATTTTAAGGGCGCAAAACTACAAAAACATTAGAAAACAGAAAAAACGCATTATTTTATAACACTTAACCAATAAACAGAATAAAAAAATGAAATATCAATTAAAAAATGAAATATTAAAACAATAATAATATATAGAAAGAAAAATATAAAAAATATTGCTTGCAAATAAAAACTACAATAATGTAGAAATAAAACTATTGTCTCTGAAAAACCCTGATTTATATATCATTATAAAAAACTAAACATCCGAAATTCTTATCTAATAAATAAATGGAAGCAACTTTTTCGTTTTTTTTCTATATTCTATATACTCTTCTCCAAATCTTTCTATTAATGCTTTTTCTTCAATCATTATTCGATAGCTAAAAGCTAAGAAAGGAATTAAAAATGCTAGCGCTAGAGAAATCCAATTATTTAAATACAATCCTAATCCCAAAGAAGTCAGTAAAGAAAAAGCATAAGAGGGATGGCGCAAGTATTTATAAAAACCTTCTTTTTTTATTGCGTGATCATCTTTAATAGCAATATCAACGGTAAAATATTTCCCTAAAGATTTAATAATAATAAATCTAAAAACAATCCCCATCACAATAAATAGCTCTCCTAAATATACAATCCAAGCAGCGTGAACAATAGGAAAATCTATGAGATAAGAGACCGTAACAGAACTCGCAATAGAAAAAATAATGGCAATCCATAAGATGTCCAAAGTTGAACTATCTTTATTTTGATCACGATCTTCAGATTTTAATCTCTTTTTATAAAAGAATTCAGTAAGGAACCAAACCATCATTAAGATATAAAAAAACATATGAATGACGCTCATAATTTATAATTTTAGACATTATTTCATTGAAGGAATATCAACTTCTATTTGTTCATCAATTCCTTTATTTTTTTATCTTCCCATTTTGTTCCTAGGAAAAAATTAGGTAAAAAAACGCTCATTCCATATATAATCAAGCCTATTCCCCAAAATAAAGGGACTAGAAAATATTTTATTCTCCAAATGGTCTCACCAGGTTTTAACCCTTTATAATTAAGAAATAAAATGAAAATATTTACCGCTATATAAATGAAAAAAAACGTATAAAAATTTTTCAATTTCTTCACTCTTTTTGCCGCTTTTTTATAGCGGATATCATTATGATCTATATTTTCCATGGTTTACAATTTTTCTTGATTCTGTTTTTCTAAAATTTCCCTGATTTTCCTATCCTCCCAATTTTTACCAATAGCAAAAACACTTAGTCCATGAGCAATAACTCCTATTCCCCAACCCAACATTGGAAAATAAAACCAAATATTTTTTGAACTGACAATAAGATTTATGATAATTAAAAATGGGATAACAACACAATATGAAATCAGATTTGCATAAAAGCTTTTTATTTCTTTGACACGCTTCTGAGCTCTTTCATATACTTTATCTTGATCTATACTTTTAACATTGATTGTATTAGGTTTAGTATTAAGTATTGGAAGTCTTACTTTAAAAAAATCTTCTGATTTTTCTATAAAAACATTTCTTTTGGTGAGTAAAGAATACCTTTGAACAATATTGGCTAACCCAATTCCTGCGCTCTCCTTTATCTGCTCTCTTACTTGAAGATTATTTTCAATACAAAGTGTATCATTTTCAGAAAATATCTTAATTTGTAGAGGTCTTGAGGAAGTCGCAAAATTATGTTTGATGCAATTTTCAAGCAACAATTGTAAAGAAAGTGGAACAACAAACTTTTTTACACTTTCATTTCGAACATCAAATATAAAATCAACACTATCTTCAAACCTCGTTTTCAAAAGTTCGCAATATACTTTTGCAAAATCAATTTCATCTTCTACTGTAACCAAATCTTTATCCTTCTGTTCCAAAACATATCTATAAATTTTAGACATAGAAGCCGTAAACTTTTGGGCCTGATGAGGATTTTCATCTATTAAAGAACTCAGTACATTTAAAGAATTAAAAAGAAAATGAGGATCAAGCTGATTTTTCAGACTTTCAAATTGAGCATTGGCTGATTTCGCAATGAGTTTCTGCTCTACCACTTCTTTTTTAGAGGTTTTTCTAAGCTCATCCATAAATCCCTTGGCATGAAGGAAAGCAGATATCAAGAGAGCTATATTGATCATAAACCAATTCGTTGTCCCATATTTTTTAGAAAAAAAATCTTCGGTGGTTGCCACTTTCTGAATAACAACGAAATTCATATAATTACAAAAATAAACTAAGATAAAGTTCCCTAAAATAATAGAAATGACACTAAGTATGGTTCTTGTCCTCGTTGCTTCCAACCAAGGAAATTTCTTATTTAAAAATTCATTTATAGCCCCATTCCCAAAGCCAAGTAAAAAGGAGTACATGGTAGAAATAAGAAGTGTCATCATAAAACTCCTGAAGCTTTTTTCATCCGTAAAAAACAAAAAGAAAAACAAGCTGGTAGCCAAAGACACCCAAAGTAATATGATTAACCCTTTACGTTTCATGATTCGTTTTATATATCCTAAAATTAGCTCTATCTAAGAATAATAAAAAATATTTTTTACCGAACTGTCAATTTATTACACCGAATAGTAATAAAAAAGTTTTCCTTTCAGTGAAGGAAAACTTTTTATTGATAGATTACTTACCTGCTTGACTGATAAAATATTCTGCCTCTCCCCTTCCCCAACTTGGGTCAATTGAAGATTTTGGCTTATATGTATTGAACTTATTCAACGCTTCTTTAAACAACTCTATCCCCTTTGTTTTACTTCCTCCATATTGCTCTGGCGTAAAATACATATCTTCTGCCTTAATCAAAGCTATTCGAGGATTATTTGAGTCCAATTGTTCTGCTATCTTTAGCTCTTCAGCAGCTTTCACACCATCTGTCATATATTTCTGTTGTGGATTTTCCATCATGCTCAATGAATAAGCCATTTTCTTCAATAGATGTATTTCTGCATTATCTTTTCCTGCTGAAGACTCCGCCTGGTCAAGATACTTAAAGGCTGCCTCTGAATAAGCAGATAGTCCTTCCATTTTTCCATCTCTCATTTGTATTCTCCCTTTTTGAATCTGTGCAAACGCAGCATAATAAGAAGGAAGCCATTGGGTTGTTTCTTTTTTTCCAATTCGTTCAAAATCATTAGCTAACATTTGATAGTCTTCAGTGGTTTTACACATCTCCAGTTTAGCAATTTTTTCGGACATTACTTTTTCATAATTAGATTGTCCATAAGAGATTAAGCTTATACAAACTAAAGCAATACTTAAGACATATTTTTTCATAGTTTCTTTTTTTTAAAGTTAAGTAATATTTAAAATGATTTTAATGAAATTTATAAATTATTATTAATAGCATCCTGAGTTTTATCCACTCCAAAGCTGATAAACGCTCCAATAAAAACAAAAGTATTAACGGGAGGTACAACAGCCGAACTTCTTGTCCCATCCATCGAAAAATTATATCCATATATATTTTTATTTCCCAAGACATTTGATATACTTAATACAAATACAGTAAAAGCTTTAGCGTCTTTTTTTCCTAAATTTGGTAAATAATTAACGCTGAGATTTAATGCACTATAATCTTTCAGACTTCCTTCTTTACGTATATAATATTGATCATTAATACTCTCTGTAACAATATCATAATATGGCCTACCTTTAGAATAAGTGTAAGAAAGATTAACCCCTAATTTCAATTTTGGAATAAATCTTTTAGCCACCAAGGAAAGCGTATGTTCTGATGCAAAGCTCGGTTTTAGGCTCATAGGATAATTCATAAAATCTCTTTTCGAATCTAAAAATGAATAACTGATCCAGTAATCAATATTCTCAATTGTTTTTTTATCCCTCCAAAACAATTCTATTCCTTTAGCATATCCGTATCCATCATTATTATCAGCCGTTTGAATAGGTTGACTTTGCCCTTCAATATTTGCTAGGTTTTTCACTTTAATCAACTGATCATATTTTTTATAAAAAGCTTCCAATCTCAAACTCCTTCCTTCTGACGATCTCTGAAGCTGAAAAATATAATGCTGAGACTTCTGAAAATCCAGTTGTGAAGGGCCATTAATATATTTACTCTCAGGGTTCTGATAAAAAAGTCCATAAGCAAGGGATGTTGTCCAATCTTTGGATAGCCTATATGCTAATGCCAAACGCGGTGCTATATTACTTTTATCTAAGAAAGTGGAATGCTCAACTCTCACTCCTAATTTTGCTGAAAATCGATTGCTGAAACCCAGATCGGTCTCTGCAAAAATAGAAGAAATAAGATCTTTATAATTTTTATCTGAATTCTCAAAATGAAGTTTTTCCTGGGTATTATTAAATTCAAAACCTCCTCTCAATGCACTGATCTTATTTATTTTCCTTTCCAATACAGCCTTAAAATTAATATAGTTACCATCTGTCAATAACTGTGTTTTCTCAGATTCAATATCATTGGTTTCTGTCGAAAAATTCAAGTCAGATCTGTTGAAAGAATAAGAGGCTCCGGTATTTAAAAGATATTTTCCAAATTTTTGCTTAAAAGATAAATTATGATATGTATTTCTCCCTTTTAATCTCACCAATGCAAAATCATATTGATCAGGCTCTAAGCTTTCTGACTTTACTCCCATTTTATTCGAGTCAAACATTCCATAATATTTAAAGAAACCACCCGATTTGGTTTTAACTCTAAAATTAAAATCTCCATTAAGACCTTTTGGGGCTTCAATAAAATCTGTATTAAAGTGAATCACTTCTTCCATCAGATTCAAAAGAGAATACCCTAAAGTTGCCCCATAAGAATGGGTTTTATCTTCGCCTAGTTTCTGAAAACCAGCACTCAAAAATATGGGGGAAATACCAAAATCATAAGAACTTTGATCTGGTAAATCAACACTTTCTAACATAAGAGCTCCTGAAAGAGCTTGTCCATACAATGCTGAATATCCACCACTAGAAAATATATTTCCTTTAAATAATGAGGTATTAAATCGATCTCTTCCTGCAATTCCCGGAACTGAGCTTGAGAAATAGTTATTAATTAGGCTTCCATCCATAAATATCTTTGATTCAGTCCCCGTTCCTCCTCTAATGAAAAGACCTTCCGTTTCACCTACTTTCTGAACACCTGGAAGATAATTTAATGCAGAAGAAATCTGGCCATCTGCTCCGGCTGTGGTATAAATATCAATTGGTGTCAATAAGGCAGTAGCTCTTTTTTTATCACTCGCTTCAATAGATCCAGCTGAAATTACCACTGCATCAATTTCATTGATTTGTTCTTTTAACTCTGCATTTATGAGTAAATCATGATCACCAATAAGAACAGCTCTCTCAATATCATTATATTTTGGATGAGTAAATACCAGACTATGGTTTCCTCTTTCGGTGGTTTCAAATAAATAATTACCCTCAGCATCTGTAGTTGCTCCATCATACGTATCTTTAAGAGTAATATTAACCTCTTTAACACCTTTATTTCTGAACATAACTTTCCCTGAAATTTTTACTTGAGAATACCCCAAAGCAAAAACTAAGAAAGAAATCAGGAAAAATAATCTTTGTCCCTTTGTTTTCATGGTTATTAATTTTCAGTTCAAAAATAAACTTCAAAATCTATTTTCACAGAAAAAATTTTACTAAAAGGTATAGTTTCATTCCCGAACCGGGGATAAGTTAATAGAAATATAAAATTAATAAATCGCTTCTTTGCATAGGAACTTTAATAAAACGATATAGAGATCTAAGTCATTCAAAAAAACAACATAAATATTTAAAAATAAACACATTAAACAACATAATACATTCCAATTAATGAATTTTTTTAAATGATTTTCTACAATTTGACAAATTTATTTGTAGCATATATAAAAGAATTATTAACCCTATTAAACACCAAAAAAACAATAATCATAAAGTCTTTTGAAAAATCTTTTTTAAATTTATCCTAAAATCATTTGAAAATGAAATTACAGACATTAGTATTAATGACAGGATCTGCATTATTTGCAGTTTCTTGTTGCACCACAAAAACGTATCCTATCAATGCTAAAAGCAGTACACAGACAGGAGGAACGGCAAAATTTACTCAAAAAAAGGAAGAAGTAGTTATGAAACTTGATGTAACTAATCTTACACCAGGAGTTCATGCAGTTCATATTCATGAAAAAGGAGATTGCTCTGCAGCTGATGGAACTTCTACAGGAGGGCATTGGAATCCTGCAAAAGATGATCACGGAAAATGGGGGGCTGAGCATTTCCATATGGGTGATATCGGTAATTTGGTTGCTGATAACAGTGGAAAAGCTACTCTAACTTTTAAAACTGACAAATGGTGCATAGGCTGCACAGATGAATCTAAAAACATCATAGGTAAAGGTCTTATTATACATGCCGCAGCTGACGATTTCCATACTCAGCCAACTGGAAATGCAGGAGGAAGAGTGGGATGTGTAGAAATAAAATAATATTTCCGTCACACCTAATTAAATAAAAAACCGCTAATTTTTATTCAATTAGCGGTTTTTTTAATCTTATATTTTTTTACTCATATCTGAGATAATGTTCATGGCTTCCTGAAGGTAAGAATCTTTCCTAAGATTTTTCATCCACATTTCAGTTTTCTTTTTGAATGCTTCATCCTTCTTCTCACGCTCAACTTCCTCCGGATATATCGTGAATTTTAATCCATTATCAAACTTGGTTAAAGCCTTGAATTTCTCAATTTGTGCTTTCCTTTGTTTCATTAGCTCATTAAACTTCTTAAGATTTAAGGTAATGCTTTCCTCTTTATCTAGTTTTTCTCTCCACTGAGCAGATTCTAAAAGTAGTTGATAATTGGAATTTTTTGCCATTCTCTCTGCACTTGCTTTCTCCAATGCCGGAATATCGAGATAATTTAATTTCTGAAATTTCGTGCTTGGAATTTTATCCCACGCCAATGCATAATCATCGTATCTTTCACCAATTTCTGCATACGTAAAGAAATCTTTCATTTTGATATCGGATACAATCCCTTTTCGTTGAGTAGATTCTCCGGTAATTCTATAAAACTTTTGAATGGTAAGTTTTAAAGATCCAAAATCATCTTCTGTATTCAAAAACCTATTCAAATCGACAAAAGTTTGTACCGTTCCTTTTCCAAAAGATTGTGGAGATCCTATAATCATTGCCCTTCCATAATCCTGCATTACTCCAGCTAAAATCTCAGAAGCAGAAGCAGAAAGTTCATTCTGCATAATCACCAAAGGACCCGTCCATATAGGCGTTTCATTTTTATTTTTTAGTGTTTGGATTTTACCATTTCCATCCTTCACCTGTACATAAGGCCCAGCTTCCATAAATAGTCCCATAATATCGCCCACTTCGGTTAAGGATCCTCCTCCATTATTTCTTAGATCCAAAACAATTCCTTCAATATTCTGAGCCTTTAATTTAATGATTTCATTTTTTATATCATCAGAAGCATTTCTTCCATTAGCATTTTCAAAATCTGCATTAAAACTTGGTAGATTAATGAATCCATATTTTTTTCCATTCGGAGAATTTACTACAATACTTCTAGCAAAAGTATCTTCAATAGCCACTTCTTCACGGATCATTGTTACGTCTTTTATCGTTCCATCTTTTTTCTGAATCGTTAACGTAACCGGGGTTCCTTTCTCTCCTCTAATTAATCTAACCGCTTCATCTACAAGCATTCCTACAACATTTACAGCATCATCTTTTGGTTTGGATTTTACTTTCAGAATTTTATCTCCTTCTGACAATTGTTTAGACTTCCAAGCAGGTGCGCCAATCGTTAAAGCTCCCAAGTAAAGATTTCCTTTTTTCTCCTGAATAATTGCTCCAATTCCTATAACTTTTCCTACAAATTGTGTATCAAAGTCTTCTTTATCTTTTGGAGAATAGTAATTGGTATGTGGATCAAATACCTCCGTATATGCATTCATATATACGGTAAACCAATCCATTTTTTTCCTTTTTTTGAACCTGGTAAAGGTATCTTTTACAAGATCTTTTACTTCATCTGTTGCCTTTTTGATTTTTTGATCAGGAGTAAGTATTTCTAATTTAATCGTATCATTCAATTTATATTTTTGAACAGAATCTTTCTTTACTTTCTGAGCTTCTTCTTTGCTATTCATCGATTCGATCTCCTGAAGAATATTATATTTAATGAATTTCTTCCATTCATTATATTGTTCTTGTTTATTTGCAGGAATTTTTTTCGATTTTGGTTCAAGAGTTAAACTCTCATCTTCTTCCAAATTAATAGGCTTATTAAAAATATCCTGGGTGATTTTATCTATTTCATCTACTCGCTGATAAAGTCTATCAATAGTAAGTTTGTAGAAAGTAAGATCTCCCGTATTAAGATAATCATCGAGCTTAGTCTCATCTTTACTGAATTCGTCCATATCGGCCTGTAAAAAATATCTTTTCGCAGGATCTACCAGTTCGAAATAGTGTTTATATACATCCTTGGAATATGCATCGTTAATAGGCTTCGGGCTATAGTGCAAATAAGAAAGTGTATTTTTAACACTCACCATTATTGTCTGCATTTTCTCATCATCATTTTTAGGTGAGTTGAAACAAAACATTAGACTTGTTAATGGAATTAAGAGTAAAAATTTATTTAGTTTGAAGTTTTTCCACATAAACTATCTTAATTTATTTAATTTTTAAAAAGTATTATTACAAATTAGTAGTAACAATTAATTTCATGTTACAAACTATCAAATTTAATACCTTATTTATAAATATCGAATAGTTTTAAGTATTTTTGTTAAAATTAATTTTTTATGGAAAGACCACTTATTCTGGTTACTAATGATGATGGAATCACAGCACCGGGTATCAGAAATCTTATAAATTTTATGAATGAAATCGGTGAAGTGATTGTAGTCGCTCCCAATTCTCCACAAAGTGGAAAAGGTCACGCTATTACCATCAATTCTACTCTCAGTTATGAAGAGGTACATCTTGAAGGTCCCCAAAGAGACTTTTCTTGCAGCGGAACTCCTGTAGATTGTGTAAAAATGGCTCTTGATAAAATATTACCAAGAAGACCTGATATCGTTGTTTCTGGAATCAATCATGGAGCAAATTCTTCAATTAATGTAATATATTCAGGAACTATGTCTGCTGCGGTGGAGGCCGGAGTAGAAAATCTGCCTGCAATTGGATTTTCCCTACTCGATTTTAGCTGGGAAGCAGATTTCACACAGGCTAAAGAGCATATTCAAAATATTGTAAGAAGAACATTAGAAAACCCTATGCCTAAAGGTATTGTTCTGAATGTAAATATTCCTAAACTTTCTAAAGAAGAGATCAAAGGAGTAAAGGTTTGTAAACAAGCACATGCCAAATGGGAAGAAAGTTTTGACGAAAGAATAAATCCGCATGGAAAAAAATATTACTGGTTGACAGGATATTTTAATAATATGGATGAATCGGAAGATGCTGATGAAACCGCATTATCAAATGGCTATATTTCAATTGTTCCTGTAAAGTTTGACTTAACGGCCTATGAATATATGAAAACATTAGAAGAAGTAATGAGCTTTAATTAATACATTACTTAATGTGATTAACTCACAACTAATAAGCAATATAAAAAACTTAAGAGTACAATTATTGCATTTAAAAATAGTCATTTTTAGGTCACTTTTAGGATTTAAAATGGAAAACAGCATCATAGAAAATACATACACTCTGTAATGCTGTTTTTTATTTACCATACATGGAAAAAATTCTAAATAAAAAGTGATCCCCCTAATGAAGAAAAAGTTGGTAATTTTTATTCTTAATTAATTTATAAAATTCCTTTGTTTTCCATTGTTCAATAAAACTTTTTCCTAAATTTATTCTTATTAATTTTTCCAAAATTATGAGAATAGAATACGATATAAAACTGGGCTTTAAGGATGTCATGTTCCGTCCCAAACGTTCAACATTAAAATCCCGCTCAGAAGTTGATCTGGAAAGAGAATTTACATTCAGACATACTAAGAAAAAATGGAAAGGAGTTCCTATTATAGCAGCTAATATGGATACAGTAGGAACTTTTGAAATGGCAATAGAACTTGCTAAAGACAAAATTATCACTGCTATTCATAAACATTATACGACTGAAGAATGGGATTATTTCCTAGACAACCAACCGGAAAGCATTCATCAATATATTGCTTTAAGTACGGGTACCGGAAAATCAGATGAAGAGAAAATAAAAAATATCCTCGAGAAACACCCAAAAATTGAGTTTCTGTGCATTGATGTAGCCAATGGATATTCTGAGCATTTTGTTGAATTTGTGAAGAAAACCAGAGCTAATTTTCCGGATAAAATTATTATTGCCGGCAATGTTGTTACTGGTGAAATGGTAGAAGAATTACTTTTAGTAGGTGCAGATATTATTAAAGTAGGTATTGGACCTGGTTCAGTTTGTACAACGCGAGTAAAAACAGGAGTAGGCTATCCCCAATTGTCTGCTATTATTGAGTGTGCGGATGCTGCTCATGGTTTAGGAGGTCAAATCATTGCTGATGGAGGATGTAAAGTTCCTGGAGACGTAGCTAAAGCTTTTGGCGGAGGTGCAGATTTCGTCATGCTGGGTGGAATGTTTGCTGGACATGACGAAAGTGGTGGTGAAATTGTAGAAGAAAATGGGAAAAAATTTAGATTATTCTATGGTATGAGTTCTAAAACAGCTATGGATAAACATGCAGGAGGCGTTGCTGAATATAGAGCATCCGAAGGTAAAACAGTTAAAGTTGCTTATAAAGGAGCTGTATCAGAAACCGTTAAAGATATTTTAGGCGGTGTCCGATCTACCTGTACTTATGTAGGAGCTTCAAAGTTAAAAGAATTATCAAAGAGAACCACTTTCATTCGAGTAGAAGAACAAGAAAATCAAATTTTTACTTAAAAATAAGCCCATTCTCCTTGAGAATGGGCTTATTTTATATTTTATATTTTCCTCACTTTAAGGCATCAACATACCTCCATCCACATTCAGCGTTTGTCCTGTAATATAGGTAGACATATCACTTCCTAAAAATACACAAGCATTTGCAATATCTTCAGGTGTTCCCCCTCTTTTTAACGGGATTCCGTCTCTCCATTCCTGAACCGTTTTTTCATCCAAAACCGCTGTCATTTCAGTTTCAATAAACCCAGGAGTAATAGCATTACAACGGATATGTCTTGAACCTAATTCCAATGCTACAGATTTTGTGAATCCTATAACTCCGGCTTTCGATGCCGCATAGTTTGCTTGTCCCGCATTTCCTTTCAGACCCACAACAGATGACATATTAATAATAGATCCTGATCTTGCCTTCATCATAGGCTTAATAACTGCCTTTGTAAGATTAAATACTGAATCCAAATTTACTTTGATAATAGTATCCCAATCATCTTTTGACATCCTTAGTAACAGATTATCCCTTGTAACTCCTGCATTATTAACCAATATATCAATCTTCCCAAATTCTGCAATGACTTCATCGATTAGTTTTTGAGCAGCATCATAATCCGATGCATCAGATTGGTAACCTTTTATTTGAGTTACAGAACTTAAAGTTGCTTCTAATTCTTTGGCTTTGTCTACAGAACCTGCATAAGTGAATGCTACTTTTGCTCCTTGTTCAGCAAAAACTTGGGCAATTCCTTTTCCGATTCCTCTTGTAGCTCCTGTAATTAATGCTACTTTTCCTTCTAATAGTTTCATATATACGACAATTATTTTCTTTAAATCAATTTGATTGAATATCTGTAGTATAGAACTTCATCAAAACAAATCGTCCGCAAAGATATTATAAAATGATTATTTAATGCATTTTATATCATTAAATTACTGAATTTTATATAAAGAAATTTTTCTAAAATATTCTGTTCCCAGAAAAAGTAAATTCTACGTACTCCGAAGTTTTAGTTTTTGTAAGTTTCAACTTTTTATTATCCGAAGAATACTTATCATATATTATATCTGTAAGAGGTTCATTATCAAAATTTATAGAACCATATTTATTTCCTTTTTGAACAATTATTTCATTGGCCGGAAAAAATTCAAATATATTATCATAAATAAAAGGAATTATTTCTTTTCCATTGCTATTCAAAACTCCATATAGATTATTCTTATTTTTACAAACTATGGCAGCCGGAAAATTGTCTTTTGGATAATATAGATAATCACTTTCTTTTATGGAAATAATGTCCGGTAATTCTTCATACTTTCTGTCTTTAACTGAAAATTTATAAAAAATTTCATTTTTCTTAAGAATGAATGTATCAGAAAAAATACGTTTTACTTCATATCCTTCTTCCAATATATTTTGTAAATCTCTATTTACGATCTTTTCTTCTCCATTTTTACTTAAATAAATGAAATCCTCACCCAAAACCTTTACAGCTTCTACGATATCATATTCCTTTGGAAAAATAATATCTCCATTAAGACGAATTACCGCTATTTTAGGGTTATTATAATCTTTAATGGTTTTAAAAATCCCATTGAATAAATGATTTACATAATAAAAATTAGTAGGAAAAACCTTTTTCTCTTCTTTCGAAAAAATACTTACCTTATCTTCTTTTAGAAGATAGATATATTCTCGCCCCACCAATGCCTGATCGTATATTTCATCTACAATCTTATTCTCATTAGCCTCTATTATTCCATAATGATTATTGGTGGGATTTTTAGTAATCAAATACGGGTATGAATTTATATTATCAATATAATGATTAGAAATAGTATTGACTACCTCTCCATTATTATCAATTATTTCTCCTTGATAGTTTCCTTTCCCGAGGTATGTTTTTCCCCTATAAAAATGCATATTTTCTTCAAATTCTCTATCAGACACCAATCTTCCATCAAAATCATAAATAAACCATCCTTTTTCTTTTTTTACAAAAAAACGATTTTCACTGGCAAATTC
This sequence comes from Chryseobacterium potabilaquae, assembly GCF_902728265.1. Classification (GTDB taxonomy): domain Bacteria; phylum Bacteroidota; class Bacteroidia; order Flavobacteriales; family Weeksellaceae; genus Chryseobacterium; species Chryseobacterium potabilaquae. The sequence goes on from NZ_CACVBR010000008.1 coordinate 109,482, forward strand.
TATTTTATCATAAAAAGGAATTAGCAGATTTCCATCATAATCATATACACAATCTTTTCCTGCTTTAGAATAAATAAGCCTATTCTTCCTTTCCCATGTTCTATATTTAAAATTTTCAAAAGGAATTAATTGATTTCCCGTTGGGTCAATAAGCGTTGTTTTTCCGTTGAAACGACCTTCTTTAGCCTTTAGAATAAATCTATTAGAAGATAATCTTATTATTTCACTCTTATAGGGATATTCAAATGTAATCTTTCCTAAAGAATCAACAATAGCAGATTTTTTCCCTCCAGAATTTACCATAATTCCGTAGCCTTTTGTATAAGAGCTTATCTCTTTTCCCAGTTTTTTTGAGATAAGAATTTGCTTATATTGATCAGATTGTCCAAGACAAACGGATGAGAATAATACGAAAATTAGTGTTTTCAATTAAATAGAATTATTTACAATAAGAACAATTTCTCCTTTTAAAGTTTTACTTTTTGAAAAATCAATTAACTCATTGATTGTACCTCGTTTAGTTTCTTCAAATTTTTTGGATATTTCTCTACTTAGACTCACTTTAGTTTCTTCTCCAAAAAATTCTTTAATCTGCTCTAAAGTAGTGTTGATTTTATGTGGGCTTTCGTAGAGAACAATCGTTTTCTTTTCTTCGGCAAGTTGTTTCAATTTTGTTTGTCTCCCTTTTTTTTGAGGCAAGAAACCGGCAAATAAAAATTCATTATTTGGCAATCCTGAAACTACTAAAGCAGGCACAAAAGCTGTAGCGCCCGGTAAACAAATCATTTCAATATTATGATCTGCGGATGCTTTTCCCAGTAAATACCCGGGATCTGAAATTCCAGGGGTTCCTGCATCAGTAATAATAGCTATATTTTGGCCATTTTTAAGATCAGAAATTACCTTTTCTGTCGCCTGATGTTCATTATGCAGATGATAAGATTTTAGAGGCTTTGAAATTTCAAAATGTTTCAAAAGAATTCCTGAAGTCCTTGTATCTTCACATAAAATATAATCGACTTCTTTCAATACATTTACTGCCCTAAAAGTCATATCATCTAAGTTCCCAATAGGGGTAGGAACAAAATATAAGATTCCGCTCAAAATTAAAATTATAAAAATTTATTCTCTACTAATATCCATAGTCTTTGAGCATATTCATCCACTTTATTCCATTTTTTCTCGTAGTAGAGGTCACTCAAATATTCTTTAGCATCTTCCAGTTTTTTGAAACTATTCAATATAGAAACCACTTCATTCAATTCAGATTGACTTCCTTCAAATAATGTTCGCGAAAAAGCAATTCTGTCATTTAGATCAAGCTTAAATTCCGGTCTTGTTTTTTCCACCTCTCTATGCTCAGCTGATATATTAGTCTTTAGTATTTTTACTGCTCTTTCTATAAGAGGCGTATGTCCCTCCTCCTTTTCTGCTTCCGAATGATCATCATCGAAAAGAGTTTTCAACCCTTTTATATTCGAAAGTTTTATTTTTTTATCATGATGATATTCTTCTAGGTTTTCAAAATTCTCATTCGGATTGGTATATTGAGTATTATCTGTAAGATCAGATCGTTTTCTTCTATCATTGATTTCCGCAAGAATAGATGCTTCATTCTTTTCTTCTATAGATTCTTTTTTAATTTCGCTTAGCAAATTCTCAATATTCGAAACATCATTATCTATTTCTATTTGTTCAATTACAATAGTGGAAGCGATATATGATTCTTCATTTTCTTCAATTAATATTTCTTCTTCTAAAGCCTCTGTTCCAAAAATACCTGATATTGTTTCTGTAATTTTTGGAGATTCTTCTTTCATAGTAGCTTCAAAACGATTTTCAATGATTTCTTCTTCATCATCAAAATTGTTTAGACTTCCTTCATCATCATCAGAAATTTGATTTTCAAATTCATTAAGCTCATTAAGTTGATTACTAAAAGTCAATTGATCTTCCGTTACTTGATCGTTAGATAAATTCTTATGTTTATCATTTTCAAATTCTGAATTAGTCAAAATTCTCTCTTCTTCAACAAAAAGTGAATGACCATGATCATAATCTGATAAATTATTTTCATTAATATCCTCTAATCGATGATCTGAAATACATTCTTCAATTACCCCATTATGAAATTCATTCTCTTCATCACCAGAGGTTTCATTAATCCCTGATGCATTACTTTCTTCCACAAAATTAATAATTCTTTCATGGAGTTCTTTTTCTACAATCTCATTGAGCTGATTATTAAAAATAGCTTCCTCCTCTGTAACTTCATTTGAAAAAAATCCAACTTGATTTTCATCAATTTTACTACGTTCATTCAAACCTACTTCATCCTTTATCAGCACATTTTCAGAATTCTGATTATCACTATTATTGAAATTAGAACTATTTTCGAATGTAAAATATTCGATATGTTTCTCTAATAATTTTAGAAAATTAATCTTACCAGCAAGCTCATCTACAAGATTCTGCTTAGATAGCAATCCATCTACATTATCTATTTTCTCCAGAATATTAATAATATTCCGGGATTCAAAAAAAATTTTTTCCTTTAAATCTTGGATGTTATACATATAAGAATCTTGTTAAAATTGCTTATTTTTGATCTTAAAAATATACGGCTAATTTAACAAATGTTTTTAGAAAATACAATTAATCATTCCAAACAAAGTGGTTGGATGGAAGTTATTTGTGGTTCTATGTTTTCTGGGAAAACTGAAGAACTAATTCGAAGATTGCGAAGAGCAGAAATGGCAGGACAAAATGTAGAAATTTTTAAGCCTAAGCTAGATACACGATATTCTGAAGAGAGTGTGGTGTCTCACAATCAGAATAAAATTCGTAGTACAGGGGTGGAAAATCCTAATGAAATTCTATTATTGGCTTCTCGCTGTGATGTGGTAGGAATTGACGAAGCTCAGTTTTTTGATCAAGGAATTGTAGAAGTAGCTAATAAGCTGGCAAATAGCGGGATAAGAGTCGTTATTGCGGGATTAGATATGGATTTTCTAGGACGCCCTTTTGGGCCAATGCCTCATTTAATGGCCACCGCAGAATATGTTACAAAAGTCCATGCTATTTGCAAAAGAACAGGTAATCTGGCCAATTATTCTATGAGAATTTCCAAAGGAAAGAATTTGGTAGAACTGGGTGAAACAGAAAGTTATGAGGCTGTAAGCCGTCGTGTCTTTATTGATGAAGTACTTTCAAATAAAGAAAAATAATATTTTAATTGAGACTTAAATCTTATTAAAATAATTATTAAAAGTAAAATATAAGGAGAAGGTTACGAATGAACTATACCGTAAAACAAATTGTAGATATCACTCATTCAAAAATGATGGGTGATGATAGTTTAATAATCAAAAATATTGCTTTCGACAGTAGAATTATCTACTCTACTAAGCATACCGCATTTATTGCTGTTAATACTCCTAAAAATTCAGGAGAAAAATTTATAGAATCTGCAATTAATCGGGGAATTAATATAATTATTTCAGAACATCACTTTCCTCAATTTGAAAACATTACATGGATTATTGTTGAAAATTCGATATCCTTTCTTCAAAAATTAGCAAAATATCACTTCGAACAATCTCATTTAAGATCAATTGGTATTACAGGAAGTAATGGTAAGACTATATTAAAAGAATGGATTTACCAATGTATTTGGAATGAACTTCCAACGGTAAAAAGCCCGAAAAGTTTTAATTCTCAAATAGGGCTTCCTCTTTCTATTTTTCAAATTAATAATTCACAGAAATTAGGAATTTTTGAAGTAGGAATTTCTCAACCTCATGAAATGGAAAAACTAGAAAATATTTTCCATCCTCAAATTGGTCTCCTTACTCATATTGGAACAGCACATATAGCGAATTTCAGTTCAGAAGAGGAATTAATTAATGAAAAAGTAAAACTTTTTAAAAACTCTGAAGTCATAATTTACAATGGTGATAATGTATTGGTTGATGAAATAATAAAAAAATGCTATGGAAGTAAAAAATTAATCTCCTACGGTTTTAAAAAAGAAAATCAAGTTTTTATAAAAAATAATATTTCAAAAAACGAAGATATTATTGTTCAATATTTTAATGAAGAAATTAGCTTCCCGGTTTATCAAAGAGATGAAGTTACTTTAACCAACGCTTTAGCCCTTGTAGCCGTATTAAAAGAGCTGAAGATTGATAATAAAAAAATTATTGATAAAATCAACTCTCTTAAGGCAGTAGAAATGCGCTTAGAAGCCATTGAAGGAATTAAAAACAATATTGTAATCAATGATTCTTTCAATCTCGATTTAGATTCTTTAAAAACAGCTCTTCAGTTCCTTAATGAGTATAATAAACGTGGGAAATCACTAGTATTAACTGATATCATGGGGGTAAATTCTAACTCACAAGAACTGTACGAAGAAGTCTCAGAGCTTGTAAATGAACAAAAATTTGATACCGTTTTCTTAATAGGAGACATTATATCAAAATTTAGTGATTTATTTAAGTCTAAAACATTTACTTTCATTAATACCCAAGAATTAATTGAGAGTAAATATCTTACAGAAATTGAAAATCAAATTATCTTATTAAAAGGAGCTAGAAAATTTGAAATTGAAAAACTTAAAGATATTCTAGAGCTACGAAAACATGATACTGTTTTAGAAATTAACTTAAATGCCATCCTTCACAATATTAACTATCACAAATCGTTACTAAAACCAACGACCAAAATGATGGCAATGGTAAAAGCAAACGCTTATGGTTTAGGTAGTTATGAGATATCAGAATTTCTGCAACATCATCATATCGATTATCTTGGAGTGGCATTTGCAGATGAAGGTGTTGAACTTCGAAAAAAGGGGATCACAACTCCCATTGTGGTCATGAATCCGGAGCAACATAGTTATGACACAATAATTGAGTATAATCTAGAACCGGAAATTTATAGCCTAAGGGTTTTAGAATTATTCTATGATTCGGTTCAGAAAACGGGTAACGACAAAAAATACCCCATACATATAAAGCTGGAAACCGGAATGCATCGTCTTGGGTTTAAAAAACATGAGTTAGATCAACTCGGTGAAATTTTACAGGATAAAAAATTGAAGGTTAAGAGTATTTTTAGCCATTTGTCATCTTCAGATATGCCTCAGGAAAAAGAGTTTACATTGAATCAATTAAAGGCTTTTGAATACAATTCATCCTATTTAATTGAAAGATTAGGATATAAACCTATACGGCATATTTTAAACTCATCAGGAATAACAAACTATACGGATTACCAATATAATATGGTAAGGATTGGAATTGGAATGTTGGGAGAATCTTCAAATAATCAAATACAAAAACAATTGCATTCTGTGGTAAGCTTTAAAACCGTAATTTCACAGATATCTATGGTTGAGAATGGAGAATCAATTGGTTATAGCAGAAAGTTTAAAACAGATCATCTAACAAAGGTAGCCACCATTCCTGTAGGATATGCCGATGGAATACCTAGATTAATTGGAAATCAGGTAGGAAATGTTGGGGTTAATAAAATATTAGCTCCCATTGTAGGAAATATATGTATGGATATGATGATGATTAATGTAGATAATATTCCTCACGTAAAAGAAGGCAATGTTGTAACTATATTCAATGCAAAACCGACTTTAAAAGAGTTTGCAGAATATTGTAATACTATAACATATGAAGTATTAACTTCTATTTCACCCCGAGTAAAACGTATTTATATAAAAGATTAATTATGAGAAAGCTACTAATCCTTTTATTCATATTTCAATTACTTTTAATTCATTCTCAGGTAAAAAAAGGTCTGGTCATTCCCGAAAATCCAAAAATTGGGCTTTCACTTGCAGGAGGAGGAGCTAAAGGTTTTGCTCATGTAGGAGTACTTAAAATATTGGATTCATTAGGGGTTAAAGTAGATTATATTGCAGGTACCAGTATGGGATCAATTGTAGGAGGATTATATGCATCAGGATACTCTGGAAAAGAAATTGAAAAAATAGTAATGGATACTGACTTCTTTTCCTTAATATTAGATCCTAAATCTAGACAAGAATCTAGTTTTTTTAATAAATCTGTAGATAAATATCTTTTATCTATTCCAATAAATAATGGAAAAATTACGCTTCCATCTTCAATAAGTACAGGGCAAAAAAATGTATACTTGCTTAAAGAGCTCTTTAAAAATGTAGCTAATATTAATGATTTTTCTCAGTTACCTATTCCCTTCATGTGTGTAGCTACCAATCTGGAAACAGGTAATATGAAAATTTTTGAAAAGGGCGATCTTGTGCAGTCTATTATGGCTAGTTCTGCCTTTCCATCATTAATGGATCCTGTTAAAATTGGAGATAGTATCTATATCGATGGAGCTATGACCGTAAATTATCCATCAAAACCACTAAAGGATAAAGGAATTGATATTGTTATTGGTGTAGACCTTAATCAAGACTTATCAAAAAGAGAGGATTTAAACAATATTATTACTATTCTTAATCAAATAATTGATTTTGGAATTAAAAAAGATACAAAATATCAATACAAATATACTGATATAAATATTAAACCTAACTTGAAAGGTATGAGTGCCACAAGTTATGCAGAAAAGAAAAAAATCCTAGATAGTGGCTATGCTGAAGGTTTAAAATATATGAGCATCTTAGATGAGCTCCCAAAAAGGTCTTTTCAACGCATTAGAGAACGCACAAATCCAATATATTCTAATGTATACAAAATAGATAGTCTTTCCTTAGAAGGGGGGAAAATCTATGAAAAAAACTATGTTTTAGGAAAAATGGGACTACGTCTCCCCTCTCTACAAACCTATGGAAACATAAACAAAATGATAGATAAATTAGTTGCCACCAATAATTATAGATTTATCAATTATGACATTATTCCAAAAGATGATAAAAACTATTTAAAATTATATGTAACAGAAGACAACACACGTCATTTTTTCAAATTTGGATTACATTATGATGAAGTCTTCAAAACGGGTTTATTATTAAATTATTCAGCAAAGAGATTATTATTTAGAAATACAAACTTATCATTAGATTTCGTTGTAGGTGATAAAACCAGATATTATTTAAACTATTTCATCGATAATGGATATATTCCCGGTTTTGGTATTTATTCATCCGGAATGAACTTTAGCCTAAAAGATGAAAACAATAATGATATAGAAGACTGGAAATGGTATAGAAATGAAGCATATATTCAATCTGTATGGAAAGATAAATTTGCTATTGGAGCAGGAGTAAGCCATGACTATTTTGAGGCGGAAATGAATGGAATAAACAAGAGATCAAGTCGATTTTTAAATGCATATGCATTTTTAAAAAGTGATACTCAAGATGACAAGGATATTCCTACAAGAGGGTTCTATTTATCTGCAGAGGGTAAAGTAATAGATTTATTGAGCTCAGAAATGCAAGATAAGCCCGTTCAAATTAAAGCAGATATAAGAATAAATCTTCCTCTTTCAAAACAATTTACTTATAGATTTAAACTCTATGGAGGGCTCACAATAGGTCCAGAGCTTTCTGAATTCTACAAATATCGATTAGGAGGAATATTTGAACAAAATATTGCCAACTTTAAAACATTTAGTGGTTTTTACTTTGCGCAGCTAAATGCAAATAATGTAGTGATGGTCTCTAATGATCTTCAATTCAAATTTAATAAAAATTATTTTTTAACAGGAAATTTTACATTGGCTAATTTATCAGATAATATCAATTTTGAAGATACCGTAAAATTAAATTATAGTTCTTTGGGAATAACAGCAGGTTATAAATCTCCCTTCGGACAAATAAAAGTAAATTTTAGCCACTCTCTTAAAAATAATCAAAAAGGCATATTCAGTGTTATTTTAGGGCACTGGTTTTAAAACAATGATACATTTTTTTTACGAAAATTTACCACAATCTGTAAATACAGATTATAAAAAATGGTTGGAAGATATTATTCTTTCCGAAGAAAAAAAACTAGGTGAAATCAATTACATTTTCTGTGATGATGAATATCTATTAAAAATTAATCAAGAGTATTTACAGCACGATTACTATACTGATATTATAACCTTCGACTATGTAAAAGGAAAAACAATAAGCGGAGAGATTTTCGTATCTTTGCAACGCATTTCCGATAACGCCTCTACTCTATCCAAAGAGTATGAAGAAGAATTAAGAAGAGTTTTGGCTCATGGTATTCTTCATCTTTCAGGATACAAAGATAAAACAGAAGAAGAAGAACAGGTAATGCGAAGCAAAGAAGATTTTTATTTAGCAAAGTATAATTAAGCTTTTAAAATTATTTTTAGAATTTTAATTTTTCTGTTTCTATTCGCTACTTAGTCTTGCGAAAAAAGATTCAATATACGCTACAATTAATGCTAAATAAGACATCAAAGACACGATTTAGACTCGTTAATTTAAAAGATGTTTCACGTGAAACATTTATTAAGAAAATAAAAAAATAAGGCTTAAAACAAGCAATAGAGAGATGATATCAGAAATATATGATGTAATTGTAGTAGGTGCAGGACATGCCGGATGTGAGGCTGCTGCTGCTGCTGCTAATTTGGGCTCAAAAACCCTACTCATTACAATGAATATGCAGACTATCGGACAGATGAGCTGCAATCCAGCGATGGGGGGAATAGCAAAAGGCCAAATTGTAAGAGAGATTGACGCAATGGGAGGATATTCAGGAATTGTAGCAGATAAATCAGCAATTCAATTCAAAATGCTTAACCTTTCCAAAGGCCCTGCTATGTGGTCTCCAAGAACTCAAAATGACAGAATGCTCTTCGCAGAAGAATGGCGATTAGCATTAGAAAATACCCCAAACCTCGATTTCTTTCAGGATATGGTGAAACAGCTTATTGTTGATAATAACAAAATCACAGGGGTTGTTACTTCATTAGGAATTGAGATAAAAGGACGTTCTGTAGTTCTTACCAATGGTACTTTTCTAAATGGACTAATACATGTTGGTGATAAACAATTGGGAGGAGGAAGAATGGGAGAACCAAGAGCATTTGGTATTACTGAACAGCTCGTTTCTTTAGGCTTTGAAGCTGGCAGAATGAAAACGGGAACCCCTCCAAGAGTAGATGGTAGAAGTTTGGATTACTCCAAAATGGAAGAACAAAAAGGAGATGAAAATCCTAAAAAATTCAGCTATCTAGATACTCCAAAATTAACTAAACAATTAAGTTGTCATATTACTTATACCAATGAAATAGTACACGATATTTTACGTGAAGGATTTGATAGAAGTCCAATGTTTAATGGTACAATTCAAAGTTTAGGTCCAAGATACTGCCCAAGTATAGAAGATAAAATTAACCGTTTTGCAGAAAGAAATAGACATCAATTATTTGTAGAGCCAGAAGGCTGGAAAACCATTGAGATATATGTAAATGGATTCAGTTCTTCCCTTCCAGAAGACATTCAAATCAAAGCAATGAAACAAATTCCAGGTTTTGAGAATGTAAAAGTCTTTCGTCCAGGTTATGCTATAGAGTATGACTACTTCCCTCCTACCCAGCTAAATCATACTTTGGAAACAAAATTAATTGAAAATTTATATTTTGCAGGACAAATAAATGGTACTACTGGATACGAAGAAGCGGCTGGTCAAGGTCTAATAGCTGGTATTAATGCTCATAATAAAGTACATGAAAAGGATGAATTCATTCTAAGCCGAGATGAAGCTTATATAGGGGTTTTAATTGATGATTTGATAACAAAAGGTACGGAAGAACCCTATAGAATGTTTACATCTCGTGCAGAATATAGGTTACTTTTAAGACAAGATAATGCGGATATCAGATTAACTGAAAAGGCCTACCAATTGGGATTAGCAAAAGAAGATAGGTTACAAAAGGTAAATGACAAAATATCTAAAAGTCAAGAACTTGAGACCTTTCTACGAGAAACTTCTTTAAAACCAGGAATTATCAATCCTATTTTAAAAACCATAGAAAGTAGCCCTGTTGACCAGGCATATAGAGCAGCGCAAATCCTTACAAGGCCAAATATGACATTAGAAAAATTAGAAGATATTGAGTTCATAAAAGATGTATCTTCTACTTATAATGATGAAATACGAGAGCAAGCAGAAGTAAATATCAAATATAAAGGATACATTGAAAAAGAAAAAGAAAATGTAGCTAAACTTAACCGTTTAGAAAATATTAAAATTCCAGAAGATTTTGATTATTCAAAAATATCAAGCCTTTCTTCAGAAGCAAAACAAAAAATGTCAAACGTAAGACCAAAAACTATAGCTCAAGCAGGAAGAATTAGTGGCGTTTCACCAGCCGATATAAATGTTTTATTGGTCTATTTAGGACGATAATTAAAATATGTTTCACGTGAAACATATATATAATATAAACAAAAATTAAGATACTTATTAGTCTTTTAAAACTTTTATTATATTAGTTTCTCAATATAAACGATAACAAATTAAATGAAAATAAAAGATCATTTTCTATCACAAGAAATATTTGAAATAAAAGAAACAGAAACAAAAGGAGTTTTCAAAACCTCCCCTATTCCATCAAATATTTCCAAATATTATGAAAGTGAAGATTATATTTCACATCATCAAGATGCCGGAAGCCTAAAAGAAAAACTTTATAAATTTTTGCAATCATTTAATTTACAATATAAGAAAACCATTCTTTTAGATAGAATAAAAAAAGGATCAAAAATTCTAGATTATGGATGTGGTGCCGGAGAGTTTGTAAAATACATAGAAAAAGATTTCGAAGTATTAGGTTATGAGCCTGATATAGATGCAAGAAAAGTTGCTCAAAATAAAATTTCAAAAGCCCAAATCATAGATAATATTGTTTCTATTAAAGATAAAAGCTTGGATGCAATAACACTTTGGCATGTTTTTGAACACGTGGAAAATCAAGATGAGATGCTTGAAATTTTTAATAGTAAGTTAAAAAAAAAAGGATTATTAATTATTGCAGTACCCAATCCCACTTCTTATGATGCAAAACATTACAAAGAATATTGGGCAGCATATGATGTTCCAAGACATATCTATCATTTTTCAAAAAACGGAATGGAGAATCTCATTAGAAAGAAACCCAATTGGAAGATGAGAAAAATAAAACCTTTAGTATTAGATTCCTATTATATCTCCATGCTAAGCGAAAAATATAAAAAATCACCTCTTTTTTGGCTTAAAGCAATCATCTATGGAACGATTTCTAACATAAAAGCCCTTTTTTCCAATCAATTTTCAAGTTTGATATATATTATCGAAAAAAAATAGAAAGTAGAAAATTGTACCATTTCTAAAGGCCATTTTTTTACTATATTAATTAAAAACTCGGGAATTTCTCTCGAGTTTTATTATGTAAGCACTCCCCTACTCCATATTTGGAAAGAAAATTTTTTACTGATAAAAAAATTGTACCAAATATGTTAGTAAAAAGTTAGTAACCATTAAAATAAAACGATTTATAAAAAGGTTATTTAAAGTTTATCCTCTAAAAAATTAATATGCCGATATATACTTCCCTACTTTCACAAGACAATAAAATTATAAAGTATTTAACAACTTCAATAGAAATAGAAATAAATTCTAAAGAAAAAATATTTTGTAAAAGTTAAGAACCCAATAGCAAAATATCCATTCAAAGAAAAAAAATTATAGGAAAAAAAGAAAAAAAGAGAGGTTAAAAAGAGAATAATTACAAAAACACTATTTTTAGAACTTAAAATCAAATTTACATAGTAATAACTCGGAAAAAAAAGTTTTACAATTTTAAGTACTATTGTGAAAGCCGAATTTTTACTTTTTTTACTTAAATTTAAAAATTATAGTATTTCCAAATTTATAAAAATAAAAATCCACTTAAAATTAAGTGGATTCTAAATGTATATAATTAAAATTAATTAATTATTGATCGCCGCAACTCCAGGAAGTTCTAATCCCTCCAAACTTTCAAGCATAGCTCCACCTCCAGTAGAAACATAGCTTACTTTATCACTATAACCAAATTGTTTAACAAAAGCAACACTATCTCCCCCTCCAACTAAAGAAAAAGCTCTTTGTTTTGTAGCTTCTGCTATACTATTTCCAAGGGCTATTGTTCCAGCAGCAAAATTTGACATTTCAAAAACTCCAATAGGACCATTCCAAAGGATGGTTCTAGAATTTAAAATAACATCATTGAATTTATCCCTTGATTTTGAACCAGCATCCAATCCCATCCATCCTTCAGGTATTGAATAGATATCAACTTCTTTTCTTTCGACTTCATTATTGAAGCTTTCTGCAATTATCGTATCTGAAGGAAGATATACTTTTACATTATGCTGCTTAGCCTTATTCAAAATTTCAATAGCCAAAGACAGCTTATCTTCTTCCACCAATGAGTTGCCAATTTTACCTCCTAATGCCTTAATAAAAGTAAAAGCCATTCCACCACCAATAATTAAATTATCAATTGCAGGCAAAATATTTTCTATAATGGTTATTTTAGTTGAAACTTTAGATCCGCCAAGTATTGCAGTAACAGGACGTTCACCACTCTTTAATACCCTATCAATAGCTTTAAGTTCCTGAGCCATTAATAAACCGAAAAACTTAGTTGAATTAAAAAATTGAGCAATAACCGCTGTTGACGCATGTGCTCTATGCGCCGTACCAAAAGCATCATTGACATATGCATCCGCTAATCCTGAAAGCTGTTTAGCAAAAGATTCATCTCCCTTTTCTTCTTCTTTATGAAATCTTAAATTTTCCAATAAAAGAATCTCTCCAGATTTTAACTCAGAAGCTGCCTTTTCAGCATCCTCTCCTACACAATCATTCACAAATTTTACCTCTCGACCTAAAACATGGGAAACTTCATCCAAAATATGCTTAAGAGAAAACTCATCTTTGATTTCACCTTTAGGTCTTCCGAGATGGGTCATAAGTATTACAGCACCTCCGTCATCTAAAATTTTATCCACCGTAGATTTTACAGCAACAATTCTTGTATTATCCGTAACCTTTAGCTGATCATCCTGTGGAACATTAAAATCAACTCTCACTAGAGCCTTTTTATCTTTAAAATTGAAATCATTGATTGTTTTCATAAATATCGTTGAATTATCGTTTCACAAATGTAAGATTTTAAAATTTTTGAAAAGCTGCAACTTTATAAAAGTTATCAAAAAAAATTCCCGACGACCCAACACCCAATAAGCAACAATTTAATCTTTCTAAAAAAAAGTACTTGTTATTGTTGTTGAGTGATGTGAATTTAGGGGATAACTTTTCTTATAAAACTTTATAACATATAATTTAAATGAAATTCATATTTAATTAACAATTTAATTCATTGTAAATCTGATTTTTCTAGTACTTACTAACAGATATGGATAACTTTTCCCCAATTCTAATTATTAATAACTGATTTATGGAAAAACTAGAGAAAATTTGAAAGAAAGTTTTTGAAAATTTTTCTAAGAATTTTTGGAGAGTATTTTCATTACTGAATTTTTAAATTGTAGGAAACAATTATTTTAACAAAGTTTTCCACAGTTATTCACATTGATTTTAACATTTTATCAGATAGTAATTAACAATTTCTGAGTAAAAGAATTTTTTTGTGTTGGAAGTCAAAAATATATTGAATTCCAATGTTTTACATTGTATGGAAATATGTAATTTATTGTAAATAAGAAAATTACTACTTAAGATATAAAATGATTGTACTCTTCGTTTTTCAAATGATTTTGATCTTTTTTAGATTTTTCTATTAATCTAAAAATAGTTTACAGGATAGCTTTAATTACGGGTATCAATCGAAATAGAGCTTAAGATATTTGCTAAAATAGTAAGTATCTTATATATAGCCTATTTCTTCAATGTAAGATTTTTAATGCAAAACCTTACAAAACAAAGAATTGAATTTGGATTTACCGTAACTTTGTATTAAAGATTTAAAAAATTATATATTTATAATAAGTAAAATAAAAGTAAAAAATGAAAAGAAAAATTGCTATTGCTGCTGATCATGCAGGGTATGAATATAAAGAGATTGTTAAGAAGTATTTTTCGGAAAATTTTGAAATTCAGGATTTTGGAACGTTTTCCACAGACAGTGTGGATTATCCGGATTTTGTACATCCTGCAGCAGTATCAATTGAAAATGGAGAAAATGAATTAGGCATTTTAATTTGCGGAAGTGGAAATGGAGTTCAAATTACTGCAAACAAACATCAAAAAATTAGATGTGCACTTTGTTGGATGCCCGATATTGCTACATTAGCTAGACAGCATAATGATGCTAATATGATTTCAATTCCTGCTAGATTTATTTCAAAGGAAATTGCAATAGAGATCGTAGACAAGTTCCTTTCTACCGATTTTGAAGGAGGAAGACATCAAAACAGAGTTGATAAAATTGCATTTTGTTAAAATATAAAGGCTTGTAAATCATATTACAAGCCTTATTTATTATTTATTTTGTATATTTGTGCATCTCTAGAAATAATTTCTGTTAAACCTATTAACTATTTCAAAAAAGATTCAAAAGGTTTTTCCTCCTCTTTATATTTGCAATATTTTTTTACAAAACAAAATCTTTTATAGGTAGTGGAAGGAAAATTGCTGTTGTTAAAAATAAGAGATTATTATATTGGTCATTAAGGATAATTTATGACTCAATATGAGCTCAAAAATGGTTAATCTTATTTTAGCCTAAAGAATTTAAATAAAATTAAAATGTCAAAAAAAAGAAAATATATAAGTCATAAAAATGAACTTAAACTCATGGAAATTGGAAGATTAATCTTGCGTTTCATGAATGTAAATCCAACAAAGATTTATAATTATAAACAAATTTCAGATGGAATAGATTATAAAAATCCTAGACAAAGAGAACTTGTAGTACAAGCTCTGCACAAACTTCAAGCTTCGGAAAAAATTAAAGAAGCAGAAAGAGGAAAATATATAGTGAATCTGAAAATTGCAGGAACTTTAACCGGAATTATTGATTTCAATCAATCAGGAAATGCTTATGTAAGTGTAGAAGGATTAGAAGAAGATATTTTTATTCATTCCAAAAATGTGAAAGATGCTTTGCAGGGCGATAAGGTCTTAATAATAACCTATCATTATAAAGGCAAAAAGCTTGAAGGATCAGTTTTGGAAGTTTTGGAAAGGACCAGAACCGAATTTGTGGGAACACTTCAAATGGTAGCGCATAAAGATTTTGGATTTGTTGTGTGTGATAAAAAAGCGATCAATACAGATATTTTTATTCCAAAAGGAAAATTTGGAGGAGCCGAAGATGGAAATAAGGTTATTGTTAAAATGACAGAATGGAAACCAGGAGATAAAAATCCGGAAGGTGAAATTATTCAAGTTTTAGGAGCTCCGGGAGAACATGAAACAGAAATACATTCCATCCTTGCAGAATATGGTCTACCCTATGAATTTCCTGAGGAAGTGGAAAGAGATGCTGATAAGATTGATAGAAGTATCAACGATGAAGAGGTTTCAAAACGTTGGGATATGCGTGGTATTTGTACTTTTACGATTGATCCCAAAGATGCTAAAGACTTTGATGATGCTTTATCTATCAGAAAATTAGAAAGTGGAAACTGGGAGATTGGGGTTCACATTGCGGATGTTTCTCATTATGTAATTCCTGGAACTATTTTAGATGATGAAGCATATGAAAGAGCTACCTCTGTTTATTTGGTAGATAGAGTTGTTCCCATGTTGCCGGAAGTTTTGAGTAATGATGTTTGTTCACTTCGTCCACATGAAGATAAATTTACATTCTCAGCAGTTTTTGAATTGAATGATAATGCAGAAATTCAGAAACAGTGGTTTGGTAGAACGGTTATTCATTCTGATAGAAGATTTACTTATGAAGAAGCTCAAGAAAGAATTGAAACCCATAAAGGTGATTTAGCTGAAGAAATTTTAGTTTTAGATAAGTTGGCGAAGATCATGCGTCAAAAAAGGATTAAAGATGGGGCGATTACTTTTGATAGAAGTGAAGTTAGATTTAATCTTGATGAAAATAATGAACCGATTGGCGTTTATTTTAAAATAAGTAAAGATTCGAATCATTTAATTGAAGAATTTATGCTTTTGGCCAATAAAAAAGTTTCTGAATTCGTTTCTTTAAATAGAAAAGGAGATATTACTCAAAATACTTTTATTTATAGAGTGCATGACGATCCGGATCCTGCTAAGCTTGAATCTTTAAGGGATTTTGTTTCTACTTTTGGATATAAGATGGATCTGGCAAATACAAAAAAAGTAGCTGAATCTTTAAATAAATTACTTCACGATGTAAAAGGAAAAGGGGAAGAAAATATGATTGAAACATTGGCGATGAGAAGTATGAGTAAAGCTGTATATTCTACCGAACCGATAGGTCATTATGGCCTTGGTTTTGAATATTATACACACTTTACCTCTCCCATTCGACGTTACCCGGATTTGATTGCGCATAGGTTACTTCAGCATTATTTGGATGGAGGAAAGTCTCCAAGCAAACCTGAATTGGAGGAAAAGGCAAAACATTGTAGTTCAATGGAAAGACTGGCAGCGGATGCAGAAAGAGATTCTATCAAATTTATGCAGGTGAAGTTTATGGAAAAACATTTGGGAGAAACTTTCAATGGAGTAATTTCGGGAGTGGCAGAATTTGGTTTTTGGGTAGAAATTCCAGAAAATGGTGCGGAAGGATTAATTAAATTAAGAGATTTAGTGGATGATTCTTATATGTACGATGCTAAAAATCATGCAGTTTATGGAACAAGACATGGTAAAAAATACCAACTTGGAGATCAAGTACAGATAAAAGTTGTGAAAGCAAATTTGATCCAAAAACAGCTCGATTTTAAGATAGTTGATTAATTGGATCATAAAGGCTAACTTTGTGTAAAGTGGAATGAAAAATTTTTCATTTTAAATAACAATTGAATGTTTGAACTTATACTTTCTGCTATTATATTAGGCTTTATGTTGAGCCTGGTTTTTATAGGACCTATTTTCTTCCTATTAATTGAAACCAGCTTTTCTAGAGGCCCACGCCATGCTTTAGCATTGGACATAGGAGTAATTTCGGCAGATTTACTATGTATTTTGGCAGCTTATTATGCAAGTGCTGATATTGTAACGCTTATTGATAAGCATCCTGGTTTTTATAGAATCACTTCCATTTTGATTTTTATATATGGAATTGTAATGATGGTTACCAAAACCAAAATGCATATGCCGGGAGAAGAGAGAATTATTAATCAGAATTATTTTAAGACTTTTATTAATGGTTTTTTCTTTAATCTTTTAAATGTAGGAGTTATTCTATTTTGGCTGGTAACAGTAATTTCGGTAAGAAATCAATATCCTGATACTGAAAGTTTTATACTATATATCAGTATTGTAATTATCACTTATCTATGTATAGATCTCGCCAAAATATTTTTAGCGAAACAGTTTCACGATAAGCTTACACAAAAATTAGCAAACAAAATTAGACGAATTGTAGGCGGAATACTTATTGTATTTAGCTTCTTTATATTTTTACAAAGTTTCAAAAAATTTAACCAATTTGATAAAAAATTGGAAGAAGCAGAAAAAAAAGAAATAAAATATCAGAAATCTAAATGAATGAGAACCTCTTTCCAAATCCACTGAAAAAAGGGGATAAAATTGCTATCATTTCTCCGGCAGGAGCTGTAGATCTTACTCAGCTTGAAAAGGGAATTAATATGATAAAAAGTAAAGGTTTTGAACCTATTATTGGGGAACATTTATATACTAAATTCTCCAATGGTTATAATTACGCAGGGACAGAACAGGAAAGAATAAAAGATATCAACTGGGCTTTAAATGATAAGGAAATATCTGCAATATGGGCTTCAAGAGGTGGATATGGATGTCAACACCTTATTCAACATTTGAATTTGAAAGGATTTGTAAAACATCCTAAATGGTATATTGGTTATTCGGACAATACTGTTATCCAA
Organism: Chryseobacterium potabilaquae; assembly: GCF_902728265.1. Lineage (GTDB taxonomy): Bacteria > Bacteroidota > Bacteroidia > Flavobacteriales > Weeksellaceae > Chryseobacterium > Chryseobacterium potabilaquae. Next base: position 127,513 of record NZ_CACVBR010000008.1, read on the forward strand.
AGTTATTTATTGAAAAAAGGATTTGCTTCCATTCATGGACAAACTGTTAAAACTTCAAGCTTTGGAGTTACTGAAAAGAGCTATGATTTAATTTTTGATATTCTAAAAGGTAAAACACCAATCTATAATTTAAAATCGAATGTTTTTAATAAAAAAGGAAATATTGAAGGGCAATTAATTGGGGGGAATTTAGCACTCATTTACGCACTGTTAGGAACTAAATATTCTTTTACATTTAAAGATAAGATTTTATTTATTGAGGATATTGGTGAAAACTTTTATGCATTAGATCGGATGATAATGAGTCTTGATCTTTCTGGAGTTTTTAATAAAATTAAAGGGCTTATTGTGGGAGGAATGACTAATATGGGAGATCAAAAAGAGAATAAGAGTTATGAAGAGAGCTTCGATCCATTTGTATATAAATTAATTTCTGAAAGAATTTCAAAATACAAATTCCCCGTCGTTTTTGGATTTCCAAATGGACATATTAAAGATAATAGACCTCTTATTATTGGAGGTAATGTTAAGATGGAAGTACAGGACACCATAAAGATTGAGTTCTAAATAGGTTAAATTTTTATGGCTTCTCATAATGATTTTGGTAAAAAGGCAGAAGATTTAGCCGTTGATTTTCTTAAAGAAAAAGAATATACAATTCTAGCAAGAAATTTCCGTTTTCAAAAATCTGAAATTGACATTATTGCGGAAAAAGATAATCTCATTATTTTTACTGAAGTAAAGGCTCGCTCTACAGATGTTTTCTTATTACCTCAAGAAGCAGTGGATAAGAAAAAAATTAAATCAATAGTTTTTGCTGCAAATAATTATCTTGAGAAGTTTAATAAAAATAATGAAGTAAGATTTGATATTATTGCTGTCCTTCGTAACGAAAAAGAAAAATTACTTATTAATCATATAACGGATGCTTTTGAAGCATTGGATGCCCATTAATTTAACATATAAAGGAATATAATTATCTTACTAGGATATATTACTACATGTATTTATGAAAACAATATTGATCACCGGAGCTACTTCTGGAATTGGAAAATCTACAGCAGAACTTCTGGCAAAGCAAGGAAATAGAATTATTATCTGTGGAAGGAAAATTGACGTCTTAGAATCAATGAAAACAGAATTGTTATCTATTACCGAAATATTTAGTTTAAAATTTGATGTCAGGAATTTAGAAGAAGTAGAAAATGCAATGAATTCGCTTCCTGAAAATTGGAGAAATATTGATGTCTTAATTAATAATGCTGGGAATGCCCACGGTTTAGATCCTTTATCATCGGGTAAGACTGATGATTGGGATTCCATGATTGATGGAAATGTAAAAGGACTTCTTTATGTTTCTAAAATGGTAATACCTACTATGAAAGAAAGAAATGTAGGCCATATTATAAACATTAGCTCAGTGGCTGCTAGGCAGACGTACGCAAATGGTGTTGTATATTGTGCAACCAAAAAAGCAGTGGATGTCATTTCTGAAGGAATGAGAATTGAACTCACCGAATTCGGAATTAAAATTACAAATATCCAACCGGGAGCTGTAGAAACTGATTTCTCTTTGGTAAGATTCAAAGGTGATAATGAAAGAGCTGAAAATGTATATGCAGGCTATGAAGCTTTAAAAGCGGAAGATATAGCAGATGCAATTGCCTATTGTATAAATGCGCCCCAACATATGTGTGTATCTGATATGACAATTTATCCTACAGCCCAAGCTGAACCGAGAACAATTTATAGAAAATAAATTGAAGAAATTTTTATTATTCATCATTCTCTTTTTCTTTCTTATGGTGTGTAATGGCCAAAAGAAAAAAACTTTTTGTGATCTATCAGAACTTACAGAAAGAATTCATCTTCTAGATTCTTACATGCAAAATAATGATGCTAACATTGTAGATCTTTTGTGTGCTGATGTTTCTTTTGGACATTCCAATGGTTGGGTGCAGAGGTTGAATAATTTTAAAGAAGACTTTGCATCACAAAAAATTAGGTATAACAAGATTATACAAATCGAAATCTCAGAATGCAAAGAATATAAGAAAGTTGTAAGTATTAGAAGAAAAGTCAAAGTATCAGGAACGTATAAAAATCAAGATTTTGAAATGGTATTGGCATTACTGGAGATATGGAGAAAAGAGAAATCGGTATGGAAACTTTGGAGTCGGCAGAGTATAAAAATAAACCCATAAATTTGCAAAAAATAAAAGACATTTTTGTGAGAGCAAAATGCATCAGTTTAAAATAAAGAAATGAAAATTTTATACCTTGAAACCTCTTCAAAGAATTGTTCGGTAGCAATTTCTGATAATGAAAAGTTATTATGCCTTTGTGAAGAAACTTCTGAAAATTATAAACAATCGGAAAGCCTCCATACATTTGTAGAATGGGCTTTGGAAGGAGCCGAAATTTCTTTAAAAGAAATACAAGCAATATCTTTAGGTAAGGGTCCCGGATCTTACACAGGGCTAAGAATTGGTGCAGCCTCTGCAAAAGGCTTTTGTTATGGGTTAAAAATTCCTTTAATTGCAGTGAATTCTCTTGAAAGCATGATAGAACCCTTTTTAGGACAAAACTATGATTATATAATACCCTTAATCGATGCAAGGAGAATGGAAGTATATATGGCGGTTTATGACGGTAATACAGGAGAAGAAAAGATAGGTACAGAAGCTAAAATTTTAGATGATGCTACTTTTCAAGAATATAGAGATAAAAAAATAATATTTGTGGGAGATGGAGCAAAAAAAGCCAAAGAGGTTCTCCAGCTTCCGAATGCCGATTTTAATGAAAATATTTTTCCTTCATCAAAATACTTAATAAAGAAAACCTTGGAAAAAATAAATAAAAAAGAGTTTGAAGATGTAGCTTACTTTGAACCATTTTATTTGAAAGATTTTCAAGGAGTGAAAAAGAAGAAAAGCGAAGATTAATCTTCGCTTTTCTTTTTATTTTAATTGCGGTTTTTGAGGAACCGAATTTGTATTGTTATTTTCTCCACTTCCAGGTGGTTTTTGGGGAACTCCCATAGGATTAACAGCTGGTTGGTTGGGAATATTATTATTTTGAAGCTGCTGAGGAACTGAATTACCTTTATTATCCATGGCTTGAAAACCGATATCACTTTTTAAGTAATTCAACATTTCTTTGGCTTTTATTCCTTCAGGAGTTTTAGAATAATTAAGTGCAATTTGTTCTAATTGTAATATCATTACCTCTTTCCCACTCGTTTTACCAGAATTGAAAGCATTGAGAAGAAATAATTTAGGAACAAGAGCATCCTTCGGATTTTTCTGGATGACTTGATCTATGACTTCCCTACTCTCCTGAAATTTTTCCGATTCAAACAATTCATACGCCTTTGTATATTCATTTTCTACATCAACGGAAGATTTTACAAATGAATTGTTTTTAGGATTTCTGGCAAACTCTGCATATGAGGTATAAGGATAATCCGTAATTAGCATCTGTTTAGCTCGTTCAGCGGCTTGAGGGGTCTTCTCATAGTTCATCGCAAAAATCTCATATAAAGCTTGTAGCATTACTTTTTCTTCAGGTTTTACGTCCACCAGATCATACAACGTCTTTGTCGCTAATGGAGTATTCGTAAAATAATTCTGATACATAATGCCTAAGCCTAAAGAAGCCGTATCTCGATCCTTTTTTAGCTGATCTAATTTGGCAAGATCTTTTGGAATTTGTTCAATATAATAAGAGGTTTCAAAACGTCTTGGGTTGGGTGCATCAGCCACACCTAAAGCTTCATTTTTCATATCTTCAATAGAAGCCATTTTTTTTGAATATCTCCAGTTATCTGCAAGAGCTCTATCTCCCCAAACCTGCTTAAAAGAAGATGTTCCTTTGGATACTGTTCCGGTATTACTAAAATAAAAGCCTTTAGGAGCTACTCCAAAATCTGTAAAAGAATTTGAGCCATTTGCAAACATTGAATTGGCATTGTAATCTCCCGTATCAAAACCTTTCAATCGTTCTGCCCGGATTTTTTCCAGCTGTTCTTTTTCTTCTTTCGCTTTTAATTTAGCAATGTGTTTAGTAAAATAATCGTTTTTTTCAGTATCAGACATTTTAGCTAAAGTGAGGATACTATCATTTTTTTTAATAAGATAATAGTTTTTTGATATTTTCTTAATATTGATAGATTGCTCTTTCAAAAGTTCTTTTGTGGGTTCATAGGTCATAGCTACTAACGCTGAATCATAGTAACTTCCAGCTCCGATGTAATCATTTTTATCGAGATAGCTCTTCCCTATTTCATAATAAGCTAAACCACGAACTTGAGGATCAGAAACTTTTTCGGTTAAAGATTTTCTGAAAAATTGTTGAGCTTCATCTTTTTTCCCTGCTTTATTAGCCATTAAACCTAAAGCATAATAAAACTCGTTTTTTCTTGAACTATACGTCCCTTTTTTACTTATATCCTCTAAATATTTTCTTGCACCTTCATAATTACCTTTTCCATTGAATGTCTTAGCAATTTCAATTTGTGATTTTACTTCAAATTCGAAATCATTGGCATATTTATAGGCTGCTAAAAAACTTTCTCTCGCCTTTTCGTTTTGTCCTAAACCCTCTAAAATTTGACCTCTTAAATAAGCAATTCTACTTTTAATTTTTCGATTACTGTTTAATTCAAAAGCTCGATCCAATTCTTTTACCGCTTCATCTTTTTTTCCTGCCTCTAAAAACGCTTCTGATTGATAGATGCTTAGTAGTTTATCATAACTTTTATTGATTTTATCTCCTTTTAGTTTGGCAAAAACTTCTTGAGCTTTATGATAATCTTTGATTTTAGCATACGCAACTCCTTGATACATTCTTGCAAGAGGAATTCTCTTGTCATCTTTCATATAAGTGAACAGATAATTTAAAGCATCTAATGCCTCAAGAGATTTATTTTGATAAATTCTTGATTGAGCTAAAATAATGTAAGCATCAAAAATTTGTTTGTTCTTTTCTTCCCCATTTCTTCTTACTGAATATTTATTAATAGCTTTTAATGCTTTGGCTTCAGCTATTTGGAGAGTGGTAGCCCCTTGGGGAGCTAGGTCAGGGTTTTCTATACCCGTACCAGGCATAGCAGGATTATTTTGGCCACTACCAGGAGGGGCTGCAGGAGCACCAGGAGGTCTATTAGGAGCTGATCTTCCACTGGAATTATTATTTACCTCTGCCATTTTCATTGTATTTTCAGCAAAGGCAGGAGACTGTCCTAAATCACTTCCCAAAGGTTGCTCTTCGAAGGTCAGAATAGTGATATAGGGAGCATAAAAATTATCTTTATGACCCTTATCTCTGGATTCAAACTCGCTGTTTAATGCATCTTTTGCATTAAACAACGTGTTGTAATATGTCGAAAATCCTTTCAAAAACTTAGATCGTTGCTCCGGCCTTTTGGTTTTTGTAGCACAAGAAGCAATAATACATGCCATCAAAAGAAGTAAAATATTATGTTTCATTACTCAATTATAACTCTCTAATATACTTTTTAGTATGTAGTTTGATGATTTTGTAAAAATAGTAAAATTTTATAATGAAAATAGTTATAGTTCTTTCAAAATTTTATAAACTACATGGGTAGGAAGTCCCATTATTGTATAAAAACTTCCTTTGACTTCTTTAATTTTTGCCATTCCTAACCATTCCTGAATACCATAGCTTCCTGCTTTGTCAAAAGGTTTATAATTTTCAATATAATATTGTATTTCATCATTGGTGATTTCATTAAGCATTACATCAGCAACATCAGTTTCTGTAATTGTTTTATCTTCTGTTTTAATGGTAATTCCCGTATATACATGATGTTTCTTTCCAGATAAAAACTGTAACATTTTTTTTGCATCCTCTATATCTTTAGGTTTTCCAAGGATTTCATTATCAATGGCTACTACAGTATCCGCAGTTATTAAAACTTCATCTTTTTTTAGTTGTCGAAATGTATCGGATTTTAATTTAGAAAGATAGGCAGCGGCCTCTCCTACTTCCACATGTTCAGGAATAATCTCTTCACATTCGATTTTTACCACTTCAAAATCAAACCCTAAACCTGAAAGTAATTCTTTTCTCCTTGGAGATTGTGATGCTAGTAATAGTTTCATTTTTCAGATTTTATATAGATTGGGTATTATCATCATGCCAATTTCCTTGAATTTTCATGACTTGCTCAATAACATCACGAACTGCACCACTTCCCCCCTTTTTAGGGGAAATATAATCAGAAATGCCTTTTACTTCTGGAACTGCATTTTCAGGACACGCTGCGATAGCAGAGTTTTCCATAATATGAATATCCGGTAAATCATCTCCCATAGTTAGAATTTCCTCGTTTTTAAGATTATATTTGGTTTTAAAATCTTCAAAATCAATCATTTTGTTATGAGATTTAGGATAATAATCTTTAATTCCAAGATAATTTATCCTATGTTTTACCATTTCGTCATTTCCACCGGTTATCACTCCGATTAAATAGTCATTTTTTAAGGCTTTTACCACAGCATAACCATCTAATACATTCATAACTCGACACATATTCCCTCCCGGAAGAAGATAAACACTTCCATCAGTGAAAACACCATCTACATCAAATACAAATGCTTTAATATTTTTTAATTTCTCTTTATAGCTCATACATTTTTTGAATAGAATGATTCATTGTTTTATAAATTTCAAGACTTTCACCTTTTAATAATTGCTCATGTAATTCTAGGATTCTTTTGTCATTTCTTACTGCGGGACCGGTTTGGGCCAATTTGGGATCAATTTCGTAGATTTTCTCAACAGTCTCATCAATGAGTGGAAAAAAATATTCAAATGGAATTTCTTGAGAGTCTGAAATTTCTTTAGCCCTTGAAAAAAGATGATTAACAAAGTTACAGGCAAAAACAGCGGTTAAATGAATATATTTTCTTTTTTCATAGGTACTTTCCAATACATTTTTAGAAATTTTATTTGCTATTTCAAATAGAAACGTCTTATCTTTTTCATTTTCAGCCTCAATAAAAAATGGAATTGTTGAATAATCTAATCTTTTAGATTTTGAAAAAGTTTGTAAAGGATAAAAGCTTGATTTTCTGTACTCTCCTACCAATATATCTTTTGGTAACGAACCTGAAGTATGAGCAACCAAACAATTTTTATTTGTAATGAGTTGAGAAACATTTTCTATAGAATTATCACTCACACAGATAATATATAAATCAGCATCTTCTATTCTATCTGTTGAGTATGGAATATTTAATTCTTCAGAAATTTTCTTCAGTTCTTTTTCGTTTCTCCCAAAAATTTGAGCTAAGTAAATATTGTTCAGAATAAAGGCCTTTGCCATATGGTAGGCTACATTTCCGGATCCTATTATTACAATTTGCATATAACAAAGATAAGATTTTATGATATTTGGACTAAAAATTGAATAAGTAATTTAACTTTCAGTTATTTTTGTAATCAAAAGAATGTAAGCATCCAAATGAAGATTAAAGACGCGGAAATTATTACGCTGATGCAAAATCCGCGGACTCTAGAGCAAGGAGTCCGTGCACTGATGGATGCTTATCAAAGCAGATTGTATTGGCACATAAGAAGAATCATTGTAGATGGGGATCTTGCTCAGGATACCTTACAGGATACTTTTATTAAAGCTTATCAGAATTTTCATCAATTCAAGAATGATAGTCAATTATATACTTGGCTTTACAGAATTGCTACGAATGAAGCATTACAGCAAGTAAATAAAATGAAGAAAATGAAGAAAACTGATGAAGATCCCGAGTATCATATGCAGAATCTTATAGCAGATAATACAGATGATGATGCAGAAGAAATACAGTTACTTTTACAAAATGCCATACAAAGTCTGCCGGAAAAGCAAAAATTGGTATTTATGATGCGGTATTATGACGATTTGGCCTATGAGGAAATATCCAAAATTGTAGATATGTCCGTAGGAACGTTAAAGACAAATTATCATTATGCCAAACAGAAAATTGAAGAATATATAAAAGAAAATTACGAAAATAACTTTTGAAAATCAAAAGAAATGAAAGATTTTGATATAGAAAAACTAGAACGCAGAAACATTTACAAAACGCCGGATAATTTATTTGAAAATATTCAGCTACATGTAATGAATGATGTGAGAAATGAGAAAGAGAATAAAACACCCATATTTAAGCTGTATTGGGCGTATGCTGCTGCGGCAGTAGTGGCCTTGATATTTGGATCGATTTTTATTTTTAATTCACAAAATGATTTTACGATAAAGAATCAAGATAATGCAAAAGGAACCTATGTTTCGAATACTCAAGAATCAAAAACAGAGGGACAAATAGCATATGAAACATTAAAATCCGATTTAACTTCTATTGAAAATAATAGCCCTAAATATAATACCCAAGAAGATAGAGAAGTGCTATATACTCAAAATAAGGAGGAAAAAATAAAAGAAAAGCAAACAGTAATACCTGCTTCAAAACAAGATGAATCTCGGATGAATGAGTATTTGGATTCTTTTACAAATTCTGAAATCGTAGAATTAGCCAGTAATTCAACTCAAGACGTTTATTTGGATTTATATAATTAAAAAGGAAAATGAAAAAATTATTATTTACGCTTTTTATTATTTATGGTTTTTGTTTGAATGCTCAAAGAACAGATTACGACTGGAAAAAGATGAGTCCTCAGCAAAGAAAGGAAGTAATTAATAACCTTTCCCCTGAAGAAAGAAAAGAATTACTGACTAAATTCAGAAATAATATGGTGATGGATAACTTAGATATTGACCCTAGTGATAAAGCTGAATTTACCCAACTTTATAATGAGTATTTGGACAGCCAGAAGCAAATAAAAAGGCAGTTTGACCCTAATTTTAATCCGGAAAATTTATCTGAAGATGAAGCCAAAGCAAAGCTACAGCAAAGCTTTGAAGTAGGGCAAAAATTATTAGATAATAGAAAAAAATACGCTGATAAAATGCAGCAAGTTATTCCCTGTCAAAAAGTGTTAAAGCTATTTCAATCTGAAGGAATGATGAGAGATAAAATGAATGAACGAAAGCCACATAACAGGAATAATAATCCTTCAAAGCAAAAATAAAACATAATAGTTTATTTTTTAATGTTGGACGACTCTCACCGTTTTTTGTGAGAGTCGTTTGATTTTTAAATGAATTTGTATTTTTGCGAATAAATTTAAAATTGATGAAGCAAACTCTACTCTTATTCCTACTTTTATTTTCAAACGCATTCTTTGCTCAAAGGACAGAAACTATTGATCTTTCCAAATCCATCAAGAATAGCAAAAATGGTGTTAAAACATTTACTGTTATTGACGAAAGACCTAATAAAGAAATAGGTATGGTAATGTATCATAAAGACCCTGTAAATATTGTTTTTGAGAAGGATGGGGTAACGGATATAAAAGATTGGTTTTATAAAAGCAATCCTGTAAGGGGAAATGATGAACTGGTTCTATTACTAGAAAACATAGAAATATCCGAAGACAAAAAAGAAAAATACTCTATAGGTAAACTGACTCTGAAAGCAAGTACTTTTATTAAAAAAGAAGATGGATATCATTTCTTATATAGAACGGATACGATTGCTTCGGTATCATCCAGAATAACTCCATATCTTGCTCAGACGTTAGCAAAAAAAATAACGATTTGTTTGACAGAATTATTTAAAAGCTCCTATAAAGTTAATCCTTGGAAATATGCAGTTTCAGAAAATGAACTTACTAATTATAATTCTTTCCTCAAAAATAATCTTGAATTATATAAGAATGATCAATTAGAAGAAGGTGCTTATAAAGATTACTATAGTTTTTTTACTCAGGCTCCTGAACCGGGATTTACGCTTGTAACCAACAAGAAAGGAGAGGTAACGAAAGCTATCAATGGATCAGAAAAAATATCTTTACGGCAGATGTACGCTTATACACTCAATGGTAAAGCTTATAAAAATCTTCCCTTGGGATCGGCTGAAATTTCAAAGGATGAAAAAGGATATTTTATTATGACCTCAAAGGCTGCATTGTTTCCAAATGATAATGCAAATGGGGCAATGATTGGAGCAATGGCAGGAGGATTAATAGGAGCAGTGGTAGGAGGAATTATAGATGCATCAACGTCTTCTGGTAAAATAAAGATTAAAGACCTGAAAGTTTATTTAGATCCGTTTACAGGAAATTATATTTTTGAAGAAGAAGAGTATAAGTTTCAGTAAGAATTAAAAAGAGTCTTTATTTATCAAAATGATTGAGTATGGAAACTCTGCCAAAATTAATTTTTTACAGAGCAAAAATAAGAATAAGAAATTGTCTTGCTTTTTTTTATCTTTGCAAATTACAATGTTCTTAAATGAAAAACATACGAAATTTTTGCATAATCGCTCATATCGACCATGGTAAAAGTACTTTGGCGGATCGTCTTTTAGAGTATACTAATACGGTTACTCAGAGAGAATTACAGTCTCAGACGCTGGATGATATGGATTTGGAGAAAGAAAGGGGGATTACGATTAAATCTCATGCGATCCAGATGGATTATGAATATAAAGGCGAAAAATTTATTTTAAATTTAATTGATACACCGGGACACGTAGATTTTTCTTACGAAGTTTCCCGTTCAATTGCTGCTTGTGAAGGAGCTCTTTTGATTGTAGATGCAGCTCAAAGTATTCAAGCACAAACAATTAGTAATTTGTATTTAGCATTGGAAAATGATTTGACAATCATTCCCATTTTGAATAAAATAGACCTTCCTTCTGCAAACCCTGAAGAAGTAACCGATGAAATCATGAATTTAATTGGTTGTGAGTACGAAGATGTATTGCGAGTTTCAGGAAAAACAGGAGAAGGTGTTCATCATTTATTAGAGCAAATTGTTGAAAGAATTCCAGCCCCGGTTGGAGATCCTAATGCACCTCTTCAAGCTTTGATATTTGATTCAGTTTATAATCCTTTCAGAGGAATTGAAGCTTATTTTAAAGTGGTCAATGGAAGTATTTCTAAAAACGAAAAAATTAAATTCTTTGCTACAGGAAAAGAATATGGAGCAGATGAAGTTGGCACTTTAAAACTAAAGCAAGTCCCAAAGAAAACTGTTGAATGTGGAGACGTAGGCTATTTGGTTTCAGGTATTAAAGATGCTCGTGAAGTAAAAGTGGGGGATACGATTACCTCTTTTGAAAAACCGGCAGCAGGACCGATTGAAGGTTTTGAGGAAGTAAAACCAATGGTTTTTGCGGGTATTTATCCCATTGATTCTGAGGATTTTGAAGAGCTGAGATTCTCGCTGGAAAAGTTAAGGCTAAATGATGCTTCTTTGGTTTTCGAACCAGAAAGTTCAGCAGCTCTTGGTTTTGGTTTTCGATGTGGGTTCTTAGGAATGCTTCACATGGAAATAGTTCAGGAACGCCTTGATAGAGAGTTTAATATGAACGTTATTACCACCGTTCCAAACGTATCTTATTTTGGTTATTCTAAAAAAGAACCTGAAGTTCCTATTTTGATTAATAACCCTTCTGAAATGATGGATCCATCAATTATGGATAGAGTAGAAGAACCTTTTATTAAAGCTTCTATTATTACAAAATCTGATTTTGTGGGTTCTGTGATGACGCTATGTATTGAAAAACGGGGAGAAATTGTTAATCAAAGTTATTTAACATCGGAGAGGGTTGAGCTGATTTTTAATATGCCTTTGGCAGAAGTTGTTTTTGACTTCTATGATAGATTAAAATCAATATCTAAAGGTTATGCATCATTTGATTATCATCCTATTGGATTTAGAGCTTCTAAATTAGTGAAAATGGATATTCTGATCAACGGAGATATGGTGGATGCTCTTTCTTCCTTGATTCATGATAGTAATGCTTATCACATTGGTAAAAAAATGTGTGAAAAACTCCGTGAGCTGATTCCTAGGCAACAATTTGATATCGCAGTTCAAGCAGCATTAGGAACGAAAGTTATCGCTAGAGAAACGATTAAAGCATTAAGAAAAGATGTGACGGCAAAATGTTATGGAGGTGATATTTCTAGAAAACGAAAGCTACTAGAAAAACAGAAAGAAGGTAAAAAGAAAATGAAGCAGATTGGGAGGGTAGAAGTACCACAATCGGCATTCATGGCGGTATTAAAGCTAAATGATTGACTAGTCCTAAATAAGCGTTACAGATTATTAGGTTAAAAATACTAATATTTTATGAGATATTTGTCGGGCTAGTCCGACAAATATCTTTGTTTTTATAGGTTTTTATTTTTACACAATCTTGTTTGTGCATTTGCTCAGGGGTTTTCATATAGCACGACCAATGCGGTCTTTTGTTATTATAAATGTGAATCGCATCTTTTACTAGTAAC
>NZ_CACVBR010000009.1 GCF_902728265.1 Chryseobacterium potabilaquae
CACATTATCCTTATAATTTAAGTTATGAGAGAAATAAGAATGATTCTATTTCATTAGATATTTTTTCGGATGACAAAAAAAAATTAGATAGTTGTGATGTAGTTTGGGGATATTTAAAACAACCGTACTTGCAAGATACTATTAGAATTAAGATAAATGGAGCACGAAATCAAAAAGGAATAATAAATTTGGTAAAATAAAGAGGCTGTCTCAAAAGGTCCCCCTCTCTCGGACTCCTCTCTGACAACTTTTGTCATTTAAGGAATTCTCAAAGCGTTAGTTTACCTTTTGAGACAGCCTCTAATAGTTACAAATTGATTAATTTGCTATGTGTTAAGTAATTCAAAAGTAATCTTTAAAGATTACAATCCCAAAGAAAACTTGCTTTTTCCTCCCAATTTATCGGAGTTGATAGATGAACGGCATCCTGTGAGAGCTGTTTCAAACATTATTGATGGCTTGGATATTAAAAGCTTGATCAAAACCTATAAACCTGGCGAAACCTCTTGTTTTCATCCGAAAATGCTTTTGAAAGTTTTAATTTATGCTTATTTGAGTAATATCTATTCAAGCCGCAAAATGGAACAGGCACTTAAAGAAAACATTCATTGCATGTGGCTTTCCGCGATGAGTCGTCCCGACCATAACCTACGAGTTGGCCCACTTCGTTTTGTGACATTTTTAATCTTTTCTTAGAAACGCTGCAATATTTTTAAATTTGAGTACCTGAATAAACCCATCCACAACAGAAAGCAAACGCTTTTTATTTTCAGGATCAAGTTTTTCAATATCATTGAAACGATTGAGCATTGTGGGTGCTCAGACTTTAAAGCAAAGTAGAAACGGCTGAAATTAATTTCTGGCTTAAACAATAATATTTACGGGAAACTCAATACAAAGTTGGATTTAGATATTTAATAAGTCTGGAATATTTTCATCAAACGGTACTCGAAAACCTGATCCATTCGAAATTTTTTCAAATGAATAAATCTGTATTTTTGAAAAGTGACAGAAAAGCGTTCAAAAAATAAACCACCGAACGAGGAAAAATTAAGTAGGCAAATCTCCATAAATACAGTAGACTAAGGAATGTATGATTATGGGGCAAGGTTTTATATGCCAGATATTGGAAGGTGGGGAGTTTTGGATCCATTAAGTGAATTACAGTTTAAATACAGTCCATATTCTTATGTTTACGGAAATCCTTTAAGATTCAATGATCCAACAGGAATAAATGGCCAAGAGGGAGAACCAAAATTAGATCCTAACGCAAGAGGTGGAGATAATAATCCTGCACCAATACAAGAAATTGTTATGACTAGTACAAAGCCCAGTTCACTTTCATTTATGGCTATTAATAATATGAATGCATATCATGCTTCAGAAGATAGATTAGCTGCGGGAATTAGAGGTAGTAAAGTTGCTCTTGTTACAGAAAAATTTGAAAGAAATTTAGCTTTCACAATAGGAACTTTTATGATGGGTGGAAGTAATCTTCTTTAACAATGGATCAGGAGTAGAAGTTCTTGAAGAAAACAATTATTATCCTTTTGGATTAAAGCATCAAGGATATAATATCCTAAATGGGGAATCTGAGTTATCAATATAAGTATAATGGAAAAGAGTTGCAGGAAACGAGAATGGTATCAATGGATTGGCGTCATTATATGCCGGATATTGGACATTTTGGGGTTATGGATCCTTTAACAGAAGTAATTCCAGGATGGACTCCTTATCGTTATGCATTTAATAACCCGGTGTATTTTAGAGATCCTAATGGATTATTTGAAAAAGGACCTGAATATGTTTCAGACTGGATTAAAAATACTGTAATTGGCGTCTGGTTCGGTGGTGTAGGCGCAGGTCCCGGTGCCCTCGTAGGTGGAATTATCGTAGGTGTAATTGGACGTTGGGGTGGCTCAGAATTAGGTGAAGCCGGAGTAGAAAAAGTATATGAATAAAATACAAAATATAGAAATCAAATTAAGTAAAAAGAAATTAATGTTTCTTTTATTATTGGCAATAGGGTTTGTTATTATTAGTTCGTTATTTAGTATAAATCCCTCTTATTTTGTGAGCTTTATAACACGTAGTGAAAAAGTAATCTTTTTAATTGGTGTTTTAGGTACTGTAGTATTTGGAATTGCTTCCATATTATTATTTATAAAGTTATTTGATAATAAACTTGGATTAGTTATAAATAAAGAAGGAATACTAGATAATACAAACTTTAGTTCTATAGGTTTGATAAAATGGGTTGATATTACCAATATTAGAATAGAAAAAGTGATGTCAACAAAGTTTTTACTAATTGAAGTTATTAATCCTAATGAGTACATAGAAAGAGCAAGCGTAATCAAAAAACTCTCATTAAAACAAAATATGAAAACTTATAACACTCCTATAACTCTGACATCTGTAGGGCTTCAACATAGTTTTGAAGACTTGAGTGAAATTATATTTGAGTCTTGGAAAAAATACAAAAGCCAATCTATTTAATTTTAGTCTCCCCGCTACAGCACGATTTTATCGGGTGGCAGAGGTCTTGTCCTGAAATAGCGATATAAATAATTTTAAATTAACCCTTTGTGCATTTAGATAAAAAGGAATAAAGTTGTTCATTTGATTGGTAATCAGTAAATTGTTTTTACCACAAAACATTTACAATGAACAACTTGAGAGCAAATTACGAAAGAATATTGGAAGTTTTACGAAAAATATCAGAGGATAATCTTTTAAAACATCAGCGTCGAACTCCAAAATTGAGTGATTTAGAATTAATTACTTTAAGCTTAACCGCAGAATATATGGGAATTGACAGTGAAAATCATCTATTTAGAATTTTACCAAAATTCTTTGCAGGCAAAATTGAGAGAACAGTTTATAATCGTCGCAGAAGAAGATTAATGAACTTTACCAATATGATAAGACTCCAATTATCTGAAATATTTAATGAATTTGAAAACTATTTCATCGTCGATAGTATGCCTTTAGAAGTATGCAAAATATCCCGAAGTACTCGCTCTAAAGTCTGTAAAGAAGAAAAATTCAGTTTTCCGGATAGAGGATTTTGTGCTTCGCAAAAAATGTCTTTTTATGGATATAAATTACATGCAGTATGTTCTGTAAACGGAGTGTTTCAAAGTGTAGATCTTAGTGCAGCTTCTGTACATGATATTCATTATCTGAAAGATATTCAGCATCAAATGTCTGATTGTGTTTTGATTGGAGACAAAGGTTATTTATCTGAAAGCATACAGCTTAATTTATTTGAAACAGCTGATATTAGACTTGATACTCCCAAACGGAAAAATCAAAAACATTATAAACCTCAATTTTATCTATTTAAAAAGAAACGAAAAAGAATTGAAACTTTATTCTCTCAACTTTGTGACCAGTTTATGATCAGAAGAAACTATGCAAAAACATTTTCAGGGTTTAAAACCAGAATAATATCAAAAATCAATTCTTTAACGGTGATACAATACATTAATAAAGTGATTTTTGATAGAAATATTAATAATATTAAAATCAGCATTATTTAAAATGCACAACGGGTTAATTAATTAATTAATTAATTAATTAATCATATAAATATAACAAGATATGCAATTGAACATCCTTAAAGCCAAAACAGTGAGTTTTTTTCCTATAATGTTTTTGTTAATCTGGGGTTGTACTAAAAAAATGATTTGGATAATCAAATTAGGGTAAAAATAACTTCAATCGATAGTAAAACCAGGCAAGCCAGGGTTAATACATTTGATACGATAGAGATAAGAAGCGAGGAATTTGGGTATTTAAAGAAAACCTTTCATAAAGTTGGAGAATATATAACAGATTCTACAGGTTCCACTAAAATTAAAATTGATTCCACTAAAATAAATGATATTTCAGTATCTGGTTTAAATGTATTAGGGGGAGATATGTATTATCCAGGACATTTAAAAAATGGACAAGAGGTAAATATAGAAGTTAAATTTATTGAAAAGTAATCCCAGAAAAATAATAATTTTTATTTCTTTCGGATATGATAAAATTGTTATTTGATGGTTATGATTTTATTAAGTATAAATAAAGAATGTGTAGTTTTGTAAAACATAATAATATTAGGAAGGAGACAAATTTGAGCAAGGATATTTTGGAGTTGTAACCTTTGTTGAGACAAAAAATAAGAGTTACATTTATTTAAAAGCATAAAATTATTTATGTCACTACTTGTCCTAAAATGCTAAAAATTGGCAAACCTATATTTAGGATTATACTATATTTGATAAGGAATTTTTGACTTGGGATAATATTAGTAATGGTCAGAAATCTTATTATTATTATTTGAATGATGAGTGGAATTAAATGACACTGGGAAATTCAGCAAGTGGTGCCTGTGGGTTAAAAAGCTTACTAAACATTTTTCAAAACATACAAAAGATTGGTCAAGTTGGGGTTCTATTTCCAACGTTGCTTATTATAAAAGAGCTGTAAAATTAGCTGACAGTAATATTGGAGGAAAAGTTGTAGGCTTTGTATCAAAGCAAGGATGGACATTTAAATATAATAAAGCTACAGGTGAGTTCCTAACAATACATCCTAAAGGCTATATTGAAACCTTTTTCCGTCCTAAAGGAGGTATGAATTATTATTTAAAACAATTACAATTATATGGACAGTAACAAATATGGGAAATTTCCGTGCCCTTGTTGCGGATATTATACTCTTAAATATAAAGCTGATAATACATTTCAAATATGTCCAGTTTGTTATTGGGAAGATGATGGTGTTCAACTTCACGATATCGACTATAATGGTGGAGCAAATACTGTAAGTTTAAGAGAAGCAAAAATTAATTTTGAAAAATTCGGAGTAATAGAAAAGCATTTTAGAGAATTTGTTCGACCTCCTCTACAAGATGAAAAAAAGTGATATTAGAATAAAATAAGTTGGAGATATTAATTTAGAGTATTCCTATTTAGACTAGCCAATAAATTAGGAGATATGAATATTCACGTTGCTGAAGTAAATCTCTATGATCCTGTAGAAATGTACTTTGGGGGAGATTTTGTTTTTAAACATCCAAACGTAATAAAAGTAAATAATTATTACCAAAGAAATCCTGTTGATGGAGTTTTAAAATGGGTGAACGATCCTTTTACTGGAAGCCCTGTCAGGGGTAAGTTTCAATGACCTGTGATTAATAATGTAAATTTAACTGGGTAATACTATAGACCTGGTGTATTAATGCACCACCTAAATATAATAGCTTATGCAATTAAACACCCCTAAAACAAAATTTTTAGTAAATATTTTTGTAATCTTTGTCCTTTCCAGCTGTAACACGAAGTCTAATTTAGCATACATTTTTGAATAAGGAGTTATAAAATTAAAAATGGACTTGAGTTCCTTTGAAATTTTGTAGATTCAGGCCGAAAAAATACAATATGATAATTTACAATGTTGAATTAGGGAGACGTTTTTCAGAAATCAGTGACGAACTTCATCTTGAAAACCCTAGATATTTGAGGGACTTTCATAACGAAAATTGTCCTCTTATGGAGCGTTATGAAGGGGATATGATTGAAGGACCCCGAGTTTTTATTCCCACAAAAGAACAGATTATAGAAATTAATCAGAATATCAGGGAAAATAATGAGAGTTATTATGATTTTCCATATAATGGAAAGTTTTCGTTTGCCTATGATTTATGGGAGGGTACCTATCAGATTTCACAGACGACTTATTCAAATGATAAAGTTACAGCGATTTATGAGCAAAAGATTCGTTTAGAGTTAGAATATATAAAAGATCATAATTATTATTTTCAATTTACAGCATTTGACTTTAGAAAAGATGGGGGAAATTCAGAGACTAAAGCTTCTACATTGTCCAAAATGTGTATAAAAAGCATTTACCCGATAAGATTTATTATAAATTCGGAAGGTAAGATTATGAATATAGAACTTATAAAGAAACCTGAACAAATACTTTCTGAATTAGAAAATATAAAACACTACTTTACAGATGATCATGCTTTCCATTATGTTGAAAAAATGAAGAGTTTAATTCAAAATCCTGAAGAAATTGTATTAAAATTGGGTAAGTCGTTATTAATTACCTTTCTTTTTGGCTCATTTTATAGGGCAAAACTAGGAGAGTGGACAAATTCTCTACTTTATCATGACTTTAGTCCATGGATTTTCGATGCAGATGCCATACGTTTTGAATTCGAAAATATCCTTTGTCCTAAAGAAGGGATTGATGATCATCTTATAAAAATTCACCAGAAAGGTGTTTGTTGTGATCATCGAAGTTTAGAAGACTTATATACGGGTTGTGAATATGACGAGAATATTCCGTTGAATGAAAATTCCATTGACTGTGAACAATTTGCAGAGTATATTTTCAATAGAAAAGAATTTTCCTTACAAAGAATAGAAGCATATTTCCAACATTTTACTTTTGAAAATAAAGTAAAAGAAACATTTTTATTAGAAAAAATAGGAGATAATAATTAAATTTGCGTGCACCGAAAAATACAGAGATGATGTCCGAAGATTCCTCCTGCCACCATGGTAAACATTTTGTGGTTCAAAAAGGGAAAGTCCAATGCAGCCAGGGAAACCAATTTCCTCAGTTTAACGTCACTTCTCATCAGAAGCATTATTGGAATGATGAAGAAGGATCATCCGATTATTTAGCCGTTACAGAAGATGATTTAGAATTTATACCCTCAGGGCCTAGTTTTGGGCAATGCAAATTGAAACCCAGTTCCGGAGGTTATTTGCCTTGTACTTTTGCTCCAGTAGATAAATGGCAAAAGACCTATGAAAAAGTAAAAGTAATGGGTAAAGGTTGTGTAACCGAAATTTCCGAATTGCTTTGCACAACGGGAGGTAAAATTACAATAAAAGACGCTGGACAAACGGCTTTGATGAATGTACAAAATATTAAAAATGCAGATCCTAAAGAACAATACTATATCAATCCTTTGTTAGATTATAAAGAATTTCAAGAAGAACAAGATGATGAAGTAGAAGTTTGTGAATAAACACATCCATAATGAACAAGTTAACAATACTAGGAAATGCACATCCTATAATAGGGAAGAAGGAAATGTATTCCATTGTTTCCCTTACTCATACTGGATTAGGTCTTTCCCATAAACCCTTTGGAGAATTAATAAAAACTCATAAAAAAGAATGGGATGTTATGATACAAACCAAAATGGGTTGGAGGAAAGCTAACAATAATAAAGAAGGAGATAGGGTTCCTTATACTTTTGGACAAAAAAGTCTTAAATACAAAGGGATAAAAATAGTAGTTCGACAAGGAGAAGACTATGGAGAATTAATTATCCATCCTCAAAGGGCGAAAGAACAAAGAATTTCAAAAGTAGAACTTTTAGATGTTAATTATCAAAAGATTCCTAAAGGAAAAAAGATAAGCTATAAAGATACGATTATAGCCCGTGCCTATTGCATAGAAATGTTTAATATGCCTATTTCTTTTACGTTATGGGAAGATGATGCTAATGGTGAAGGTCATAATCCTATGATCAATGGTCTGAATAGAATCAATCTTATCCCTGTATTTGATACAGTTAATGAAGATGGTATTGCTCAGGTATCTTTCCGATTACCTGAATATACTTTGGCAGTACAGATAGCTAATGCTCGAACGGCATTAGGCGAGAAAGATGAAGGGGCAACTCATGAATATTATGTAACAGCTGATGCTGTAGAATCACATATACAGAAAGCAAGTGCTAATGTAAATGTAATTAATCCTACTTATAATCCGGTACCTACTAGGAAAAGGGAAATGCCTAAGATGCCAATACCACCAGTAATAAAACCTGAAATTGTTCCTGCTAAACCCAAGCCAGAAATGGACTCTCCCAAGTTTGCTATCACCCCAGGAGGTAAAAATCGTGAAGATGTAGAGGGTAAACTTCTAAGTGCTGAATTCGTAGATGAAAATGGCAACAAACTTCATTCTTCTAGAGTAGGAACTTTGGTATTCTTGAAAATCCTTGCCAAGGATATGAAGGATAAGAAAGTAAAGATCAAGATCTGGGAAGAAGATAATTTGCTGTGGACTCACGATTTAATTTTTGAAAAAGATTTGGTTTTAGTGGGTGATACAAATTTTACCTGGGTACATCTTACTAGGAAGCTGTTTGATAAAGCTAAAGATGGAGGTACAGATAGTAGCCGACAGGATTATTTTATAGAAGTAATTTACAAAGAGACTTCTGTGAAATCTGCTGTAATGCCTGTGACTTTGGATGCTATACCTACAGAGGTATTAAAAGGAAGAAGTACAGCTGTTATTAAAGAACCACAATTAGATGATATAGAAGAAAACAAAGGTTGTTCCAGATGTAAGAGTGATTTTACATGGGATGAAATAAAAAATATATTCGGAGAAAAGGAGAAGGACTTTAGGATGGAATGTGTGAAATGGATTAATAAATATAAATTAGACTTTAATATTAATACATGTGCTAAAAAAGCTCATTTTTTATCTCAAATAGCTGCTGAGACTCACTTTAGAAAGGACGAAATGTTAGAAGGGAAAGTAAAATATATTCCTAAGAATATTAGAAGTGGTACTTTTGGTAATAGAGGAAAATTATTAGACAAAAGAGGTCAAATTGAAGAATTTTGTAAGCAGAGACCTGATCAAGTAAAACTTTTCAATTTTTGGTAACTACATACCTGTTTACATTAATTAAATTTAAGGTTGGAATTTATCTAACCTTTTCTTATTTTTACTTTTAGGTTTTTAATCACCGTAACGTAACGGACATTTAGGTAAGTAAAATACATACCGAAAATGGCACGGTGAGAGTTGTCGTTATGAAACTTGTAAAATATGGCGAGAAAACCAAAAACCAAGTTCGTAAAAGTTCGTAGACCAACGCAAGATGGTAGAACGTTCTTTTATAGAAGTAAACCCAAGAGTTGCCGTAAAAAGTAATTTTTTGGTAGGAACGATAGTCTCGTGAACTATCGTTCTTTTATTTTTTACCAAACATACTTTTAATATTATTATCAAACTCTGTTAATATTTCTATATATTCCGCTCTTATAAGTGGAATACCATCAATAATAATGATTTCTTTAACATCCACCTTTAAATCGGGGTGATTTTCTTTAATATCTAGAACATCAAAGTATTCAACATCTTTGATAACAATACTCTTCACATTCTTTTGTTTTAATATTTTTGGATTCATGTTGTTTATTACATATTTATTCTATAATTTTAAGATGTGGGAGACTCAAAATAGTATTTTTGATGTCTGTGAACGTGATCCTCTGATACCCTCAGGGAGATAGAATCGTTCGGTTAGTGAGAGTGATTCCACTAATCCTTAGATCAGCTCATTAATATTATCCTTCTCCCACACTTTAAAATTACATAGCTAAATCTTTATACTTAGTTCTAACATTACTATTAACTAATAAATGTTTAAACTTATCATTATCAGAAGTCTTTCTTAAGTTATATCTATAAACAAATTCGTCTACATATTTCTGAAGATGTTTTCTTGATACATGATTATACATACCTGATACTGAGTTTTTAAGGATCTTCCAACTTCCTTCAATATTATTTGTATGTATGGCATTATCTTGCAAACTTACATATTCTTTCTTAGAATGATCAATAATTTTATGGTCATAGTATTTATTTAATCCATTATACCCCAACCATTCGTCACTAATTAATTTAGTAGTTTCAGGGTTAACATATCGACAAATTAATGGTTGAATACTATTCCTTTTAGTGTCTGGTACAACAAATGCATTCATTTTACCACCTCTTTGTAACATACCCATCACGGGAGTTTTATCTTTAAAGCTTCTCCCTTGAGAATTCTTTACCTTTTTATCTTTATGTCTATTCTTATTTTTACCACCAATAAATGTCTCATCACACTCTACAATACCATCTAACTCGTTGTTGTTTTCAATACCAAAACATGATCTAATCCTTTGTAACATAAACCATGCAGTTTTCTGAGTTACATTAAGATCTTTTGATAGCTGTATAGAACTAATACCTTTCTTGTGCGATGTGACTAACCATATTGCTAAGAACCATTTTCTCAAACCAACCTTTGTATTCTCGAACATGGATCCCGTTTTAACATTAAAATACTTCCCTGTTTTTTTACATCGATATTTATTATTAGTACATTTATAGACTTTCGATAGTGAATCAAATGGACTTTCAACAATTCCTCCCCATCTCATTTGCTCTAAGTAATCAATGCAAATTTGCTCTGTCGAAAATGTTTGCAATAGTTCTAAAACTGATTTAATGTTGGTGTTTATCATCTGTGTTACAAAGTTAGTGAATATTTAAACTGGTTAATTTTGGTTATTAGGGTTATACTTATTACTTTTACGGTTCAATTTTAACGATTAGAAGCTGTTAGCTTTTTATTCTGCACAATAGGAATCTGGTACATTCATTTGAAACACAGGATAAATAAGGCTCACTGCATCCTATACGGGTGTGGGTTTATCCCTTATTTGTGTTTCAAGGTTTACCAGAACCTCTATTGTCAAATAGGCGGCTACAAACTCACACCTTCTTTACTATAATTAAAACCTGATTTTGAGTTTGATTCAGGGCTAAAATCACTTTTCATGAAAACTAAAATTTCTAGTTTATTAATTGTAATATTATTACTTTCTTGTGGGTCAAATCCTCAAAATTATTTTAACAACTTACTTGATAATGTTCAAATCGGTATGTCGGAATCCGACTTTAAATCAAAAGTTCAAGATGAACAATTAGTTAAATCTGATCAAAATGTAAGTATTTACAAAGTTGAGAAGAGAACTTATAATGATTTACATGGTTGGAGATCGGATCATAGATTTTTCTATTTTATAAATAACAAACTTTCTCAAATTGATCAGGGTGAAAGAGCTGTTGATTACAGAATTAAAGTTGATTAATTTTCCCACACTTCTTATCTTTGATAAGATTTCTTTACTATGCACTAGAGGAGGTAATTTTTACTAAAGACAAACATTAGTTTATGCTAATTAAAATCAAAATAAAAATTCCCTCACGTTGGATAAAAACGTCATATAAAATTGTAATTAAAGTTGTCTATGATAGCTTAATACTATTTATCCTGAAGAAGTCCATATTCTTCAGCCTTTGGGATTGGTTAATCAATCATTAATAAAAAGTGAGAGGGTAAAAGTAGAAATAATTCCCTCTCATTTCCATTAGGGAAAGAGGTTCTTTCTCCTCCTTTAGTGCTTTAGTTATGTGTAGAGTTGTATGTAGTTACCAAATTTATAATGAAATATTAAAAACGGAGAGTAGGAAAAAACATTTTGCAGAGTTCAGATTTGAAGAAAATAAGAAACAAAGCACATTGAAAGACGTTGATCTTTTAGATTTTCTTACTTATTATGATATGCCTACAGAACCAAAATATGCTGTGTTAAGTGCTTTGGCGGACTGGAAAGGTAAAGGGTTGAGTAATTCCCCTTTAATGATAAATGATGAAAAGAAGGTGATAGATGTAAGAAGAAAAATTAATGTTGGAATAAAAAATTTAAAAGTTGCAGAAGATTATTTTAAAAAAGCAGTAGTCGCCTTAGTATTAAACGAATGTGGCTCTCAAAAGAAAAGAGAAAAGACTAAAGTTATAGAAACATATGACAAAGCTTATAAAGCAGATAGTAAAAATGCTTATGTAGACATCATTGTTCCTTCTAATAGAAAAAAGGAGGGGCTATTAGTGTTTTTTGATAATACAGGTCTTTTGCATCAATGCTATGTATTAGGATTAGGCACAGGTGGGGAGGATAGGTATACAAATGGAGGGTATGGGAATGTACCTAATGGATTATGGAATGCTAAATTAGAATTAAAAACACCTAATACAGGAGTATCTTTTGGCAATCATGGAGTTATAAGATTAAGTCCAGCTGCTGGAGATGCGTTAAAGGCAAGTTCAAGATCTGGCATTTTGCTGCATTGTGGGCATACAATGGGAGACGGAAAGACAGGATTGACAGATAATGGAGCTTTAATGGTTACACATGGTTGTTTACGAGTATATAATGTAGATATGCCAAAAATAACTGAAGTATTTTCATCAATGATTTCTAAAGGCAAAACTGTTCAATTTTATATAGAAGAAGTGGAACCAAAGAATTTGAATGATGTATTTGCATATTATGGAACGGTATCTGATTTAAAAGATATAAATACAAATAGAAAGAATAAAAAAAATGATGCTCAATAAATATATTTATATTGTAATTATGGCAGTTACAATATCGTGTAATGGACAAAATACCCAAAAAGATGAAAAAATAAATCCAATGGAGGAAACAGAAATTTCTATATTAAAAAGTGCCCTTGAAAACGATCGTTATAAAGTAAAGTCTGAAAAAGATTTCAAGGATAGAATTTTACGCTTTTTTGGAATTAATGTTGATAGTTTATCTAATAAGGGGTATGATGAAATATTACTGAATGAAGAATTTATAGACTATCAAATATCAAAACAAGGTAGTTATATTAAGATAGGACAAAATTTGCTACCTGATTTAGATTCAATAAGACAAAAAGCAGTTGTTAATAAAGAAAAGTATCCCTATATCGAGCGTACTATAAATTTAAATAAAATCTTATTTTTAGATGATCCCATATCTATAGGTCGGGTGATAAATCAAGATAAAGATTTGGCCATTGATTTAGTGGTTTTGTTTAATTATGAAGAAAATAAATTTCTTACGAGTACTGCCTTAAAAAATATTAAATCTTTAGATGATCAACCTAAGTATTTTAATTGGTGTCTCCTTTTCTATAATGACAGGGGAAAAGAACAATTAATAAGAAAAGATTTATTACTACAACTACAAAAATCAAATACGGACTTAATTTCAAGCTTAATTACTTTTATTGTAACAAATAAAAACTTAGTAACTCAAAAAGTAACTGATGAATGTTTAGCTTTTTTAATCAATATTAAGCTAAAAGAATCGAAAAAAAATGAAGATTGGAATAATAATGAAGGATTTGGTTTATTATCTTATTGTTATGACACAGATAAAGATCTTATCAATAGATTCAATAAAATTGATTTTTATAATTATTCATTAATTAAAAATGCAACTGAAGCATATCAAGTTTTTAATCCTGAGAATCAAATAGATTATAAAATTGATGACCCTGATGGCTATACCAATCTTAGAAAAGAAAAAAATAGATCCTCCGAAGTTTTACAAAAAATAAAATCAGGGGAGCATATTGAAGTATTGGATGATGAAGGAGATTGGTATTTGGTGAAAACCATAGAAGGGGAAAAGGGCTATGTACATAAAAGTAGAATAAAGAAATAAAATAGCTCCTGAGAAAATTAGTATAAATAAAAAACCGGATTTAGTTTTATTTAGAAAAGATAATAAATATTATGGAATTTCTAGAGATATTGCAGAGTCTGAAGGATTACTTAATGCTGCAAGAAGTGGTAGTAAATCACCATTTATATTTGTGAAATTTAATAAATGAAAAATCTACTTCTATTATTAGTTATTTCATTACAAAGTTGTAATGGTCAAGAAAAAAATAACACTATATTATATAATAAAGTTACGGAAAAACGGGAAGCTGAAATAACAAATACAAATGAAGCTCCCTTTAATTTTTTAGATGAAAAATATCAAATGCAGGGGCTTAGGATCTCAGATACACCTAATCCTTATCCAACTTATTCTTTTTCAGACCCTAGATATGGGCTTTTAACTGTGGATTATATTGGTAAAACAAATGTCACTCAATATTTTTGGAATGTAGGTAATAAGAGTGGTTATTTTTCAAAATATCTCAATACTGAAGAAGCAGCTAGCACATCCGATAATATCAAAAAATATATTAATACAAAAGATTATTATATTATAACCTCTTATCTTCCTCAAAAATATATTTTATATAATGGTGGAGAAGATGGAGAATTTACGTTAGCACCAAATGCAAAAACTTTATTTTATTTATATGAAAATAATAAGTGGAAATTAATGGATGAAGTAGAAACTAATAAAATCCCAGAGAACTTATTATATTTTGAAACAAGCTTGGTTCAAAAAATGGTATTTAAAAATATAAGTAAGATGGATGAAAGCTTTAATGGGGCATATTCAGTTTCCGTTGAAACAGAAGCTACGACCACGGGAATGGCTTCTATTTCATATGATATTGAAATCAAAAAAAATAATATAAATGTATCATTATCAACATATCATGAAGCCAATCTATGTGAAGGGAAGTATTTTGCTAGTATTAATGGCAATATGTTAGAAATATATTATTTCGATAATGATATGACTTGTATTTCTATAGACCCCAAATTTTATATTAAAAAGGAAAACAACAAATTTTATATAAAAGGTGTTGGTGGAGAAGGGACAAATGCTAAATGGATTCTAATGAAGTAAACAAAAATTTGCAATTGTTTTATTACATTCTCTATTGCTTTATTAGAAAGGTGTTATGTATCTAAATGATCTATGATATACTCCTAGGAGATTAATTATAAAAAATAGCATGAAAAAATATATTAGATTTCTTTTAATACTCTTTTTACCTCTGTTAGTAAGTTGTAAAGATAAAAAAGATACAATTACTGAAGACAAAAAAAACTCAAGATTAATGATGCATACCAATGACAAATTAAAAGATGGAATAAATATATCAACTTCATTTATAAAGGATTTAGAATTTAATAAGTATAAGTATGAGGGGCAATATATAGAACAAATTGATGTGAGCTTATTCGAAGATCATACTTTTCGTAAACAATTCTTTCAGTATTTAATGAGTAGGAAATTTGATCAAGATCAGTATGAACAAGTATTCTTTATAAAATTATTATTGGTTAGAATACAGCAAGTTGATGATATAAGATCTTATCATCTTCTATCTTTAATTTTTAATGATAAAAATTTAGGCTATTATTTAGAAGATTATGAATTAGACTTGTTTCAAGTATTTTTATATAAACCTTATTATTTTCTCAAAGGAGAATATAAATACAAACAAGATGAGATTGTTAACTTTATTAATCAGAATTTGCCTTCTGCTCTTTTAACTAATAAAAGATATTTTGATACTAATATTGTTGAAATTGAACTGAAGGAAAACGCCTTACTTATTAATAAAGAAGAAGTAGATAAGTTTACTATTGAAGATTTAAAAAAACAAATAAATAAAGAAACAAATAAAATTGAAGCTAATTTTTCGCCATCGTTTGATAATGGCTGGCAAAATAAAACTAATATTTATTATAATTTATATCATTATATAGATGATATTGTGATTAGTAAACTTGATGAAAAAGAGCTTTTACTTTATAATACAAAATATAAACCCTTTTTTAAAAATTATATTATTAAAGACAAAAAAAGTCAATATACCATCCAAGACCCTGACGGCTATACCAATCTTAGAAAAGAAAAAAATAGATCCTCCGAAGTTTTACAAAAAATAAAATCAGGGGAGCATATTGAAGTATTGGATGATGAAGGAGATTGGTATTTTGTGAAAACCATAGAAGGGGAAAAGGGCTATGTACATAAAAGTAGAATAAAAAAATAAACCTTTTTTATTTCTACCTGATGAAGCATAGTGATAATATATTCTAATGAAAACCGTATAAACAACAATAGAGAATGAGTAGTTAGCATTCTCTATTGTTTAATCACAAAACAAAAATATAAAACATGATGAAAAAATTATTTAAAAAGGAAAGACAATTTTTAATTGGATGAAACCATAGTTAAGTTATTAATTGTAAAAAACTTATTATCAATATCAATTTACATTTTCTAATTCTCTTATATTCTTTTTCCAGGTCACGAAAAGATTCATTACTTTGATAATTTTAAATATAGAAATAAAGACAAAAAGTGATATTAGAAAGGCATATATTGAATAATTTTCAAAGAAAAGATATTGAATAATAAAAGTGAAAATATTAATCAAAACAAAGTTCAGGGTAATTCTTCTATGAGATAAACCTAATTGCAGAAGGTGATGATGGATATGGGTCTTATCAGCTTTAAAAGGTGATTTTCCTCTTAAAACTCGATCAAGATATACTCTTACAGAATCAATTACCGGAATTGTAAATACAAATAAGATGAAAAATATACCATAAGGAAAAGAGGTTGTATTAGTATCGAACCTTGTAATATATATCCCAAGGCAGATTAATAAATAACCAAGGAACAATGATCCTGAATTTCCTAAAAATATTTTGTTCTTCTGAGAGAAGTTATATCTAAGAAAAGCCACAATGCTTCCAACAAAAAGAATTCCGATTCTGGCAAGACTAAAGTTTCCTTGTATAACTGATATTATGAAAAAAAGGCCAAATCCAATTCCTGCAACACCTCCTGCTAATCCATCAATTCCATCAATTAGATTAAAAGCATTAACGGTAGTGGTGATGATTAGTACAGTGAGTATATATTGCATATAAATATTGATTTCATATATCCCAAAAAGACCATATAAAGAGACGATTCTTATTCCACAGCTTGCTATTATAGTGCTTACAGATAGTTGGATTACTAATTTATAAAGAGCTTTGAGATCTTTTTTATCATCTAAAGTTCCTACCAATAACATGATGTATGAAGTAATAATAATAGGAACTATTTCTTTCCAGCTTTTTTCACCAGATACAAACATAAGTATAAGGACAATGATTCCGATTGCTAACCCACCGATTAAAGGAATCGCAGATTGATGAACTTTTCTTGAGTTAGGAGTATCCACCAGTTTTATTTTCTGAGCAGCCATTCTCATTAATGGAATTAGGCATAGAGATAAGGTAAATGCAAGAATTCCCAATATTGATAGTTCTATAAAATTTTTCATAACATTTAGTTTTTAAGTAGTTTTAGGTGATTCGTTAAATAACTGAACATTTTTTAAGTGTCCTACATTATATTTCTCCAAAATATTTTTATCTAACTTGGAAATTGTAGGATAAACATGAGTCTTCTTTTTGATAGTAAAAGATTCTTCTATTAGATTACTATATTTTTTAGCGATCTTTTTCCACGTATATCTTCTTTCAGCTATTTTCTTCATTTGAAAAGCACAATTTTCAATTTCCTCATTTTTAACTTCCTCTAAAATATTTTTCAGTTCTATGGCATTGGAAAAATAAAAAGCCTGATGCTCGGTGGTTGTTCTATTATAAGATACACCATTACTAATGATAGGCAATCCTAAAAACATGGCTTCAACTAAAGAAGGATTGGTTCCTCCGGCAGAATGTCCGTGAATATAGAGAGATGCATTGCCACGAATTAGATCGATAGTTTGTTGTTCATAGATAGGATCTAGAAGGTGAATGTTTTTAAAACCTGCATATTGTTGTTTTAAATTCATACCATATTCACTGTTTTTCCAGTTACCTACCAATACAAGTTTGCGATCAGGAAGTTCACTGAAAACATTTAGAATAGTATGAACATGATTTTCAGGCTCTATTCTGCAAACTTTCACAGCATACTCTTCCGATAAGAATGGATATTTTTCTATGTTTTCAGGAGTTGGTACTAGGTTCACTTTTGTATGATCAGCACCATATTCTATTACCCTGCTTATGGTGTTATAACGTAAAGAGGTATAATCCTGAATGGACTCATTATCTGAAATATCAATATGAGAAAATTTCACAGCTAGCTTTTCAGCCCACCACAAATATAGTTTTGCAGGTAAAGACCATTTATCTCTTTTCCATTCGATACCGTCGATTGAAATAATTATTTTTTTGTTGGTAAATAATCTTACGAAGGGTAATAACCAAGCACCGGCTACGCCTAAGATCAATAGAACATCGCTACGAAATAATGCGTGGAAAATAGACCAAGTGTCGTAAGGAATGCTTTGAACTCCATTGGCGTCCAAAGGAAGGTATTTTAGTTTAGCGCCTTTCCAAGTATCAACTCTTTCTTCCGGACTATATTTTTTTGATGAGCAATATACGGTGAAATCGTATGTATCGGAAAGCTCTTCTACAAGATGGGCGGTTAATGTTTCAAAACCTCCATATTTAGCAGGTAGTCCTACAGTTCCAATAATTGCTACTTTTGTCTTTTCCATGGTTAAATGTATTTGATAACATTATTACCAGTACTATTCCAGAAGAATTAATGTCTTGATTATCAGTTATTTGTATTGGTTGTTGAGCGGTGCCAAATTCCAAAATATGGAAAATACATTATAAACTGGAAATTATTTTCATAGATTCTTTTTCAAAATAGGTTTCTGAAAATAATTGACTGGTTTCATAGGATGCATCAGAGAATGATTGATAAAGTTCAGAATTACTTAGTAGATAATGAATTTTTTCAGAGAGTTCATCTATATTTTTGGAATCAATTAAAAAACCGTTTTTCCCATCTTTCACCAATTCTGTAGTTCCTCCTACTGGAGGTACAATTGCAGGAAGACGATAGCGCATTCCTTCCAAAATAGTAAGTCCAAAGGTTTCTATCCAAAGATCGGGATGAGATAAATTAATAATAATACTAGCCTCACGATAGAAAGGATGGGTATCGGTTTGTGTGGGATAAATTTGGAGGTTATCTGGAATTTTTTTCTCCTTAAAATATTCCTCAATTTCTTTTTCCGAAGCATTTACGACAAGTTTGAAAATGTATTTGTTATGACGTTCTGCTAATTGTAAAAACTCATCGACACCTTTATATACTTTTAAAGAACAGATCATTAAAATAATGGGAATTTCTTTTTCAAATTGCTGATATTGATCTGCTTTCTCTGTAAAATCACTTTCCAATACATTATAAAGAAGGACTTGATTATCAATCAGAGATTCTTGTTTTAGAAGATAATTGGAAACAAATACAATTTTTTTTGCTGTGAATTTTGCTATTCCGAAAAGAAATTTTTTAAATATTGCAGGTTTTACAGATGTTTCGTGAATGTGATAAATAGTTTTGCAGCCTATCAGTTTACCGGCAATAGCAGCACCGAAAGGAAGAACTGTGTTGATATAAACAATGTCCTCTTTTCTGAGAAAAAGCAAAAGTTTTACCATCAAAAGAAACTGACTCAGAAAAAAATTGAATATTCTAATCAAAGAATTAGGAGAAAACTGATACCAGAAAAAATGATTTTTAACATTTGGAATATCGGATAGGAAGCCTTTTCTTCCACCCGAAGTGTAAAGATGAACATTCATATCGTTTTTGGTCCAAGTTTTCAAAAGTTGCATCAACACTTTTGGACTCCCACTGTAATCATTTAATAAATGGATAGCTACAATTCTTTTCATTTCAAAGTTGATTATAGATGTTATTGAGATATTCTCCTCTTTTTTCCCAAGAAAATCTTTCATTATAGTGTTTTCTGGCTTCCAAACTCATGTGTTTCTGAAGGACTTTTTCTGAAAATAATCTGAATAATGCATTGCTGAGTTCTTCTTTTGTGTGATTATAATCTTGCTGAGGAATTGTCATACCACATAATGGAGTAACAAATTCTCCCGGCCCTTCATTCTGAAGACATACAACGGGCAACCCAAATGAAAGAGCTTCGGGAACTACCATTCCTGCACCTTCGTGAGAAGGAAAAAGAAATACGGATGCTTTTTCGTATATTTTCATTAGATCTTTACGATCGATCCATTCTACAATTTCAACAAAATCATTCACCTTATTTTCAGTAATAAGTTTTTGGTAAAACTCTTTTTGGGGACCGGTTCCCACCAGTATTAATTGACATTGAGCTTGATCTTCTTCGGAAAGTTGATGGATAAATCCAGCAAATGATCGTATCGTCAAGTCAAAGCCTTTTAAAGGAACAAATCTTCCTACACTTATTACCGTAAAATTAGGCTTAGATAATATTTCTTCTTTTCCGTAAAAATCTTCTGAAGCTACTGATGGATATATAGAATATTTATTTTTATCGAGTTTCATTTTTTCTGGAACACCAGTGTTCATACACCAAATGTGATCCGAATGTTTAATGGTATTCTTCAATGATATTGAATAGTTCCAAAAAACACTTTTTACCATCCATGTGAGACGGTCCTTGATGAAATATTTTTTAGAATAATCTTTCAAATATTGCTGGGGAATGAGAGGATGATGTCCTACAGGTCCCCAAACCATTGGTTTCTTGAGCTTCCATAAAAAGCTGGGTGTCCAGTCATTATGGAAGTTAACATTGTGAACAATATCGAATTCTAGTTTTTGTTTTTTTACAAAAGGAACGACCCCTTTCTGCCAAAGATAATAATACAACATAGCTCCGCGACTTCCTTTTTTCCAAAAACGCATCCAATATGGTAGATCAAAATATAGAAAGCGGATATTTTTATAAGTCGGATCCGGATTTTCTTTCATATACCTTTCGATATGTTCTTTGTTATTTACTCTGGTAATGGCAATAACTTTTCGGAATCTGGCAATTTGATACACGAAATTCCATCCCATAGCATCTTCTGAGCCTTTATATGGATTTACTGCGTAGCAAGTCGCCAGTATAGTCTGATGTGTATTCATTGATTCTTGTTTTTAATAGTTTTGCAGGAACTCCTCCAATAATACTGTTATCAGGAAAAGATTTTGTTATGACACTTCCTGCGGCCAAAATGCAGCCATTACCTATTTCTACTCCATCCAAAATAGTAACCTTACTACCAATCCAACAGTTTTTACCTATTTTAATTCCTTTTCTGCTTACTCCTTGATGTCTAATAGGAACATGTAGATCATCATGATTATGATTTTCCGGGTGGCAACTTAGATATTGTCCTACAATACATTCATCTCCGATTTCTAATCCTCCTGAACCACCCAGATAAGCGAATTCACCAATTCCTACATTGTTTCCAATTTTTATCTTTTCCCCGATATTATTAAACGAAGTGGATACTATAATTCTGCTAAAAGCTCCTATCGAAACATTATCTCCGAATTCAATTCCTTGTTTTGCTAATGCAGAAACATATACATCATTACCTAATCTCAGAAATTTTCCCCATTTTATTTTTGTTGTATTGAAAAAACTCACTCTTTTGCCTAAAAGCATCCCTTTTGGATTCTTTAAAAAGAAGATTACTTTTAATCCTCTGATGATACTCCAGAATTGGTCCCAAATCAGATGCAGTAGAGCTCCGGAATTGAGCGAGGTGTCTATAGTAAAATTAGGATTTCTAAATTGTATTATTTTTTCAACTATTGTTTTCATTGGGTTTCAATTATAGTGTTCATAATGATATCAAGGGTAGTATTAAGGTCATTATTTTCAATAGAAAGATATTTTACATGTTGGTCTTGTTTATCAAGTTTTGAAAAGAGTTTGCTGTATTCTGTTGTCAAATCACAGATAGAATCATAAGAAAGTTCTCTTTTTCTGCTGAGAATTCTTTCCGGATCGGCATAGAGGAAAAAATTAAATTTTGGTTTCAAAAGCAGATGATAACCTGTTTCAGCAACATAGGATGGAATTTGAATATTACTTCTTCGACTGTCTGCGATAAAATCGAAATAATATCGATCATATAACACTATTTTACCTCTTAATATATATTTAAAATAAATAATAAATTGGCCTATAATATAATCTGTATAATAATAACTAAATCTTAAAAATGATGAAATATAGCTTTTATTTTTACCCTGTCTTGGTAGAGAGTTTATAGCATCCTCATGTGCCTTTTCTTTTCCTTTTGTCCATACACTAAGTATCGGAAGAAGAGAGGGCCTGTGTCTTAAAACCTTTACAGGTCTTCGGTAGCGTTTTTCAATAAGTTCAGAAACTTCATTGATTACAGTAGATTTTCCGGCTCCATCCACGCCACTGAAAGTAATGGTAAAGCCTTTTTCATAAAAAAAATCTCTAATATATAAAAGTGTATTCTTAAAAAGGGATAATCTTTTATTATTACTTTTTTGCTTTAAAATGGTAAGGGTTTCACTTTTGGTAATGTTTTCGGAAATATGCTGCTGTACAACCTCTTGATATTTTTCTGGAATTTTAGAACCATTTAGGGTGTAAAAAAAATGTAAATATTTTGCCGTATCTTTTTGGGAGGCTGTTTTTATACCAAATTTATTTATTTCGGCATGACGAATAATTTCTTTCGCTGTTAAAAATTCCAGATTTTTCCATTTTAAATTTTGTATTAAATCAAGATTAAGAATTTGTTGATTTTGAGTAATAACTCTTACCACATACATGAATGACTTTTTAGCTATTGTTACTTTTTTTACAAGACTACTTTCTTTTAAAAATTTAATCATTTTTTCTGCATTATGGGAAGAAATAAGCATGTCAATATCAGAATTAAGTTGTAGTTTTTCAGGTTCCTCATTGTGAAACTTTAATGTTGCATATTTTTGATGATACAAATTGTCGAAAATATCCATTATTAAAAGCTCTCTTTCGGTATTACTTTTTGTTAAAAATAAATTCAATGCTTCAGACCAAGTTTTTAGAAGCCAATGAACTTGTATATGCCACTCTTCTTGCTGAGAATAGATTTTCAGATAATTCAAAATATGGGTCAATAAATAAAATTTCAAATGTTTTTTGAGCTCATTTTCCTCAAATTTGAATAGCATTTTATTTTTTTCAATAATTTCTTTGAAAATCCTCTTCCAAGAATTTCTATTTATTAGAACACCCTTCTGAATAATAAAGTGGAAAAAATCAAATCCTTTTGGCCTTTCAGCAGAAGCTAATTCCCAATCATAAATACCTAATACATCTCCTTTTACATAGCAATTCCAAGGGGTAAAGTCTCCATGAGAAAAAGAAAGGTCTACAATTTCAGTTTCATTAATATCATTAAGTATTGTATTTAACTTTCGTATTATATTGGGAGGAATTCTAGTATCATCAATTGTTTTAAAATCTTCTTTTAAAGTTTGAAAATATTCCCATCCTACAATAGGTCTTCTTTTTTGAAATCTATCTTTAATCCCTTGAAGAGCGCGTGCATGAACTATACTGAATTCATTTTTTCTCTTTCCATTTTTTGAAATATCCGAAAGTTGTAAAACATAATCATTACATAATCTAGCAGCGGGAATCGAATAAAATGTGCTATTTCCAGAGTATTTAATATTTTTAAGTTCTTTATGGATTAATATCCTTGCATTTTCAGTATCTGCGATTTTGTAAAAATAATCGTTAAAAAATAAAATTGCCTTATTATTAGGCCCCACAGTTCCCGTGAATATAGCCCAATCACCTTCAATATCAAATATGTATCTATCTTCCGCAATGTAGTATATGTCTTCTTTTTTAAAAATTAGCTTTTGTAAATTCAATACAAATACAAGTTTTACAAATAAGGAAAATAGTTTTGCTTTGAATGTAGAGATGTTATAAAACTTAAGGAACAATGGCTTTTTTGAATTTGAATTCCAAAACCATCGTACACTTCCATCCGGATTAGGGATATACGAAAAAGAAATTTTTTTACTTCCCATCTCTTGTTTTGTAAACAATCTATACCCTGTGTTTCTAAATAAATTTTTCATGGTGTAAATTTTATATTTAAATAGGATATAAATAATTTGCCAAGTATTTAATTTATTGATTTTCAGTATTTTGTGTTTTGTTGATTTGTTTTAATTTTCCAAAAAATGGAAAAAAAATAAAATTTGGAATTTCTTTAAGTCAAAAGTTCTGGTCTTTTTTTCTTTAGAACGATTTTCTGTAAGCGTGTAAGATGGTTATTGTTTCGTAAGGCTACTGAAAAAATAATAATTTGATAAAATAAAATTCCGTAATTACTTTCTCCAAAAATTCCAAATTCCGTAAATGAATTAATGACAATAGGGATCAAAATTCCGATAAGCATAAGTTTCATTTCTTTGTGTTCTGATAATATTGATTTTACGGTAAAAAATACCTGGAAAAGAACAATGGTGAATCCGATGAATCCCAGATTCATAAGCACCTGCATGAAGGTATTATGGGTCATTTTTCCTGGATAGGTGTGGGCACTTTGGAAGAATTCTTTATAATCAATTCTCATAAATCCAAAACCTAAAAGAGGCTCTCTTGGTAATCCTTCAGAGATAAGAGCTTGCCAAAAGGGAAGTCTTCCTGTGAGACTCATTACTTCTTCCAAACGTGATTGATCTCCCCCTTTTAATATAACAGTATATACGGCGAAAGGAGCTACTGCTGCTACAAGGGCAATAATAGCGAATTTTAAGGTTTTCTGCTTAGTTTGATTGATATGGAAAAATATGATGAGCAAAACACCAATAAGCGAAGATCTTGATCCGGTCATGTAAAGTGCATACATTATGATGAGGATTTTAATAATTGTCCAGATTTTGTTTTTAAAACGGTATAGGTCAAAAATAAGACATGCACAACCTACGCCTGCCAGCATTCCTAGCTCATTAGGATTCATTAATGTTCCTCCAAGCCTTGCTTCTTCGCCTCCATCTGTCAGTCGGAAAAAAACATCAGGAGCAATCCACATCCCAATGACAAAAATTAATTGTAAAACAAACACCGAATTTCCTAAAAGATGATAAAGCCGAATGTTATGCCCTTCAAAATAGACATCTAATATTTTTAAGCTTTTAACAAAAAAATAAGCAAAAACAAAGCTTTGAAAGGTCATAAACCATTGCAAAGCGCTAAATCCAGGGTTTGTACTCCAAGAGAATGATATAAAGCCCAATGTAAGATAAGACATATATAAAATGGGAGAAAAGATATTTTTATATGCTAAAGAGTTTACTCCACCATAATTGATGATTTTTTGATAAATAAGAATAGACGAAATCATTACACCCATTCTTCCCACGATTTTTATACCTCTGGTAATCGCAACATTTTCACTCCATGTGAAAAAACAGGCTACCATGAGCAACAGAATAATAAACAGTTGTTGATTAAGCTTTTTCAAGAATTGTTGATGCCGAATAGATAATGTTTCCATTTTAATCATTGTAAAGTCGTGTATTCATTTCTTGAAGAATATGATTCCAATCAAAAGCTTCCTCTACCATTTTTATGGCATTTTCACAGATATTTTTATATTCATTTTGATTTTTCCAAATGAAATACATATCTGTCAATGCATTGGTTAGAAGAGTAGAGTCAGGATTTGGTATAGTAATACCCGCATTATATTTTTCAATACAATGTCCGATATTGGTATTTTTGGTTACAATACACGGTTTTCCAAAATTGGCTGCCTCTATGACAGATACAGGGAGCCCTTCGTTTCTCGAAGGATGTACAAAGACATCCATTTTTTTTAAGAGAGTATTTTTTTCTTCTCCAAATTTACTTCCTAAAAGTTCAACCTTATCCGTAAGTTGATGGTTTTTTATTTTTAGAAGAAGCGCATTTTTTTCGTTGCTGTCTCCAATAATCCAGAGCTTAGAGTTTGAATATTTTTTGGAAAAAGAAGAGAAGCTTTCGATGAGAATATCAAGACCTTTGGTATGAATATCAAGTCTCCCAATGAAACCGAATATGATAATATCTTTGGAAAGATTAATATGAAAATCTTCTTTTGATTTTTCGTAGCCATATGTAATTAAAACGGCTTTATTGGTAGGATAGATGGTGTGAAGTCCATCTATTTCACTTTCTCCAATACAATGAATTTTTGAAGCATTTCTAATGACACTTTTTTCACAAAATGCAAAGTAGATTTTTTTTATCCATTTGCTTTTGTTCATAGCATAGGTATTGTAAGCACCATGAGGTGTAATTACAAATTTTCGGTCATATTTCTTCAGAAATCTGCTTAACGAATAGAATACAGGAATCCATCCTCCGTGAAGGTGAAAAATAGTACTTGCATCGCTTTTTAGAATTTCTTTTTTAAGATTTCCGGGAATTGAAAAAGGATTATTATTTTTCTTGAAAATTTTTGTTTTGAAGGTTCTTTCAGGATAGTTTACTTCTGTGTTCTCTGAAATTCCCCATACTTCTACTTGCTCTTTATTATTGGCCTGTTTGGTAGCCAGATTATAGACTACTTTATTCACGCCATTCATTTTTTCGGGATTTGCTTTTCCTAATATTAGATGTATTACGCCCATACCGAGATTTGTTTTTTGTTAAGAAGAATTTTCCAATAAACGAGCATGACGATTTGATTAATTACAAGACCGAAAACAGCACCATATAACTCGCCATATTTTAATAAAAAGTGAAAACTGATTAATGAAAATGCAAAAGAAATGCAGTAACCAATAAAAAAAGCTTTATTCTGTTCTAGTACTCTGATCGAAATTCGGGTAGGATAACTGCAAAGTATGAAAATATACAATACAGAAATTAATTTTATTACATAGCCATATTGTTGATATTTGTCTCCACCTATTAAGACAATAAGAGGGTCTGATAAGAAGAAAAAAGAAGTGATGAGTATACCTAAGCCCCACATTCCTTTTGACATATTTTTCAGGAGGGCTTTTTTTTCTGTTGTTTTATTTTGATAGTGGAGTTGGGCTGTTTTGGGTAGATAATAATTTTCCACAGTTTGCAGAAGAATATTAATTACTCCAAAAAAAGACTGCACCAGTCTTAATGCGCCTAAAGCGTTAATGCCTAAATAAATACCGGCAACAAGTGTAAAAAAATTACTGGAAAACCATTGTATAATAGAGGCACTTAGTAACCATTTTCCTTCCTTGAAATGATAGCGAATAAGCGAACCATTTTTTAAAGTGAAATGAGAATTTCGGATAAAAAAGACAATACCGGGAATAGCAGCCAATACATTGACGAGACCAATGAAATATAGGCTTTTAAATAAGTCCATATTTTTCTCAAAATAGATAATAGGAAAGATAATAAGAAATAGGCTGTCTATGATAATTACAAGCTTTATTCGGTCTATTATGAGTAATATTTTTCTTAGAAAATCTTGAAAAACGTATCCTATTGTAAAAATGATAATTGCGGGTAAGTTTTTTGTAAAAAACGCTATGGCGGAAATAGGTAATAAATGGACGATAAATAAGAGCAAAGTAAGAATAGAAAGTAGAAACAAGGCTGCCTGAAAAACAAACCCAAGAGATTTTTCATTCAGTCCTTTTGCTGCCAAAATTTGGAATGGCTGTACGATAATCGCATTACAGATCCCTACAAGAAGATAAGTTACTAAAAGAATGGAAGAGAATAAACCAAAATCTGAAATACTTAGTTTCCTTGCCAGCAAAAAGGTAAGCAAGAAATTTGATCCACTGAATATCAATTGATCTGCCAAAACCCAAGAAGAAGGCTTGCTGAGTATGGTATTTATTTTTTTCACGATTTGTTTTTATTTATAAGAGTTTTAAGGGTAGTAATTAAGTTAGGATTATAGCCTTCTTTATTTAATACAAACCACATATTAGTTAGTTTATATTCATCTTTTAAAAGTTCGACATTCATTATATTTTTTGCGGCAGTCTTTCGGCTGTCCAAAAGAAAAAGGTTCTGATCTGCAAGCTTGAGAAAAAATAAAGGAAGCTTTCCTTGCTTGATAGGCGGGTTATTTATAATACAAATATCAGCATCTTCCATTTTACTGCGAATAAGATTCTGAATGTCTTTTGAAGTAAGATGGAGATATTCCTCTTCCGAAAAGTTGATTTGATGTTCCGTGTCTTGTAATGTATTGGCAACATCTATTACCAAAACTTTTCTGGA
Source organism: Chryseobacterium potabilaquae (assembly GCF_902728265.1). Lineage (GTDB taxonomy): Bacteria > Bacteroidota > Bacteroidia > Flavobacteriales > Weeksellaceae > Chryseobacterium > Chryseobacterium potabilaquae. The sequence continues at coordinate 27,715 of NZ_CACVBR010000009.1, forward strand.
TTGTACTTGCAGTGCTTTAATTATGTTTTTGGCATGAAAGGTATGATCTTCTGCCTTGTTATAAGATGTGATACAGATGATGTTCTTTTTTTTCACAATTTCTTTGAGCTCCATTTCCAGAACATGTTCCAAAAAATAATGTATTATTTTGCTTTTTTTTCTAATAAAAGGAGTAGTAAATGCAATAGGAATAGAACTATTTTTTTCGATAGTATAAACATCATTCACTTTTGCTTTGGCAAAATGTACAGCATATATCAATATAATAGAACCAATCATACTCATAATTGCAGCTACAATGATGATGATTGAACGCATCGGAGAAACAGGATGTTGTGGAAGCTCGCCGCGTGTGATGATTTTGTGAAAAGATATTTTTGCAGATTTGGCAATCTCAGCCTCTATTCTTTTTTCATTGAGGAAGTTATAGTTTTTTTCATAGAGATTGAACTCTCTATTCATTATATTGAGAAGCTTTTCTTTTTCAGGTAGTCCTATAAATGCTTGTTCTGCAATAGAGATATCCTGAGCGATATCATTGTATTTTATTTGTAAATTTTTCTGTGTATTTTTAATGCTTTCAGTTTGATAATCAGTGAGGTCTTTAATTTTAGCGTCTATTACTTTTACTTTTTCGTGTTCCGGAGTGTAAGTGAGTAAAAGTTCTTTTTTTTCAGCTTGCAGTTGCTTCATATTTTTCACCATTTCGGTAGAAAGAAGATCATTGAATGCTTCAAAATTTGTGGCTAAATCTAAATAATTATTTTTTCCTTCTGTGATATATCCGTTAAGATTTTTAATGGCATCGAGATTCATTTTCAGATTACTTTTCTGAATTTTCAACTGAGCAATTTTTCTTAAATCTGTTTCGGTTTCTTGAGGAATATTGATAATATTTTCTTTGTTTCTATAATTTTCAATACGGTTTTCTGCTTCTGACAGTTTATCATTAGCTTGTCCTATTTCTTCCCTCAGAAAGTCTACTGTAGTATTGGCGGCACGGTATTTATTTTCAATATAATCCTGAATATAAGTTTCCGCCAGAGTATTTACTAATAGGGAGGCTTTTTCGGGCACATTACTTTTGAAATTGATTCGTATTACGGGGACATCCTTGTCTACAGAAACGATGTCTAAGTTCTTATTGACCTTTTCCAAAAGTTTTTCTCTACTGAGAAATTCAACTTCGTATTGGTCAATAATTTTTGCATTGGGCTTGGAATATAAATAGTTACTATTGCGTGTAATAAGTATTTTTCCACTGTCAATAGGCAGAGGAATTCCGAAGGTACCTTTTAGCTCTTGAGTAGAGTCGGGAGGTGTTAGTATATAGCTTTGATTGGAGGTAATTTGTAAAAGAAATTTTTTGTCATAATTCTTTTTATTACTAAATGTACCTTCCACACGGATAGGAGAATCGTTAAAAAGCTCTACAGAGCGCACTTTTCCTTTGCGAAATATTTCTGTAGAAAAGGGTAATTTTTTGAGCGTTTTTTCTATGAGTGATGTCGATTTCAGAACTTCAATTTCCGTACTGATTTTATTAGCTGAAGCAAATACATCAAAATCTTTAAAAAGATTGGCACTGGGTACACCTTCTTGAGTATCGGCAAGTCTTAGTTTTGCAGTACTTTCGTACATAGGGGTAACATAGTTGAGGTATTTTTTTGCTGCCAAAACTGAAATAACCATTACGAGAATTATAATAGGCCATCCTCTTAATAAGGGTTTCAGGAATCGTACATTTTCATTACTCATAATGATCATTTTTATAACTGTCCCATTAATATAGCTGCTGCAGAAGCAACAGTTGCGAATGGGATTATAGTGGAAATTCTTTTATCAAAATCTTTACTTTTTTTAGAAGGTACAATAATATAATCTCCTGGATGTAGCATGATATTCTGATTAGGAATATCTTTCATAATTGTAAGATCGATATTGGTTACGCGTACATTTTCACCTTCCTGCCTTAGGATCTTAACAGATTTTAAATTGGCATACATTTCAAAACCTCCGGCTTTGGATATAAGTTCCAATAATGTATTATGATCTTTGTCAACTTGTATTGTAGCAGGATTTCTTACTTCTCCCAATACTACGATTTCTTTGTTTAAAACCTTAATGTCAACAATGGGATTAACAAGCCATTTTTGGAGTTTTGTTTTGATTTCTTCCTTAAGTGTGGCAATAGTTTTGCCTTGCACATAGGTTGTTCCTAATTTTGGAATTTCAATATTTCCTTTGATATCAACAAGTAGCCATTTTCCATACACTTCGTTCGAATTATAAATCCCATATACAGAGCCTACACTTAAATCATCCTGCCCCCAGACGGAAAGAGTTATTTTATCATCTTTACGGATCTGATATTCGTATGCAGGATCATATTTAAAATCTTCTATAATTTGAGATGGTTGTGCTTCTTCCAACACATTATAGGTCTTACAAGATATGAGTAAGAATGTGAAAAGGAATGCTATGGCTATGTTTTTAATCATAAAAATTTAAAATAAAACAGAAAAGAATCTGCGAACACCTCTTAATTTATTTTGAGATATTTCTTCTTTTATCATTACTATTTTCTCTATGGTTTCTTTCATTTTTTTACAGACATTGTTGTTTTTTACAAGATAGTCGAATGCTCCATATTTAAGTGCATTTACTGCAGTATCAATACTTTCCTGCCCGGATACCATAATCACATATATGTTGGGATTATAGCGCTTAATTTTCTTTAAAACTTCAAATCCATTCAGGTCTTCCATATTATAATCTAAAAATATAATATCCGGTTTATTATACAATTCATCCAGACATTCTTCACCATTACTGAAATAAGTAATATTCTCGTAATTGTGGTTTTTCAAATATTTTTCATAAACATTTGCACAAAATCTATCATCATCTACAATAAAAAGTTTTAAATTCTGATTTGTTTCCATTGTTTTATATTTGAAAACAATAGGACCATTTTTGTGCCTTATTTTAATTTATTGTAAATCAATTACTTATAGTTGTATGTATTTCCAAATTTTGGAATTTTTTCTTTTTTCTGGATGGCAACTGCTAAGCAAATTTTTGTTTTAGCTGAATAATGGCCATATTGAGTGTATTTTTTATTTTTTCAAATAAAGTATATAGCTCATTTATTTCTATATCTTGCTCTTTTGCTTTTATTTCCAATAGTTTCATTTCTTCTTTTATAGAATGTATACCTACTCCTTCGACACTGGGTTTTATTTTATGAATTAGCTTGGCTATCTCAGTAGGTTTTTTTTCCGTGAAAGCATTTTCAATCAAAGGAATAGTCTGTTCAGTCTGCATAATAAATATGGTCAGCATTTTTTTTGTAAAGCTTTCATCTCCTCTGCTTAAAGTCTGAATATTTTTCAAGTCATATAGTATTTCTTCCATAGGTAATGTATCTGGATGGGGTGCTTTTTTTAATCTAGTGTGTTTATAAATTATACTCACAAGATTCTCTTCAATAAAGGGTTTGGTGATATAATCATTCATTCCTACATTGATACAATTTTCTATTTCAGTTTTAAATGCATTTGCCGTAAGGGCAATGATGGGTGTTTTTAATCCAAATTCTTGACGTAATATTTTGGTTGCTTCAATACCATCCAGTTCAGGCATTTGAATATCCATCAAAATAATATCAAAGTTCTCCTTACTTAGAATTTGTAAAGCAATTCTTCCATTTTCAGCTTTTGTAATATTGCATTTAAAATGTTTCAGAGTATGTTCAGCTACCAGTTGATTCAATTCATTATCTTCAACCAAGAGAATATTGAGTCCTTCAATGGAAATATTCTGTTGCTGTTGGGTTACTTTTTCTTGTAGTTCTTTATTTCCTTTATAAAGGGTAAGGGTTATGGTAGTTTGGGTTCCTACATTTTTTTTACTGGAGACTTCTATTTTCCCATCCATCAAGAATATCAATTCTTTTGTAATGGCCATGCCTAAACCTGTACCGCCATATTTTCTTGAAATGGAGCTGTCTTCTTGGTTAAATTTCTTAAAAATATTATTGACAAAATCCTCGTCCATTCCAATACCAGTATCTATAATACTAATACTAATATCTTGATGGTCTACGTAGTTTTGTAATACTTTACATTCGATTTTTATCTCTCCAACGTCGGTAAATTTCAAAGAATTTCCAATAATGTTATATAAAATTTGTTCTATTTTTAGAGAATCTCCCTTCAAAACAGGGGATAGGGAAGAGGAGAAAACAGGATGTAGTTTTAATTTTTTTTGTTTTGCTTTAGGCTGAAGGATGGTAATAACGTTTTGTATACTCTCTTTTAATGAAAAGCTTTCATTTTCAAGGGTCATTTCTCCAGATTCTATTTTTGAGATATCAAGGATGTTATTAATGATTGCTAGTAAATGTTGTGAAGCGTTAAAACTGTTTTCTATAAAAGGTTTTTGAGTTGGGTGAATGTCACCTCTTTTTAACTCCCTTAAAAAACCAATAATGGCGTTCAAAGGAGTTCTGATTTCATGGCTCATGTTAGCAAGAAAAACTTCTTTAGCCTTGGATGCTTCTAAAGCTTTGGCTTTTTCTTTCTTTAAATCTTCTTCAAGTTGTTTTTGATCTGTAATATCAAGGTGAATACCGATAGAGCCTAATTGATTTCCATGATCATCGTAGCTCGGAGCTCCACTGACAGCCCACCAGCGAATTTCACCTCTTTTATTTTTAACCGGGAGTTGATATACACTGGAAATTCCTTTTTTTCTCATGGCAATCTGCTCTTCCAAGAATTGAATGTTGTTCTCACCATAGAGGAATAGGGTAGAAGGATTTTTACCGATTAATTCTTCCAACTCAAATCCGGAAACATCACAAAAACTTTGATTGGCATAACGAATGATCTCATCATTATCTACTTCTATTAAGCCAAGATTCATATTGGCAATGATGTTACGGTATTTTTCTTCTTGCCTCTTGAGGTGATCTTCTGCTCTTTTCCTTTCAGAGATGTCTTTAATGAAGTAACAGTAGTGTTTTTGTTTGTTTTGCTTCACCGCAATCACAGAGATTTCTACAGTAAGTTCTTCTCCATTTTTTTTAGTTGTTTTTAGCTCTAGTTGCTTATTAAGCATGGATTTATAAATATCATCATCTGCTATTGGAATAATTTTTCCGGCAATATTTTCTCCTTCAATTTCTTCTTTTTTCCAACCAAAAGTAGATTCAGAACTTTTATTCCAGAACATTATTTTTCCTTCGCTGTCAGTAATTATAATAGAATTCATGGCAGAGTCCATGATCATTCTGTTACGCTCTTCACTTTGTTTGAGAAGGTTTTGGGTAATAATTCTTTCTGTTATATCATTGTATTTCCAAAGATGTCCTTTATAACGGTCATGAAGAAAAATAGGAATATAATCTCTTTCCAAAAATCTACCATCTTTAGTTTCAAGAAGTTCATTGGTGACAATTTTCTTTTCGTACAGTATTTCATTGATTCTTTGTGGAAATTGATCTTCATTTTTAAATATACTTTTAGATTGTTCTGCAGAATGAGTGCAATCTAATCCTACCATTTCATCCGCTGAAATAGGAATGTTAAACATGGAGCAAAAAAGATCATTGGTAAAAGCAATCTGTCTGTTTTCATCTTCCATTAATATTCCAAATTGTAAATTGGCCAGCAATTTTTTTAGAATTTCTACGGTACGGGAAAGATTTCTTTCAAGAACAATTCGTTCTCTGACATTCACAATAATCTGAGTGAATATGGTCAAAAGATTTTTCTCTGTATCAGAAACCTGATGGTAATCTTTAACAAAATCAAATCCTACAAACCCTATGCATTCATTTTGTAGCATAGTAGGGAGTACAAGTAAACTTTTAATATTTTGCTCTTGTAAAAGCGCTTTGAGATTCCCTTTAGGCAATTTTTGGATATCTGGATAATAGATCGTTTCACCTCTTTTATTGGCTTCTACCCAATCATTAATGGTGTTGAGTGGTATATCTTGAAGACTATCTTTCTGTGGAGTAATTCCTTCATTGCAATATTCATAAATGTTGGAACAGGTATGATTTTCAAAATTATACTCAAAAATGTATGCTCTATCTGCTTTCACAAACTCTGTCATTGCTTTCAGAGATTTATTAATACTTTCAGGGACTTTTTCAATAGAAATATTAATGTATTCCGAAGAAATATCCATCATAAGATTTTGAAATTCCAGTTGTTTGTTGAGCTGTTCTTCAAAAAATATTCTTTTTTTAAGTTGTTCAGATAAATAAGAAGATAATTCTGTAAGATCCTCCGAATCTTTGGTTTCAAAATTAAAATCTAAGATTTTTATGGATTCATAAAGATGGGAAATGGATTCTTGTTTTAAGAGATTTTCATTTTTAAGATTTTTATAAAGATCTTGATATTCTTCTTCACTTTGATTAAAGGCATGATCTGTCAGTTCCTTATCTCTCTCAAAAGATTTGTAAGATTCATTCACAGCATTAATAAAATTTTTAAATTGCGGATGATCTTTACAGTCTTCCGTAAGGTATTTATTGATTTGTCGATTTAATAAGTTATGAAATTTGGGTTCCATTTTATTCAATTTCATTAACAGTGGTAATTGTAATCGTTTGGTTATGTAATGCACAATCTTCAAACGGTTTTAGGGGAGAAATTTCCCCATAGGAATAGAACCCAGTTAGGACTGTATTGTCCTCAAATACATTTCTTACCATTTCCACCTCTTCCGGAACACGATCGCCCAGTACTAATTTTCTTCCCACACAACTTATGATGATCCCTAATTTGGGTTTATTGATACTAATATGGAGACATTCATTAGCAGCATCATTGGCTGCGTCAATAATTCTATCCAGATTGGCTCTCATAAACCTTACTTTGCTTCCTTCGGGAAGATCTCCTGCAAAAATCATCATATTATCACTTTCGTTAATTGATAGAATCGTCCTTACAATGGGAGCAGAGTCTTCAGATAACTTTAGAGATAAAGGAAATAATAAAGCTGAGCTAGGAAGCTCTTCAGCATACTTTCCAAGATATTTTTTATAAAGATCTAAAGCATTTTTATTATCAATTTCGTAAAGAACATTATCATGAGATTGGGTAACTGTTCTCTCCAGTCCGAAACTTTCCCAACCACCAAATGAGGAATGAGATAGTTCTAGATTTTCTCCATAAAAACCAATTGCCACAATTTTATTAGGCGCGGGAGATTGGTTTAGTCCTACAACTGTTTTTTCAAATTTGTCTCCATCGCCTGCTAACCCTCCGGAAACCAAAACATGATCCGGACGACTTGCATTTAATCCTTGAACGAGTTGGCTGCCATTGACGCTGCTTCCATCGGATAAAACAAATACCCATTTGAGGTTGTCCATCGGAAGGCTCTCTATAAGTTTTTTTCCGGCTTCGTAGCTATTGGGAAAATTTTCAATATCAATTTGTGAGGTTTTTACATATGATTTTGAAAAACTAATGATTGTAACTGTTACCGAGTCATCATAAACATCATTACAAAAAATTTCTCCGGAAGATGATGATAGGGCAATGTTTGCATTGGGAAATTTTTCTTTAATCAATGAAAAAAAATTGGGATTCTCAAGGATATTTCTTGCACCATATCCTAATACAAGTTGGGCGGTCTGATAATCAAGATTTTCATCATTTCGTTCAGATTCCCATTCTCCGTTTATAAAAAGTAATTTGGCAACTTTCATTGATCGTTTAGTTTTTTAGTTTCAGGATTATTGATTAGATTATAGATGGTTGATTTTCCTATGTCTAAAACTTTAGCTGTTTTAATGACATCATTATTGTTTTTTTTCAAAAAATGCAGAATTATTTCTGTGGTATATTGTTTGAGCGTTTTTTGTTCACTTAAAAGAACGTCCGACTCATTTTTAATGCTATAAAAATTAATATCTTCTACTGTTATTTCATTCCCATCGGCCATTACACAAGCTAGATCGATAACCGACTTAAGTTCCCTTACATTTCCCGGAAATGAATATTTCAGGAGTTTATTTTTGGCCTCTGAAGACAGGTTTAAAGGTTTAATTTTGTTTTCCTTTGAAAAGAGATCTATGAAGTGTTTTGCAAGAATTAAGGTATCTTGTTCTCTGTCTCTCAAAGGAGGTAATTCAATAGGAAGACCCACGATTCGATAGTAAAGATCTTCCCGAAAATTTCCTTTTTTAACTTCATTGGCAAGATTCTTATGAGTGGCGATAATCACTCTTACATCTAATTTTATTTTTTGATTTCCACCGACTCTTATAATTTCTCTTTCTTGTAAGGCTCGGAGGAGTTTGCTTTGAAGATTAAGATCGAGCTCGGCAATTTCATCCAAAAAAATAGTGCCTCCATTGGCCTGTTCAAACTTTCCAATAGATTTGTCTGTGGCTCCGGTAAAAGCCCCTTTTTCATGCCCGAAAAATTCACTTTCTATGAGGTCTTTAGGAATAGCAGCCATATTTACGGCGACAAAAGGTTTGCTTTTTCTTGCTGAATTATAATGGATAGCTTTCGCTACCACTTCTTTCCCAGTCCCTGTTTCTCCTGTAATAGAGACATTAATATTAGAATGTAAGGCTTTATTGATCTTTGAGAATATACTTTTTATAGATTCACTTTGTCCTATAATTGTTTTTTCAAAAGTATATTTTTTCTCTAGTTCTTCTTTTAGGTCTTCAACTTCTTGTTTTAATGAAATATTTTCTCTTACTCTTATGATGGAATTCCATAAAAGGTCTTTTGTATGCTCATTTTTTACAATATAATCTTTGGCTCCTTGTTTCAAGAAATTGATGGCTACATCAATACTTTCCTGACCACTAATGACAATAATGGGAAGATTAGGATAAAAGTTTTTAATTTGTTTGAAAAGCTCATCACCCGGAATGTCTGGTAATCCAAAGTCTATACAGATAATATCCGGATTTTTGAACAGGTTGGATAGGCATTCCTTTGCTGTATCAAAAAGGTGAATTTCATAGTCAGGATTAAGCTTAAGATGATATTTAAGCATTTCACCGAAGAAGGGATCATCATCTACTATGAAAATTTTACAAATCATTGTATATTTATGTTAATTTTTTTACTAAAATAATGAATTTTTTAATTCATTATCACATGAATTAAAATAATAAATAGGTTATTTTTAAAATTTATAAGGAATGGGTTTAATTTTAATTTTATCTATTGAAATAAAAGTCTTTCCTATGAATCTATATATAAAATCAATTTGTAATGTTGAGGGGTGTAGATATAAGGTTTTTATATTTAGTATATTAATTATTAGTATTTAATAGATGAGGTTAGTACTCGAAAAGAATCACAATTTTCTCTGAATTTAGAGGCATATTTGTATAATAATTCATTTTGTGGGATCTTTGCTAATTGTAATACGATCTTTTATAAATATCATCTTATTTTATGAATCAATGAAGACAAAAGTAGTTATATCGAATGTTTTATTTAAGAATATCATATTTTTAATAAGCATCTTAAGTGGAAGTTTTTTCTATGCTCAAAAGTTCAGATTCTATTATCAACTCAAGTTTACTCCTGACTCTTCTCAAAAAGAAATAAAGAAAACAGATTTTTACATTCTTGATTATGATATTAAAAGTAATGAATCATTTTTTTATAGTAGTAATTATATTAAGAATGATTCTATTAATAAAAAAATAAATTCATTAATGAATGTTTCCAATATAACCGTGAATCTTAATGATTTTAAAAGCTCTTTTATTAAAGATATTATAGTTAAGAATAATAATGTATATAGTATATATTCTACTATTGATGGAGAATTTTATGAATATAAACAAGAAATAGAGGGTAAATGGAAATTGGGTGCTGAAAACTTAACCGTGTTAGAATATAATTGCAAATCTGCTGATATTTTATGGGGAGGGAGAAATTGGAAAGCCTATTTTACAAGTGAGATCCCTTTTCATATTGGACCTTATAAGTTTGGAGAGCTTCCTGGATTAATTACGAAAGTCTATGACACCGAAAATGAATTTGAATTTAATCTAATTGGAGTTACCAAAATTAAAGAGGAAGTAAAATTTAATTTTTCAAAATATATTAATATTAGTGAAGATAAATATATCAATCAGTATGATTCTTATGTAAAAGATCCAGTAAGGAAAATGAAGCAAGGAGTTATTATAACTGATGACGGAACAAAGTTTGTAATGGCAGAAGGATTTAGCAAATCGGAAATAGAAAATGAGAAGAAAGAGATTTATTCTCGTTTATCTAAAGAAAATAATTGTATAGAAAAAGATTCAAGAAAATGTAAAGTACAAAATAAAATTTTGCATTAACAACAACTGAAGTACCTTAAGCTTTATAATTATAACAGTGGCTACTTCTGCTTATATGGTTTTATTCTTATAAAATTATCTATTCTAAAATATTGAATCTTCCATCAGTAATTTTGGTAGTAAATACCGTAACTTATATAAGAGATACTTTACTTTTATTTGTGAAATTTATACTCATAGATAAAAAAATAAAATAGAATATGAAAACGAGAATCTTAGGGAAAAGTGGATTAGAAGTTTCGGAATTGGGATTAGGATGTATGGGATTGAGTTTTGGCTATGGTCCTGCAACCGATAAAAATGCGGCTGTGAAATTATTACATGCAGCTTTTGAAGCGGGTGTGACATTCTTTGATACCGCTGAAGCTTATGGACCTTATATGAATGAAGAACTATTGGGTGAAGCCTTACAACCCTTTAGAAAAGAGGTCGTAATTGCAACCAAATTTGGATTTAAAGAAGGAAAAGCTGATTAGGAATGGATAGCCGCCCGGAAAATATTATTTCATTTGTTGAAAACTCTTTAAAAAGGTTAAGAACAGAAGTTATAGATGTATTATATCAGCATAGAGTTGACCCTGATATTCCTATTGAAGAAGTGGCCGGAACTGTAAAGCAACTAATTGAGCAAGGGAAGGTAAAACATTTTGGCATGTCTGAAGCTGGAGCGGAATCCATCCGTAGAGCACATGCTATTCAGCCTGTGACAGCTTTACAAAGTGAATATTCATTGTGGTGGCGGGAACCGGAACAGGAAATATTTCCTTTATTGGAAGAATTAGGTATTGGTTTTGTCCCATTCAGTCCTTTAGGAAGGGGTTTTTTAACGGGGACTATTAATGAAAATACGCAGTTTGATACTACAGATTTTAGAAATATCGTACCTCGTTTCTCAGAAGAGAATAGAAAAGCAAACCAAAGGCTTGTAGAGTTGCTTCAATCAATGGCGGAAGAAAAAGAATCCACACCGGCGCAAATTGCGTTGGCCTGGTTATTGGCTCAAAAACCTTGGATTGTACCCATTCCGGGAACAACAAAAATTCCTAGGTTATATGAAAATATCAAAGCGACTTCTATTGAGCTAACTGCTGAAGATCTTCACCGTATTGAAATGGCAGCTTCTCAAATAAATATCTTGGGGGCAAGATATCCGGAACATCTTCAACAAAGAGTAGGAAAGTAAACGATAGTTTTATAATGACTGTTTCTAAGACGATCTCATACCATACTTACACATTGAAAGTATTCAATATTGTTAATCATTTCAATGGAATATTTTTTATAGAAGAATTTTGAGATTAAAAAATATTCTATAGATACCCATATTGATAATCTGATCATCTTCATATAATCAAGATTTCCTCCTAAATCCATTTTAGGAGGTTTTTTTATGAATAAAAGTGGAATGATATTCCAGATAAATCAAAGGATTTGAGCGGTTGAATATATTATTTCCCATAATGGTGAAAAACCTTATTTTTTAAAAACAAGGTAATTCCCTGAATAATGATTTAATAAACTTTCAGAAATTTGTCACAGATAACAAAGGAAATAAGAATGAAAATGGATCCAGGTCACAATATACAAAAAGAAAGGGTCAAGAAAGAACAATTTTTAAGAAATAGTAAAAGTAGAAAACTGAATTTTAACAACCATTTAAATAAAGAATATGTCAGATAAAGTAAATAGCCAGACTACAGATGCAGTTACCCAGACGAATGTTACCGTACTTGGTGAATCACCTGCACAAGCCATGAGCATGCTATACCAGATGGCCACTCATGCAAGCGGAATTTCAATACAGAATTCAGTTACCAATCAACAGAATATGAATCAGCTTAACCCAGTAATTGTAGCAGATGCAATTAAAATTTTAAAGGGATAATCTAAAGCCTTAACAATATGGATACGAATACAAGTACAGAAGTTCAGGCAACAACCCCCACAGAAGAGGCAGTAGTATTTGTCAATAGTGAAGTATTGGCTCCTCCTAAAGCTTCACCAATGACCGGAGCTGCAAAAATAATGACTGATCAAGCAGCGGGGATGATGGTTCAAGATTTACAATCTTTTTTAAAGGGCTTTGAACAAATCGGTCTGATTGCTGTGAGTAGATTAGCTAATAATATTCTAACGTATGGAACTTATTTTCACGATCCTTCTGCTACGGGAGGAGTAAGTGCCTCCAAAGGTGATAGTGCTCAGGTGATGGATGTAGCAAAAGGAAATGAAGTCATGCGGGATTTATTTAAGATTATAGGTGATTATGCAGAGGTTAAGACAAAAATAACATCTCCATCAACTGTCACGGAGACTCAGGAAAAGAAATCAGATGTTGATTCTGCTGGGGCTTCTAATGATGATGACCCGGAAAAAAAAAAATTCCTCAAGCTGACACTGAAAGAGAAAACTCCTGAACCTGAGCCGGAAGATAAACCAGAAAAGGTAGAAAAAGTGGACAAGTCAGACAAGGTAGAAAAAATAGTAGAAGAGATTGTACCTATCCATGATGTGGAAAAGGTAAAAGAGACCAATACCATACCACAACCATTAGTGAGCGAAAATCTATCATCTGAGGATGTAAATGTCTCTGTGGACAAAACAACCAAAACAGAAAGCATCAATAAAAGTATAATAGGAAAATTATTTGACCAACTAAAAAAAATAAAACATGAACTATTCAAACGAGACTAAACCAGCAAAAATTTTAAACCTACCTTCTTTACAGGAACTCAATGAAGGCTTTTTTCTAACAAGGGATAATGATACTACGTATTATAGTATGAAAAAACCGGAGAATAATGTAAATCGTATTGTATTTGATCTGCAAACTTCAGATGTTAATATCTGCCCTATAATAAGGTTGGTAAGTTGTACGAGCAAAAATAAAAAATACAGTTCTTATCAGTCATTTGTAGTAGAACCTAAAGATAAAGCTACAGGAATCACAGTGGTTATGATGAAGCTTGATGATCCCAAAAACTTTTTTTGTAATGTAAGAATGATGCCCCTTAATACATTAAGTGATATAGCAGAACCAGAAGCCGATTCAAAATTATTGACGGTCAATTTGGATAAAGCAAATTATGTATTAAAAACGGATGTCACTATTACTCCATCAAATACAGGTGAGGCATTATATAGTACGCATGATGTGGATGTAAATGCGATATCCGATCTTGTCACAAGTAATGAAATTACAGAATTAAAACGAGAGTTGGAATTCCAAGGAGCTAAGTTGATTGCTCATTATAGTCAAGAGATCTTAGATATTATTGTTAATGAAAATGCAGCTGTTAACAGCACTACGATGCCTATGTTCATTGAAGATTATATTTTACAACTTCCTACCGATAAATTAAAAGAATTGCTTTCAGCGAATGTAATTGCAGGTAATCTTTCTACCGAGATTATAGGAAGTAATGTGATACTAGACTTGAATAGAGACTGGACAACCGCCGGAGCTTTTATAAGCTACCTACTTTAATTAGCCAATTATGAGCGTATTGGCGTACAACTTAACCAATAAATCAGGTCCCATTATGGATATCGATACACCAGATAATACACCTACTCCTATACCAAATGATACCAATATAGAGAGTATAGACAATGATGCAATGTATTCGACCATCTTGACAAGAGAGGATGAGATTATTCAATACATTAAAGATAAAGCGACCAAAGAAACATTGAAGTCTTTAGCGCCTTTGCTTGAAAAACTGGAGGAAGCTGTTAAACAACAACAAGCTACTATATCGGCACCTTCTGCCAATGTTCTCAACACGGCTGTGTTAAATTATGAAGATCAATTAAAAAATCTTCAGGAAATTTCGAAAGAAAAGATCAAGGCAAAGGAATTAAAAGTAGCAGAAAGACTCAATAAGTTACAAGCCAGAATTGCAAGTATTCGTAAATAATATATAATTAAAAACTAAGTTTCATGGAAAATACTAATGAAGTAATCAATACTGGAGTTGTAGCCATGTCTTCAACTGTACCAGCAGCAATTGCTATGCAAACCAATTCCCATTCAGTAGGGTTAATGTTTGAGCAATCTATTTTAAATCAACAAAGAGATTATCAGTTGGCAATAGGAAACTCTGTAATGAGTGCTAAAAAACTGGTAGCAAAAAAAGTAAGAATTAAGGGGGCAGTAGGAATTAGGAAAAGTCGTTTTGATATTTAATTTTCATGAGTTTGTATTTATAGATCGTACAAAACGACGAAAACCATAAGTAGATAGGTTATGGATGGATGCGGTTTTCTTCTCTTTTTAAAAGTCTAAACTTCACGATAATACCAATAGTTTTAGTCAATATATTCAACATTATTTGGTTTTTTATTAAATGCATATTTTAAAATAGTTAGGACTAATAAAATAGTATTTTACATAGCAGAGAATCATTATCGATAGGCAGTGAGGAGAAGTAGAATAACCGCATCCTTTTTTAAAACAATACAAAGACAATCTAATTTATTAACCAGAGATTAATCATAAAAAAAACAATTATGGCACAAACAGTTAACCCACAAATCACAGACGCAGTAACGCAAGCGAATGTAAAAGTCGTAGGAGAAGCTCCTGCAGTAGCATTAGGTAATGTGTATCAGTCAGCAGCACATTCAACAGGTATTATGTTTGAAAATGCAGTAAATGCTCAAAATCAACAAAATATCTTAGGACAAGCAGCGACTACACAAGGTATCATGCAAATTTACAGCATAGATACAGTAGCTGATGCAATTTCTATTGCTAAAATGCTAAGTGCTTCTTAGTAGACAACTTTCTAACTAGGAAGAAAAAACATTCATCCGAACAGTCGGAAAATCCGATTGTTGTGTAACTTAAAAAAATTAAATTATGGCACTAACAGTAAACGAACAGATTACAGATGCAGTGACCCAAGCCAATGTAAAGGTAGTAGGAGAAGCTCCTGCAGTAGCTTTGGGAAATGTTTATCAATCAGCGGCACATTCAACAGGAATTATGTTTGAAAATGCAGTAAATAATCAAAATCAACAAAATATTTTAGGTCAGACAGCTACTACACAAGGGGTGATGCAGATCTACAGTTTTGATACAATAGCAGACGCTATCTCTATTGCTACCATGCTCAGCGCTTCTTAATAGTAAATTATTTTATCAATTCAATCAAAAATATAGGGAATCGGAAAACCCGATTGCTCTTAAATAATCACAATCAACTTTTTTAAAAATTAAATTATGGCACAAACAGTCAATGAACAAATTACAGACGCAGTTACTCAATCAAATGTAAAAGTAGTAGGAGAGGCTCCTGCAATGGCTTTGGGAAATGTGTATCAAGCAGCAGCACATTCAACAGGAATTATGTTTGAAAATGCAGTAAATGCTCAAAATCAACAAAACATTTTAGGACAAGCAGCTACTACACAAGGAATTATGCAGATCTATAGCTTAGATACCATAGCTGATGCTATATCCATTGCTACGATGCTAAACGCTTCTTAATAGTCAGCATTTTTCCAAACACCAATTTTTAATCGTCTTTTAAAAAATTTATTAACCGAGATAATAGATCTCACAAAAAATTAAAATCATGTCACAAACAGTTAATCCACAAATCACAGATGCAGTTACGCAATCTAATGTAAAAGTTGTAGGTGAAGCTCCTGCAATGGCTTTAGGGAATGTTTATCAATCAGCAGCTCATTCAACAGGTTTGATGTTTGAAAACGCAGTAAATGCTCAAAATCAGCAAAACATTTTAGGACAGGCAGCTACAACACAAGGTGTTATGCAAATTTATAGCATAGACACAGTAGCTGATGCAATTTCTATTGCAAAAATGTTGAGCGCTTCTTAATAGTGTGTTTTTAGAGTTTTATATGTCGGGGAGTGTTCTTTAAGATCCTCCCTGATTTTTTTAATGATGAAGTCAAAGTATAACAATTAAATTAAAAAAAATAATCATGTATGAATATTTCTTGAGACTACAGAACAATCCGTACGCCCGTCGTATTTATGAAAATTATTATACAAGTGGACGAAGAGGAAGCCCTGTAATGCAATGGATACGTCAAACTTGGGCAGCTAGAGGTTTCAATATTTTCAATCGTTATCATTACTATGAATATACGACCGATGTTGGACTCATTTCAGAGGGAGCAAGCGTAGAGGGATTCTATAATTATATGGCGTATGGACCTATTTATCGAACTGTTCCTTATTCTATTATAGGAGGAAATAATGGCTATTTCGGTGATCGAATTAATGATGGAAGAGCAACAGCAGGAGGACTCGGGCCGGTACAAACATTAAATTTTGATAGCACCGCCGTAATACAAAATGTAGCAATGCCCGGACATTTTCTTAATCCGGGCACTGTGACAATAACGGTTTTTAGAGATGGGGATAGAGTGCGTACTCGCTTCGTCGGTCAAGGAAATGGTAATTTTGCATGGCTCAATGAAGTATTTGGAAACTTAACTTTTCAGGCTGTAATGCGAAATAATATACGTGGCTATCGCAACAGATAAAAATTTATTTATCAAATAAAACAATTTCATTGACATTCACGATGTTGTTTTGTACAGCATAAATTACCAGTCCTGCCATATTTTTTACACAAGCTTTGATCATAAGATTGGTTTTATGAGTCTCTACCGTTTTAGAGGATATAAAAAGGCTTTCAGCAATTTCTTTTGTACTGAGCTGTTGACAAATTAATTTGAGTACATCCAGTTCTCTTTCTGTAAGATCATCTTTAGAATACGAATGAAATTGAGGAAGCTTATTGGATAATTGACCTCGTAAAACAGTGACTTGCTCTTGAGAAAAATAATGCCCATTGGTATATACGGCATTAATCGCATTAGACATTTCATCTAGATCAATTTCTTTAGGTAAAAAAGCATGGGCTCCCATTTTTAACATTTGCCCCATAAAAGACCGCCGGTAAAAACTTGATAACACAATAATTTTAGTTTCGGCGGTTTTTTGAGATAATGCAGCCATTACCTCAAGCCCATCTCCGTCACTCATTCTTAGGTCTAATATAAGAATGTCAATATTTTCTGATTCCGTTTCATTAAGGAAAGCATTACCACTTTTTGAGGTTTTTACCACTTCATAACGATCATTCTGCTCAATATAGTTTTTTAGAAGTTGAACAAATAGTAAATCATCATCTACAATTCCGATTTTAATTTTTATATTTTCCATTTTTTTATTTAACAGCTACACAGACAATACATTTGGTACCTTTTTGTGGCTTTGTTTTTAATTTATAAATTGCTTTAATTTGTTTAGCTCTGGACTGAATACTTCGAATACCAATTCCACCATAATTTTTACCCGCAGTAAATCCGCAACCATTATCTTCCACTATTAGTATGAGATAGTGGAATGAAATCCTGAGTAAAACTTCCACTTTTTTGGCTTTGGCATGCTTTAGTATATTATTGATGAGTTCCTGTAAAATTCTAAATACATTTAATTTAATATGGCTGTTGATAACAGCTTCATGCTCTACATGATGATGATAAACCACATTAATGGTTTTATTGACTTGATCCAGATAATCAGCAATAAGGTCCATCAATTCAACTTCTCCAAGATCAGGAGGAGTTAGATTGTGAGAAAGTTCACGAATAAGCTGCATGGATTTTTTTAGGTCCATGTTAATTTCATTTACATTTTTTTGATTGGTATTCAATCGGATAAGATTGAGACGGGAAATAATATTATCATGAAGCTCTTCAGCCAAGCGTTCTCGATCTTTTTCCTGCAAATAAATTGTATTTTCCCAACATTCTGATTGTGTATTACGCACGAGCTGCATTACTTTTTGTTTATTCGTTTTTAAGCTATTCAAGTGATTAATAATCAATGATGTAATAAATACTAATATTCCAATACCTATCCATATACATACTACTACATCCTGATTTTCCCAACGTGACATTTTAGATTAATAAAAACAATATAAAAAATCAAAAAGAATAAGCTACTCATGAGGGTAAGTAGCATGATACATTCTGAGTTATTGTGGGTTAATAGGTTATATTTTTTCGAAATTATAATTTCAATAGAAAAAAATGAAAATAAGAATGGAGGTGGAGCAATTTTTATTTTTTGTGTAATATTTAAAAAATAAACAGCTGTAGGGCTACAGATCATTATAATGAGTATGGTGAAAAGGTAAAAAGTAAGTGAAAGGGATTGTATAGGGTGTATAAAGGCTATGTTATAGAATGATCTCATACCGCTTTATAACAAAATATAGATGTTGATGAAGGTGGTGTTGGATTTTCCATAGTTTGGTAGCATAGTAGATTTTAATCATATTCATTTTATATTTTTGTTAATGATAATAATTTTTATTCCGAAATTTACAAAAAATAAATTAGTCACTAAGTTTTGAAATATTATTGAAGAAATATTTTAAAGAATATCCATTTTCCTTTCCCTACAAATGGAAGGCAGTTGTTTGATAAAACCTATTGATTTCAAGACTTTAAGCAGAAGGGATAGAGCCTTTTTTAATAATATTATTATAATTTTATGGAATTGATAATCTTAATGTATTGCATAAAAAATCCGAAGAATATTTTTCTTCGGATTTAGATGTCTGTATGTATAAATATTTACTACTATTGAGATGAATTTGTGGTTTTTCTTCCATAGAGAAGAATTCTTTTAAATGCATATATGGCCGGGAGTTTTGGAAAAAATTCAACAATACATTCTTTGAATGCAGTAATAAATACTTCTTTCTGTTTTTTATTAAGCCTTTCCAAATAAGGAATGAGTGCTGAACCAGAAATGAAATTAAATAATGTTTCGTGATTCTCGGCAATGATAGGATATACCTTTTGAGAAATATGCAGATCAGTCAATCCATTGTCAAATAAAATTTGGGCATATTCATCAAGACTAAGAACAGAAGAAGGACGATTCCAGCCCTTTAACTGGGTTTTAAATGGTTCTTCTTCCGCCATAGATGATAAAATAACATTCAAAATATTCCCAGGTTGGTAAGGCATTTGTACTGCTAATTGGCCATTAGGAGAAAGTTTTGAAATGAGTTTAGGAAATAAGCTTTCATGGTCATCCGACCATTGTAAAGCCGCATTGCTGAAAATAAGGTCCCAATGTTTTTTGCCTTTCAATACTTCTTCGGTGGTACCGAGTTGAAAACGAAGGTTTTTATGTTCCCATGTTTTAGATTTTTCCAGCATTTCAGGAGAAGAATCGATACCGATAAATTCCGCGTCAGGAAATTTTTGGGCAAGAAGATAGGTTTGTTCTCCGGTACCACAGCCTAAATCAATAGCCTTCATTGAAGTTTCGTGAACAATGAGGTCAGAAAGATCATAAAAAGGCTTAAAACGTATATTTTTAAATTGATTATAGATATCAGGATTCCAAGTCATAATTTGTTGTTTGATGATTAAAGTTAGACATTAATTTTGGTATTATTGTACTATTATTAAAGGAAAAACGGGAATAATTAAATCCACTACATAATGAAAATACAAGTGATTAGTGATTTGCATCAAGAATTTGGATATGTTGATTTATCATTTAATAATGCAGACCTTATTATTCTTGCAGGAGATATTAATTTAGGAACTAAAGGAGTAGAGTGGATTAAATCTGTAATTCCAAATAAACCAATTGTTTACGTTTTGGGAAATCATGAATATTATAAAGGCTCATATCCTAAAACTTTACATAAAATAAAAGATGCGGTTCAAAACTCAAATATTGCGGTTCTTGAAAACGATTACATTGATATTGGAAATATTCGTTTTCATGGAACTACATTATGGACAGATTTTTCTATGTTTGGTAACCCTATGAAATATGGAATGATTTGTCAATCGCAAATGAATGACTATAAAAAGATTAGACGTGATCCTTCCTATTCTAAATTGAGAACAATAGATACTTTTACAATACATCAGCTTTCAAAACTTTGGCTACAGGAAAGTCTTGAAGACTCAAAAGAAATGAAAAATATCGTCATTACTCATCATGCTCCAAGTATTCAATCGCTACCTGAACACTACAAGAATGATCCTTTGACATCTGCATATGCTTCAAATCTTGAAGATTTAATTCTAACATATCAACCCTTATATTGGATTCATGGTCATATTCATACTCCTTGCAGGTACAAAATAGAGGAAACGGAAATCATTTGTAATCCTTATGGCTATATGGATGAAAAATATAATGGTTTTGAAAAAGAGTTAATTATTGAGGTATAAATTGAGAAAAATCATTTCAACGAGAAAATGACCTATTTTAATAATAATAGTACTGTATAAAACTTTTTTGGAATATAGGGATAATCCTAAAAGTAAATTAGAATTCGTTTCGTCTATTAAGGAGAAGGACTAAATTACTTTATTATGAAGAATACAAATATACAAGAGGGTATCATACTTATTCCGGACTTCAATGGATTTACCGAATTTGTATTCAATACTAAATTATATATAGGAGAATATGTTATCACACAATTACTCTCTACATTGATGGAGTCTAACAATCAATATTTTAGTATTTCAGAAATTGAAGGTGATGCTATTTTATTCTATAAATATGATAAAAATCCATCTTATATTAAAATGAACAAAATCCTCCAAAAGATGAGAGAATCTTTTAATAAAAGGATAGGAGAACTGAGTAGAGAATTAAGCATTACGATTAACCTTTCCTTGAAATTTATTATACATTATGGGAAGTTTTCACAATATCATATCGGAAATTTTAAAAAATTGTATGGAACAACCATTGTAGAAGCTCATCAATTTCTTAAAAATAATTATGCAGAGCAACCGTCGTATGCCTTGTTTAGCCATTCATTTTTGGATAGAAATGTCGATTTCAAAGTCAATGCAGACGAGCTTTATCTTTCAGAAGTGGGAGGAATTCAGTATTTTGAAAAGGCCAATCAGCCCATTTAAATTTTTATTCAAGTATCTTTTTCTATATCAGGGCTTAATTTTTTTTTAAAATTTTTACTTTTGATTTATAATACGTCGATTTTTGACGTTGGCCTATAATATCTTTGCTAAAAATAAGGATAATGGTATTTATTATACTTAAATCCTAGTTTGTTGATTTTTAGTACTTTTGCACGAATTTTAAAATTAAAACACACTTGAATGAAAAAACTCTACACGGGAGCGCTTACCCTGTGCGCTATTTTTACATTGTATTCACAAGAGATTATCTGGCAAAAAGATATTAAGTCTTCCACTCAGGATTTTTTAAGCCATATTACCACTACTCTTGACAGACAATATCTAATTACAGGTAGTTCTATTCACAATCAACAAAATGTAGGCCAGACTCAAAACAATGGCTACGATTTTCATCTGGTCAAGCTTAGTCAGCAAGGTGAACAAGCTTGGGAAAAATATTTCTCAGGAAATCAACACGACTTTTTATCGGCTACTGTTGCTACTCAAGATGGAGGGTTTCTTCTTGCCGGAACTTCTTATTCCACCAAAGGATTGGATAAAAAAGAAGACTCTAAAGGAGGTTCGGATATTTGGGTCATTAGAATTAATGAATTTGGAGATGAACTTTGGCAAAAAACAGTAGGTTCAGCTGCTGAGGAAGAAGCGAGAGCTGTTATTCAAACTACCGATTTAGGATTTTTTGTGGCTGGGAATATCCAAAACTCTGATAAAGGATATGGATCAAAAGATGTTCTTATTGTAAGATTGGATAAAAACGGGAAAGAATTATCCCAACTTATTTTAGGGGGTAACGGAATTGATGAAGTTGAAAAGATCATTCCAACGCGGGACGGTGGAGCTTTATTAGGGATATATTCTAGAAGTAAGGCCAGTGGATCAAAGAAAACTGATAATTATGGCGAAGGAGATTATTGGATTGTCAAATTGAATAAAGAAAATAAAGTAGAATGGGAAAAGAATTTTGGAGGGAGAGATGATGACCATCTTAGAACATTGGCTTTAACTTCATCAGGCTATCTCATTGGTGGTGAGTCTCGATCTGAAAAGTCAGGCAATAAAAGTGTAGGGCTTGAAGAAGGAACAGATGTGTGGCTGATCTCACTGGATGAAAGAGGCGATGAAATCTGGCAAAAATCTTACAATTTTAAAAACAGAGATGTGCTAAGAGGGATGAGTGTACTTCATGCATCAGATAATAAATCTTCAAAAGGAATATTATTAGGAGGCTATACTCAGGCAGAGGGTAAAATTGAAGCTAATGATGGTACATTTTGGATGCTATACCTTGACCCAAATGGTAATGAACAATGGAGAAAATATGTAAAGGGAGATTCAAAGAAAAAGGAGGAAAAACTCTCTGATATTACACTTAACAAAGATGGTTCTATTGTATTAGCAGGAACAAGTGGTGAGGAATTAGGAAAGGAAAACTGGAAAATTATCAAGTTAGGAGATAAACAAATCGATCAATTAATAGAAAAGCAAGATATTAAGATTTATCCGAATCCTGTATCAGACTATGCTTACGTAGAGATAGGTTTTGATTTCAAAGAAGCAGACATTATCTTATATGATATGGGTGGAAGGCAATTGCAAAGTCAAAAGACAAAGAATAAGGTGACTAAGATCAATACTCAACCTCTCATTCAGGGAGCTTATTTGATTACCATTAAAACAGATACGGATAAAGCGGCGAACGCGAAATTGATTAAGAAATAACATACACATATGAGTAAAAAAATTATTAGTTTTATTTTATTTTCGACTACAATTTTTATTTTTGGACAGGGAGGAGGACCCTCTGGCCCGCAAATTACTGGGACTGACCCATCAGTCTTGTCAAATATACTTCCACCATCCGCCGAAGCCTATAAATTGGGAAGCTATGGAAATATTCCGGTAAGTCTTTTTACAGGTACTGCCAATATCAATATTCCTTTAACGGAATATAAAACTAAAAGTTTAAGTCTTCCTCTTTCTCTTAGCTATGCTTCAAATGGGATAAAGATTGATGATATGAATGGTTCTACGGGACTTGGATGGAGCCTAATAACGGGGGGTATTATTACCAGAACAATTAGAGATTTGCCAGATGAAGATAATACAAATATATCTTTCCCTGCCAATATTGATAGTTTAGGAGTTCGTCATCCTATTGTTATGCAATATTTGCAAGATGCTTCTAATGATTTGGTAGATTCCGAACAAGATATGTATATGGCCAATTTTAATGGTAATAATTTTCGTTTTGTTTTTGATAGAAGAGGGATGCCTATCATATATTCTCAAAGAGATATTATTATTGAAGGGCAAAGTGGAGGAGATTCATTTACAATAACCATGGAAGATGGTATTAAATATTATTTTGCAGATAAAGAAATAACAACGAATCGTACTGCAGGAGAAGGACACTCTATTCCATCAATGAGTACGACAGCCTGGTATCTTACTAAAATTCTAAATCCATCAACGGGTGAAGAAATTATTATTGAAAACCAAAATGCTGGGTATTCGACTATATTAAGTAATTCTCAAGTAATGAAGTATACTTCAGGACCACCACAGAAATCTGAATGCGGAAATATAGACTTTTATATTCCACCAATAATGGGAGGTTTGATCGGCCATTTACAGTCTGTAAATGGAAGGCAGATCAAAAAGATTTACAGTAATAATCCCACTTTTGGAGAAATTATTTTTGAATATACTTCATATATAGGATCAGAAGATTATCAAAAACTTACTAAAGTTGTAAAAAAGATAAATACAATACTGTTAAATGAAATTAATTTTGATTATATATTAACTGCTAACAAAAGATTATTTTTAAGTAGTGTTAATGATAAAATTTCTAAAGCAGTACATTCTTTTGAATATATAAACCCTGAAGAACTTCCTGTAAGGCTCTCATTCGCGAGAGATAGTGGAGGCTATTATAATGGTGCCTTAAACAATAGTAGTCTCATTCCCAAACTTCCTTCCGAATCTTTCGTCTATACAGGTGCTTCTCAGGAAGTATCTCCTTTAAAATCTCAGGTGGGAATGTTAGCGAAAATCACATACCCTACGAAAGGAAATTCCATGTTTTTTTATGAAAACCACACTTCGGTGAAAAATAAAATTATTTTTCCTGGTGAATCGAAAGGATTTTCGATTGGAGCTCAAAGTGTAGATATTGATTTTGGAAGTCCTCAGCAGACAAAATCAGAAACTATTAACTCTATTCGTGATGAAGAAATAAAATTAGGTGGATCGGCATCTTTTAATTCAACCAAATGTGACCCTAATCTAAATGTTCAAGGTAAACATAGAGCTTTGGTGACACTTAAGCGGCCAAATGGAACGCTAATACCTTTTTATACCAAATCCCCAAATGGAGTTGAAGTTGTGGTAGGAACCACTTTTATGTTACCTGTTAATGGAAATGTTTTTTATGCTAAAATTTCTAAGGATGAAATGTTGAAACTGACAATTTCGACAGCTTTTGAATGTACTAGATCGTCCGTAGCAACTAGTTATACGGTTGCTGAACCAATATATGGAAACGTTCAAGTAGATATTGCTGGTTTGAGAATAAATAAAATTATAGACAATTCTGAAAATGGTATTGCTACTACGAGAAAGTTTATTTATAAAGATCTTAATGATCAATTTTCCAATGCAGTAGTCACTAGGGAACCTATTTTTACACAAGGATTATATAAAACAAAAACTTGTGTTCGGAATCCTCCCGCAGGGTCAACCACAACAGGACCAATTGCATATGGATTAGAAAGGTTTATATATAATGTTTTAACTTCATCAAATATTAATCAGCTGAATGCTCTACATCCCAATGTATTTTATAAAACAGTTCAGGAAATAGTTGAGGGTAAATCTACGATTGTCCATAATTATTCTATTGATACCGATTATTTTGGGAAGATGATTTATGGAGGAGACATAAAGTCTGCGCCTTGGACGAATTTTGGATGGAATAATGGCCGAGAGATTCTTACAAAATATTTGGATAGTAATAATAATCTGATAAAAACAGTAGAGATGAATTATGAAGAAGATAAAAAGCGTAAAATTCAGATTGATGGTTTAGCAATTAGAAAAAATTATGAGGATCCAGTAGTACATGATGTTGTTCAAAGATGTAAAGCGGAAGATTTAAATTCAACATTGGATGTTACCTATTGTATTACAAAACACTCACATACATATTCTACTACGGATTGGTACAAAAACTGTCATTCCTTTGGTGCTCAAAATATCACCCAAACACATAAAGGTATTTGTTTTGGTAAAAATGTTGGTGATGTGGTAATTATAGATGATAGGTTGGATAATCTTGATGTAGTACAGTATAAAAATATTTCCCATTTTGATTATCTAAAGTCACAAAAAATAACAGAATATTTAGAGGGGGTAGCGATGAAAACAGAAACAGAATATTTTTATAATAATTTTTTTCATCATCAGCTTACCAACAAAAAAACAATTACCCCGGATTTAGTGATTAATGAATCTGGTTATAAGTATGCACATGAAAAAGGAAATCAATTAATGATGAATAGAAACATGATTGGGATTCCCTTGGAAACTACTTATACACAAACAAATGGAAATGCAACTATAAACCTTGATAAAACTGAAACAGTTTATCCGCTGTCTTTACCAACATCTCAAACAGGAAATTTAGTGTTACCACTATCTATAAAGTCTTATGATAAGTTAAATAGTAATTTATTTTTAGATGCAATAACTTATGATAGATATGATGATACAGGGAATATTATTCAATATACAGCAAAAGATGGAAATCCGGTAAGTATTATTTTTGGCTACAATAAGACCTTTCCCATTGCAAAAATAGAAGGGATGAATTATGACCAACTTGTGTCTACTGGTGCGATATCTTCTATCATTGCAGTTTCTAATGAAAATGTTTCTGATCCTATGAAAGAAAGTTTCCTTCTTAATGCATTAAATAATTTCAGAACACAATCATTATTAGTAGGCAAAAAAATTACCACTTATACATATAATCCTCTGATCGGAGTGACAAGTATTACCCCAACATCAGGAGTCAGAGAAAACTATATCTATGATTCGGCTAATAGACTTGAAAAAGTAGTTGATGTGAATGGTAAAGTGTTGAAAGAATATAAATACAATTACAAGAACTAATAATGAACAGAAAATTAAAAACAATTATATCTGTCAGTGCTTTTTTGGTGGCAGGATTACTCCCTGCCCAATTAAGTCCTACTGAAAACTATGTGTCTTCAAAAACGTATCTTTCAGACCCAACCCAACCCAATGTGAAAGCTTCAGAAACGGTTCAGTATTTTGATGGATTAGGAAGACCTAAACAGGTAGTTAATGTTAAAGCTTCTCCATCGGGTAAGGATGTGGTCACCCATATTGAATATGATGCATTTGGAAGACAATCCAAAGACTATTTGCCAGTCCCTCAGTCATCAACCGGAAACGGAGCGATAGTTTCCAATCCCTTAGGAAATGCCTCTTCTATTTATGGAGCTGAAAAGATCTATTCCGAAAAAGTATTGGAAAAATCTCCATTAGATAGATTACAACAACAAATTCAGGTAGGAAACGATTGGACCAATAAGCCTGTAAAGTTTGATTATAGTGCTAATATAGCGGATGAAGTCATAAAATATACCACCACTACCACTTGGGAGAATAATGCTACAAAATCCTCCATAGAATATAAAGGAACTTATGGAGCTAACCAACTTTACAAGAATACGGTTACTGATGAAGATGGGAATAAAACCATTGAATTTAAAAATGGTATAGGGCAATTGCTTTTGGTAAGAAAAGTATTAAGTACTACTGAAAATGCAGATACTTATTATGTTTATAATGAATATAATCAATTGGCATGGGTAATTCCACCACTTCTTTCCAAAAAGAAGACCTGGGATTTAGCAGATCAACACGCTTTGGCTTATGAATACCGTTATGATGGAAGAAGCAGATTGGTTGAGAAGAAACTTCCCGGTAAAGGTTGGGAACATATGGTGTATGATAAAGCAGACCGCCTTGTCTTTACTCAGGATGAACTCATGAGAGCACAAAATAAATGGTTTTTCAATAAATATGATTTATTTGGAAGAGTGATTATCACTGGAATCGTAGGAGGAACTTCTCGAACAGATATGCAGAATATGATTGCTAACAATGTGATTGTTGAAAACCGAAATCCTCCAGGATTTACCAAGAATGGAATGTCGATTCAATATACCAATAATCATTTTCCTTATCTTGAAACTGTATTATCAGTGAACTATTATGATACTTATCCGATTGAAGCTCCTGCTATTCCTCCAATTATCTTGGGTCAACATACCTTATCTCAAATAGGAGTAGGTAATGATATTACTTCTACGAATGGCTTTTTAGTTGCATCATATGTTAAATATATTGAAAATGATCTTTGGGAGAGAACCTATCATTATTATGATTCAAAAGGGATTTTGATCTCAACGAATAAGATTGATCAATTGGGAGGATATACACGAATTGAAACCGAGCTTGATTTTGGAGGAGTACCCTTAAGAAAAAACACCTATCATTTAAGAAAGCGAGGAGATATTGAAGTCACCATAAAAGAAAGGTTTGTGTATGACAGTCAAAATAGACTTTTACAACATTTTCATCAAGTAAATGATAATCCTGAGGAAATCTTAGCTCAGAATAGTTATAATGAACTTTCTCAATTACAAATTAAGAAAGTAGGAGGAGTAAGCCCAACCAGCCCGATTCAAACCATAGATTATAAATATAACATCAGAGGATGGATGACTAAGATCAATGATCCTTCTAATTTGAATGGAAAGTTGTTTGGATATGAGATCAAATATCATAATCCAATCAATACTTCTTTTTCTCATTCTCAATATAATGGAAATATCACAGAGATTGATTGGAAGACTTCGAATGATAATATACTGAAAAGATATTCTTACAGTTATGATTCTTTAAACAGACTTTCATTCGGGCACTATTCTGAACCTAATAGTACAATTCCGCAGGAAGATCATTTTGGAGAAACTGCAGAGTATGATTTAAATGGAAATATTACTCATTTGTATCGAAATGCTAAAAATCCGAATGGCTTAGCGATGCAGATTGATAATCTTACTTATACCTACTTAGGAAATAGATTGACTAAGGTAGCTGACGCCACTCAAAACTCTTATGGATATTCCGGAACAGGAAATCCTATAGGTTATGACAATAATGGAAATATGATCAGTCATCCTGATAAAGGAATTAATAGTATCAGCTATAATTTCTTGAATCTTCCGGCAGAAATTAAAGAGAATTCCGGGAATACAAATGCTGCTATTACTCGTTATATATATCGAGCAGATGGAGTGAAGGTTGCAAAAAATTATATTCTTGGAGGGACTACAAAAGAAACACAATATCTAGATGGGTTTCAATATGATAATAGTGGAACTTCTAATGTATTGGCTTCATCTTCCTCATTAAAGTTTGTTCCTACAGCCGAAGGATACTTCGATTTTATAAAAAATAAGTATATTTACAATTATACAGACCATTTGGGAAATGTGCGTTTAAGCTATTTTAACAATGGAGCGAGCGTAGAAGTTCTTGAAGAAAATAACTATTATCCCTTTGGATTAAAGCACCAAGGGTATAATATACTGAGTGGAAATTCGAGCTATCAGTATAAGTACAACGGAAAGGAGTTGCAGGAGACAGGAATGTACGACTACGGCGCAAGAATGTATATGCCGGATATCGGAAGATGGGGTGTGGTTGATCCTAGAAGTCAATACACTCATGAAGCTTACAGTTATGTTTGGAACAATCCCATATCTTTTAATGATCCAACAGGAATGACAGGTGAGCCATGTGAAGGTTGTCCTAAACCTGATTTGAAAAAAATCTACGATGGAGGTAAAATAGAAGGAGTAACTATTACTATTCACAGACCTATAAACATACAGCCAAAAGGACTTGATTTTTCATCATCTTCCACTTATGCAGCTGGTGCCATGATGCTTGGACGGTTTAATTTTGCAGGTCTTGCTTTGACAGGAATAGCAGCAATCATTTTACCGAAAACTCCTGAAATATATCAGGCTATATCAGGCTATAGAGTTGAGCAAATGACAATCGATTTATCTCCGAAAGCACTTCCTGCGCATTTTGCACAAGGCCAAGATGAAGCTGAGGAAGATACTACTGATGTTAATAATGTTCAAGTACCTGAAGAAGGAAAGAGAAGAAAAAATAGAATACCTGATAAAGGGGAACCTAATACGGTTGAAATTAATGACCCTAAGACTACATCAAAAAAATATGGTCCAGATGGAAATGTACAAAAGGAATATAATAAAGGACATGGACCTAATTATCCTAAAAATGAACAAGATGATCATATTCATGATTATAAACCTAATCCTCATAACCCTACAGGGCGAGGAGTGAGACAACCAGGCAGAGCACCTAAAAAAGGAGAACTTTTAAGAGATTTTGGAATAAGACAATAATAATTATGGATATAACAAAGAATGCCGTAGAGATTTTTATGAGTGAAAACTCATTAATTAGTACATCTATTGAAGAAGTAAAACTTAATAATGATGAATTTGGAGAACTAAAAATACAAATTACAATAAGTGGTTTCTCAAAGAAAAGTAAATATTTAAAAATTAATTTATTATTTAGTGAAATTATAGAGTTTAAGTTCTATTATAGTAATATTTATAATTTTTATAATATTGAAAATTTAAAATTGTTACATATTAATGATCAGATTTATATAAGCTTTGATCCTGATGATGGTGATAACGAAAAATCAGAGGATGATTCTGATTTTATACTTGCTAAAAAACTTGAACTATTTTCCTCCGCTGGCGCAAGCTTGTAGTTCGTTCTATTGAAAATAAAAAAAACCGCCTCAGTTGTGAGACGGTTTCTTTGTGTTATCTAAAAGCCTGTTTGGTTTTAAAGTTTTGGATGATATTGTCAACAAGGAAGAACAGATATTTCTTAGTATCGGTAATCTAGCTTGTCGATGTCCTCAATGCGCTTCATTACTTCTTTGTCGTAGGAAGAAATCTCGCCTTCCCTGATTACTTTATTTTTTCTTTAACTGGTACGAGCTTTTATGGATGATTACCTTTTTAGCCATCCTCTTTCATACTATAAAAAAATTCTTTTTTCTATCTGGAAACGTAGTAAACCTAACTTAATCCCATCCCTTAATAGCCCCTCCTTTAAAGATTTCTTCGGCTTTTTGTACCACCTCATTAGATTCATAAGCTTTTACAAAATTTTGAACTTTTTCGGAATGTTGATTGTCGTATCTGGCTACAATAACATTGACATAAGGAGAGTCTTTGCCTTCTTTCAGAATTCCTTGGGTTTGAGGATCTAATCCCGCTTGTGCAGCAAAATTATTATTAATAATAGCTAACATCACATCCTTATCATCTAATACTCTTGGAATTTGAGGTGCTTCAATTTCGATGATTTTTAATTGCTTAGGATTATCTACGATGTCCGTTACTTTAGGTAATAATCCTATTCCTTCCTTTAGTTTTAATAGATTAGCTTTCTGTAAAAGGAGTAATGAGCGTCCACCATTGGTAGGATCATTAGGAATAACAATTGTACTTCCATTGCTCAGGTCATTAATGTTTTTTATTTTTTTAGAATAGGCGACAATAGGATACACAAAAGTATTACCTACTACAGCTAATTTATATCCTCTTTGTTTGGACTGTTCATTGAGATAAGGAATATGTTGGAAAGCATTGGCATCAATATCTCCGTTATTTAAGGCTTCATTAGGAACTACATAATCATTGAAGGTAATGAGCTCTACATCAAGATTATATTTTTCTTTGGCTACTTTTTTTGCTGTTTCGGCAATTTCTTGTTCCGGTCCGGATGTGATGCCTACTTTAATATAATGAGGATCATCTTTTTTAGAGGATTGACAAGCAGCTAATACTACTACACTAATAATTAAGAGAATGAAAGATTTTATTTTTATCATGATAAATTTTTTTATGTTAAAATGGTAAAAAGGCGAAATTACAAAACAGCTGAATGGTTGATATAGGATGAGTACCTTTCAGGATATTCGCCTTTTTTACCAAGAGGTGGCTTAGATTTCAAAGCCACGATACTATTTCAAATCAACACTTATAAATTGTTATAATTAACGATGATCAAATCGTTTGGAAAGCTTATCACCGGAGAATTGAATAATAAATACAATGATGACGAGCAACCCTAAAACCAAGTTCATAATAAGAGCATCATATCCAATGTATCCGTATTGATATCCAATCTGTCCCAATCCACCAGCACCCACTGCTCCTCCCATAGCAGAATATCCAACTAATGTAATTAAAGTAATCGTTGCATTATTGATTAATGAAGGAAGGGCTTCAGGTAATAATACTTTTGTAATAATTTGAAAGGGGGTAGCTCCCAAAGCTTTCGCTGTTTCAGTCAGGCCATGAGGAATTTCCAAAAAACTATTCTCAACCAATCTTGCAATAAAAGGAGCTACACCAATACTTAACGGGACTAAGGCAGCATTAGCTCCAATTGATGTTCCCACAACCATTCTTGTAAATGGAATCATCCAAACAATTAAAATAATAAAGGGAATAGCCCGAAAAATATTAACACCAATGGATAAAATTCGATGATATATAGGATTCTCTAGCAGTTGATCTTTTCTGGTCAGAAATAAAAGAATTCCTAAAGGGAGTCCTAAAACAAATCCCAAAAAACCTGAAATCCCTGTCATAAAAACAGTTTCCCAAATACCCTGTGACAAAAGTGAAATCATTGAATCATTAAGCATATCCTCTTACTGTATTTTGAATTCTATTTTGATTGAAATAATAAATAGCTTTTTGGTTTTGCTCTTCTTCTCCCTGGAGGTGCAAAAGTAATTTCCCAAAATTGGATTCTCCAAGATATTCTAAATCAGCTTTAAGGAGCTTATATGGAACTTTATATTGATCATGAATGGTAGAAAGAAGTTCTTCCACAGATATATTTTCGTTAAGTTCTATCTCTACAAGAGGAAATAGGCCATCTTGAGGATTTTTTTGTATTTTCTCATGGAGTGTACGAGGGATAGTCATAATGTCAGTATTTAAAAATTCTTTAATAATTGGGTTTTCTTTATTTGAAATAATTTCCTGTAAAGTTCCCTTAGCTAATAGTTTTCCTTTATCAATCACGGCAACTTCATGGCAAATGGCTTTGATGGCTTCCATTTCATGAGTAATTAATAAAATAGTAATACCCAATTTTTGATTAATATCTTTTAATAATTGTAAAATCGCTTTTGTAGTAGCTGGATCAAGGGCACTGGTTGCTTCATCACAGAGAAGAATATAGGGATCATTAGCAAGAGCTCTTGCGATAGCTACTCTTTGTTTTTGACCTCCGGAAAGACTCTTGGGATAGTCATTGGCTTTGTCTTCCAATCCGACAATTTTTAATAACTCATTGACTTTTTTGTTGATATTTTCTTTTTTCTCATTCCCTAATTCTAATGGTAATGCTATATTTTCAAAAACAGTTCTTGAAGAAAGAAGATTAAAATGTTGAAAAATCATCCCAATTTTTTTTCGTTCGTTAGCTAATTGCTTAGAATTTAATTTTGTGAAATCTTTTCCGTTAATATGGATTTCCCCGCTATCTGGTCTTTCAAGAAGATTGACAGTTCGAATCAAAGTGCTTTTTCCGGCACCTGAAAATCCTATAACTCCAACAATATCACCTTGTTTTATATTCATACTTACATTGTCTAAAGCTTTAAAAGGTTCTTTTTGTGGGGAAAATATTTTTGTAACATTCTTTATCTCTATCATTCTTAGTACTATTTTAATTAAATAAAAAGGCCTTACTACAATGTGGTAAGGCCTTGAAATATATCATATAAAAGTAAGGTCAGCCACCATAATATTGAAATACAGACACACAGCAGTACATCATCATATTGATGATCTGTTTGCTATTCTGATTATATTTTGAAGTAGTCCTCATTTTTATTCTATGCTATGCTTTGTGTTTGCAAATATAAAGCATAAATTTCCAATAGTCCATTAAAAAAGTAGACTTTTTTGAAAGTTAAGTTTTAATTAATTCGTTTTCAGGGCTTTATTTGTATTGTTAATTCAAAAAAGTAACCGGGAAATAAAAAAATAAATAGATATTTATAAAATGCAGAAGTATTTGGCTAAAATTATCATAGATCATTAGATATTTTTCACAAAGGCCTTAACTTTAGATCAATAATTTTAAAGAGTAATAATTGTAGTGATCATAAAAATTAATATAATGGAAAGAACAGAAGTTTTTTTAGGAAATGTAAAAGGAGAAATCCAGCTTTTTTCAAACGATAATAAAGCAGGCAAAATGGATATTTCCGTAATGGGAAAAAAATTAACTGTTTATCATACAGAAGTAGATCCTGAGTATGAAGGGAAAGGGTTTGCCAAATTATTATTGGAAAAGTTGGTTTCCTATGCAAGAGAAAATGAATTGAAAATTGTAGCGTTGTGCCCATATGTACATGCCCAATTTAAACGTCATCCGGAAGAATATAACGATGTTTGGTTGAAAGAAGAATTATAAAAAAAACAATATTTGAAGTAGGTATTTAAATGATCAATGATTCCGGGATAATGAGCAACTAAATTGGGAAAGTCAAAAAAAATCCCGAATTTTGCATCCCTTCAATAATTCCGAAATTCATGAAACTTTGTATTGCCGAAAAACCAAGTGTTGCCAGAGATATCGCAAAAGTATTGGGTGCTACCACACCAAAGCAAGGATATATGGAAGGAAATGGGTATTGGGTAACATGGACTTTTGGACATCTTTGTACCTTGAAAGAACCCCATGATTATAGCCCTGAGCTTAAGTCATGGAATTTAATATTCTTACCCATTATTCCAAAGAGTTTCGGAATCAAACTCATTCCTAATAAAGGAGTTGAAAATCAATTTAAAATAATTGAAAAATTAGTTGAGGAATGTGAAGAAGTGATTAATTGTGGGGATGCGGGGCAAGAAGGAGAGTTGATCCAGAGATGGGTATTACAGAAAGCAAAGTGTAATAAACCTATTCAACGTTTATGGATTTCGTCCCTTACAGAAGAGGCAATTAAGGAAGGTTTTGCGAGCTTAAAACCTGCAGAAGACTATAAAAACCTTTATTTAGCAGGAAATGCAAGAGCAGTGGGGGACTGGCTATTAGGAATCAATGCCACTCGACTTTTTACCAAAAAATTCGGAGGTAATAAAGCTGTTCTTTCCATTGGAAGAGTCCAAACACCTACCTTAGCAATGTTGGTGCAACGTCAGAAAGAGATTGATGCTTTTACCATTGAAGAATATTGGGAACTCAAAACGAAATATCGTGATGTCATTTTTAATGCTGCAATTGATCGTTTAAAAACACCAGATCGTGCAGAAAAAGGATTAGAATATTTAAAAGTAAATCCGTTTGAAATTGTTTCGTTTGAAATTAAAGAAGGGAAAGAAAAAAATCCACGGCTTTTTGATTTGACAGGACTTCAGGTAGAAGCTAATAAAAAATATGGTTACTCAGCAGAGAATACATTGAATTATATTCAAAGTCTTTATGAGAAAAAACATGTGACTTATCCGCGTGTTGATACAACCTACTTATCGGAAAGCCTTTATCCTAAAATAGAAGGAATTCTGAGAAAAATGACTTTTTATCAAGAGCTTATAGCTCCCTTATTACAAGAACCGATTCCAAAGACTAAAGCGGTTTTTGATGATGCAAAAGTGACAGATCACCATGCAATTATCCCAACTGAAGTTCCTCCCTCTCAATACCTAACTAAGGAAGAAAAATTAGTCTATGATTTAATTGCCAAGCGTTTTATTTCTGTTTTCTATCCTGAATGTAAAATTTCAAATACTTTGGTGGAAGGAAAGGTGGGGACTATACCTTTTAAAACGAGTGGAAAACAAATTTTAGAACCGGGTTGGAGGATAGTGTATGCTAAAGAATCCAAGGAAGAATTAACGGAAAAAGAAAAAGAAGAAGAACAAACCATCCCTGAATTTACGGTAGGGGAGACAGGACCTCATAATCCATTCATTCACCAAGGAAAAACCTCACCACCAAAACCTTACACAGAAGCAACGCTTTTAAGAGCGATGGAAACAGCTGGCAAGCAAGTAGAAGATGAAGAGCTTCGAGAATTATTGAAAAATAACGGGATTGGCAGACCTTCTACGCGGGCTAATATTATTGAAACTCTTTTCAAAAGAAAATATATTGAGAAGAAAAGAAAGAATTTAATTGCTACTCAAACTGGAATTCAATTAATTGATACCATAGAAGATGAATTGCTCAAAAGTCCTGAATTAACAGGGGAATGGGAGCTTAAGCTCCGTAAAATTGAAAGTGGGCAATATGAAGCCAATCAATTTAAAGAAGAGCTGATCCAGATGGTGACAGAGCTTACCAAAAAAGTTGCGGATGGAAAAGGTAAGATGATTACTTTGCAAGAAGAGAAAGAAGAAATCAAAGAAAAAAAGAAAAGAGAACCGGCAGCAAAAAAAGAACTCCAATCTTGGGAAGAAACAAAATGTCCCAAGTGTAAAGAACATCATTTGATAAAAGGAAAAACAGCGGTAGGTTGTTCTGATTTTAAAAATTGCGGTTTTAAAGTGACTTTTGAAATATTTGGTAAGAAACTTTCAGATAAACAACTTTTAGATTTGATGCTAAAAGGTAAAACGTCCAAGTTGAAAGGATTCAATGCGCATCCTCAGAACTTGACAGAAGGAATTTTGACATTAGGAGAGGAGTTTAATATACTTCTGATATAATCATCGTGTGATGAATTTTGAATTTTTTTGTATGAATTTGTACTTACCTTTATCTTTTAAATTAAAATAATGACATCAGAAAAAAAGAAACTCATTACAGATAGCTTTAATCGTTCAGAAACATTGCAGTTTTATAAAGCAGAATTATTAGATGTAGATACAGACTTTGTTTCTATAAAAGTTCCGAAAATGGAAATAATGACAAGAAAAGCGGGAATGTTTAATGGAGCAATGATTGCCTCTTTAGTAGATGTTTCTTCGGGATATGCTGCAGTGAGTCATTATGAAGAAGATTGTTATGTAGTGACAGTTGAACTTAAAGTGAACTATTTGCGACCAGCAATCGGAGATGCTTTAGTTTCAAAATCTTATGTTATAAAAGGAGGGGCAAAAATAAGTGTAGTCAGAACAGAAATTTATACCATTGAAGAAAATAAAGAATCGGAAAGTCACGTGGCGACTTCATTAGTAACGATGATGAAGATTAAATAAAATGGGTAGAAATTTTCTGCCCATTTTAAAATGAATATATTTGAACGGAAAACTGCAAGTAAGCATTATTACCGACAGGATTCCACATCCCCCAAATACCGATAGGAAGTTTGTAATCCCAAAGACTAATTTTTTTAGATATAACTAGACTGATTTCATTAAAACCCGCTTTTTTCGCAAGCAAATGACTTTTTTCGCCATTGGTATTATTTAATGCAAAGCCATATCCAACCCTACCGTTGACTTGTAGATCTTCATCTTCATTTTTATACAAAGGATATTCTGCTGACACAAAAGAAGAATATTTATTAGATGTATTTTCTTGATTTCTATCTCTACCAAAAACAACTGTGCTCCAACCCAATATTAATGGAATTTTATTACTAATCGTATAAAATGCTCTTAAATCCCACAGTCGACCTGTTTCACGAGCATTATAATTGAAAAATTCTTTGTTATTATAATCTGCATTAGGAGAAAAGTTGTACACGTCCCATAGTTCTATTAATATATGTTTGTTTTTGTATCCTAGATAGTTATCAAATTCTTTATAAGAACCATCTGTATTTCCTCCGGCCCAAAATCCTCCATAGAAATTTTCATTACTCAAACTAACATAGCCTGTGTAAATCAAACCGGAAGAGATTTCAACCCCTCTCCAAAGGTTACTGTTTCTAAGTTGTAAAGCGGAGTGCAGTTGTTGGGTGAAAAATAAGGAGGTTCCTGCAAGAATAGAAAGTATTATTGAAATTTTTGAGGTAAACATAATCTTTTTTTGGAATTTAATTGGGAACATCCCATATCCGGCATATACGCCGGATAATAGAATGTCCAATACAAGAATGAAAAAAATATTTAGTTGGAAAATGGTGTGTTCCCAGTTGCACGAATAAAGTTTGATATATTATTTATATCATCCCTATTGAAATAGAAGACAAAATCACAAATGAAAAGCTCCTTATTGTCTTATAAATAGATAAAATAATATTTCAGAATATGATGAATGTACAATTAAAAAAGATCATAAAAGAAAGATGGAATGTCCTTTCATTTCAAGATTTCATATTTTATAATTATAATGTGATTTTGATTAAATTCTGAAAATTTTAATTTATTATATTTTAATTTCTCCTATTCAATAAATCTCTAAGTTTTTTAGATTTTTAGTGTTGTATTGAATACAATTATAAATGGATTTTTACTAGTGAAATTTATAATTCCATGTTTAGTGATGTTGTAATCGTAATAACGTTTCTGCATATTCATGATAAATGTTTGTGTTTTTTTGTCAAACTTACAGCAGTTTCTTCATTAATAACACTTTTTTATTGATAATTTTTTATGGGAACGTTCCCAAAATGATGGGAACGTTCCCGGTTATCTATTTTTTTGTTATTTTTGGCAAAAAACAAATATAAAAAAATCACAAAATGAAACGAATTACGATTAAAGATTTGTCAAAATCTTTGTCATTATCTACCTCTACTATATCAAGGGCTCTTTTGAATGACAAAAATATTAATTCAGAAACTCAAAAAAGGGTTTTGAATGAAGCTGAGAAACTAGGGTATAAACCCAATTCTACAGCTCTTAATCTCAAATATGGGAAATCTAAAAATATTGGACTTGTTGTGCCGGAAATGGTGACTCCATTTTCATCAAAAATCCTGCAGGGTATACAAGAGGTTTTGGAACCGTTAGGATATAAAGTCATTATTACACAATCGAATGAAAGTCCTTTGGTAGAAAGGAAAAATCTTGAATTACTAGAAGATTTTAATGTAGATGGGATCATTATTAATGCATGTCATGAAACCTATAACGAAAAAATATATAGGAAAATGATTGAAAAAGGAACAGCATTGGTCTTTTTTGATAGAATTCCTTCCAAATCGTTAGATGTTCCGAAAGTAATATTAGATGATCATATTAAAGCTTCTTTAGTCGTAGAACATTTGATTAATACAGGAAAGAAGAGAATTGCCTATATTATGGGACCTTCTACGATACGAAATGTGATAGAAAGAGCTCGTGGATATCAAAGGATTTTAGAAAAGCATGGAATATTCGATCCTAATCTGATAGTTCAAACTGACGGAATGATGTTTGAAGATGGTGCAAAAGCCGTACAACAATTAATAGTAAAAAATCTTGAATTTGATAGCATTTTTGCATTTTCAGATACGTTAGCTATTGGAGCAATGAATTACCTTTTAGAACACAACATCAAAATTCCACAACAGGTTTCATTAGCGAGCTTTTCAGGAACGGAATTATCCACTATTGTACATCCTCAGTTGACCAGTGTACAACAACCTCTCATAAAAATGGGAGAAACAGCTGCACGATTGATTCTCAAAAAGATAAAAGAAATTTCTTCACCAAATGAAACAATTGTGATGGATGCAGAACTTATTTATAGAGCATCAACATTGAATTAAGGGACTTTTTAAAGAAGTTTTATAGGCAGTATGGAATGGCTTTTGTAATATAATAGTGACAACATAAAAAAATAATACTATGAACTTAATTATCCGATTGCTCGTAACGGCAGTAGTTGCGTATCTTCTCACGAAAATTTTACCGGGAGTACATTTTGAGGGCTTTTCTACAGCTATCATCTTTGCTATTGTATTAGGTATTTTAAATCTAATAGTGAAACCTTTTTTAAGTCTTTTGGGACTTCCTCTTACCATTATTACATTAGGGTTGTTTGCTTTAGTGATTAATGCTTTAATTATTCTTATAGCAGACTATTTTATAGATAATATGGTGGTAGATGGATTTTGGTGGGCACTTATTTTTAGTATTCTCCTTTCTATTATTACTTCCTTGGCCAATTCTATGTTTTCGGATGGCGATTAAAAGTAAATTTGAACCAATATATAATCCGTCAGATAATAGCTGACGGATTTTTTATTTTAAATAATAGATGAGAAAGAAATAAGACAGGATTATGGTAGAGTAAACTTAAATGTTAATTTTTTCGTTCCTTTTATTTTAAATATTAACTTTGGCAATCTTTGAATTAAATAATAATTTATGAAACTTAAGCACAGTCTGCTGACTCTGGTAGCCCCACTTCTAATGAATGCACAACAATTAATGACGCCCGAAACTCTTTGGACTTTGAAGAAAGTTGGAGTACAGGTCGTTTCGCCTGATCAATCTTCCCTTATTTATAAAGTGGGACAAGTTGATCTAAGAACTGAAAAAACAAAAAATGAAAACTATTTTTTAAATGTTTTAAACAATCAGGCAACCAAGCTAGATTTGGGTAAAAAAACTTTAATTCAATGGGATAAAAATGGGATATATGCCCAAGAACTAGATAAAATTTTTCTTTCTAAAGATAATGGACAAACTTGGACAGAATTCTATACGATAGGTGAAGTTGATAATATTGTCATTTCTCCAGATGGGAAAAAGATAGCTTTCAGTAAGCAGGTGTTAGTAGAAAACGTTATGGGGAAAGATAAGTATAACGACACTCCTAAAACTACAGCTTACATATACAGGGATTTAAACCATAGACATTGGGACTATTTTAATG
This sequence comes from Chryseobacterium potabilaquae, assembly GCF_902728265.1. GTDB lineage: Bacteria > Bacteroidota > Bacteroidia > Flavobacteriales > Weeksellaceae > Chryseobacterium > Chryseobacterium potabilaquae. The sequence goes on from NZ_CACVBR010000009.1 coordinate 67,997, forward strand.
AAGGAAAATATAATCATGTTTTTGTGGTTGAAGTTTCGGATAAGGTAGATACGGCAAAAGATTTGTTGGAAGGAAAGCCTTGGGATTCACCGCAAAGGCCCTTTGGTGGGGCGGAAGATTTTATATGGACTCCGGATTCCCTACAATTGGTATATGTAACAAAGCCTAAAAGTGGAAAAGAATATGCCACTAGTACGAATACAGATATATTTGTGTACAATTTAGCTTCAGGATCTATAAAGAATTTAACAGAGTCTAATAAGGGATATGATGTAAACCCAAAATTTAGTCCTGATGGAAAATCGTTGATTTGGCAAAGTATGGAAAGAGATGGGTATGAAGCAGATAAAAATGACATTAAGATCATGGATTGGGAATCTGGGAAAGTGTCAAATCTGACAAAAGATTGGGATGAAAGTGTTTCTGGAGATGTATTTTGGAGCGGGGATGCAAAAACTATCTATTTTACAGCAGCTTTCAGAGGAACAAAACAACTTTTTTCTATAGATCCGAAAACTTCTAAAACTCAACAAATAACAAAAGGGAACTATGATGTAAATGAAATTTTTGCAGATCAGAAAAATTCATTATTAGTAGGAAGAACAGATATAAATCATGCCACTGACCTATTCTCTGTCAATACCAAAAACGGAGAAATGAAGCAGGTAACGGAAGTTAATAAAGCAACTTATGATAAACTTGCACAAGGGAAATCTGAACTTAAAATGGTGAAAACTTCAGATGGTAAAGAAATGGGAGTATGGTTTCATTATCCGCCCAATTTTAATCCCAATAAAAGATATCCTACATTAGTATATTGTCAAGGAGGACCACAGTCTGCCCTAACTCAGTTTTTCAGTACACGATGGAACTTTGCACTGATGGCTGCCAATGGATATATCGTAGTAGCACCTAATCGACGAGGAATGCCGGGATGGGGGACAAAATGGAATGAGGAAATCTCCAAAGATTGGGGAGGACAGCCTATGAGAGATTATCTTGCAGCAACAGATTATGCAAAAACATTACCTTATGTGGATGGAGATAGAGTAGCTGCTGTAGGAGCAAGCTATGGAGGCTACAGCGTATTTATGTTGGCAGGTATCCATGAGAATAGATTCAAAACGTTCATTGCTCATGACGGATTATTTGATATGAAATCTTGGTATCTTACTACAGAAGAACTATGGTTTGCCAATTGGGACTTAGGATCTCCATGGGAAAACCCATTGCCAAAAGCATATACAGAATTTAACCCAAGTAATTATGTTGAAAAATGGAATAAACCTATTATGATTGTACAAGGAGGAATAGATTATAGAGTTCCTTATGAACAAGGTCAGGAAGCTTTCCAAGCTGCTAAATTAAGAGGTTTAAATACAAAACTAGTCTATTTTCCAAATGAAAACCATTGGGTACTTCATCCACAAAATGGATTAGTATGGCAAAGAGAGTTTTTTGAATGGTTAAAAGAAACATTATAAAAAATAATAGTAACGAACGGGCTTTAGCCCGTTTTTTTGTGGTTCAAATATCTAATAGAGGAGATAAAAATATCTATATTTGAACCATGCAAAATCGAATTTTTTCTTTCCCTCCGATCATTGATGATCATTCTCGGATTTTAATTTTAGGCTCAATTCCGGGGATTAAGTCATTAGAAAAACAAGAATACTATGCACATCCACAGAACAAATTTTGGAAAATTATATTTGAATTGTTTGGAGAAGAATTGACGATGGATTACACGGAAAAAATAAATATGTTAAAAAAGAAACAGATTGCACTTTGGGATGTCATAGATTCTTGCGAAAGAAAAGGCAGTTTAGATTCTGAGATCAGAAATGAGGAGGCCAATCAAATTATTGAGCTCTTAGAAAAATATCCAAATGTTAAAACAATATTTTGTAACGGTGGGAAATCATATAAAAATTTGCAGAAAATAATAGGGAATAATTTTAAAACTCCCTTTTATTTACTACCCTCTACAAGTCCACTTCATACTATTTCTTTTGAAAGAAAATTTGAAAGTTGGAAATTGATTTTGAATTATTTATGATTTATTTTTCACAAATGCAGGATATGGTATCCGGATATATCAAAAAAATAAATTAAGCTTTTAAATATTGAGTTAAGCCTTCTAAAAGGCGAAATTGATTTCTTACTCGATCCAAATTATGTTCCGGATATTGAATTGAATAATAAATATTTTCATTCAAATAATCCGTTAAAAAACGGATCGCTTGAATATAAATTACAACTTGTGCTGCATATTCTAGATTATTATATTCTTCAGAAGTCAGTTTTTCTTCCAAATGAAATAAAAAACCTTCCTTTACAGCTTTAAAAATACTAGGATTAAAATTATTAATAGGATTACTACCATCATCTTCATTAGTGATATTACAATAAGAACGAATCATATCCCCAAAATCATATAAGATGGTCGAAACAATTACAGTGTCCAAGTCTATTACAGCAATAGGCTCATTATTCTTATTGAAAAGAATATTACTTATTTTAGGATCGGCATGAATAATTCTTTTAGGAAGATGATTCTTCTTAACCATTTCTATCCATTGATTAGGAAGGGAAAGAAGTTCATTGGCTAATTTCACTTCAGATTGGGCATTTTCAAGTAAAATAGGACTTGCATGTTCTAAAGATTTTTTATAATCATTGATTCTCTTCTCAAAGTTGATAAATCCAGGTAATGTTTCCTGTATTTCTATCAAATCAGGAGTATTAACTGTATCCAAAAAATGGCTAAATGCTTTTGCTGCCCTATAGGCTATTTCAGAAGAAGGGACTTTGAGAAATGTTTTGCTATCTTCAATGTAGTTTTGTAATCGCCAGGATTGCTCATTTTCATCGTGAACTAAGAACTCCTGAGTGGAGGACGCAATAGGATCAATAATGATAAGCTCATAACGATGAGATTGCAACAAACAATTGATGAGCAAATGATTGGTGATAATAATGGTCGGATTTTTAAAAATTTGCTGATTAATATTTTGAAGAATATATTTTTTATTGGTATCATTATTTTCTAAAATATAGGTAGAATTAATGAGCCCATCTGTAATAGGATTAACCGTATAATTGGTTGTATTAATAAATTTTCGGACAATAGTATCTAATTCCATACATCTTTTGGATATCTATGTTGTTCAATTTGTTTTTCAAGATAATTTTTAAGTAAGATTTTATCATCTGCATACGTTATTCCTATCCATTGAGAGGGAGAAGCTTTTACCCGTACTTTTACTTTTTCTTCATGAATCATTTTTTGGACAGCCGAAGGAATATAAAACTCTTGCGTAGGTAATGGATTTGAAGCTATAAACTCATTAAAATAAATCTCAAGATAAGGGAAGATTTTGGGATGAAAAACAAAAAAATTCATTGAAACCAATGTCTGTGAATTGATTTCTATATCTTTTTCATTTTCAGTATAGATAATAGACCCTTTTTCTTTCCTGATAGAAGTTTGTTCTTCAATATTTAATAAATACCCCTTTGAATCCAATGTGCAAATTCCTCTGGAAACACTTCCATTTTCGCTAAGAGTTGATTCCACGGGATAAGCAATCAGTTCAAATTGTGAAGAAGAAATATGTTTCGAATGTATTTCTTTTGCCGCAAGTTGATAAGCTTCCTTTCCATAAAAGTCATCCGCATTGATAACAATAAAAGGTTCCTCGATTACCTCTTTTGCACAAAGAACAGCATGACCTGTTCCCCAGGGTTTTTCCCGACTTGAAATAATACGATCAGAAGCTACAAACTTTTCCATATCCTGAAAAATCCATTTCAACTCGAATTTTTTTATTTTTGAAATATGTTCTAATCTTTCAATATAACTTCCCGGAATCATTCGATTAATGACTATAATAACTTTATTAAAACCAGCTTCCAAAGCATCATACAGGGAATATTCCAGGATAGGAGAGCCATTTTCTAGCATTCCATCAATTTGTTTTAGGCCTTTATATCGGGTTCCAAGACCTCCGGCTAATATGAGGAGTGTTTTTTTAGAATTCATCGGTCATTCCAAAAACAGGTTTACGACTTTTCCATTGTCCATTGGTGAAATCAGGAATCTCTACAATTTGACTTCCCTTTGCAATAGATTCTTCGCTCAGTGGAGTGATGGAGTACCAAGTTGCTAAATCATATACATCCATTGGGAATTCTATATTTCTTTTAATACATTCTATAAATGTATTCATTACAAAGAAGTCCATTCCTCCGTGGCCGGCTCCATTGGCATCTTTTTCAAACCTCTTCCACATAGGATGATCATTTTCAGTTAACCATTTTTCCGTGTTTTCCCATTTGTGGGTGTGATTCATATTTTTCTCAAAATAAATATGCCCTTGGTTAAATTCGCCCCATCCGAAATCCTGCCACAGACCTTCCGTGCCTTGTACTCGGAATCCCAGATCATAAGGTCTTTGTAAACTAGTATCATGAGTTAGCAGAATGGTTTCACCATTTTCACAGGCAATTTGTGTGGTAACGACATCTCCTTGGTTGAATTTTATTTGTGAGTTAGGATGTTTGTCTCCTCCTTTTTCGTGTTCTACAATATATTTATGCAACCCAACAGATTTTGATGAAAAAGAAGAAAGCCTTGTGAGTCTATTTCCACGATTGATATTCATCGTCATAGCAATGGGACCTAATCCATGAGTAGGGTATAACTCTCCATTTCGTTTGATATAATGTTCGGTTCTCCATTTGGCTTCACTGAATCCTTTTTCTCCAAATTCCGTTCCTGAATTATAAGGAGTAATACCATCATTAAATAGTACACCACGGAGATCATGCTGATAACCGCCTCTTCCATGAACTAACTCTCCAAACATTCCTTTGCGGACCATATGTAAAATAGCCATAACATCTCTCCTATAGCAAACATTTTCCATCATAAAAATAGGAACTTTTGTTTCTTCATATGCTTTTACAAATTCCCAACAATCTTGAAGCTTTATAGCTCCTGAAACTTCCATTCCTACAATTTTTTTTGCCCGCATGGCTTCCACTCCTTGTGTCAAATGCCATTCCCAAGGGGTTGCGATGACAACGGCATCAATGTTTTTTAGCCTTAAAAGATTTCTGTAGTCATATTCTCCATTAGAAAACTCTTGAGCTGAAGGTTTATTATGGGTGTTTAGAATTTTTTGAGAAGCCGAAAGCATTGCTTTATTAAGATCTGCAAAAGCTATAATATCTACATCGTTACGCTTTGCCAAAAGCTTGATATGCTCTTGTCCCCGAAGTCCCACTCCAATAAAACCCACCCTGATTTTTTTATCAATTTTAAAATTTTCGGAATAAGCAAATAAAGAATTAGGTAAAACCAAAGCTCCAAAACTAGCCATTGCAGCCGTTTTGATAAAATTTCTACGTGTCGTCATTTTTTGATATTTATCTTGGGCGAAATTATTATTCTATAGTATACACTTCTTCATAAGGTTGGATCAATACCCATCCATGGCCTGAAAACTTCATCTGAAACTCCTCGCCACTTCCTCTACCCATAATACTTTTAAAAGAAATACTTGTTTTTAGTTCTGGACTTAAGTTTCCGGACCATGCAACAGTAGCGTTAGGGTCCGTATATACAGGATTGTTGGGAGTAACCATTAACGTTAAAGGATCTCCATGGGTAGTGATAGCAATATGCCCCGTACCTGATAGTTTTACCTGAAACAATCCTCCGGACATCATTCCGGCAATACTTTTTAGCATGGTAATATCACTTTTTATACTTTGATCATGAGCCAGTACATCATTTCCATTCACACAAATAGATTCGTTATTCAGATAGAGAATACGCACTTTCTTACCTGAATCTGCTACATATAACTTCCCTGTACCTTCAGCCTTCATAAGCTTAGAGCCTTCACCACTCACTACTTTTTTTAAGAGGTTTCCAAGTCCCGCGGAAAACATTCCTTGCCTTTCGAAGTTAATATTTCCTGTATAGCCAATCATGCTTCCGGCTTTGGTCCAAACAAATTGATTGTTGAGGTTAATTTCTAAAAGTTGAGGTTTTTCCAGCTCAAAATAATCTCGTTCTTGGGGATTTTCTTTGGTCTCATTGACGAATGCTTCTAATGAATATTTGCTCATAGGTGTATATTTTCAATGCTAAAATAAAAAAATATATAGCAAAACTTATGGAAAATACGAGTGTTTTTATATGATTTTAAATAATACTTGACAAAGGGGGTATGAATGTCGTATATTTGCACCTCAAAAAATTACAGCTTACAGTTGTACTAAATTTTTAAACCGTAATTTAAAAAATGAAAACATCCGATTTTAATTTTGATCTTCCTGCGGAATTATTAGCAGAACACCCATCAGAGCACAGAGACGAAGCGAGATTAATGGTTTTAAACAGAAAAACAGAAACCATTGAGCACAAGTTGTTTAAAGATGTGGTAGATTATTTCGACGAAAAAGATCTATTTATTTTTAATAATACGAAAGTATTTCCTGCACGTCTTTATGGAAATAAAGAAAAAACAGGAGCAAAGATTGAAGTTTTTCTTTTAAGAGAACTTGATAAAGAAACACGTGTGTGGGATGTATTAGTAGATCCGGCTAGAAAGATTAGAATTGGTAATAAATTATTCTTTACTGAAGATGAATCTTTGGTGGCTGAGGTTATCGATAACACGACTTCAAGAGGGAGAACTTTGAGATTCTTATTTGATGGTTCTTATGATGAATTCCGAACTAAATTGAAAGAACTAGGAGAAACTCCACTTCCAAAATATATTAAAAGAGCAGTTGAGCCTGAAGATGCTGAAAGATATCAAACGATCTATGCAAAAGTAGAAGGAGCTGTAGCAGCTCCGACAGCAGGACTTCACTTCTCTAAACATTTAATGAAGAGATTAGAAATTAAAGGAATTGATTTCGCGGAAATTACACTTCACGTAGGATTAGGTACTTTTAATCCTATAGAAGTTGAAGACCTTTCTAAGCATAAAATGGAATCTGAAGAAATCACGATCGATGAGAGAAATGCTGAGATTATTAATAATGCAGTAGATGCTCATAGAAGAGTTTGTGCAGTAGGTACAACTACGATGAGAGCACTGGAAACTTCAGTATCTTCCAATAAGAAAATTTCTGCTTTTCATGGGTGGACTAATAAATTTATCTATCCACCTCATGACTTTGGTGTTGCCAATTCAATGATTACGAATTTCCATACTCCAAAATCTACATTAATTATGATGATTGCAGCATTTGCAGGGAGGGATTTTATAATGCATGCTTATGAAGAGGCTGTAAAAGAGAAGTATAAATTCTACTCTTACGGAGATGCAATGTTAATTTTATAAAAGATATTAAGGCAAAGAGCTGCAAAGCAATAGCTTTTGCAGCTTACCGCCTGAAATCTATAATTCATAATGAAAGATATTAGAACTTTATCACTGGATCAGCTCAAAGATTATTTTGTTTCTTTGGGAGAAAAACCGTTCCGTGCGAAGCAGGTTTATGACTGGTTATGGAGCAAAAATCTCCATTCGATTGATGAAATGACAAATCTTTCAAAACCTCTTCGTGAAAGAATCGCTGAAGAGTATACAATCAATCCTGTTTCTGTTGATCAACTTCAAAAAAGTACAGATGGAACAATTAAAAATGGAGTAAAACTTCATGATGGTTTAATGGTGGAATCTGTATTAATTCCAACCGAGACCAGAACTACAGCATGTGTTTCTTCACAAGTAGGATGCTCATTAAACTGCGAATTTTGTGCAACAGCTCGACTGAAAAGAATGAGAAATCTTGAAGTGGCTGAAATTGTGGATCAGGTAGCTTTGATTGATAGTCAGAGTAGAATGTATTTTGAGAGACCCCTTTCCAATATTGTATTTATGGGCATGGGAGAACCCATGATGAATTATAAAAATGTGGTGGAAGCAATCAGAAAAATTACGCAGCCGGAAGGCTTGGGCATGTCTCCACGAAGAATTACAGTATCTACATCTGGAATTCCTAAAATGATCAAAATGCTTGCGGATGATGATTTAAGGGTAAAACTCGCATTATCCCTTCATTCTGCCATTGAGTCAAAGCGTAATGAAATTATGCCTTTCTCGGATAAGTTTCCTTTAACAGACATTATGGAAGCTCTTCAGTATTGGTATAAAAAAACAGGTTCTGTAATTACTTTTGAATACTGTGTCTGGAAAAATATTAATGATAAGGATGAAGATATTAAAGCTTTAATAAAATATTGCAAACAAGTTCCTTCCAAAGTTAATTTAATACAGTACAACCCTATTGGAGAAGGTAAGTACGATCAATGTAACAAACAAGCAGAAGATAATTATGTTCGTCAGCTTGAGGCTTCAGGGGTAACTGTGATGATCCGAAAGAGTAGAGGAGGAGATATTGATGCTGCATGCGGTCAGCTGGCTAATAAAGCAACTGATTAAAATTTTATTAAAAAACATAAAAATTATTCTTAACGTTTTCTTAAAATCTTAAATTTGCATTAAATAAGTAAACAAATGATGGATTACTTTTTGGGCGAAGATGGATTAGAAAATGTCTATTCATGGTCTATTCCTATTCACGCCACTGTTATTTTAGCAGAGATGATTTATAGTCATGTTTCTGAAGCTAAACTGTACGATAGAAAAGATGTTGCAACGAGTGTTTATCTTGCTTTGATGAACTTCGGATTGGATATTGTGATGAAAGCATTCGCGATGGGAGTTATGTTTTTCTTTTACTCTCACCGGTTATTTACATGGGATTTCACGATTTGGTATTGGCTAATTTGCTTTATTATAACTGATTTTGCTTATTATGTACTACATTATGTAGATCATCATTCTAGAGCATTTTGGGCCGTTCATATTACCCATCATAATTCTGAATATTTTAATTTAACAACAGGTTTTAGAAGCCCTGTTTTGCAACCATTATATAGATATTTATATTTTTCGCCATTAGCTTTTTTAGGCTTTAATCCTTGGCATATTATGGTGGTGTATGCAATTGGACAGGTATATGGAACGTGGGTTCATACACAAACGGTGAAAAGTATGGGCTTTTTAGAATATATTTTAGTGACACCTTCTCATCACCGTGTTCATCATGCTTGTAATATCAAATATTTAGATAGAAATATGGGAATGTGTCTTATTATTTGGGACAAAATATTTGGAACTTTTGAAAAAGAAGATCCAAACGTTCCTGTTAAATATGGGATTTATCCTAAAATGCCTGATAATAAACCGGATACGGTTCTTTTATATGAATGGAGGAAAATTTGGAAAGATATTAAACAACCAGGATTAAAGTTTTCAGATCGGATCAATTATATTTTTAATTCACCAGGATGGAGGCATGATGGAACTGGAAAAACAGTAAGACAATATCAAAAAGAATACTGGTCTAAAAAATTAATGAAAAAAGAACAAAACAAAAGAAAAACGGCTTAAATTCAAAATAAGCACATGAAATTATGATTTCAATAAAAATCTATAAAATAGTTGGACAGGTGAATGCCTGTCTTTTTTTGTAAGTAGAAGGAACCTAGAATGAGATTGTTCAAAAGATAGCATATAGAACAATTGATTGTGGGTAAAGAATTTTAGTTATTTTTATTTCATGAAAAAATTATTTCTTATTTTCTGTTTGGGGATGTCTCATTTAGTATTTTCCCAGCAGACTGATTTTCTCAAAATTAAAAAATATAGGGTCAGCTATTTAAGTGATAGCATTCAAGAAACTTCTGGTCTCAGTATTTTTAATGGAAAACTATTTACTTTTAATGATAGTGGAAATAAGCCTCAACTTTTTGAACTTGATAAAACAACAGGAAAGATTATTAATACATTAGAAATTAATGCTAAAAATAAGGATTGGGAGGCTTTAACGAATGATGGTGAGCATTTTTATATAGGAGACTTTGGAAATAATGGAGGTGCAAGAAAAGATTTAGAGATTTATAAAATTCCTTTTAAAGAAGATAAATTAGAAAACGATTCTATCACTCTTATTTCGTTTTATTATCCGGAACAAACAGAGTTTATTCCTCGATATTACAAAAACGATTTTGATGCAGAAGCAATGATCTATTTGAATAAAAAATTGCACATTTTTACAAAAGAGTGGGCATCAAAATCGACTTCTCACTATATCGTAAATCCCGAAATAAAAGAAAAGCAAAAAGCCGAAAAAGTAGAGTCTTTTAAAACCAATTTTGTAGTAACAGATGCTGCTTATTTTGATAAAAAACTTTATTTAATTGGATATACAAAAAAAACAGAAGTGTTTTTGGATATTTTTGATGAGACGGAACCGGGAATGTTTTTTACAAAAGCTCCCCGGCATTATTATTTAGGAAGTGCTTTGTCTATTGGCCAAATAGAGGGCATTGCTGTTGGCAATGTAGGGATTTATATTTCCGGCGAAAAGTTTAATTCACCTTTGGGAGGAACGAAACCCAGTTTTTATTTTGTACCTAAAGAAAAACTCAAAGATTAATTTATCTTAAAATTGATTGAAAAAAATTATCTTTGTGGAAATTAATAAATTATCTATCATTCGAAGATTGTGGCGAATACTGTAGAAGAAATAAAACGACCCATCAATGAGGAAATGAAACTTTTTGAACAAAAGTTTTATGAATCTATGCAGAGTAAAGTTCCTTTATTAGATAAAGTAACTCGTTTCATCGTTACTACTAAAGGTAAGCAGATGCGTCCTATGTTTGTATTTCTCTGTGCAAAACTTGTTGAAAATGTAAATGAAAAGACCTATCGAGGAGCCTCAATGATCGAGCTGATTCATACGGCAACTTTGGTACATGATGATGTGGTAGATGAAAGTTTTAAAAGACGTAACTTTTTTTCGATAAATGCTTTATGGAAAAATAAAATTGCTGTTTTGGTAGGTGATTACCTTTTATCAAAGTCAGTGTTATTGTCTACTGATTATAAAGATTATGATTTACTGGGAGTAATTTCAAGAACTATTAGGGAAATGTCCGAAGGAGAGCTTCTCCAATTGGAAAAAGCAAGAAAATTAGATATTACTGAAGATGTTTATTATGAAATTATTCGACAAAAAACGGCTACTTTAATTGCTGCTTGTTGTGAGATTGGGGTGTTATCGAATGGGGCTGATGAAAACCTCGCTAAAAAAATGCAGAATTTTGGAACCTATACAGGGATGGCTTTTCAGATTAAAGATGATTTATTTGATTATTTGAGTTCAAACGTTATTGGAAAACCTGTGGGGATTGATATCAAAGAACAAAAAATGACATTGCCTTTGATTTATACATTAAAAACCGCTAGTGAATCGGATAGGAAATACTATTTTAATACAATTAAAAGGTATAACAATGATAAAAGTAGAGTAAAAGAACTCATTACTTTTGTGAAAAATTCCGGAGGTCTTGATTATGCTATTAGTGTAATGAAAGATTTTCAACAAAAAGCAAAAGACATTCTGGATGAATTTCCTGACTCAGACGCTAAAAAATCGTTACATATTATGTTGGATTATGTAATAGAAAGAAAATTTTAAACTAAATTATATTCATTGTTACGATGATTACTGCCAGTACAATGCAAAATAATGCAATTAAAAATGAATAATCTGCAATATCCTCAAATCTATTTCTGCGTTCTTCACTTTTTGCTCTGATAGATAAAAAAGAAAAAAAGCAACTAAAAGCAAAAAAGATACACGCAATTCCTGCAAATTCATCTAAATGAGTACTATGACTAATTTTAGAGATTTTCAAAGAAGTGATGATTACTAATGAAAATCCTAAAAGATTGCTAGAGGCATTCAGAATATGAGATGATTTTTTTTCCATCATATACAAATTTACTCAAAATAAATTACACTATTTTCTATTATCAAATTTTTAAAAAAGATTATTGAAAATTAAAATTAATTTAAAAAGTGTATATTAGCAAAATACTTCGAGAATTAAAAAAATTATATTTTGGCTATGCAAACAACCTACATTGAAACCCAGCAGATTTCTTTTCAAGACTTTAAAAATCAAATACTTGAAGATTATAAACTGGGGAGAATCTCACGTGAAATGTCTTATTTGGGAAGAAGGGAAGTACTGACAGGAAAAGCTAAATTTGGAATTTTTGGGGACGGAAAAGAATTGCCACAATTGGCAATGGCTAAAGTTTTTAGAAATGGTGATTTTCGTTCAGGGTATTATAGAGATCAAACTTTTGCATTAGCGGTTAATGCTCTGACAATTAAAAGTTTCTTTGCTCAATTGTATGCAGATACCAGTGTTGAAAGGGAGCCGGCTTCCGCCGGAAGACAAATGAACGGGCACTTTGCCACAAGAAGTTTGAATGAAGATGGAAGTTGGAAGAATTTGATGGCTCAAAAGAATATATCTTCAGATATTTCTCCTACCGCAGGGCAAATGCCTAGATTATTAGGATTGGCTCAAGCTTCAAAAATATATAAATCAGTACAGTTCGAAGGTTCTGAAAAATTCTCAAATAAAGGTAATGAAATAGCGTTTGGAACCATTGGGGATGCTTCTACAGCTGAAGGTCATTTTTGGGAAACATTGAATGCGGCATGTGCCATTCAAGTACCCATGATTGTTTCTATTTGGGATGATGGATATGGAATTTCAGTACCAACGAAAAATCAGAGAGCAAAATCAGATATTGCTGAGATGTTAAGTGGTTTTCAAAGAAAGGAAGAGGAAAATCAAGGTTGTGAAATCATTCAAGTAAAAGCATGGGACTATCCTTCATTACTAGATGCTTATGCAAAAGCAGAACATTTTGCTAGAACTGAAAGTATTCCGGTAGTTGTTCACGTTGTTGAAGTAACTCAGCCACAAGGACATTCTACTTCCGGATCTCATGAAAGATATAAAAATGAAGAACGTCTTACTTGGGAAGCAGAATTTGACGGATTAATAAAATTCAGAGAATGGATTTTGGATTATGCTATCGAAATTGAAGGTAAAGAAGAGATTATTGCAACAGTTGAAGAGTTGGATAGTATAGAAGAAGAAGCTAAAAAAGTGGTAAAAGCTGGACAAAAGGAGGCTTGGGAAGACTATCAAAAAACAATTACTGATTTAACGAAGTCCATTATGCCTTTGATTGAAAATATGAAAGGGCAAAATACAGAAATTGAAACTTATATCAGCCAATTCAATAAGTTAGTTTCTAAGGCTAAAAAAGATATTTTTCATTTGATAAGAAAGACTTTATTGGTTACGAGAGGGATTCATTCAAACGAAAGAAATCAATTGTTACAAAAATATAACGAAGTATTTGAAATAGAAAAAGACCACTATTCTTCTCATCTTTATTCTGAATCTGAGTGGAAAGCTACTCATGTAAAAGAAATAAAACCTATTTTTTCAGAAAATTCAGAAGAGGTTGATGGAAGAGTAGTTGTAAGAAATAACTTTGATAAAATTTTCGAGAAATACCCTGAAACATTAGTTTTTGGTGAAGATGCCGGAAATATTGGAGATGTGAATCAAGGATTGGAAGGAATGCAGGAAAAGTATGGTGAAGTTCGTATTGCTGATACAGGAATCCGTGAAGCTACGATCCTTGGTCAAGGTATTGGATTAGCAATGAGAGGATTAAGGCCAATTGCAGAAATCCAGTATTTGGATTATATCCTGTATTGTTTGCAGGGAATGAGTGATGATTTAGCAACTGTCCATTATAGAACAAAAGGAGGTCAAAAAGCACCTGTAATTATCAGAACTAGAGGTCATAGATTGGAAGGAATTTGGCATTCCGGTTCGCCTATGGCTGGGATTATTAATCTTTCAAAAGGTATTTTAGTATTAGTTCCAAGAAACTTAACAAAAGCTGCCGGATTTTATAATACGATGCTTCAGGCGGATGAACCTGCTGTAATTGTGGAATGTTTGAATGGATATAGATTAAAAGAAAAACAACCGGATAATTTAGGAGAGTTTACCGTTCCTGTAGGAAAAATTGAAATAACAAAAGAAGGAAAAGATATTACTTTGGTTACCTACGGATCGACTTGGAGAATTGTTATGGAAGCGGCCAATGAATTAGAAAAATTGGGAATTTCTGCTGAAGTTATTGATGCTCAATCCTTAATTCCTTTTGATTTATCTCATGAAATAGCTGAAAGTGTTAAGAAAACTAATAGATTGGCTGTTATCGATGAAGATGTGGAAGGAGGAACCTCTGCGTTTATTTTACAGCAGATTTTAGAAAAGCAAAAAGCATTCAGGTATTTAGATTCAGATCCATTGACGATTGTGGCAAATGATCACAGACCGGCATATGCAAGCGATGGGGATTATTTCAGTAAGCCATCTGCGGATGACATGGTAGAAAAGATTTATGCTTTATTTAATGAAATAAATCCTCAAAAATATCCTGCGATATTTTAATTGGTATTTTAGATAAACAAAACCGCTTTCTTTTGGGAAGCGGTTTTATATTTTAACCTATTTTATGATCTAATAGAGTGCAATCGTTTTTAGATTTTGGTCCTTTAATCTGATATTTAGCTTCCCATTCTTCCAATAAATATAAAATAGGCAACAAAGCCAATCCCTTTTCTGTCAGTGAGTATTCAACTCTTGGAGGAATTTCTTTAAACTCTTCACGAATCACCAATCCATCGGCTTCCATTTCCCTTAATTGGTCGGTCAAAACTTTTCTGGAAATCACATTAATGCGTACAGCGAGTTCTCCAAAACGTAATTTTCGGTCTTTGATAACCAATACTATAATCGGTTTCCATTTGCTTCCCAAGGCAGACATTGCTTTACCAAGAGGGCAGTTGTATTCCATTAATTCGTTCTTTTTCATACGTTACTTTTACGTTACTAATGTAAGTTACTACAAAGTTACCACTTTTTTTCTTTCAAAAGATACAAATATGAACTATTATTAGTTACTTTGTGTAACAATTATAAAAAAGTAATTTTAAAATTAGTAAAAATGAGTACAGAATCATTATTTAAACCTTTTATATACAAGAATTTAGAACTTAAAAATAGAATAGTAATGGCTCCAATGACAAGGGCACAATCTAATAATGGAGTTCCGACTCAGCAAATTGCAGATTATTATGCAAGAAGAGCGGCTTCAGAAGTAGGATTGATCCTTTCTGAAGGGACCGTAATCAACAGGCCAGGATCAAAAAATATGCAAAATATTCCTGACTTTTACGGAGCTGAAGCATTAAATGGTTGGAAAAACGTAATTGATAGTGTTCATGAAAGTGGAGGAAAAATGGGACCTCAAATTTGGCATGTTGGAGATACAAGAATGTTACAAGATTATCCATTAGTTGAGATGGAAAAGGCTTCTACCATGACATTGGAAGATATTCAGGATACGATTACTCAATTTGCAGCTTCTGCAAAATCGGCTAAAGATCTCGGCTTTGATGTGTTGGAAATTCATGGAGCGCATGGATATTTAATCGATCAATTTTTCTGGGAAGTTACCAATACCAGAACGGATGAATATGGAGGTAAAACTTTGAAAGAAAGAAGCAAATTCGCAGTGGATGTCGTTAAAGCTATAAGAGAGGCTGTAGGAAAAGATTTTACCATTATTATCCGCCTTTCTCAATGGAAACAACAAGATTATTCTGCTAAGCTAGTAAAAACACCTGAAGAAATGGAGGAGTGGTTATTGCCATTAAAAGAAGCGGGTGTTGATATTTTTCATTGTTCACAACGTCGTTTCTGGGAAGCCGAATTTGAAGGTTCAGATCTTAATTTTGCAGGATGGGCTAAAAAAATCACTGGGCAACCAACAATTACAGTAGGTTCTGTGGGCCTTGAAGGAGATTTTATGAAGGCTTTTGCAGGCGAAGGAACGGATAAAAAAAACAGATTTTTCTGAATTGACGAGAAGATTAGATAGAGGGGATTTTGACCTTGTTGCAGTAGGACGAGCATTATTGCAAGATCCTCAATGGGTAGAAAAAATAAAAGAAGGTAAAACCGAAGAGCTTTCGAATTTTTCTGCAGAAAGCATGGGAATTTTATATTAAGATAGTTTTGAATGTATGGCTATCGGTAATAAAATACTCCCTTTATACTTTTTGATTAATTATTCAATTTTATATTCAATTTCACCTATTTATTTAAAGTTAAACCGCTTTCGGATTTCCGAAAGCGGTTTAACTTTAAATATCTAACATATCCATACAAGCAATCGCTTTATTATAAACCAATATTTTTAGTAGGTTTTAATTGTTTTAGAATATTTTTTGGAATTGCATTTTTGTGAACAAGAATAGCTGTTGACTTATACTCAATATAAGGTCTTGTTGCATAAAGATAGCCTTCAAAATCATTCGTTACACCCCAAGAATTTTTCACCATATAATACTCTTTCCCGGTTTGATCTTTTGCTAATCCTACGATATGCATTCCATGATCATCCGTTGTAGAAAGATTATTAAGAGCTTTCTGACGCATATCTTCAGTGATTACTTTATCTTTCTTAGGTTCGGAAAATAAAGTTTGTTTATTTTCTGCGGTGATTTGATCTAGGTCCATATCCGGAACATACGCCACTCCATTTTTATATGAAAAGTAAGGCTCGGACACATCAGTAGCCCAACCTACAGAATATCCTTTGTTGATGGCATTGTCAATAATAGCCGTGAAATCTTTCATAGGAACATTCCAATCAGAATCATGGCTCCAGTTATCAGGAATTGGAACTACAAATTTTTGGTAATAAGGATAATCTTTATAAGAAGAGATTTCTACATAATCTTCAGGAATTATTCCAACTACTTCTTTAGCAAAGGTTTTTGGAGTATAGTTTTTTCCTTGATAGGTAAAGTTGGTCGGAACTTTTCCAAGATATTCATCTAAAATATTATCTACTGAATTCATCCAGTTATCGGTAAGTTTTCCTTTAGAGGCGGTTTGAACTAAACTGTCTAAAACAGGTTTCAATTTTCCTTGCATTTCCTTAAAGTTGTTAAGTGTTTGCCCGGATTTTAAGCCTGTATAGACGTCCTGAGGTACAGCCCCATATTTTTTATACATATTAATTACGTCATGTAATTCACCTCCATCACCCCAACTGATCGCACCACTATTCAATACATATAGTTTAGCTTTATCATGATAAGAATTTCTAGCCGTAAAAATTTCTGCTAAATCTACAGGTTTTTTGCCCATTCTTTGCATTTCAGATTCAAGGAAAGAGTTCCCTGAATAGCTCCAACAGGTTCCCGATGATCCTTGATTTTTAACAGAAGTCGCACCGACATCCTTTAAAGTAGTAAACTGAAAATTAGCATTTTGTGATTGATTGTTTTTTAACTTATTGATTAAGTCATCTTGAGCGAACATCATACTTCCTGCAGACAAAACAAAAAGTAATGAGGCAATTTTGTTATTTTTCATTACTATACAAAGATTATTTATTTTACTAGTCGTACATATTATAAATTTGTTACAATAATATATGTACAATTTAAAAACTATTATAAAGTTAAGCGCAAAATTATTAATTTAAATGTGTTTGCAGATATAAAAAAGCATGATTTATGTTCTTATATTTTCAAAATAGCCGTTTTTTTAGAAATAATACTACATTAGTAAGTGAACAGGAAGTAAGATACTAATAAAATTAATTTTCAAAAATTATTGAAAGTTCGAAAATTATAATTATATTTGTATTAGAAATTAAAATTACAATCCAATGAAACTGGCAGAAGCGAAAGAAAAGTACATTCAGACTTGGGGAACATTTGCTACCAACTGGGGAATCAATCGTACAATGGCACAAGTACATGCTTTACTTTTGGCAAGTGAGAAACCTCTTTCTACCGATGAAGTGATGGAACAACTTGAAATTTCGAGAGGCAATGCCAATATGAATTTGAGAGCACTAATGGATTGGGGAATTGTGAGAAAAGAGTTTGTAAAAGGTGATAGGAAAGAATATTTTGTGGCAGAAAAAGATGTTTGGTATTTATTCAAACAAATTACAAAAGAACGTAGGAAAAGAGAAATTGAACCTGTTATTTCATTTTTAGAAGAGCTTAAAAATATTGAAGATAAAGACTCTTCAGAAGCGAAAGAGTTTATACAGCTTATGGATGACTTTAGTTCAGTAACGGGGAAAATTAATAATATAATGGATCTTGCCATAAAAAGTGATGACCATTGGCTGGTGGGTAAGATTACCAACTTATTAAAATAAGAAGGACTTCAACATCCTTTTTTATTTCGATTTAACTTTCAAAAATTTCTGAAAATACAATATTGATAATAATTATTAAAATTTTAAAATGAAAAATATAGTATTTAAAATAGTAATGTACTTTCTTTTTAAAAGTTCAAAAAGAACAAAAGCCGATTTTCTAAACCTATAAAATATACAAAGATGAAAACACTTAAAAATCATGTTCTTATTTATGATAATGAATGCCCTATGTGTGCAATCTATTCAAAAGGATTCATCCATTCAGGAATGCTGGATGAAAATGGAAGAGAAGCTTTTACGGAAATTTCATTGGAGCACAAAAATCTTGTGGATTACACTCGAGCAAAAAATGAGATTGCTTTAATTGACCAAAATACACACAAAGTAATGTATGGATTAGATAGTTTACTCTTGATTATTGGAAATTCATTTCCCTTATTAGAAAAAGTGGCGAGGATATCTCCTTTTTAT
Organism: Chryseobacterium potabilaquae; assembly: GCF_902728265.1. Taxonomy (GTDB): domain Bacteria; phylum Bacteroidota; class Bacteroidia; order Flavobacteriales; family Weeksellaceae; genus Chryseobacterium; species Chryseobacterium potabilaquae. The sequence goes on from NZ_CACVBR010000009.1 coordinate 86,716, forward strand.
TGGTTTTTTAAGAAGTTATATTCATTTGTTTCTTATAATAGAAAACAAATTATTCCCTCCAAGAATGATACCGAGCAAGCCTGTATTCCCGACTTTAATTTGAAATACAGAGTAGCATACATAAGTTTTGTTGTTATTTTTTCAGGCTATATTTTAAGTCAGCTTTCCGTAAAAATGGGTTTGGGCTTATCTCAAAACTTTTGGAGAGAATTTAGCATTTGTATAGGACAAATTGTTTGGCAGGTACTTTTATTAAAGTCATATCTAAAGGATAAAACATGGAATTATATAGGAAATATGATGACAGTTTCATTAATTGGGACTTTACTCTTAATTCCGGCTTTATACCTTAGTATAAGTCCTATTTTCACTATTATCTATTTCGGGATTGTTGTTTTAATAATGGTTTTGGAACATATAAGAAGATGTACTATTTTACGATTGAATTTCTTACCTACCATAACGTGGATAGCGTATAGAGTGTTGGTTTTATTGATACTAATATATTATTATGTCTAGAATTTATTTAGAAACGATCATTAAGGCAGATATCCATAAAGTTTTTGATTTGGCAAGGGATATTGATTTACATCAAAAATCTACTCAAAAGACTAATGAAAAGGCAATTTCTGGAAGGATAACCGGATTAATTGAAGAAGGAGAAACGGTGACTTGGAAAGCAAAACATTTGGGAGTATATCAAACTCTAACCTCAAAAATTATCCATATGCAAAAGCCTTTTCAATTTACTGATATGATGTTGGAAGGCGCTTTCAAATCAATGAGACATCAGCATATTTTTAAACCATCTGAAGGAAAGACTTTAATGATAGATATTTTTGAATTTGAATCTCCGTTTGGGATGATTGGAAAGGTATTCAATCGTATTTTTTTGAAAAATTATCTTAAAAACTTCTTATTGGAACGAAATAAATTAATAAAGTCTACAGCTGAAAAATAGTTAGTTTTAAGGCTGTTACAGTAAATAATTATAATCCCCTAAAATAAAAAACACAATGAATTTTTTAAAAGCAGAATGGCGTAAATTAATTATTATCAATTATGAAATTGATCCCAATATTATATTAAAATACGTACCTAAAGGAACGGAATTAGATTTTTATAGAGGTAAATGTTACGTTAGTTTAGTTGGTTTCATGTTTTTGAATACTAGATTATTAGGTCTTCCCGTTCCCTTTCATCGAAATTTTGAAGAAGTGAATCTCAGGTTTTATGTCAAGAAAAAAGAAGGTAATGAATGGAAAAGAGGTGTTGTTTTTATCAAAGAAATTGTTCCTAAACCTGCCTTAAGTTTTGTAGCCAATTCAATATATAAAGAAAATTATGTAACGATGCCTATGAGAAGTATAATGCAGGAAAAAGAAGGGGAACTTTTGATCAAATATTCTTGGCAAGACAAAAGTTGGCATTTTATGGAAATCACAGCAGAAAATACTCCATTACCCATGGAACCCGATTCTGAATTTGAATTTATTACCGAGCATTATTTTGGCTTCACGAAAAAAGAAGATAAAACTTCAGAATATGAAGTGTGTCATCCAAAATGGGATCATTATTCAGTAAAAGATTATCAATTAGATATTGACTTTCAAAAAATCTACGGTAATGATTTTATAGGATTAAATAATCAACAACCCATATCTATAATGCTAGCCGAGGGATCTGAAATTGAAGTGAAAACAAAAAAATATCTAGGATGAAAGAGTTTATTATGAAGCCAAGACAAATGAAAATCATCATAGCAGGCGGAACCGGATTTTTGGGTGAAAATCTAGAGAAATATTTTACAGAAAAAGGAAATCAGGTATATATTTTAACCCGAAATCCCCAACGTGAAAATGAGATTCGATGGGATGCTCAAACCTTAGGTGAATGGAAAAATATACTTGAAAATGCAGATGTTTTAATTAATCTCACGGGAAAGTCCGTAGATTGCAGATATACAGAGAAAAACAAAAGAGAAATTTACGCTTCCCGAATGGAAAGTACAGGCATACTCCAACAAGCTGTAGACAAGAGTATAAATAAACCGAAAGTTTGGTTAAATGCCAGTTCAGCAACTATTTATACTCATTCTGAAAAACATTTGAATACAGAAGAAAATGGAATTATTGGAGATGACTTTTCTATGAATATTTGTAAAAGTTGGGAAAATGAGTTTTTCAGATTAAAAGATGAAAATCTTCGTAAAGTTGCCTTGAGAACTTCAATTGTTTTGGGAAATAAAGGAGGAGCTTTTCCCAAATTAAAATTAATCACCCAGTTATTGTTAGGAGGAAAGCAAGGTCGAGGGGATCAAAAAGTAAGCTGGATTCATATTGACGATTTTTGTAGAGCGGTTGAATATATCATTTATAATAAAAATATTTCAGGAGTCATTAATATAACTGCACCCAATCCTTTATCTAATAATGATTTCATGCTAAAACTAAGGAATGCCATGAAAGTTCCGTTGGGATTAAATGCAAAGGTGTGGCAGCTGGAAATTGCCTCCGTTTTTTTACAAACAGAAACGGAATTATTATTAAAAAGTAGAAATGTGTACCCTGAGAAATTGATGAAAAATGGATTCTTATTTTCTTTTTCGGATATTGAGTGCACTTTCCTAAACTTATTAAAAAATTAAAATTTTAGAAGTGATCAATTATGATTTAAAATAGTAAAACTAAAAGCGTATGAGAAACTTGTCTTTTAGTGGGAATCAAGGATCTTAGAGTTCGAAATTCTTCAAAAAAATCCTTTTTAAAAGAAAATATTGAAATTTGAATAGATGAATTCTATAATTTTAATTTTGTTGATTTTTAAATTTTATAGATAATTTAATGGGAAATAGAGAATTTTATGTCTTGTTTTTTGTTTTTTTAATTCTGAAATATCATTAATTCTACGACGTAGAATGGATGGTGGAAAATATGATACATCCAATATTTTTCCTTAAATTCGCATAAAAATTTTTATACTAATGAACTACGATATTATTGTCATCGGAAGTGGTCCTGGTGGATATGTTACAGCAATTAGAGCTGCTCAATTGGGTTTCAAAACTGCAATTATCGAGAAAGAAAATTTAGGAGGAATTTGCCTTAACTGGGGATGTATTCCGACTAAAGCTTTATTGAAATCGGCTCAAGTATTTCATTATATCAATCATGCAGAGGACTATGGTTTGAATAAAATGGAAGGAAGCTTTGAGTTTCCGAATGTTATTCAAAGAAGTCGTGGAGTGGCTAATAAAATGAGCAAAGGGATTGAATTTTTGATGAAGAAGAATAAGATTGATGTCATTCTTGGGACTGCAAAAGTTCAAAAAGGTAAAAAAGTTTCTGTTACGGATAACGATGGTAAAGTTACTGAATATTCAGCCAACCATATCATCATAGCGACAGGTGCTCGTTCAAGAGAACTACCTAATTTACCACAAGATGGTAAAAAAGTAATAGGATATAGACAGGCATTATCTCTTCCTGAGCAACCTAAATCTATGATTGTTGTAGGTTCTGGAGCTATTGGAGTAGAGTTTGCCGATTTTTATAATACAATGGGAACTAAAGTAACTGTTGTAGAATTTATGCCAAACATTGTTCCGGTAGAGGATGAGGAAATTTCTAAACATTTAGAAAAGTCTCTGAAAAAATCAGGAATTGAAATTATGACAAATGCGTCTGTAGAAAGTGTTGATACCAGCGGAGAAGGAGTAAAAGCAAACGTTAAAACGGCAAAAGGAAATATAACCCTTGAAGCCGATATTTTATTGTCAGCTGTAGGTATTGCTGCTAATATTGAAAATATTGGTCTGGAGGAAGTAGGTATACAGACAGATAAAGGAAGAGTTTTAGTCAATGAATGGTATGAAACTTCAGTGCCAGGTTACTATGCGATCGGAGATATTATTCCAACTCAGGCGTTAGCACACGTTGCTTCCGCAGAAGGAATTACTTGTGTAGAGAAAATCAAAGGAATGCATGTAGAGAAAATTGATTACGGCAATATCCCGGGATGTACTTACTGTCATCCGGAAGTAGCATCTGTTGGTCTTACTGAAAAGCAAGCTAAAGAGAAGGGATATGAAATTAAAGTTGGAAAATTCCCTCTTTCAGCAAGTGGAAAAGCAACAGCCAATGGAAATACAGATGGATTTATTAAAGTGATTTTTGATGCTAAATATGGAGAATGGCTAGGTTGTCATATGATTGGAGAAGGAGTAACTGATATGGTGGCGGAAGCAGTAGTAGCAAGAAAGCTGGAGACCACTGGTCATGAAATTATTAAATCAATACATCCTCACCCAACTGTTTCTGAGGCTATTATGGAAGCGGCAGCGGCAGCGTACGGGGAAGTAATCCATATCTAATTCATACAAAGTAAAAACTAAATATAAAAAGCTCAGATAACCTCTGGGCTTTTTTAACCTCAATCACAATATGAAAAAAAATACTTTTTTATTCCTATTTTTCTGTTTTACCTTTCTTTTTTCCCAAGAGAAGTCTAATAAGTATACAGAAAACTATTTTCCTATAAAATACATTTTAAAAAAGTCAAAAGATACTGTAAAAACAAAGGTGCAAAATGTAGGTATAGAATCAAATAAGGAATTTTCTCCTATTACCTATATTCATAATATGTATGTTTTAAATTCTTCAGGAGACAAAATAAAGATTGCTGAAGACACCATACAATATATGCAAATTACCGATCTTAAAAATGTAAAAAGGAGATTTATATCCTCAGCTTCTATTCTTTCTAAAGACATAGGATTACTTGAAATCATGTACAAAGGTAAAATTTCATGGTATAGAAATAATTATTACAAAGGGCCAATCTATACAGCGAAAATATCTAAAAGAGATTTTTTATTAAATCATAAGAATAAGACTGTTACAGAAATAGGTTTTATGTCACCGGGAGTGAGGGATCAACTGAAAGAAATATTTTCGATATATCCGGATTTAACCTCAATGGTGGATTCGATGGTAGTAGATACTGATTTATTGAAAATACTTAGGCTTTACGATCGAAAGAAGTGATAAAATATCTTGAAATTCCTTTGAATATTTTCTTAATATAATTTTTTTATTTAAAATAACCTTAAAATTGATATATTTCAAAAAAATAATCTGATTTTATCATGTTGTTTTCATAACTTTATTTTATGAACATGGAGAAAGTAGGACTTGTTTTGTCAGGAGGCGGCACAAAAGGGATTGCACATGCAGGGGTTTTAAAATTCCTGAAAGAGAAAAATATAGATATAGATATTATATCATGTTGTAGTGCCGGCTCTATTGTAGGGTGCCTTTATGCAGTAGGTAAAACACCAGAAGAGATTGTAGAGTTTTTTAATTCTGTGTATTTTTTTAATTGGAAACACTTTACCTTCAATCAGCCGGGATTTGTATCATCCGTAATTTTTAGAAATTATTTAAACCCTATTTTTCATGATATGAAATTAGGAGATTTGAAGAAAGAAGTGAAAATTGTGGCTACTGAGCTTGTGGGGGGAACGCAGAAAATATTTGATAATAACTTTAAGGTAGTAGATGCAATCATTGCTTCATGTTCTATTCCGGGGATTACAACACCTTATATCATTGATGATGAAATGTATTGTGATGGAGGAGTACTGAATAACTTTCCTGCGGATATTATCCGAGAAGAATGTAATAAACTCATTGGGGTTTTTGTATCACCACCTCACGATATTAATATACACGATTTAAAATCGATAAAAGCAATTGTAGCCCGCTCTTACGATCTTCTTTCTTATCGAATAGAGAAAGTAAAGTTTGATTATTGCGATTGGTTTATTTCTTCACAAGAGTTGTCCACTTTTGGAACCTTTGAACGAAAGAAAGATCGATTAAATCAAATTTTTAATATAGGATATAATGCCGCTGCAGATAGTTTTGCAGAAAGTAAATTTTCTAAAGACTACGTTATAAAAACATCAGCAAATTGAAATTCTTTTCCATTAAAAAGACCTTTATCACTAAGTTTTAATTCTGGAATGACTAATAATGCCATGAAAGATAGGCTCATATAAGGAGCTTTTAAGGTACTACCTAATTTCTTTGCATGCAAATCTAATGTAATGTAGTCCGCAGCTACTTTTTCAGCGGAACAGTTGGTCATAATACCAGCGATAGGCAATTCTAAAACCAATTCTTCAGTTTCGGTAGCTAGTGAGATACCTCCTTTAGCTCTAATGATAGCATTGACTGCTTTACACATATCTTCATCATTAGTTCCAACCACTACGATGTTGTGAGAATCATGAGCTACACAAGATGCGATTGCTCCTGTTTTGAGGCCAACATTTTTTATAAATGCAACGGAAACCGGAGCATCATGATAGCGATTAACAACAGCAATTTTTAAAATATCTTCTTCAATATTAGATTCAGCATAGCCTTCTATATCTAATGTATTCATGTGAAGCTCATGAGTAATAAGTTGTCTGTCTAAGACTTCGATTACCCGAATTTTCTCACTTTTAGTTTTAATCTTAAAATCGTAAGGTTGCTTTGGATTACAATGAAATTTATTGACTACAGCTGCTTCTACAGATTGAATATATGAATGGCCATTTTCTGCCACAAGAATACCGTTTATATAGGTTTTTAAAATTGTGAAATTTTCCAAATTATCAATTATAATAAAGTCGGCATTGTCACCAGGTTGTAATAAACCTATCGGAAGATGGTAATGCTTTATGACATTATAAGAAGAGGCTCTTAATACATCATACAGATCATGACCATATTCAAGTGCTCGTTTTACATGATAATTGATATGGGATTCAATTAAATCGTCTGGATGTTTATCATCACAGCAAAACATTATTTGATCAGGAAACTCTTTTAATAATGGAATAAGGGTTTCGAAATTTTTAGCAGCACTTCCTTCCCTGATCATGATGTTAACACCATATTTCAATTTTTCTAAGGCTTCAGTATAACCAAAACATTCATGATCTGTGGTGATGCCGGCTGAAAAATAACGCTGCATATCTTCCCCCATAAGACCGGGAGCGTGCCCATCAATAGGTTTTTTATATTGTTTGGCGAGTGAGAGTTTTTTGAGAACATTTGTATCTTGATAAATAACTCCGGGAAAATTCATCATTTCGGCGAGGTAAACAATTTCTTCACGATTCAGAAGCTTTTCTATATCATGAGCGTCGATGACAGCGCCTGCGGTTTCAAAATCGGTAGCCGGAACACAAGATGGAGCTCCAAAATAAAAATGAAAAGGGACTTTTTTAGCATTTTCAATCATATACTCAACTCCTGAAACGCCCAATACATTGGCAATTTCGTGAGGATCCGAAATAGTTCCCACACTTCCATGTTGTACTGCAATTCGAGCAAACTCAGAAGGAACAAGCATACTACTTTCTATATGAACATGAGAATCAATAAAACCAGGTAAAATATAGGTGTCAAGTACTTCATTAATTCTTTTAATCGAACTAATTTTACCATTATCTACTATAATTTCAGCAGGATAAGTTTCTCTAGAAACAATATCAATTAAGTTGGATTGTATTGTAAATGTCATGTTTATTTTTGTGTATTGGATCAGTAACAGCAATATAAGAAATTGATGCTAAAAAATTAAATATAAAATGGTATTGTAAGTCTTGAAAATTGGTTTAATAAAGAATTTCAGCTTGAGTATAATGGGCAAATGCTTGTTCGAGAGTGTCAAACTTCCCTTTAAATTCATCAATTGGACAATCTTGAAGTATATTTCCTTTGTGAATAAGAATCACTCGTGAACATAATGCTTCTACTTCTTGCATAATATGAGTAGAGAGGAGAACGGTTTTTTGTTGGCCAATTTCTTTTATTACATTTCGTATCTCAATAATTTGATTGGGATCCAATCCATTTGTCGGCTCATCTAATATTAATAAATCAGGTTGGTGGATAATGGCCTGAGCAAGTCCGACTCTTTGCTTATATCCTTTTGAAAGTTGCCCGATTTTCTTAGATTTTTCGGGAGTAATACCTACAAGTTCAATAACTTCATCTATTTTAAATGATGAAATTTTGTGAATATTAGCTACAAACTGAAGATATTCCTTTACATACATTTCTAAATATAAAGGATTATTTTCTGGTAAAAAGCCCATGTTTTTTTTGCTTTCGATGGGATATTCTGAAATGTTTTTTTTATTAAAAATGATTTCACCCTCATCTATTTTTAGAGCCCCTACAATTGATTTCATTAAAGTTGATTTCCCGGCTCCGTTAGGTCCTAGTAAACCGATGATCTCATTCTTCTCAATCGAGATATTGACCTTATTAAGAGCTATTTGTTCACCAAAGGTTTTGGTTAAATTAATTATTTGAAGAGACATACTGTATATAATGATCTTTTTTACAAAAATAGAAATAAAAAACTCATCCAAGTAGAATGAGTTTAAATATATTTATTTTCTAGCTTTTGACCTTATCATTAGAGGGAAGAAGGAGTAGCTGTAGAAGTTGTATCTTGATTACTTGTTTTATTTATCATTCCTGATCTTTCATACAGAGTTGCTTTGCCATTGGTTTTTCCAAAGATTCTATCAACTTGTTTTCTTGTCAGAAATTGCGATTTCCCAATGTATTTTTTGTTCTTATTAATGTATTGAATAAATTGAACAGTCGTTTGACCGTAATTTTTTTCATAATGAAGTTCGATAATATCATTGGGGAGTTCCAAAATAACATTTTCTTCTGGCATAGTAGTAAAACCTCCTGTAATCAATTGATATAAACCAGATACATCTCCTTCCATATTTTGAAAAGAAAAAGATCTGAAAGTATTTAAATTAGCAGTATTAAGATCTTGATAATAGATAGTAAATCTATCCTCTTTTTTATATAAACCAACAGAGTTATCTTTACCTATTTCCACTAATGTTTCATTTTTCAACACTTTTATTTGTGAGAAAACTGAAATACCGAACATACAAGTAACTAGTAGAATTATTTTTCTCATTTGAATGAATTTTGATGTTATATAAATTTGGTGTAATTTATTAAAAGGGAATTAAAATCATTAAATAAATTTCCAATATCCATAAGCAAAAGTAACATTTTTTTTTTATATTTATAAATAGAAGAAAATCGTTGTTATGCATTCCGTGCTAGTTCGTGAAGTTCTTATGAGAGCCAAAATGACGAATACCAACCTGACTCGAAATCTTAAAAAAAGCTAAATAACGTATTAAAAAAATTAAACGCTATACTTGGGAATGACTATTTATTATTTAATTTCAAATATCAAAATCATATAATTTGCATTAAAGATCTTAAAATAAAAGATTGTCGTTTTGCGGGTTTTTGTAGTAGATACGGTAATGTGTAAATTAAATTCTTTCTCATCAGTGTGCTATTTTAAATTATTGTTACAAATATAACAAAAATATTTAAACAGTTTTTTATTGATGTTAAATATTAATATAGACTTTTTATAATTTGAGTGAAAATGTGATTAATATAGAAACGTATCAATTTTATTATATTTTAATCATATTGTATTTTGGTTTTGTTTTCCTTCAATGAAAGGATATATAGATGTGTTAAGTTGAATAGGTAGGGTAATATTATGTGATGTTTATATCAATGAGTAAGATAAGATCGATGAGCTAAACTGAAACCTCTTTTTTGAGCTCTTTTTTAAAGCTCAGATAGTTAAACATTGTTTAGGATCAAGAGACTGCTCTTTTTTCATTATTATTTTTTTCAGTGTTTTTTGCGATGATTTTCTATAGGCTATATTGCTGTTTTTATAACTTGGTCATTACATTGTGGAGCTATTATTTTTCTGGCTTCCCAATTTAGCTTTTCTATAAGATGGGGCAGTGCGAGGTCCCGCGTGAGGCCAATTGTTCCAACCAAATGTGGTCGTAGTTGAAATTTTAATGGTTCGATAGGAATGGATAATTATAATATAATGAGGGATGTTTTTAAACCTATATAGAAAAAAAGAAATAAATAGACAGTTCTGTCTATTTATTTCTTTACCTTTGTTTTATGAAACAGAGAGGACAAGTTGTAATCGATAAAATACTAGACACGGCCGACCGGTTATTTTATTCGCAAGGCTACAGCAATACGGGGATTAATCAGATTATTGATGAAGCTGATATTGCAAAAGCATCTTTATATAAACACTTCGAAACAAAAGCCGATTTGCTGGTCGCATATGTTCAGCGGACACATCAGCTTTGGTTTACGAGATTGGAAACAGCTGTAAATAAGGTTTCTGATCCTAAAGAAAAAGTGCTGGCAATTTTTGACCATCATATTCAGCGACAGGAAATCCGGCAATTTGGAGGTTGCCCTTTTATCAAAGCTAATGATGAAGCTGGAACAGATGACCCACGTTTTTTGGCTGAAATTCAAGCCACGAAAATTCATAGTAAAGAATTCATCAAAACATTGGTTGAAAAATCAGGACATAAAAAGATATTGTCTGATGAAGAATTGGTGGAAACTATTTATGTAATGTTGGAAGGTTCGATTGTGACGGCTTCCGTTTTCAAAAGAGCGGACGAAATTCAATCTGCAAAAAAAATTATTGAAAAACTTATTTGAAATGAAAGAGATTAAAAATAAATGGCTCGAACTCATCATTGTATTATCGGCGCCATTATTGTCTGTTATTGATGTTTTCATCATTAATGTTGCGATTCCAACCATTAAAAAAGGAGTTCATGCAACCGATGGCGAAATACAGCTTGTCATTGCAGGATATTTATTGGGATATGCCGCGTTTCTGATAACGGGAGGTAGAGCAGGAGATCATTTCGGCAGAAAAAAAGTTTTCTTTTGGGGAATGTTTGCTTTTACGGTGGCTTCTTGTTTATGTGGATTATCACAAACGGCTTTACAACTTAATGTTACGAGATTTTTTCAAGGATTAAGTGCCTCATTTATGGTTCCGCAGACGATTGCGTTTATTCAGGTTTTATTTACGGATACTAAAGAACGTGCAAAAGCATTCGGATTGTACGGTATTACTCTTGGAACTGCCGCTGTAATTGGACAAGTTTTGGGTGGTTATTTGTCAGATATGCATTGGTTTATAGAAGGTTGGAGATTGGTTTTCTTCATTAATTTACCCATTGGAATCATAACACTTTGGGCAACCCATAAATACGTTACAGAAACGGCAAAACATCAAAACACAAAATTCGATTACACGGGAATTTTAATTTTAACATTGGCTTTATTTTCGTTAATTTATCCTCTAATTCAGGGACGTGAAGCGGGTTGGCCGTTGTGGAGTTTTGGATTGCTTATTTTGTCTGTTTTACTTTTTGTATTTTTTATTTATAATCAAAAAATTAAACTTTCCAATAATGGAAATCCATTAATTAATGTCAGATTATTTAAAATAAAAGATTTTAATATTGGTTTGGTTGCCGTATTATTTCATTTTATGTTACATACAGCTTATCTGTTGCTGAGTGCAGTTTATCTGCAAAACGGATTAGGGGTTTCGGCGTTGGATTCAGGATTATATTTTATCATTCCGGGGATTTTATTTATTGTGTCTTCTGTGATGGCTTCCCGACTAATTGTAAAATTGGGAAAAAGAGTATTACAGGTGGGAGTTGTGATTTTATTAATTGCATTTTACCTTCAAATGACACTTTGGAAACCGGGAATCAACACTTGGCTCATCATAGGATTGATGGGAACTTGGGGATTTGGAAACGGGTTGGTACTTCCTTCATTATTAAATATAGCCTTGAAAAACGTTCCTTCTCAATATGCAGGTGCAGCAGCGGGGATTTACTCAACCTTTCAGCAAACGGCTTCTGCGTTGGGTGTGAGTATCATTGGCGGAGTATTTTTCTACTTCTCAAAAGAGGGTTGGCAAATGGCTTATCATTTTGGAATTATGTGTTTATTAATTTGCGTTGTCATGGTAGGATTGATGTTGCAATTGCTTCCAGGTACAAAAGCTGTAACCGAAGTCACAAAAGAAATCTCAGAACAAAATGGAAAACCGGAAACAGTTGATATATAAAGATGTTGCGTCGCCAGTTGGATTAATTAGGGTGATTACTTCTGATCAAGGCCTTGTGGCGATAATTTGGGAAGGTGAAAATTACAAAAGAACCCAACTTTCTGAACCTGCGAGAGATAATGAACATCCAATACTTTTACAGGCCGAACAACAGTTGAACGAATATTTTGAACATAGAAGAACAACTTTCGATGTTCCACTGGATTTTAAAGGAACTGAATTTCAGGTCAAAGTGTGGAAAGCTTTGTTGAAAATTCCTTACGGTGTCACAAAAACTTACGGCGAGTTGGCAAAAATTCTTGGCGATATAAAAGCCGTTCGAGCTGTGGGAGGGGCCTTAAATAAAAATCCAATTTCCATTATCGTTCCTTGTCACAGGGTGGTTGGTGCATCGGGAAAGTTGGTGGGCTTTGCAGGTGGTTTGGAGAATAAATGGATTCTTCTTGATTTGGAACAGGGCTTTACGATGCCAAGTTTATTTTAATTAAAATTTAGATGAATGAAAAAGAGTATAAATAATATTATTCTCGAAGAAATTGAAACTTTCAGTCTTGAAAATTTTCAGGAATTGTGTTATCATTTGGCAAATCAGGATTCAGATTTAAAATTAATTCTAGAAAATCATGGCTATCCTCCGATGTGGACACGTGAAAATACTTTTGAAACACTGGTTCATATTATTTTAGAACAGCAGGTTTCTCTAGCTTCGGCGTTGGCGACCCTAAACAAATTAAAAGAAAAACTCAAGGAGGTCACCCCCGAAAATATTCTGACATTGCATGATGAAGAAATGCGAGAATGTTATGTAAGTCGTCAGAAAAATAATTATATCAAAGGTTTGGCAAATGCTATTATGAATGACGAAATTAATCTAGCAGAACTTTCGAAAATGTCAAATGATGAAGCGAGAAAAACCTTAGTCAGATTAAAAGGAATCGGAAACTGGACGGTGGATGTATATCTTATGTTTACCCTGCAGCGAACAGATATTTTCCCGATCGGAGATTTGGCTGCGGTAAATGCTTTGAAACGGTTAAAACAACTTCCGCCAAAAACCACCAAAGAAGAACTTCTTGAAATCAGTGAGCAATGGAAACCTTTTCGTTCCGTAGCTTCGATGATGCTTTGGCATTATTATCTTTCAAATTCAAAAACTAAATAAACCAACTTCAATGGAAGCTCAAGAAATACTCAGGCGACATTTTTCTAAACAATAAGTCTAACATGAAATTCAATTGCTTATTAAAAATAATCAAATAATAAAAGAGTTTGTTTTGTTCCCTATATGATTAACGGAGAAGAGACCAGATTAAAACGCCAATTCCGGCATAAGCGGTAACAGTAATAATATCAGCTATGGGTTGTGAAAAGCGTTTTTCTGCAATTTTCTCACTATTGATTTGGTTCTTATGGAATTTCAGAATTTTTTTAGGATTATGGACAGAGTGTGCAACCAAACTGTCGCTTTCCCATCTATCAACTATTATTTTATACGCTTTGCCGTCAACATTAATTTTAAAATTTTTGTTAGGTGCAAGTTTCTCCTGAATATTAATCGGCATAGCAGGTTCAGCTATTGCACTTTTCGTTTGCGTAGAATTATCATTAGCAGATACAGCAGTCTTTTTTGATTCCTGCTTATTGTCGGTTGTTGTATCCACTTGTTTTTTTACTTGGTAAGTATAGCAACTGATAAGAAAAAACGATATAATGATGAGATAAAGATACTTTTGCATTAGTCAAATTTAAGAATTAAACGGAATACTTAGGAGTTTCTTTTGAAAGATTGTGTTTTTTTATTTTCACTGCTTCCTGATGTGTAATAATTGAGTCAACGAATGCGATTTCTTTCTAAGCAGGCGCATAGGCATAAATTTTCATACGCGATTTTATCACTTTCATGGCTTACTTATCAATAAATGATCTGAATCTTGCCTTTTTCGTTTAAAAAATTTCAGAGCACAACTTCTTGAAAAGATTGGTATTGATCTAAAAAATTACAAGGTTGAAAGAGTTTGGCAATACATAACTAGATTATTTCACTTTTGAGACAGTCTCGTGTTTTCCAATTTTTTTGCAATATTATTCTTCCACGAAATTCTGTGTTGATTTGGCAATAAGTATTTTCCCACCGATAGAACACTTACAAGTTGAGGTATTTAACAGCTCTTTTTTACCCTCAATTTCAAAATTAGAGGTGTTTTCCCATTTAAGAGGTGATGGTATACAGGATGACCTTAAAATAATACATATACCAAAAGGTTGTATATTGATATTGGGTTGCTTATCTTGCTCTGTAGCTTGTAGTTTTCCATCAATCCTCATAAAGGATTGACTGGTTACTGTGATAGTGGTTGGAGTTGTTCCTTTATCACATTTTAGCTGGGTCGTATCTGTGATGTGTTGGGGCATACTGTTATTTTTTTGTTTTCTTTTTGGATGCTACTCCAACGAGTTTTTTGATATAACTATCTAGCTCCTTAGATTCATAAAAATTCATACAATCCGCAGTTATTGTATTAGTTTTACCAGTTTCAGAATAATAAGATGATTCAATAACTGTGAAATCCTTAGTTTGCTTTTCGGTAAATTCCCTAATTTTAATACTTTCTTTATCAGAAATTTTGCCTAAATCAATAAATAGATTTTCAGATTTATCACTTAATTGAAACTTGTCGTTTAAATAAGTAACATCTAATTTATTATTGTTAATATATACACAATTACAATAAGCATATTTTTTCATATACTTAATTTTACTATCAACTGTCTGACCACAAATTAGATGACCCAAAAAAATCAAACTAAAAATTACTAATTGTTTTACTTTAATTCCCATATTCTTATTCTATTTGTTTGTACAAAATCTAAATCACCATTCTTTTTCTTCGTTGGATAAAGCATATGAAAATAATACTTTGAGCTTTGAGGGTCATCATGTTCTGCTCCACCAGGATAAATTAAGTGATTTCCATCCCATAAAGTAAAATGCCCTGAAGCGTCAGACCAGCCTGAAACATCAAATGTAATTATTCCTTTCGTAATGTTTATTTTTGACCATTCGACTTGTGAAATCTTCTTTTTGCTATTCCACAATTGTGTCCATTCTGCTTGCGTAAGATTATTTTTCTTTCTCAGGTTAACTGGCATTTCAATTTTATCCAATTTTATATCAATTTCAGGTTTTCCTAAGTGTTCAGATAAATACGGAGCTAATTCTCGTACTCTGTACCAATAATTCAATTTATCATCACCTTTATGTACTCCTCCACCTGCTCCTTTTGCTTTATATTTAGAATTATCAAAAGGAAGCTTAAATCCACTATAATTCAATCCTTTACTCATTCTAAATGCACATGTATTTTCCCAAGCGCTATTTTGTTTCAACATATCTAACAAACCATTTCCAATTTCAGTGTATAAAGTTGAGACATCAACGGATGTATTAGGATAATTTTTAATCATATCTCTCCAACTTGGTCTTAAAACTTGTACAGGTCTTGTTTGCTGATTTCCACTTGTAGCAACGATGCTCCTTCGTTGTTCTAATAGTATTGGTATAAAGTTATTAATATTCATGATAGTGTGTCTATATATTTTCTGCTTCTCTTTCCTCTTTCTTCATAAGTTCAAGAGTATAGGGTTTTAAAGGTTCTTTAAAGATTACTATTCCCTCTCTGTCAACTGTTCCTGATAAAGTCAACTCATCAAGTCCTTCTGCTAAAGGTTCTCCATCATCAGATCTAATAGTAACATCAACACCTTCTCCTTCTTCATAGTTTCTTGTTTGAACGATAAGATTCATATCTACAAAGAACTTAGAATCCTCCATCAATGAGGTGTTTTCCTCTTCATAAGCCCAGTATATTGATGCTATTTGCTTCTCTTTTGTGTAATCAAACTCTCCATTTTGAGGGACTTTGTTCATTTGTGGAGCCTTATACTCAATCTTATCTTTAGCAGTTAATAATGAGTTAGCTCCGTACACATGCATTCTGTCTTTTGCTCCAAATTCTGTTTGACCGTCTGTATAACCTATGAATTTTTCTTTTCCATACAAATCCAAATGAGCCTTTGCCGTGATTTCAATATTTGTTCCTGCTGAAATTATGGTTTTTTTTCCACTATCTTGGCTTATCTCATGCTTTGCAATAATCTTAATATTTTCTCCAATTTGGGTATCCATATTTTTCCCTGCTTTGGTTTCAATATTTTCTTCAATATCAAATTTTAGGTTTTTAGATTTAATGGTAATAGTTTCGGGGGCTGTAATATTAATATTACTTCCTTCTGTATCAAATCTTAATTCGTTTCCGCTTTTATCGGTTAATATAATACTTTCATCTTCTGTAAAAACTAAACGATGTCCACTGCGTGTTTGTATTGATTTCACACGATTGTCTATTCCGCCACCTAAACCCGCTTTCCCATGAAACATTCCACCCATTGCAAAAGGAAAATCAGGATTGTGATATTCAAAACCAACCATTACTTGGTCTCCGATTTCTGGAACAGCTACAAACCCTCGGTTTTGTGTGATTGCTCCTGTTCCTCCTGCATCAGGACTCATCATTCTGATAAAATGAGTTGTATCATTTAATTGCCAATCAAATTGCACCTGTATTCTACCTTGATTCAAAGGGTCAACATTGGAAATGACTGTTGCTACCTGTGGCTCTGCTTTTGGTATTACGAAATCAGGTTTAGGCATAAAACCTGTTCCCTCTGCTATAGCTTCAAAACTTCCAGTATAATATCCTCTTGCATCAACCTCGTGGTTTACTTCTGTCATCATTAATGTAGTAAAATGGGACGTTTGGTTACTATCCTGATTTCTCATATCTATATCTGCTACACAACCCACATATAGAAAAGGAACAGTTGTATTTCCAGAAACAGTAAAAACCTCTACGGCTTTACTCCCTCTTGCACTCTTTTGGGAGTCGTCCACATCCAAAAACATATTAGCATTAATAGGGGCAGGGGTCAGTGACCTTGTTTTGAAAATATCATCATTCAACTCATATGCTTTTGTGGATAAATTCCCTAGGTGTTTGGCCCCATCATTGGAGCCTAGCATTTTTACATGACTGCTACTATTATAACCAAAGTATTCTGGTTTTGTATGAACTGCTTTTAATTCTATCTGTATATCTGTAACATTGCTTCCATAAATGAGTTGTATGGGTTTCTCAGATGGGGGTAATTTTCCAAAATGTAGAATATGCCCATCATAATAGAATTGTTCACCGTAAGCTTCTGCTAAGCGTACAAGATAATTATAATGTGTTTCACAATACTGTGAACTGTAATTGATGTAACTTTTGTTTTGAGTTTCTACTCTGAAATCAAATTGAGTTGTTCCGAATGCCTCTTTAATAATACTATCTGCAATAATAGATGTGTTTACAGATTGATTTCCTCCGAAACTTTGAGTATGAGGAGCTGAATCCATCAAAATACTTGGACTATATCCTTTCAGAACAATATTTCCAAAATTCATTTGTTCCTGGCTAAATCCTACTTTTGTAATTACACCGACAAATGTCCGTTCAGGGCTTTCGTTTTCATAGTCTTTATATTTGAATGTTGCTGTAATTCGTTTCCCTAAGAACTGATGTGCCTGCTCTAAATTATGATTCTGTACTTCACCCAAAGAATCCTGAGTTAAAGTCAGTTCAAAATAATGATGTGTTCTGGCACTTTGCTGTAAACGAAAGTATTTAAAATGCCTGATAGACTTTCCGTTAACCACAATATCAAGCTTAACCACACGGTTAATACCTGTAATATGGTTCTGGGAAATTTTCTCAGAATTTGAAGTGTTTTTTTTCATTGTATATCTGTGTTTTTATATCACCAAATTTAGATAAAAACACCATGCCAAATTCGATATTTTCTATAAATCTTTGAAATTGTAGTAAAGTTGCGACTCACTAAAAAAAAATCCCGATTAAAGTGTCTGGATTGTTGGGAGAGTGATTAATTATGAAATAAATTTGTAGTATATATTGATACTATGGTGTAGATTTATCTATAATTTCTCTTTTCATCTGTGCTTACAGAGATGAACTATAAACCCTGACTCATAAGGTCAAGGCTCTGTTTTTTTATTACATTTTTACCAAGTTAAACTATATTCCGTTACTGTTGTCTTTCAATGGTATCTGAGTTTCTGAAATTTTCCTGAACTCAAAACTTTGTGTTGATGTTGTGCTTTATTGTAAAGTTATATTGTATACTGTTGTTAAAAGTTTCTTCAGCGCTTCCACTATTTGGACTTGAATTTGAGTGAAAGTAGTTTCTATATCATTGCATCTTTTTTATAAACTTTATACTTTCTTTATATTGGGAAACTAATGCTCTTTTTGGCGAAGTTTTGAAAGTTTTAGGTTAGGGGTGCAATTTTAGATTTCTTGTCATTGTCAAAATAATTATACTTGATGTATTGTTTTCATTACTTTCATTACTTTTGTAAAAACTTATGATCATGAAAAATTTATTACTGTTAGGTGCAATTCTATCTTTGCATTTTTTTTCTTGTCAGCTTAAGATCGATTCGACAGTAGTTTTATACAGTAAGAATTCACATATTTATCCTACCGTTAGCGCATCCTGCTATGGAAGTGGAGATAATAGTATGAAATACCAATCTCAAGATATGCTTTTTGTAACAGATATTTCAGAATGTAGGAGTTATTCAAGTACAAAAGATATTATAGGTTTTTATTTTGATGGGAAAAAATATTATATAACAGATGATTCTGAAGATAAAAATGTTTTTTTATAAAAGGTGAACAAAAGCAATTAGCTGATTTAAAAATTAAATTTAAGAATCTTACTTTGGAAGAAAAAGATAGTATTGATTCTTGGTCAAAGGAATTATCCGAGGTTTATATGCGTAACCTTGAAAACGAAATTTCTGATAAGGTTTTCAGTAAAAAGAAAAATGGAATTGCTATAATCTCTGCATATCCAACCGAAGATTATTCATTTACTGGAGCAGAGTTTAAAATATTAAACTTCAGTAAAAAAACAATAAAATACATCACCTTCTATTTTTATGGAAAAAATGCTGTTAAGGATAGAGTGGGCATTAATATGAGTAGAAAAGGAATAGGTCCTGTCGAAAGTTTAGCAACAGCTACATGGTCATTTAATAATGTTTGGTTAACTGATATTGTTCAAACATTAAAATTAATCTCAGTAAATATTATTTATAGGCTCAGGCGCAAAAGTTGGGGGGAACTTTTAATACTATTATCTTTGCTTTATGATAAATGATCAGGAACTTCTTAAATTATTACTTCCAGAATTTTTGGTAGAACACTTTGATATACTAAAAGCCG
>NZ_CACVBR010000010.1 GCF_902728265.1 Chryseobacterium potabilaquae
TTGCAAATTTTTTAAGCAAAATTTTAAAAACTTTTTTATTAATATCCTAGTACTCTATAATTCTTAAATGCTTACCTAAAAGCTCTCCTGCGCTTTACTG
The DNA here is from genome assembly GCF_902728265.1 of Chryseobacterium potabilaquae. Lineage (GTDB taxonomy): Bacteria > Bacteroidota > Bacteroidia > Flavobacteriales > Weeksellaceae > Chryseobacterium > Chryseobacterium potabilaquae. The sequence goes on from NZ_CACVBR010000010.1 coordinate 101, forward strand.
ATATTCTCTCGTTTTCAGTGGGGCAAAAGTACTCTATTTTAACCTACACTTCCAAATATATTTAACATAAAATTTACTTTTAAATAGTTTTTAACACTTAAATATTTGAATACTAGATATAAAAAAATGAAACACTGGTTAATTTTATCTAAAAGTCATAGATTATGGACTCGAATCCATATTATTTTGAGTATATATAATGCTTAAAAATTCGGCAAATGATTTTTCTAATCCCCTAATATCACCACTTTTTAAATTTAAACCACCTACACCAGATTCATCTGATTTAATTTTTGTAGCGGATATTTGAAAATATTGTGCATCATCACCTAATTTTTGATTTATTTTTATTGTAGAACCCAGGATTTTTTTTGTAGATATTGTATAAATCTCATCTGGTGTTGTCTTAAACACTAAATAAGACCTTGGAGAGATTATAATATCTTCTTTATTAATATTAATTTTTTGATTTTTATCCGATGATGCAAATATATATAATCGATTAGTTTGATTCACCAGCTTATTTTTTGGCATATAATATAAAGCCAGTTTATAATTAGCCGGATTAAAAGGTTGCTTTGTTCCATCTACATTTTCAAAAGGCTTTAATAAAAATGTATTAGCTCCAATTTCTTTTGCTTTTTTATAAATAAGCGAAAAAATAGCTTGGTCATCTTTTGAAAACCCTTGTATTTCAACTTCCCCTAAGTATTGCGCATCATTGGCTTCTTTTTCTATTTTATATAAAAACTTATCTTGATTATTGTTGGTTTTTTCAACTTTGGTTAACAACACATTTTGTGTAGAAACTAAATGTATGAAAAACATAAAAAATAAGATGTTTAAATTTCTCATGATAATTATTAATTTATGTTGAAAGAATTTCTATACATTCTTCTAAACTATTTTCCCAATGTTTTAATTCAATATGATAAGTTTCCTCAATTTTATCCAAACACATAGTGCTCCTTTTAGGCCTTTTTGCTGCAGTCGGATATTCCTCACTGGTTAATGGCTTCAACAGTATAGATGAGTTTGTAAAATCCGCTATTTTTTTTGCAAAGTTAAACCAAGTCGTCTCTGGATAGTTAGAAAAATGATAAATGCCAAATTCTTTATTAGGAGCTTCCACTATATTCATTATTGTTTCTGCTAGATCATTTGCATTAGTAGGTTGTCCAAATTGATCTGCCACAATACCTAATTCATCTTTTTGAGAAAAAAGATGAAGCATGGTTTTAACAAAGTTGTTATTAAATTCTGAATATAGCCACGAAGTTCTCAAAATAATTGTTTCGAAGTTTCGTTCCAAAGCCAATTCTTCTCCCTTTAACTTTGATCTACCATACACTCCTTGTGGATTTGTAAAATCATCTTCGGAATAACAAAGATTTGTTTCACCATCAAAAACATAGTCAGTTGAAACATGAATTAGGACTGTTTTAAAGTCTGAGCAAGCCTGAGCTAGAAAACCAACTCCCTCTGCATTTATAGTAAATGCCTTCTCTTCCTCCTTTTCTGCTAAATCAACAGCTGTATAAGCAGATGCATTTATACAAAATTCAGGTTTGTTGTTATAAAAAAAATCATTAATCTGATCCTCATTAGTAATATCTAACGTATTTGAATCAGTAAAAATAAATTCATAATCATGTTCAAAATTTGGAGCTATTTTTTTCATACAATTACCTAGCTGCCCATTACTTCCTATTACTACTATTTTTTTCATTATGAATTTTTTGCATTTTGCGACCTTAAAAACTTGACTCTTGATTTAAAGTCCTTTTGCTCTAAATCTACGTAAAATTGGTGAAATAAATCTTTAACTTCTGGGGGATGAACTGCGGATTTTCTATTTTTTAGATTAAAGTAGATTATGGTAACCCAAAGTACCGCATGAACTACCTTTCTATCAAGGCTCATCATTATTATTTCTATTTTTGAAGTTCTATCCTCTATTTCAATCGTTTTACTACTTATTATTACTTGTGTATTATATCTTACTTCTTTTAGATAAGCTATTTCATTTTGTATTGCAATCCAAGTACATCCCGTCTTTTTTGTATATTCTTCATAGGTAAATCCATAAAATGTTTCTACATGATCTTCTCTAGCATTAAACATATACTCCAAGTACTTTACGTTGTTCAAATGCCCTATTGGATCGCAATCACTAAATCTGACTTTTACCGTAGTTGATACTTCGTTTTTCATTTGACAAAAATAAAAAAACCACCTCTAAGAGAGATGGCTAATTTTATAAATCTTTGTTAATTTGTCATTCATTGATTAAAGACCTAATGCTTTTTTAACATCTGGTGTAGCATCAATTCCTGCTCTATAAATAAATGCAGAAGAATTAGCGTCCATAATGTAATCGTAACCTTTATCTTTAGCAACTTTTGTCACAATTTCATTTAATTTTTTCTCAATTGGCTCATATGCAGTATCTCTTTTTGCTACGAAATCTTTTTGTGCTTTATCTTGCATCTGATTGATTTCCTCATTCAATTTTGATAATTCTGCTTCTCTGGCTTTGTTTTCTTCAGCTGTTTTTTTAGGAGCTTCATCTGTATACTGCTTTAATTTTGCTTGTCCTGCATCAGCTTTCTTTTTGATTTCAGCCTGTTTTGCATCTAAGAAAGTTTTCAAGTCAGCATCAGCTTTTTTCTTTTCTGGCATTGCATCAAGAACGCCCATTACATCTAAAGTAGCAATCTTTTGAGCTTTTGCCGTACCTACAGACACAACCATCATTACTGCTGCAAATAATACGCTTAATTTTTTCATAATTGGTAAAATAAATAATTTAATTTTTAGATTTTAAATTTTAGCAAAAGTTAATTCTAACAATTATTTTTTGCTTTTAGCACTGTTTTTTTTATCTTTTTCTGTGTCTTTAAGTAAAATATCTAATACTTTGTCTGTATAATCATATCTTTTTTGAAGAAAAATGACATTAACATTATTGCTTTTATCAAGAACTATGCCCAAACCATTTTTCTCGGACATTGTTTTAATTGCATTCCAAATCTGATCTTGAAAAGGTTGAACTAAATTTGTTCTTAGCTTTGTAATTTCTCCATTGGCTCCAAACCTTAAACTTGTTGTTGTTTTAACGTTTTTTTCTAAATCCATTACTTCCTTTTCTCTTAGCTTTAGCTGTTCACCAACCAACAATACTTTTTCATTTTCAAAAGCGGATCGCTTTTTTTCGTATTCTGATTGTAAGTTTTGTAGCTCGGATTGCCAAGTATCAATTTGTGAATTTAGTCTGGATTCTGCTTCTTTGTACTGAGGAAGTTTGTTTAGTATATAATCTGTATCTACTACACCTATTTTCTGTGCATTCCCAAAGCTAAAAAGCAAGAATAATAAAAACGTAAAAATGATTTTAAGATTTTTCATATTGTGATTTATAATGACTGGTTCATTAAGAAGTGTGTCTTCCATCCAGATGGATCTGTTCCACCTATTGTTTTATCAAATCCATAAGCAAAGTCAAATCCAATTAGACCAAATGCTCCCATATATACTCTTACCCCAAAACCAACAGATCTTTTCAATTGAAATGGATTATAATTACTCCAAGAGTTCCAAACATTCCCTCCTTCAGCAAAAGTTAAGGCATAAATTTTGGCTGTTTGACTTAATGAAATTGGATATCTAAGCTCTAATGTAAACCTATTATAAATTGTTCCCCCTCCTCTTTGAGTAATATCATCAGATTCTCCTCCAAATGTGGACGCATTTTCATACCCTCTTAAAGGTATTAACTCTCTACCATCAAATCTACCTCCAAAAAGTCCTGTACCTCCTACATAAAATCTTTCAAAAGGAGGTGGTCCTAATTCTTTATTATACCCATCCATGAATCCCATTTCTGCCGAAGACCTCAATACTAGCTTCCCTACCACTTCATTATAAATATCTGCTTTGAATTTTATTTTGTAAAATTCCATCCATTTATATTTTTCTGTAGGACTCAGTTTTGAATAATCTTTATTATTAAATAATGAATAGGGAGGTGTAAATTTACCTGATAATTCAATATTTGAACCCATTGTTGGGAAAATTGGATCAATTCCTGCAGAATTTCTGCTTAAGCCAATATTAAGACTTAAGTTATTAGCACTTCCATAATATTCTGTTGTTCCTCCAAAATCAAAAGGGTAATTTTTGAAATTATAGTTTTGATATTGGATTCCAGTGTATAATGAAAAGTAATCATCTGGCCATTTTAACAATCTATTTAATCCGACCGATGCCGAAAATATATTTAGTTTTTGAGCCTCACCATATGCATCCGAATATTTTACTCTAGAGTTATTTAAACTCACAGAAAGTGCAGTAGGCCTTGTTCCAAATACCCACGGTTCTGTAAATGATACTCCATAGTTTTGGAAATATTGTCCTGCTTGAGCCTGAATAGATAGTGTTTGTCCATCCCCTTGAGGAACAGGTCTAAAATCTTTAAATTTAAGAAAGTTTTTTAGGGAAAAATTATTAAATGTTAGCCCTAAAGTTCCAATAAAGCTATTTCCTCCATAACCAGCTTGTAGCTGCACCTGTGAAGAGCCTTTTTCAACAAGTTTCCATGTAATATCCACAGTATTATCTTGTTGGTTTGGCTGAATATCTTGTCCTATTTGTTGAGGGTCAAAAAATGACATTCCTGCTAAATCAAAATAGGTTCTTTTAATATCACTTTTAGCGAAAAGATTTCCTGGTTTTGTTCTTAACGAACGAAGAATAACATGGTCATGTGTTGTTACATTCCCTTGCCACGCTACTTTATTCCATGTTGCTTTTTCCCCTTCATTAATACGAACTTCCAGATTAATCTTATCTCCATCTACGGATTTTTCCACAGGTGTTACATTGGAAAAAAGATATCCATTATTCATATAGACCGATTTAATATCAGAGTCATCTTCTTTACCTCCATCTTCTCCCACTTTTTTATTAAATCCTACTGCATCATAAATATCTCCTTTTTTATATCCTAGAAGTCTTTGTAAATATTCTGTAGCATATACCGTATTTCCTGTAAATGTAATATCTCCAATATAATATTGTTTTCCTTCTTTAAGCTTTACATTGATTTCATAATTCCTATTCTTATCATTTCTCCAAACAGAATCGGAAATAATTGCAGCATCTCTATACCCTAAAGAATTATAATAATTAATTAAACTTTGTTTATCTTCTTGATATTTTTCTTCAATGTATTTTGAAGACTTTAAAATACCACCAATTCCAAATCGTTTTTGCTTAGTTTCTTTGAAGGCTTTTTTCCTAAGTTTTGCATCACTTACATGTTCATTCCCTTCAAATTCTATATGATTGATTTTAACTCTTTTACCTTTCTCAACATTAATTGTCCAATCTACTAAAGCAGGATCACTTGCATTTACTTTATCTTGAATAGATATTCTTGCATCTGCAAATCCTTTTTTAATATAGTCTTTAGGAATATTTGTTTTGAGACTGGAAACTAAATTTTGAGTAATTTTCGTTCCTGGTTTAAGATTATTGTCTTTTGCTAATTTTTCATTCTTGGACTTTCCTATACCCTTTCCTGTAAATTTAACCTCTCCAAGTTCCTTAAGATCTTGTAAATAAAACTTCAACACAACTGTTTCTCCTTCAATACTTTGAATATATACTTCAACCTCAGAAAAGGATTGAGTATCCCACAGTTTTTTGATTGCATTACTAATTTTTTGTCCAGGAATATCCACGGCTTCACCTTTTGTAAGTCCTGTAAATCTCAATATTTGAGCTGGCGTATATTTTTTTACCCCATCTACAACAATATCTTTTAATGTATATGTCCCCGCTTGGTTTTCTGTATGCACAGGAGTATTCATTTTTGTACTATCCTGTGGAATAGCCTGTCCATAAAAATGTGCAGATGCTGCAAACATTATGATGGGTAATAGTCTAAGCTTCATATTATCGTAGTCTTTCTTTTCTAAATTTTTACTGGATTTTTATTTGGTCGCCGGTAAGTCCGTATCTTCTTTCTTTGTTTTGATAATCTACAATACATTGAAAGAAAATATCTTTTGTAAAATCTGGCCACAGAACATCTAAAAATTGCAATTCTGCGTAGGCTATTTGCCAAAGTAAGAAGTTACTTATTCTGATCTCACCACTTGTTCTTATAAGTAAGTCTACAGGTGGAAAATCTTTAGTATAGAGATAGCTCTCAAATAGTTTTTGATCAATACTATCAATATCAACTTTTCCTTCTTTTACATCGACACTAATATTTTTCACGGCATTAAGTATCTCGTTTTGTGAGCCATAACTAAGTGCTAATACGAGATTTCCCTTTATATTATCTTTTGTCAGCTCTACTACACGAAGTAATTGCTCTTTTACTAATGGCGGTAATTTCTCTATATTCCCAATAACATGCATTCTTAGACCTTTACTGAAAATTTCATCGGCCTCTAGTAACAATGTTTCCACCAATAAACTCATCAATGCATTCACTTCTTCAGGTGGACGATTCCAATTTTCTGAGGAAAAGGTATACAATGTTAAATATGGGATATTAATCTCATTACATGCATTAATAGCATTTCTAACTGCATCAATAGCATTTTTATGGCCAAAAGTTCGTTTTTCACCACGAGATTTAGCCCATCTTCCGTTGCCATCCATGATAATAGCAACATGTTTTGGTAAATTCTCAGAATTTATTTTATCTTTAATCAATGACATCTTATTAATCACAATAACATGGAGGTCTTCCAAAAGAGTATGTAAGTCCTAGGCTGAATGTATTGATCCAATCCTTAGATCTTGTATCTCCTGTATTTCTTTTAACCAAAAAATCTTGTTCTCGTTCTTTTGATACACTAAGATATGCACCAGATTGCAATAAAGATCCTCCTGTAGCAGGATTCACTATATCCCCATTATAGGTAGATACCACATCTTTGGTGAGAATTTTACTATAATCCAATTGATCTGTCAATGTATATCTGAATGTAGCTTCAGCAAAAACAGCCCAGTTATAATTAAATTTATATTTCAAACCCACTCCAAAAGGGATCGTCATAGTGGTTTTTGTTCCGGTAGAATATATAGGTGTAGTCGTAAAATCCAATTCATTAATTGGAGCTTGAGCTACTCCATCTGCATCTCTTCTAAAGTCGTTTACCAATGTAGCTTTTGGGGCATCAAACATCAAACCTCCTATACCTCCAAAAATATAAGGGCTTACCATACTTTTTTGTTCATTATTTACCGGGAAGAAATTATATTCGAAAACCAAACTCGCTTCATATACATCATTTTTCCCAAATGCTCCTCTATTTCTTCTATAATCTTCTTTCGCAACTTTATCACTAAATTGAATCTGATTATATCCAAGGTCTAATCTAACAGTTTGATAAGGATTAAAATTAAATCGATATAGTACACCTCCATAAATCGGCACCCCCCATTCTGATGCTCTACTTAAATCCAATGGCTTTTGTAAAATATAGTTTGTTCTTCCTATATCCCCTACTAGGCTGCTCATACCTAACCGAACTCCAAGTTCGTGTCTTTGTGCTTTAATACTCACCACAGTCCCTAAAGCGGCAAGGAAGCTAAACAATAATTTTTTATTCATAAAAGAATATGGATTTATAGTTATAATTAAAAATTAATTTTTGCAAATATAAAACTTTTTTATATTAATGATAATCTTAATGTTTCGTTAAAAATAAACAAAAAAACATAATTTGTTATAAAGTAAACGGTAAAGAATCAAAAATATTCTTTTTTTAATAGATTTTACATGTATGACCATGAAATAGCCCTCATTAATTGAGGGCTAAATAGTTTTACTTCTTACTAATCATAGACCTTACCCTATTTCTTAGCCTTATTAATAACGGTTCTTTATAATTTTTATCTTCATCAAAGTAACCATAACCGTAGCCATAACCGTAACCGTAGCCATAACCATAGCCATAACCTTGCTTCGTATTATAGTCATTATATACAAGCCCTAAATGTTCTATTTCTCCATTATGATATTTCTCGGTAATCATTTTTAGCATATACTGTTCAGTATATTCATGACGAACTACGTAAATATTTGCATCCGAATATTTCATCAACTCATATGAATCGGCCACTAAGCCCACCGGTGGTGAATCAATGATAATATAATCATAAATATCTTTAAGCTCTTCAATAAATTTAATGTTTCTTGAACTCATCAAAAGCTCAGATGGATTGGGAGGAATAGGTCCAGAAGTAGCTACATCGAGATTAGGAATTTTCGTTTTATTAATAATCTGATCAATTGACACCTCACCTGTTAAATAGTTTGATATACCATACTGATTATTAATATTAAAATCACCGAAAATTTTAGGTTTCCTCAAGTCCATTCCTAATAAGATTGTCTTCTTATCACTCAAACCAAGAACTGAAGCTAAGTTTATCGAAATATAGGTTTTACCCTCTCCTCCAATAGATGAAGTAACGAGAATAACTTTACTTTTACCATTTTCAATAGATAAAAACCTCATATTTGCTCTTATTCCTCGGAATGCTTCCGATACAGATGATTTAGGTTGTTCTAAAACCGTAAGCATATTGGCATTATTATTATTTCCAATTACTCCGAGTAAAGGAATTTTTGTAGCATTAATAAGCTCTTTAATATTTCTAATCTTAGTGTCTAGAAGTTCTCCAATTAATATAAATAAGAGAGGCAAGAGTAATAATCCCACTATGATTGCAGCTTTTGTACCCTTAACATTAGGACCGATTGGCATCTGCCCTAGATTTTTAGCGGGGTCAATAACTGTGACATCTGACTGATTAGCCGCCATTTTCATTTGTGTATCATTTTGTCTTGACAAAAGACTATTATATGTTGCAGCAATCATATTGTAGCCTCTTTCTGCGTCCAGATATTTTCTTTCTTTTTCAGGATAGCCAGATAATTCTGCATTTGCATCAGAGATTCTTTGATTAATTTTACTAATCTCATTATAATACACTGTATAATAATTCCTTAATAAACCAGAAGAATTGAAACGAGTCTCATTTATTAATCTGTTTATTTCCTTTATAGGTTCAGAATTCTGCGTATAAATAGTAGACATTTCTCTTCTCTTTTCATACAGTGCTTTTAGCTCTGATACGGTAGCCGAAAAGGCTCCATCCTTAAACCCTGCTGCATCTGTACTGATCATTCCATCAAAATCTTTTACATCAATCGAGTTTCTAATACTATTCAAAGAACTTAACTTGCTTTCTATATCTGCTTTTTTAGCTTCTAAATCTTTAATTTCCAATAAAGTTTTCTCATCTCTATTTTTAATATCATAAAGCTTTTCGGAAGTCTTTAAATAGTTCAGTATAGTTGCACTAGAATCTAGTTTTTTCCTTACTGTATCTAAATTCTTTTTAAGATAAATTGCGGTATTCTTATCTACAATCATTTTATCAGCCTCTCTTTTCTTTTGTAGCTGACTCACAGATCTATTTAAGAAGTTTACAGCACCATTAAGATTGTACCCTTTTTTAGTGATAATCATTATAGAACCAATCTCCTTATCAAACTCTACAGACATCGTTGAAACGATATCATTAACCGATTGATTAACCGAACTAAGATTAACTATAATATTATCTAATTTTATTTGTGTAGATACAGGATTTGGTAAAAGCTTAAATTTTAGATTTGGAGAAGTATACCACTCACCGACTTTAATAATTTTATTAGCTGGTCTTGGATATGGGGCCACATTTTGAAGTCCTTCAGCTTCATAGCTATATAAGCTTGTTCCTTCTCCTTTATCAGGTAAATTTACTTCATATGTATTTCCTCCTTTAGGAATCAGAGTAATTGGATAATTGATTTGTTGAAGGTGTTTTCTATCAATTTCTAGGAAAACCGGCGAATCATCCTTATCTAGGTAGGTAGTTTTTATCGTTCCTTTTGTAGAATAGCTAACAAAAAGATCAAGTTCTTTCACAAGAAACTCATTATGAGATCTTGACAAGAGCATTTTCTTTAAATAGATTCCATCCTGATTTCCATTTTGTCCCCAAATGAAATTAATAGACTGGTTAGGCGTAAAGTAACTTGCTGTATTATTGGAAACACTCAATGATAAATCTGAGGCATAAATATTTTGCGCATAATATTTACCATATACCCACGAAATACAGTAACCAATAAAAAGCATCAAGACAAACCAATACCAGTTTTTTAATGTCCTTCCTAAGAAATGTTCAATATTAAATAAGGTAAAAGAACCGTATTTTTCTTTTTGAGAGTCATTCTTCTCTACCTTCGCGTCTTTTTCTGGAATCATGATTAAAGATTTTTAAGAAGTAAATAAATTGACAACGCCGTAGTAATTACAGATACCCCAGTAGTTAAAGTCTGGATAGGATCTTTTCCAAATCCATTTAAACTTTTCCCTCTCGTATTAAGATAAATTTCATCACCATTTTGTACATAATAGTAAGGTGAGTTCATTACATCTTCACGAGTAAGGTCTATTTTTGCAATTTTGATTCCTTCAGGTAACTTTCTATGGATTACAATGCTCTTTCTATCAATGGTTCTATTTAATCCTCCATTAATAGCTAGTGCTTCTGTGATAGTCAGTGTATTCTTATGGGCTACTTTTTCACCTGTAACGCCTGTTGTTTCGACATCTCCAAGGATATAATAAGTAATCCCGTTTGTATTTAATCTTACTTCTGACTTCCCATCTTGAAAGTTTTCATTCACTTTATCTTGAATTTCTTGGGACACCTCCTCAATTGTTCTCCCTTCTGCTTTGATATAGCCAATTCCAAAAACATGAATATCTCCTTTGGAGTCGACTTTTAAGCCATTAAAATAATACATTGAATTTCCTCCTACTCCACCTCCATTAGCACCAATATTAACTGCTCCTTGATTTATCGGAACATTTGTTTGTCCACCATTTCCTACAGTATTTGTATTCAGGGAAGAATAAAACTGAGCTGCATCACCTTTAGGAGTTGTAACAATATTGAGGTTTAGGATGTCATTCTTTGAAATTCTATAAATAGGAATATTATAGGGGACTAATCCTTCCTCGTTAATGACAAGGCTCTCATTTGGCTGCATGTATCTTACATCTTTTGTTGTAATACAAGATGTAAAAAGGAAAGGTAATATCAAAAGGAATAAATATTTATAATTCTTCATCATACTTCTAAGTTGTTTACAAAAATAAAAAATTAATTGTTACTTTTTTTGTTCTTAAAAACATATATAAAATTAGGTAAATAAGCACCTAAAAAACCCAGTATTAATATAATCACCAAAAGTATATTTATATTTATATGTCTCAAGAAATAGGCTATAGCCACGATCATAACATAGTATAATATAATATAAAAGCTTGCTCTTCTATGGGTAAGATTAAGTTTAAGTAATTTATGGTGTATATGATTTTTATCCGCTTCAAAAGGAGATTTCTTATTATATAACCTTATTACAATAACATTCAAGGTATCTACGATTGGAAGAATCAATATTGCAACAGCGACTACCGGAGCAGATTGTAGGTGATATCTAGGAACGTTAGGTAGGTCTTTATCAATGAAAATATCAATAAAACAAATTGAGGTAAAAGCCAATAAGAATCCTAAAAGCATAGAACCTGTATCTCCCATGAATATTTTGTTAGCTCTTTCATTGGAGAGATTATAATATAAGAAAGCTAAAACAGCTCCGATAATAATTACAGAAAAAACGACTAATGGATAATTATATTCACCTAATCTATAATAACTTACCCCAAAAAGCGCACTACAAATAACAGAATATCCTCCAGCAAGTCCATCAATACCATCTATTAGATTAAATGCATTAATAAGAATAATAAATGTAATAATACTAAAGAATACACTTATAAAATATTCTAATTCATAGATACCCAGTATACCAAATAAACTTCTTATCCTTATATCTGACCCTATTACAATAATAGATGAAACAACTACTTGTGCAACAAGTTTTTTGTAAGCTCTCATTACCACAATATCATCCATCACCCCGATATAAAGAAGGATAATCAAAGAAGCAAATAAGAACTTATACAGATCAAAAAGCTCATATGCAAAAATCGAGGCACATATACCTATTGAATAAAAAACGGCAATTCCTCCTAGATTTGGTATTCTTCGAAGATGAGAGCTCCTAATACCTGGCTCATCCATAAGATTTTTTCTTTTGGATATTTTAATTATTGTAGGTATAGAATAAAAAGTTATAAAAAAAGAAAATAAGAATCCCAATCCTATTTTCACGTAAAAAATAGGAATCCCCATTAGAGTTAAGAACAATTCAAAATTTTTCATTTTTCTTTTAAGTACTTTATTACAGACTTATGTAAATGGAATATCCAAAAGGCCTATCGACATAACAGTACTTTAACATTTGTGTTTAAATTATTTTTCTTATCAATTTTTTTTGTCCTGCAAAAAAAAGTAGATAAAATATCTTTTTTTTCAGAGGCAAATATAGAAGATAATTTTTATCAAAACGACTATAGTTTAAGATATCTTTAATTTTAATATTTCTATTTCTCATAAATTGCTCAAGCTCAGACGCCATCAGATAAAAAGTTTCCTCTTTTTTAACAAAAGCAAGATAAGCCAGAAAAGAATATACCCCTTCAAAGATTTGAAAATTTTTCAGTTCTTTTTTTTTATCTGAATATTTAGATTTTTCAAATATTTCTTCTACGTCTTTTACTGCTTTTAATATATCTAAGCCTTTCTCCGTATGTGTTTTTGTTATAGAATCTTTACGCTCTAAGTACTGATAATGAAAACTTTGAGTCTGAGCAATGATCTCACACTCTAATAAAAGTTGAGGAATAAGCTGAATATCTTCAAAATGAGCTCCGGTTTTGAATCTTTTTGTTTTGAAAAGGCTTTTATGAAAAAGTTTATTGCATGCAAAGTAACTTAAATCTGAAAAAATTGAAAAGTTATCTTCCAGCTTTATTTTTTCCGGCATATTAGGTATTTGTGTAAGCTTTTGAACAATTTTCCCCAATTCGTCTACCTTCTGAATATTACAAATAACCATTTTAGACTGATGTTTTTCAGCTAAGTGATACATCTCTTCAAACATAGTTTCTGTGACATAATCATCACTATCTACAAAACCAATAAAATCTCCGGTTGATCTGTCAATTCCAAAATTACGAGCATCACTTAATCCTCCATTTTCTTTATCAAAAGCTTTAATTTTTTCAGGATACTGTTGGGTATACTCTTTAATGATTTTTCCAGAACGATCTTTGCTTCCATCATTTATAACAATAATTTCAATTTCTTGAAGGGTCTGGTGAACCAATGAATCAAGACAATTTGCCAAATAATTTTCGACATTATACACCGGAACAACAATAGAAACTTTTGGGGGAACATTTATTACCATAGATTATATTTTCGTCAGCCGTGAACTTAACCAACCTTTTTTGGCTTCATCAAAATCTTTTCTTGAACAAGGAATACAATTTTCTATATTTTCATCCTCTCCGAAATACCATAAATTAGTAAAGGTATCTCTCTTAAAAGAATATTCTCTATCATCAACCAGCACATAAAAAATCTCATAATGACGTTCTTTTGGATGAGATCGTTGAATATTAATGCCTTCTATTAAATACCAAATCATTTGTGCTAATAGCTGTTGATTTAATTGATTTTCAGAATAAATATTATAATTAAATAAGCCTATAGATTTGATATTTTCACTTAAACCTACTTCTTTCATATAGGCACAGATTTCTCTTTTATTCAAGCCATTTACTTGTGGATTCATCGAAAAAGGTTCTGCAAAACTCTCGACAGCATCACAGTTTATAGTGACCAAATCTGCTTTTCTAAAAAACGGCTCTGTTTTTTCTGTAGAATTCATCATTTCAGCAAGGCGAACGATATCAAACTCAACCTCTTTAATAAGTTTTACAGAATCCATTTCATTTAAATGCTTTTGATATCCTAAATGATGATAGTTTTTAATAGAAAAAGTTTTAGAACTCAAAATTTTGCCCAAAAAAGTATCCTCATTAATATTATCTCCTTGTTTAAGTGATATAACATTACTAATTTGTGTATAGTTGATATTTTTTTGATGAAAATTTAGTGCCGAAAATAATGAAAAAGCAAAATCATTGGATCCTCCAATAATAATCGGAATGGCTCGTTTATAATGACAAGCTGATAAAACTTCCTGTAAAATGTAATGAGAGTCCTGAACTGATTTCCCCGAAACTAAATCCCCTAAATCTACAATCGGAATTTCGAAATCCAATCGGGAGAGTCGATAAAATGTCTTTCTAATATTCGAAAAATCCTGCATTTCCGCATCTCCATTAGCTCCTCTATAATCTGATACAAATAGAAGAACGATACTATCTTCTTTAATCTCTTTTGTGATCAAATTACCAATCTGCCAGCTTTCAGTTTTGAAACTCTTAGGCGAAATAATAAAATCTTCAAAATTCATGCTTCAATATTTCTTAATTCATACCAAAAATATTAAAATAAAATTATTTACCAAGCATTAAAAAGCCGCTAACAACAATGTTAACGGCTTTTGACTTACTATTTCTTTTTTGAAGTTACCTTTTTAACAACTTTCTCTTTCTTAGGAGCTGTAGCTTTTTTAGCAGTGGGTTTCTTTTTCTCCGCAAAAGCATTTTTATCTTGATCGGTAATCCATTTTTTTACCTCATCGAGAGAAATCTGCTTTAGTTCATCAGCTTCATATTTGGTATCATCTTTTTTCTTTGGAATCTTAAACATGGCTTTACCAAATTTGATAAAAGGCCCCCACCTTCCATTTTCGATGGATATTTTTTCTTTTTCCCATTGCTGGATATAACGATTTGCTTCTTTCTCTAATTTTGCATCGATTAATTCGTTAATATCATTTTGTGAAAGATTATCAAAATTGTATCTTTTGGGTACGTTCACAAAAATATCTTTATATTTTATAAAAGGTCCAAATCTTCCGGTTCCCTTTGTTACAGGCTCTCCTTTATAGCTAGCAATAGGAGCATCTGCTTTTTTCTTTTCATTAATAATTTCTTCTGCTCTGTTCTGGTTTACTGAAAGTGGGTCTTCACCTTTTGGAATACTTATGTATGTTTCTCCCCATTTAACATAGGGCCCAAATCTTCCTACTCCTACAGAGACCGGATTACCTTCAAACTCATTTAAATCAAAAGGCAGCTTGAAAAGCTCAAGAGCTTCTTCCAAGGTTATTGTGGCAATATTTTGGCCAGACATTAATGAGGCAAAAGTTGGCTTTTCTTCATCATCAGTTTCTCCAATCTGGATCATAGCTCCAAATCGACCTATTCTTGCATGAACATTTTTACCTGTTTTAGGATCAATCCCTAATAATCGATCTCCATTGGCACGATCTGCATTTTCTTCAACGTCCTGAATAATTGGATGAAATTTTGAATAGAAGTTCGTCATCATTTCCTTCCATTTTTGACCTCCATTTGCAATCTCATCAAAACCTTCTTCTACTCGTGCAGTAAAACCATAATCTAAAATTTCTTTAAAATTATCTGTTAGAAAATCATTGACCACCTCTCCAATATCTGTTGGAATAAATTTATTTTTATCTCCACCAAATTTTTCTTCAAGGACTTCTTTTTTTATTTTATCTTTTGTCAGAGAAATCTTAATCACTTCTCTTATTTGTGGTTCTATTTCTCTTTTATCAACATATTCACGATTTTGAATAGTCTGAATAGTAGGTGCATATGTTGAGGGACGTCCAATTCCCAGCTCTTCAAGCTTTCTTACTAACCCTGCTTCTGTATATCGGGCACTCGGTCTGGTAAACTTTTCTGTTGCTGTAATTTTTTTGTATTCTAATATTTCTCCAATGGATACTTTTGGCAATAGCTTTTCATTATTCTCATCATCATCCTCTTCCGTTTTTACAATACCATATGCTTTCAAAAACCCATCAAAGATAATCACCTCTCCCTGTGCTTCAAATTGTTGTGGAAGTTTTGAATTTCCAATTTCAATTACTGTTTTCTCAATTTTTGCATTGGCCATTTGAGAAGCAAGTGTTCTTCTGTAAATTAACTGATACAGCCTATTTAATTGATTATCGCCAATACTTTTCAACCCAAAATCCGTTGGACGAATTGCTTCGTGAGCTTCTTGAGCTGAGGCTGATTTGGTAGTATAATTTCTTGGTGAAGAGTATTCATCTCCGTATTCTGAGATAATTTGTTTTTTTGCTCCTTCAATAGCCTCTTGAGAAAGGTTCACAGAGTCAGTTCTCATATAAGTAATATGCCCTTCTTCATAAAGAGTTTGCGCAAGGCGCATCGTTGTAGTCACATTATATCCTAACCTTGAGGAAGCTTCTTGTTGTAATGTGGAGGTTGTAAAAGGGGCCGATGCAGAACGAGATCCAGGCTTTGTTTCTACATTCAACACTTTGAATTCCGTATCTTTTGCCTGTGCTAAAAACTTCTCTGCTTCTTCTTCTTTTTCAAAATCCTTCTTTAGCTTAGCTGTAATTTCTTGTTCAGCTTTATTTAAGAAAACTCCATCTAATTTAAAACTCGCTCTTGGTATAAACTCACGGATTTCTTTCTCTCTTTCAACAATTAATCTTACAGCAACGGACTGAACTCTTCCGGCAGATAATCCTGGTTTAATTTTTTTCCATAATACCGGTGACATTTCAAAACCTACGATCCTATCCAAAACTCTTCGTGCTTGTTGAGCATTTACAAGGTTTTGATCAATATCTCTAGGATTATCAATCGCTTTCAGAATAGCATTCTTTGTAATTTCATGAAAAACAATCCTTTTTCTATTTTCGGGTTTTAACTTTAATTCGTCTGATAAATGCCAAGCAATAGCTTCCCCCTCTCGGTCTTCATCGGAAGCCAACCAAACCATTTCCGCTTTTTTTACGGCAGCCTTTAATTCTGTCACCAATTTCTTTTTATCCGCAGAAACTTCGTAATCAGGATTGAATGTGGCAAGGTCTATACCCATTCCTTTTTTAGGGAGATCACGAATGTGTCCAAAGCTGGATTTTACTTCGAAATCTTTTCCTAAATATTTCTGAATAGTTTTTGCTTTTGCCGGAGACTCGACGATTACTAAATTTTTCGACATTCTAGAAATTTTTGCAAAAGTAAAGCTTTTTTATTAGATACTTTTTGTTACGATGATCTAATTTAACAATTAAGATTAGTTAATCAACAATTAATTCAAAAAATCATCCTATTTAAAATGATTCAGAAAGCATCTAAAGCCATGATTAAAAAGCTGAATCTTTTATTTGTAAATAAAGTTTTATATTGTAATTAAATAAAATTTACATTAAAATAAATAAGGATAAAATAATTACTTTATCCTTAATTTATACTTATCTTTTTATCATCTTCATAAGTATTTCAGCATTAATTTTCACTAAATAAACACCCGAGGCTAATGAAGAAACATCTGCTTGATTATTTTCAAATATTCCTGATTTTATGATTTGACCAGACATATTAAAAATCTGATAAGAATATTTTTTACCCTCAGCCCCTTTAATATACAGCATATTTTCTACAGGATTAGGAAATAATACTATTCTATCTGTTATGATCTTGTCATCAGACTCAATGGTTCTAGGTTGAAACGTTACTCCTGGTAAAGAGGTAATTGGGAATGATGAAATCGGACTTTGCTCATCTCCATCATTATTATATTCTACCTTTACACAACGACAACTCATTCCAAAATACGGATCATTATTATCGTGGAAGGCAATCATTCTATTTGCCGTGGAAGCTGTATCAAACCAAAGGCTAATAGGCCTTCCAATATAGTTTGAGTTTAACGCAGCGGTCCATATTCCTGGATACTGAAAGTTTACAAAATCAAATGTTCCTTGAGGAGTCTGATTTCCAGTGACTGTTCTGAATCCTCTAGTTCCTGAATTCGGATAGTTACCTATTGGATATGTCGAATTATTAAATGTATATCCAATAGTGCTGGTTGTACTAGGGTTTCTCACTCGGGTTCCAGAGTAATCATTAATAATGCTATATAATGTTCCTACATTTTTATCTTTTTTATACCATGGTGTAATCCCAAAATCTTGATTCACAACAAAAGTGGTATTTGTTATATCTGGAATTCGCCAACCTTCCGGACAAGGATCAAATGGAGACTTATCACCTCCTCTACCCCATCTGTCTGAGGCAAGATTGGGCTCATTAAGCAACCAGTCTGTTCCATTGGTATAAGTAGGCGTCGCACTATTATAAGGGGCAAAGGTACTAGGTATCATATAAACTAGCGGGTTTCTAACCGAATAAGACAATACTTTAGCTATTTTTTCCGAAGTTTTATCTGATACTAAAACATTAGCGTTAGAAGAGTTTGTATAGGTATTATAAGCTACAATATATCCTCCTGAAAGGTTATTATAGGTTGCCATAGGAAGTGTTGTATAACTCACAGTTCCATTTGTTGTGGTACTTCCTAAAAAAACATTATATGACGCTCTATTATCTGCATTTTGAAATATCGGAATAGGGTCTTTTCTTCCCCATTGGTAATGTAAACCCGTTGCTGATCTTATCCTTGCCATTTCTGCTGTTGTTGGAGTAAGTGGATTTACTACTGTTGGGAAAGCATCTACTGCTCCCAAATTTCTATCCATAAATTCTGTTTCTAAAATTACATCAGCCTTTTCCACATAATTCACATAGTTTGTTATATTAGCGACCGGAAGCTCAGTAGTATATTTCACAGATGCTATCGGAGTATCAGTAACCCAGATATGCCAACTCCAATACACAGGGTTAGAAATACTTCCATTATGTAAAGTGACAACCGCATTTCCACTTTGGTTAGCTCTAATTCCTACCACAATACTAGACGCTGATAATTCGCTCAATGAATTGGGAGAAGGATTGTTGACCAAAACTGTACTAATCAAATTAGAATTTGTTGTCCAAAGAACATTTGCTTTAAGATTATTAAAACTTGTAGTGCTCAGTATACTTTTGTTATTCAATAGTCCGCTTTGTACCGCAAAAGCTTTATTAATGGGGATCTCTATTGTTGAATTAATTGTATTTTTTACCAATTGATAAGAATTAGGATTATCAAGTCCCTCCTTATATTCTTCTTCGTAGGCTATATATTCTGTTGGAAAATTATAGTCATCGATAACATATAAAGGATCTCTAATACATCTACATCCATTGGCATCTGCTGTTGGCATATTATCAAGAGGCTCGTAAAAGTATCTTCCTTTAACATTAGGAAAATTAGGATCCGGAATATCTGGTTGATCTTTGTCTGGAACCATAAATAATCCTCGCGCCCCAATAGAAGGAGTTTGATCAAAATGTCGAGTCATAGTGGCAGTCCATAAAGCGGTATGATGTTGATCTGTATATTGACCTTCGTGTGCATGCAAAATTATTTGTCCTGTCCCTGGAAAGACACCCATCTTATATCCTCCTACATTGGATAGATCATATCCTCCATTAGTAAACATCCTAAAACCTTTCATAAAAGCAGGAACATTGGTGTCTGTAGGCTTTACTTTATGATATTGATTAGCTTCAAAAGTATTTACCCCAAGATTAGTTCTCAGCCCATAGGGCGAAAAATCAACTCTTATATCATCCACATAAGTAGGAGAAGCTAGATTAGCCACCAACATAGAAGGTATTCTCCAACCATTCGGGCAGGGATCATAAGAAGACTTATCCCTATATGGTCTAGCACTATTATCAACTTTGTAGTTGGCATCAATTTTACCTTGCGAATTATCTGACCATAAATTAAGTTCGGAAAGTTGGTTGTCTTTTAACTCACTATATCTTCCAAACCAGTTAACCGGCAAATTGGTATTGTTATTATAATAAGCGGGGCCCGAATTATCATCTTTATTCACGTAGATTAGACTCAACGGATTTCTTACAGAAAGTCTTATATTATTACCTACACTAGCATTTGAAAATGTCACAAATTTTCGAAGGGCATCAAAACTAATAGCATTAGTAAAATTTTTAGCCCCTCTGTGCCTTACCCTACCTATTCTTCCTGAAGCTTCGTAAAAGCCATTTCCTTTCATTACTAAAGGCGGCATTGGGTCTTTCCTTCCCCATTGATAAAGTAACCCTCCATTTCTATTCCATTCCGCTCCCGTTATAGAACTACTGATAGCTCCTAAATTTCTATCCATCCATTTCCAATCAGAAGCGGGAATTGATTCTATCACATTATTATTTCGGATTCTTTTAAGATTTTCAAAACTTCTGTATGTAGAACCTTTTGTAGGATCATCTGTCACCCAAACGTGCCACGACCAATAAATTTCATTGTTTACACTAAAAGTAATAACCGCATTTCCTTCTCTCGATTTGTTAATAGGCACTTTTATTTTGGCATTTTCTCCCGACCCAAAAATTTCCAATGAATATGCTGCGTCTGATTTGATCAAGCCCTGTACATCTTCCCATAATACATTGGCTGTAAGCTTACCTGATGGAATTTCCTTCCCTCCCATATATTTATCATCTCTCCACATGACATATGCCTTTTTTACAGGAATATATAATCCATCACTACTCAGAGAGGGGTCAAAAATATAACTATTAGGAGCCTTTGACCAATCTGCCAACTGAGGCACAGTTTGTATTTTTGTTGTTTGTTGAATTATATTTGATGAATGAATAGATAACCCTTTATCCTCAATATCCTTTACGTTTTTTTTCTTTAAGGAGTCTAAATCTTTAAATAGCGATTCAGAATCTCTCAAATTGTTTACTCTTACATTTTCGGAATAAACCCCAACCGACACTAAGCAAAAAATTGCCACTAAGTTTTTTATTGATTTTTTCATATCCTTACTATTTGGTGTCTTTTAAAAACAGTACAATACCCAAGCCTATGATTGATTAAAATCATCAATTATCTAAATATTATTTTAATAATTTAATTGATAATTTTATAAATAAAAAAATTAATATAAAACTACCAATTTTATATTAATTAAATTCAATATTCAATAAAAATATTATACTAAATAAAAATATTCAATAAAAACCACCATAAAACCTAGATTAAATGACATAAAAAAATCAACAAAAATGTTTTAAACAAAAAAAAGATAGTGAGAACACTATCTTGTTATATATTAGAAAAAATTTATATCGATAAATTAATTATTTCTTAAGGAAGTATATGATTTTTATAGAGCTCATAAGTAAATCTTCCCGCAACAATATTCCTAAACACAGAAAACACTACAAAATTAAAAATCACGAGTGCAATTATAAAAGAATAGATGGCTCTTTTCATATTTAAAGAAACAACATACATTGCATTAGGAATCAGTATATACCCAAATCCAATAAAGGCACCTGCTAATCTTGAAGAGAAAATAGGATTATTCCTACATATGAAATATAAGCAAATTCCCATTACAGCATAATTACGATGATATTCATAATACGGGTATTTCTCTCGCATTGGGGTATCAAAAACGAATAGGAAAAAAGTTAAAATAGCCATCATTACTTCCGGAATACCAATCCCTCCATTAAGTCTTTGAGCACTTTCATCAATATATCCATTAAAACCCTCTACAAGCATACTTTGGGAAGAAACATCATTCATAACATCTCCTAGCACCCGATATACTTCAAAAGGAGATAAAAAGACTGAAGTTATAATCAACAACAACATAACTCCTTTATTAAGAGGCACTCGCGCTAGCCAATACATGGGCAAAAATAAATAACATACATTATGAATACCTGATCCTATAAAGATCCAAAAAAGATAATGCCACAGCTTTCTTTCTTTAATAAACCTTAATGCATAGTACACAATAAAAGTTCCCAAGTTTTGCCTAATTTGACCACTTTCTCCGATAAAGAAATTCGGAATAAACATAAATAATGTAAATGTAAATGGATAAAAGGTATTATCTTCCGTATACTCTACTTTAAAAAAGATGGCGAATATGGCCACAACTAATGTGAGCAGATAAAATGGTGCATTAAAAATATTAAGTAAAACTTTATTAATCAATGCAAAGAGCCACTCTAGATCAACATTTTCAGAACCGTCTATGTGCAATGCCTTTCTAAAAATATCCATGTATTCTTTTGTATCAGAATAGATGTAAATACCTTTATAACTTCCATAATCCGGACCTACATCATCTCGCAGCCCTGCCAATAATATAAGATAAATTCCCAGAAACCAGAACCATTTTTTCTCTACTTTCTTTCCAAAAACCTCTTGAACGCTAAAATATAGCATATAAATAATTGCTATAATATAATACGGGTGTAATAAACTCATCTTTCAGCTATAGTGTCTGTAAACTGGTGATACGAAATAATAATTCCTGTTATAATTAAAGGTAGAAAAAGCCTCACTTCCCAGAAAAGCCCGACCATCGTAACCATAAGAAGATATGGAGAAGAGAAAAAAAGATAATTTTTAAAAACCATTTTGTTTTTATGAGTTATGCACAGTTTATATATAAAATATAAAACAATACATGCAAAAAATAATCCAGCTAAATTAAATGGACTCTCAAAGTTTCTATTAATATAAAAACCTTCTACAAATGTGGTACTCTCTTCATTAATTAAACTACGTAATCCAAGATATGGCAGTATAAAAGCAATCACCAATGGCGTAACCCCCAAAAACAGTTTGAAATTTCCTTTCTTTATGTCATCTAGACAAAATAAAACGGCTGCATAAAAAGCAATATTCAAACATGCCGTTTCTCTCACGAATGTTGAAACAAAAATGATAGCAATTAGCCAGTAATAAAATATCTTTTTTCCTGTATGTAGATATTTCAAGGTTACAAGAACTCCTAATAAATAAAAAAACAATGCAATTGTATCACAGTTTGTAGGAGCATATTGCGTTATAACAATAAAAAAAATAGACAGTAAATGAACAATCCTCCTTACATTATTATTTAGTACAAATCCTAGTGTCTTAAACTGAAGAAGATGATTTATTATTACTGAAGATAAAATCATGAAAAAGCTATTCATAGCAAAAAGTCCATGATAGAACGGTGTCCCATTCTTGGATAAAAAATCTTTAAAAAAGGTTAAATAATTATTAATCATATACTCCATTCCATCTGTCATATAAATACTAAGATAATTAGGAATTATGCGGTAAGCATATACGGAAGTAAAAAGAAAGTCAGGAACTTTTTGAGATGTCTTGAGTCTGGTATAGGAAGATTCAAACCCATAATAAGTCATAGCAAAAAGGAGAATCGGAAGCACTATTATAAATAAAAAACTGCTTATTTTTTCATCATTTTTTTTCAACATATCAGAAATCTATTCTTATATTATAATATTGTATTAAAATATTTTTTATTAAAAAAGGGAACTTTTACAAAAGTAGATTTTTTTTTCATTTTACGTGTAGAATATTTAATTGATTTTCAGATAAGACTTAATCCTTAAAAATTTAAATTTGCAAACTTGATTCTTTCATACCATGCATCGTATTTTTATATTTTTATATTATCTGATCTCTAAAAATAAGATAATGTCAATTCTCATAGGATTGATCACTATGACTTTGTGTGGATACTTTTCTTTTAAAATTAATTTTGAAGAAGACATTACTCAAATAATTCCTAAAAATGAAAAATCAGATCTTACAGCAAGAGTACTTAAACAACTTAACTTTTCGGATAAGATAATCGTCATTATTGAAAATAAATCTGGTAAAGACAATTATGAATTATCTGAAACTGCAGATCTTTTTTTAGAAAAGATTAAACCACTCCACTCATACATTCATAGTATTCAAGGAAAAATAAATGAGGAAGAAATTTCCAAAACCTTCAACTTTGTTAACGAAAACATCCCCTTATTTTTAAACAAAAATGATTATATAGAAATTGAAAAAAGGCTTCACCACGATAGTATTACTAAACAAATTGAAAAAAACTATGTCTCGTTAATTTCCCCAACAAGCTTAGTAACTAAAGATTTCATTAAAAAAGATCCTCTTGGAATTACTTTTTTAGGGATAAAAAAACTCAATGCTCTCAACATCGGAGAAGACTTTAAACTTGAAAATAACTATATCATTGCTAAAAATGGTAAAAGTTTACTTCTGTTTATTGATCCCAAAAACAAAAGTAACGATACGAAAAGTAATGAAGTATTTATTGATGGACTCAATGTCATTAAAGATGATATTAACAAAAATTTCAAAGGAAAAATCGAACTTAGTTATTTTGGATCTCCCGTCATTGCTGTAGCCAATGCAAAGCAGATAAAAAAAGATATCCAAAATACCATAATTATTTCTTTAACCCTACTATTTATAGTACTCATTTATTATTTCAGAAACATTTTCATTCCAATAATTGTCTTTCTTCCAACTATATTTTCAGCATTATTAGCATTATTTATTCTCTACCTTATCAAAGATAAAGTTTCAGCAATCTCATTAAGTATAGGTGCAATTTTAATTGGAATCACCATTGATTATGCTTTACATATTCTTACACATTATAAACATAATAATAATATTGAAGATCTATATAAGGAAATTACACAACCTATCATATTAAGCAGTGCTACCACTGCAGTTTCTTTTCTATGCCTTCTCCTTGTACGCTCTGAAGCTCTGAAAGACCTTGGGATTTTTGCTGCTATTACCATTATACTATCTTCGATTTCAGCTTTACTTATTATTCCTCAACTATACCACCCCAAAGAAATAAAGAAATCCCTCAGCACTAATTTTATAGATAGAATTAGTACTTATCCATACGAGAAAAATAAATTCTTAATTATCGGTTGCTCCTTGGTAATTGTAGCTTGTTTATTTGGATTCAGACATGTGGGTTTCAATGAAAATATAGGGGATTTAAATTACATCCCTAAAGAACTCAAAAACAATGAAGAAAAATTAGCTGCTCTTTCCGATATTACTTCAAAATCAATTTATACCATTTCTTATGGAAACTCTATAGAAGAAACTCTAACTAAAAACTCTCATCTTTCGACATTTCTTGAAAAAGAAAAAAGAGAAAAGAAAATAGTAAACTACCATTCTTTTGGAGACATTATTCTATCAGAAAAAGACCAATACAAGAAAATAGGAGATTGGGAAAAGTTTTGGAACAACGACAAAAAAAATAAAACTATTTCAGAATTAATTGATTCCGGGCAAAAATTTGGATTCAGGAGTTCTGCTTTTGATAGTTTTAATAATAGCTTACATAAAAGGTATTCCATCGTCGGATTAAAAGATTATGAACAGTTAAAAGCCATCCCCATTTCAGAATTTTTAAGTATTGAAAAGGGATTTTACACTATCTCGAATATTATAAAAGTAGGTGATAAAGAGAGAGACAGCTTCATAAAAGACATACAAAAAGAAGATCATGTCATTGCAATTGACCGTCAACAAATGAATGAAACTTTCTTGGGTTTATTAAAAAAAGATTTTAATACTCTTATAAACTATTCTTTACTTGCCATTGTTTTCACAATCATTGTTTTTTTTAGAAACTTGGAGCTAACAATTCTCACTATGCTTCCGATCATATTGACAGGAATTGTAACAGCCGGTATATTATATTTGTTGGGGATAGAATTAAACATTTTCAGTATGGTAGTTTGTACCTTAGTTTTTGGAGTAGGAGACGATTTTAGCATCTTTCTCACAAAAGCAATGCAAAAGGAGCACACTACAGGAAAAAATGAACTTCCTGTTTATAGAACCTCTATTATCCTCGCTGTATTTACAACAATTCTTTCCATCGGATCGTTGATTTTTGCAAAACATCCGGCATTGCATTCTCTAGCATTAGTCGCTTTAATTGGAATGTTTTCTGTAATCATTATTACCTCAACTCTTTATCCGTTTTGGTTCAGATTTTTAATTATAAATAGAACGAAAAAAGGACTTTCCCCCATTACTCTAAGACTATTTATCCATTCAACTTTATCATTTTTGTATTATGGATTAATTGGATTTCTATTTTCTGTTTTTGGAAGTTTCTTTGTAAAAAGCGCAAAAGGGAAAACTCTAGAAGTCATTAAAATAGGGATTGCCAAATTTTTAGCATCCGTATTATATACTAATCCATTTGTTAAAAAAAACTTGATTAAAAACCCCAATGAAAACTTTAATAAGCCCGCAATCATTATTGCCAATCACACCTCTTTTTTAGACACTTTAGCAATGGCTATGGTGTCGCATAAAATCGTATTTCTAGTAAATGATTGGGTATACAACTCTCCTATTTTCGGGAAAATTGTCAAAGCATTAGGTTTTTATCCCGTGTCTCAAGGTATTGAGAACGGAATTGATCAACTCAAAGAAAAAGTGGCTCAGGGCTATTCTTTGATTGTATTTCCAGAAGCTGAGCGTTCTTATACTAATGACATCAAAAGATTTCATAAAGGAGCATTCTACCTTGCGGAAAAATTAAACTTGGATATTGTTCCTGTTTACATTCATGGAAATTCAGAAGTTCTTCCTAAAGGAGATTCCATTATTTATAATGGAAATATTACTATAAAAATAGGTGATAGAATCAAAAATGATGATTTTACCTTTGGAAAAACATATTCTGAAAGGACCAAAAAGATTAACTCCTATTTCAGAAAAGAATTTGAGCAATTGAGAAGTCAACTTGAAAATGAAAATTATTTTAAAAATAAACTATTCTTAAGTTTCCTATATAAAGAGAAGGAAGTAGTTCAAAGTATAAAAACCGATTTTGAGAAAAACAAACAAGCATATTGGGAATTAAACAAACATATTCCTAAAGAAGCTACTATACTACATATTTCCGATGACTATGGACAAAAAGATATTTTGTTAACGCTTTATCAAGCCAACAGAAAACTATTTACGTTTATAGCTAATGAAGAAAAAAGCGAAATCGCAAAACAGAATTATTTAGTTAAAAGAAGAAAAATCAACTACCTAAAAGACCTTTCAGGAGTAAGTAAAGAAATTAATGTTGTATTGATTTCTGATGAAAAGTTCATTATAAACACCCTTCAGCACTTCCCTGAGCTACTCATTTTACTAAATGTTAATACAATTTCATTTGAAAACAAAGATTATGAGAAAGTTTTCAATTCAGAAAATATTAGTATTTATAAAAAAATATAAAAGTATACTTTTGTAATCAATAAAATTTCCATGCAAAAAAACATACTTGTTATATATTATACACAAACAGGACAACTAGAAGATATTGTAAAAAAAATAGCCGAACCTTTTGAAAATAAAGACGGATATCAGATTACCTATTATCCTATTCGATTAAAAAAAGATTTTCCTTTTCCTTGGCCAAGTGACGTTTTTTTTGAAACTTTCCCAGAATCATACCTTCAAATTCCACAAGAAATTCTTCCGCCACCGGAAGATGTATTAAATAAAAAATTTGATCTTATTTTATTTGGATATCAGGTCTGGTACTTGACTCCATCTATACCTATTATTTCATTTTTAAAAAGTGGTTATGCTGAAAACATTCTAAAAAACACCCCTATTGTCACTATTTCAGGAACGAGAAATATGTGGATGTTTTCTCAAGAAAAGCTAAAAGTATATTTGAATAATATGCAAGCAAAGCTCATAGGAAATATTGCTTTGGTTGACAGACATGACAACTACACAAGCGTCTTAACGATACTTCGATGGTTAACTACCGGGAAAAAAGAAAAATCTACCTGGTTACCTGCCGCTGGTATCTCTAATAAAGAAATTGCAGAGTCAATCAAATATGGAAAAATTATAAAAAAACATTTTGATAATAATAATTTCCAACATCTTCAAACAGAATTAGTGAGTAATGGAGCTGTAGAAATAAGACCTTTTTTAGTAAGAGTTGAAAAGGTAGGAAATAAAATTTTTACGATTTGGTCTAATTTAATTATTAAGAAAAAAGAGAAACGGCCATTGCTAATAAAATTCTTTAAGGTATATTTGATGACAGCGATATGGATTATTTCTCCTATTGTTTTAATATTTCATATATTATTAGCCCCAATTTTAAGATCCAAAAGACTAAAAGAGAAAAAATATTTACAAGGAATAAATTTAAAATAAGAGATGAACGACGTATTTATAACCAAAGCTTCAACTTATTTACCAAATGACCCCATCTCCAATGATGAGATGGAATCTTATCTTGGCTTGGTAAACAACACTCCTTCAAAAGCAAGAGCTTTAATTTTAAGAAATAATAAAATCACCACAAGATATTATGCACTAGATAAAAATAATAAACCCACTCATTCCAATGCCCAAATCACAGCAAAAGCAGTAGAAGGACTTTTCGATCAAAATTTCACCAAAGCAGATATGGAACTATTGTCCTGTGGAACTACTTCTGCAGATCAAATACAACCCTCTCACGCTTCTATGGTTCATGGAGAACTCAATTTAGGAAAATCTATAGAAATTAATACATCTACAGGGCTTTGCAATTCAGGAATGAATGCTTTTAATTACGGTTTTCTTTCTGTAAAGGCAGGGGTCCGTCAAAATGCAGTATGTGTAGGATCAGAGCGGTTTTCAGCATGGATGACTGCGGATAAATTCAATCATGAAGCAGAAAATTTAAAACAATTAGAAGAAAGACCTATCATCGCATTCAAAAGAGAATTTTTAAGATGGATGCTGTCCGATGGAGCCGGAGCTCTTTTATTGCAAAATAAACCGAGAGAAAATAGCATTTCTTTGAAAGTAGAATTTATCGATTTTTATTCTTATGCTCATGAGGTAGAAGCATGTATGTACTCAGGTTGTGAAAAGCAGGAAAACGGAGATTTAAAATCTTGGGCAGATTATTCTTCTAATGAATGGCTAAAACAGTCTATTTTTGCTTTAAAACAAGACACTAAATTATTAGACGAATATATCTTAGTAAAAGGTGCTGAAAGTTTAAGAACTTCTTTTGACAAACATAATTTAGATCCAGAAAAGATTGATCATATTATTGCTCATATTTCTTCAGGTTATTTTAAAGAAGGCTTAAAAGAAGAATTTGCGAAAAAGGGACTCGATTTTCCATGGGAAAAATGGTATTATAATCTTTCCGAGGTTGGAAATATTGGTGCCGGTTCTATTTTTATTGCCTTGGAAGAATTAATGAACTCAGGAAAGCTTAAAAAAGGAGAAAAAGTACTCCTATGTGTTCCTGAAAGTGGACGATTTGCTTATTCATGTGCCTTGCTAACGGTTTGCTAATGGAAAACAAACTCCCAACATCTGATCCAGATTTTGTAGAAAGTTTAATTCCACAAAAGTTTCCCTTTGTTATGGTGAATAGTATTACTGATTTCTCAGAAAATCATTTAATTTCAGGATTTGAAATCAAGGAAGATAATATTTTTGTTCAAGATACAATTTTTCAAGCATCTGGACTACTTGAACATCAAGCACAAAGTGTGGCACTTCATACCGGCTATAAATATCATCTTTTAGGCAAGGAAACCCCTACAGGATATATTGGGGCTATCAAAACTTTTGAGACAGAAGTACTCCCAAAAATTGGAGATGTATTGATCACCGAAATAAACATCTTAAGTGAAATAATGGGAGTAACCTTGGTAAATGCCAGCACCAAATTGAATAACAAGATTATTTCAACCTCACAAATGAAAACAGTGATAAAATAATTTTTAATGGAAATCAGAGAAGGTAGCATTATCGATATTAGGAATTTTCTACCTCATCGGGAACCGATGTTAATGGTTGACTCTATACTAGAGTTAACTACAGAGAAAGTAACTACAACCTTTAAAATACTTGAGAATAATATTTTTGTTCATAACAACGAATTGGCAGAAGTTGGTTTAATAGAAAATCTCGCTCAAACCTGCTCTTCTATAACGGGGCAAAACTTTTTTAAAGATACCCATATTGAAGTTCAAATAATTGGTTTTATTACTAATATTAAAAAGATCGAAATTCTCTCTTTACCCAAAGTTGGTAATACCATTATTTCACAGGCTACTCTCCTCTCTCAATTTGAAAATATTTGTAATATACTTTGTGAAGCCTCAAGTAATAATGAATTACTAATAAAAGCTGAAATTACTCTATTTATTCAAGAACTTAAATATTAGATATAGAAATACAAAAGTGAAGCATTTCTGCTTCACTTTACAATATATTTCAATGAGTAAATTAATATCCAAAAATTTCTTCCAAATTTACCTCTTGGAATTCTCCCATTTTATTAATAGATTCCATATTCAAATTTTCTTTCTTTCCAATAATAGCCGTATTATATTTTAACGGTTTAATTTCAGAATCGTAAAAACTTGTAAGCTGAGGTAGTGTTAATGCTTGAATCTCCTTATATACATCTTTTCTAAGATCATAGTCAACCCCTAGTTTCGCATTAGCTAATTGATTGAAAAATATATTAGTTCTATTAATTCTATTAGAAGCAATTTGCTTTAGAGAAGAACCTTTTGCATTTTCAAACTGAGCAGGAATTTGTGGAAGTTGGGACATTAAGTCACTCATAGCAGTAACCGCCAAAGGTAGTTTATTGGCCTGAGTACCTATATAATTTGTCACATAATTAGAGTGATCTTTTTCTGTTGCATTGACATATGAAACATTCGCAGAATATGCCAATGACTTACTTTCTCTGATCTCTTGGAAAACAATAGAAGACAAGCCTTTCCCAAAATATTCATTGAACACATCCGCTTTTCCGAAGTTACCTATATTGACAGCGCCTCCTTTTCCTACTTTGGACATTTCCATCTGAACCATATCATAGTTTGTAAAGTATATTTTCCCTTCTGTTACCGGCTCTGGATAGACTTTTGCTTTTACCGGCTGAAGCTTTGTATTTACAATATAAGGACTAATAGCTTTCTCTAAACCAGACTGATCTTTTCCATATACAAACACTTCATAAGGAAATTGATTTAATTCTTTAATCTTTTTCATCAACTCTGTCACATCAATTTTTTCAAGACGTTCTTTAGAAACAATATCCGTCATTCTAGAGTTCTTACCATATTTAGCATAGTTAGAAAGTGCAATCATAATTCTATTCTTATCTTTTTTAGCCACATCCCTTGCTTCTAAAATAGTCTTAACAGTTTGACTGTAAATAGCCTTATCGGCTTTTGCATTAGTCAACCAATGGTTCAGAAGCTCTACTCCTTTTTTCATATTTCCTTCAAGTCCACTTAATGTAATCACAACTTGATCATTTGTGGTTCTGAAGTTATTAGAAATTCCTAATTTATAGAACTCCTCTTTAAGCTTCTCCGGACTATATTTATCTGTTCCCAAATATTGCAGAACGGTCACCGCAATAGGCAACTCTTTATCATTATCTGAACCAAAAGGGAAAATATAATTTACCTGAGCAACCTCATTATATTTATTCTGAACAAAGCTGATTTTTTTATCTTTGATCTGAGAAGTTTGAATCGCTGTTTTATAATCAATAAATTCAGGTTTAATTTCTGAAGCTTTTATACTTAAAAGGTCTTTAAGGAATGGAGATTGAGCTTCTCTATTAAGTTGAATAGGAGTAATTCCAGGATTTTCAACACGAACTAATTTATCGTTTACCCCTTTTTCTTTATAAATGACCGCATAATTATCTTTAAAAAAGTTATTAGCAAACTTTACAATATCTTCTTTAGATATTTTTTCATATTGATTAATTTCATCAAGCTCTTGTTCCCAAGTTACCCCATTAATATAGGTATTATAGAGTGTAGTTGCTAAACCATTCGCTGTCTCCCAGTTCTTCATTCGCTGAACTTTCTTATCATTGACAATAGCTTTTAGCATCCAATCTGGAAATTCCCCTTTTTTCACTAGTTCAATCTGATCCAAAAGTAACTTTTTAGCTTCATCAAAACTTTGACCTTCTTTTGGGGTAACAATCATCACAAATGCCCCATACATTTTGTAGGGTGATTCATAAGCACCTGCACCTAATGTTTTTTGTTGCTGATTAATGTTAAGGTCAATAAGTCCTGCATCTCCTCTGTTACTCAAAATCTCTGAGACTACATCTGCTAACCTTGCATCTTTAGTACCATAGGAATCTGATCTCCATGCTATCGTCATTCTTGGCGCAGTAGGGCTTTTTACTGTTCTTGTAACGACTTTTGTCATAGGATCTTCAGTGACCATTTTTTTCATTGGGAGTTCTTTATATTTAAAAGCTCCGAAATATTCATCAACTAATATTATCGTTTTGTCAAAATCAAGATCTCCCACTAGTACTACAGCCATGTTATTGGGCACATAATAAGTATCAAAATATTTATGTATAGCAAGCATAGACGGATTTTTCAAATGTTCTGAAGTACCAATCGTAGTCTGTTGTCCATTGGGATGCTTAGGGAAAAGAGCATCCATCATTGCATAATTAACAAGACGACCATCATTATCCTGTGCTCTATTATACTCCTCATAAACCGCTTCTAATTCCGTATGGAAAAGACGAAGAACCAGTTCTGAAAAACGTT
Organism: Chryseobacterium potabilaquae; assembly: GCF_902728265.1. Lineage (GTDB taxonomy): Bacteria > Bacteroidota > Bacteroidia > Flavobacteriales > Weeksellaceae > Chryseobacterium > Chryseobacterium potabilaquae. The sequence continues at coordinate 32,692 of NZ_CACVBR010000010.1, forward strand.
CTTTTTCTACTTTCAACCATTTTTCAAGCTCATTAGAAGGAATATTATTTTTATAAACAGTTTCATCAAGCCAAGTATGGGCATTTGTCCCTGTTGCACCTAATGACGATATGGCTTTATCATATTCATTAGCAATTGCATATTTAGACGCTTCTTGGGAAACTTGATCTATTTTTTTGTAAAGTTCCTTTTTCTTTACCGGATCCTTTTCCGCTTTATGTTCTTCATAAAGATCAGAAATTTGTTGTAATAAAACCTTTTCTTTTTCCCAATCCTGAGTTCCTACATGTGAAGTCCCTTTAAATACCATATGCTCCAAATAATGAGCTAATCCAGTATTATCACTCGGATCATTATTAGATCCTGTTCTTACTGGAATATAAGTTTGAATTCTAGGGGCATCATCATTCTTTGCCAAGTATACTTTCAGGCCATTCTTTAAGGTATATACTCGCACTCCAGCTTGATCATTCTTTACGGTTTCATAAGAATACCCTTGGCCATCTGTTAACTTCTGTGTATCAAATTTCTGAGCTATTGCATTAAGCATACAGAAAAGAGAAACAGAAATAAAAAATTTCTTCATAATATTAATTTATTTAACTCAAGTTTCCAAAATCATTAGTATCATTTACTTATAAGCTTGTTACATTTTTTTATAATTAACTTACTTATAAACGATTATAATTTATTTTTTTTATTGCAAATATGCTAAAATTAGAAATAACATCAACATCTAACCGCATTATTTAAAATTAAAACATTTTACCTCATATATAGGCATTAAGCATAATATAATAAACATATTATGGATTTTCATTATTTTAGCCAATCGATTAAATAGTTAAACGATGGAATTATTGAATCGAAAGTCAAAATATATTATTCAGATGAAAAAAAAAGACTTACCCCAAGATGAAAGTAATCTGAAGTCAGCAAATATGACTGAAGTATTATATGTAACTGACGAAAATGATAATTATATAACAGGAAATAGTACGGGATGGGATGCTAAAAAAGCAGCTCTAGATGAATCGATGAATCTTATTAATGAAAGAATAGAGGAGGCAAAAAAAAATGTAGCCGATAAGAAAGTGAGTCCCATTATTTATTTCATGGAATTAAATAAAATGGATTTAGGTGTTCTTTCCGCATATGTGGGAATGTGGCAATGGCGGGTAAAAAGACATACAAAACCAAAAATATTCAATACATTAAGTGAGTCTGTCCTAGAAAAATATGCCAATACTTTCGGAATCTCAGTAGATGAATTAAAAAACTTTGACGGAAAATCATGAAAATTGACTTTGAACATCATCAGACTGCACATTGTGAAAATGGCGTTGCCTCTAATTTACTTCTGAATAAAGGCCTGAAATTAAGTGAACCTATGATATTTGGAATAGGCTCCGGCCTTTTCTTTGTATATCTTCCTTTTCTAAAAATAAATTTTGCCCCGGGATTTAGTTATCGGCCCATGCCTGGCACTATTTTTAATAAGGCAGCCAAAAGATTAGGAATAAAAATAAAAAGGAAAAAATTTTCAAATCCTAAAGAGGCCCAACTTGCTTTAGAAAAAAATTTAGAGAACAACATTCCCACTGGTCTTCAAGTAGGAGTTTTTAACTTAACTTATTTTCCTGAGGAATATAAATTTCATTTTAATGCACACAACCTAGTCGTGTATGGAAAAGAAAATAATCGGTTTTTAATTAGTGATCCTGTCATGAACTCTACAACTTCTCTTTCCGACGAAGAGCTAGAAAAAGTGAGATATGCGAAAGGAGCACTTCCCCCAAAAGGCCATATGTATTACCCTACTTATATTCCGGAAAATATAAATTTGGAAGAAGCGATCAAAAAAGGAATTAAAGACACTTGTAAAAATATGTTGGCTCCTGTTCCCATTGTGGGCGTAAAAGCTATCAAATGGGTAGCCAAAAGTATTCCTAAATGGGCAGAAAAAAAAGGAACAAAAGTAACCAATCATTACTTGGGACAATTAATCCGAATGCAGGAAGAAATAGGTACGGGAGGCGGTGGCTTCAGGTTTATTTATGGTGCATTTTTACAAGAAGCCGCCGATATTCTCAAAAATGATCAGCTAAAAGAATTATCTAAAGAAATCACAATAATTGGCGATTTATGGAGAGACTTTGCTGTAGATATTGCTCGTGTTTATAAGAACAGGAATTCAAAGGATAATATTTATCAAGAGTTATCTAAATCTATGCTCCATATTGCGGATTTAGAAGAGGCTTTTTATAAAAACTTGAGAAAAGCAATATGATTGAGATTCAAAACCTTTGTAAAAAATATAAAAATTCCGATGAATTTTCTGTAAATAACATTTCTTTAACAATTGAAAAAAATGAAATTTACGGAATTCTCGGACCTAATGGAGCTGGAAAAACCACATTGATATCGATACTTTCAGGTTTAATTAAACCCACTACAGGACAATTTAAAATTAATGGATTGTCACCTCAAAAAGACAGTGTCAAATTAAGACAAATCATTGGGATTGTTCCTCAGGAATATGCTCTATATCCAACTTTGACCGCCAAAGAAAATCTAATGTATTTCGGAAGTTTATACGGTTTACGCCATAAAGAATTAAGAAATGTAATTGATGAATCTTTAGAGATCATGGGTTTATCAAAATTTGCTCATAAAAAAGTAGAACAATTTTCAGGGGGTATGAAACGTCGTTGTAACCTCATTGCGAGTACACTCCATCAACCAAAAGTTCTATTCTTAGATGAACCTACTGTAGGTGTTGATGTACAATCTAAAAAGGTAATTATCGATTTTTTACAAGAATTAAATAAAAATGGAACATGTATTATTTACACCTCGCATCATCTTTCCGAGGCAGAAGAGTTTTGTACAAAAATAGCAATCATTGATAAAGGAAAAATTCATGCTGCAGGAACACCTGAAGAACTTATTACTCAAATAGGCAATGCTGAAAATCTTGAAGATGTTTTCATTTCATTAACCGGAAAAGAACTAAGAGATGTTATCATATAAACTATGGAGAAGTTTCGTTAAAGAAATCCTTTTGCTAAAAAGAGATATAGGAGGAATTGTGATCATTTTTGTAATGCCTTTATTATTGATCGTAACCATTACTTTGATCCAAGATTCTACTTTCAAAAACCTAGAAGGCTCAAAAATCCCTATTATTTTCATTGATAATGACAAATCCGAAGTTTCAAAAAACATCAAACAAGAACTAGAAAATAGCAACACATTTCGTTTATTAACTCATTATAATGAAAAGTCTGCCCAAGATGCCGTTTTCTCGGGAAATTATCAAATGGCAATTGTCATTCCGAAAAACTTAACTCACGATTTAAATTCTAATATAGATATAAAAGTTCAAAAGATCGTTAATTCTTTTGGCTTAGAAACCGATTCAACGATAGTTAATCAACCCATTTCGGTAGCCAAAGAAATTCATTTATATTTCGATCCTGCTACCAATGTAGGATTCAAAAATTCGGTCATGAACTCTGTAAATAAAATGATTTTTGAAATCGAAAATAAAAAAATTTACACTGCATTTCAAGATCAGCTCGGAACTACAGAAAATTTAGATGAAAATAAAAACTTTATCAGCTTTAAAGAAATATCACCTAAGAGAAATAATACTGAAATAATACCCAATTCCGTACAACACAATGTCCCGGCTTGGACTCTCTTCGCTATTTTCTTTGTGGTAGTTCCGCTTTCTATTAACTTAGTAAAAGAAAAAAGTCAGGGAACTAGTGTGAGGATAAAAATTAGTCCGACCCCCTATTTTATTCATATTCTAGGAAAGACATTTACCTATCTTATTATTTGTATTGTTCAGTTTTTATTAATGGTTGCAGTTGGTATCTATCTTTTCCCCTATATGAATCTTCCTGCATTTGATATCTCAGGAAAAATGTTTCCTCTTATAGTAGTCACATTATTTGCCGGCCTAGCAGCAATAGGTTTTGGAATATTATTAGGTACTATTGCCAACACACAAGAACAATCAGCTCCTTTTGGTGCAACTTCCGTAGTTGTTTTAGCAGCTATCGGAGGAATATGGGTCCCTGTTTTTCTTATGCCAGAATTTATGCAAAATATTGCTAAATTTTCTCCTATGAATTGGGGATTAAATGCGTATTATGACATCATTCTTAGAAATGGTGGGATTGGCAGCATTATAAAAGAGTTAGCCTTACTATTTTTATTTTATTTTATAATGGTTATTATTTCCATTTTTTACGAAAGAAAACAACATGCAGTCTAAAAAAAATATATTACAACATACAGAAAACGTCAGAGTAAGATTCAACGAAACGGACCCTCTGGGAATTGTTTGGCATGGGCATTACATTGTTTATTTTGAAGATGGTAGGGAGGCGTTTGGTCGCAAGCACGAACTCACCTATTTAGATATTCAAAAAGCCGGATTTGTAACTCCCATTGTGAAAAGCACCTGCGAACATTTTCTTCCCTTACAATATGGAGAAACATTCAATATTGTTACCACATTTGTGAATTCCCATTCTGCGAAGTTGATCTTTAAATATGAAATTTTCAATGAAGACAATAAATTAGTTTGTACAGGGGAAACCATTCAGGTTTTCTTAGATTCTGATCAGAATTTATGTTTATATAACCCTGAGTTTTTTCAGGCTTGGAAAGACAAAATGGGATTATAATGACAAAAGAAGTTTATATTACAGATTACAATTGTGTCACGCCTTTAGGTTTTGATATTTCATCTAATTGGAATTCTATTTTAGAAGGAAAATCAGGCATAGCCTTACATCAAGTTATAGAAACCCAAGAAGCTTTTTATACTTCTATAATCCATTCTGAAAAACTGGAAAATGAATTCAAGCAATACTTCGATAATCAAGACTTTACAAGACTTGAAAAAATGTTTCTATTAGCTTTAAGACCTATCGTTGAAAGGTATAATATTACAGAGAAGTCCGCTTTTATTTTATCTACGACAAAAGGAAATATTAGTTTACTAAAAAATCAATCAACATTACCGGAAGGAGTTTATCTCTCAAATTTAGCGCAAAAGATTGCGGATTTTTTTGGATTTAAAACTAAACCTATTGTAGTTTCTAACGCTTGTGTTTCGGGAGTAGTCGCAATATCTATTGCCAAAAAAATAATCCAAGGGGGAAGATATAAAGATGCTTTTGTCATAGCTGGAGATGAGGTTTCGGAATTTGTGATTTCGGGATTCAACTCTTTCCAAGCCATCGGAATAGCCCCTTGCAAACCTTATGATAAAAACCGCGATGGCATCAATATTGGAGAAGGAGCCGCAGCAATGTATATAACATCTGAACTGAATGAAAACGAAATAATTAGTTTTAAAATTTTGGGTGATTCCTCCATCAACGATGCCAACCATATTTCTGGGCCTTCAAGAACAGGGGATGGGCTCTTTGCAAGTATCACAAACTCAATGAAAGAAGCTAATCTCTCTCCAAAAGACATTGATTTCATTTCTGCACACGGAACAGCAACTCTATATAATGATGAAATGGAAGCCGTTGCTTTCAATCGAATGGGATTACAGAATGTGCCTTTAAATAGTCTGAAAGGTTATTATGGACATTGTTTAGGTGCTTCCGGGCTTCTGGAAAGCATTATTTCAATGGAGAGTGCTTTGAAAAATATATTGATTCCTTCTAAAAATTTTGAAAAAGAAGGTACGTCCCTATCTTTAAATATTATAAAGGAAAAACAGTCTTCGGAAATTAAGTATATTTTGAAAACGGCCTCTGGTTTTGGAGGCTGTAACGCCGCCATTATTTTAGAAAAATGTTAAAAGGATAAGGAAATGATTACGAAAACAGACATTTGCACTATAGAAAATTCAAAAATAATTGTCAATAATGAAATTGTCTTTGAAAGTCAATGTGAAATTTTTTCAGATTTTGCAAAAGAAGCTTATAAAAGTCTACAACTCAATTATCCCAAATTTCATAAAATGGATAACCTAAGTAAACTGGCTTTTCTCGCTGCTGAAAAGATTTTAAAAGAAGGAGACCAAAGCAGAACAGCATTAGTCTTTGCTAATAAATCATCTAGTCTGGATACTGATTATAAATATCAAGAAAGTATCAATACCCCAGATCATTATTTCCCAAGTCCAGCCGTTTTTGTATATACCTTACCTAATATTTGTCTAGGAGAAATTAGTATTAAGCATAGCATGCAAACCGAAAATGTTTTCTTTGTTTTGGATGAATTTGACGAAAACTTTATAAATACCTATTCTGAGCAGCTTTTACATTCAGGGAAGGCCGACAAAGTATTGTGTGGTTGGGTAGAATTGTATCGAGAAAGTTATATGGCTTTTGTATATTTGCTTACTTTGTAATATAACAATATATCAGTTTACCAATTTTAAGCCATGTTAAAGGCTATTATTACATTGCCAAACTGATGCACTATTAATGATATTTAATATTTATGGAAAACTTAAGAGAAGAATTAAAGCACAAAATCATCGAAGTTCTTAATCTTGAAGATGTGGCAATAGAAGAAATCAAAGATACGGATCCTTTATTTGGAGGAGGTCTTGGGCTGGATTCTATCGATGCTCTTGAATTAATCGTTCTTCTTGATAAGGAATACGGAATAAAATTATCAGACCCTAAAAAAGGAAAAGAAATTTTTGCGTCTATTGAAACTATGGCCAAGTTTATTGAGGAGAATAGAACGAAATAGGTAGTTCAGTATAACAATATATCAATGTAACAGCCTAGCAATTACAAGAAACCTCTTACATTGATACATTATATAATACATTGTTACATTAAAATATTGATATATTTTCTATAAAATGAGTCAAAAAATTGCCATAACAGGAATGGGTATCATTTCTTCCATTGGAAACAATGTAGGGGAAAATTTGAGTTCATTAAAAAATGGAAAACATGGAATTTCAGATATTGAATTATTTGAAACCCGTCATGCCGGAAATATCAAAACAGGCGAAATAAAACTGTCTAATGAAGAACTTGCACAAAAACTTCAGCTGGATGAAGGAAATAATGCGACAAGAACCTCTTTATTAGGAATGATTGCGGCAAAAGAAGCAATAGAAAGCGCCGATATTTTAAATATTAATGAATATAAAACAGGTTTAATTTCTTCTACCAGTGTTGGCGGAATGGATATTACGGAAAAGTATTTCTATTCCTATGAAGAGATTCCTGAAAAACAAAAATATATCGACTCTCATGATGCTGGCAGTTCATCATTACTTATAGCTGATTACCTCGGCCTGAAAGGTATCGTTTCAACCATCAGTACAGCTTGTTCTTCTGCCGCAAATGCAATTATGACGGGCGCAAAACTCATCAAAAATGGTATTTTAGATCGCGTTATTGTAGGAGGTACTGACTCTCTTTCAAAATTTACGCTCAATGGCTTTAATACTTTAATGATTCTTACAGACTCATACAACACTCCATTTGATAACAACAGAAAAGGGCTTAATCTTGGAGAAGCTGCCGCTTTTATAGTCTTAGAATCTGATGAGGTTGTTAAAAAAGAAAACAAAAAGGTGTTAGGCTACCTTTCCGGTTATGGAAATGCCAACGATGCCCATCATCAAACCGCGTCATCAGAAAATGGACAAGGAGCTTATCTCGCCATGGAAAAAGCATTAAAAATTTCCGGTTTAAAGAAAGAAAATATTGACTACATCAATGTTCACGGAACCGCTACTCCTAATAATGATTTATCGGAAGGTATTGCGATGATTAGAATCTTTGGTGAAAATCATGTCCCTGAATTCAGTTCTACCAAAGCCTTTACAGGGCATACTTTAGCAGCTGCAGCAGGAGTTGAAGCTATATTTTCAGTGTTAGCCATGCAAAACAATATGATATTCCCCAATCTGAACTTCAAAACAAAAATGGAAGAATTTGATTTAGTTCCTGTAACTAAATTAACAGAAAAAGAGATTAATCATGTTCTTTCCAATTCATTTGGATTTGGGGGTAACTGTTCAACCTTAATTTTCTCCAAATCATGAATGCAGTTTACATCAACGGTGCAGCCTGTATATCCGTTCAAGACACTTTAAACAAAGATTTTATATATCATTTAAAACCTGAAAAATCTGTTCAAGTTTTAAAAGCAATTGAACCCAATTACAAAGAGCTCATTCCTCCGGCCCTGATCAGAAGAATGTCTAAAACAGTAAAAATGAGCTCCATGGCATCACATTATGCTTTAAAGGAAGCAAAAGTTGAAGTCCCTGATGCTATCATTATAGGAACTGGCATGGGGTGCTCACAAGATTCTGAAAAGTTTTTAAAAAATGTGATTGATAACCATGAAGAATTTTTAACTCCGACCCATTTTATCCAATCCACTCACAATACTGTTTCTGGCCAAATTGCTTTAGCGTTACAATGTCATGCTTACAATTTCACGTATGTCAACCACTCTTCTTCTTTAGAGTTTTCATTATTGGATGCAAAACTTCAGATTAATGACAATGAAGCTTCATCTGTTTTAGTAGGTTCAACAGACGAACAAACTGAAAGAACAATGGAGTTATACCGGTTAAATGATACTATTAAAAAAGAAGCTAATCTTCCTGTGGATTATTTAAACTCATCAACAGATGGTGTTATATGGGGAGAAGGAGCCAGTTTTTTTGTAATAGAAAAAGAGAAAAAAGAAAATTCTTATGCCCAACTAATCGATATTCAAATAACTAATAAAATTGAAATCAATATAGTCCCTACATTTATTGAAGATTTTTTAGCTAAAAATAAATTAACGCGGAATGATATTGACGTTGTAATGTTAGGATTCAGTGGAGATTCAAAATCTGACACCTATTATACGAAAGTAATGGACTTATTTTCTAATTCTGAATTATTATATTACAAACATTTGAGTGGTGAGTTTAATACTGCAAGTGGTTTCTCCACATTTATGGCCTGCCATATTCTTAAACATCAAGAAATTCCCGAAGTTATGATGATCAATCATCTAAAAAAAGATAAAATTGAACACATCCTTCTTTATAATCAATTTGGAGGAAATGATCATAGCCTGATATTATTGAGAAAAGCATAATTACAAAGAAAAGTTGTAGATTTATTCAAATTATATACAAATAATACAGGATGAAACACTATCCCTTCATCATATTTTACATGTTCTGCAACGTTTTTATTTATGCGTTTCATGGAAGTTTTTGGGTATATCTTGCGACATTCTTCGCTTTTTCTTCGGTTATCGTTTGGGGATCATTTGATATTCAATTGGGGTATTTTGTTAATAGCATTACCCATAAAAGAACAAAACTTAAAGAGGTGACATTAACCTTTGATGATGGCCCTACTGAATTTACTCCTCAATTTTTAGATTTACTAAAAGAATATAATATAAAGGCCACTTTTTTTTGCATCGGAAAACAGATCGAAAAATATCCAGAAACATTCAAAAGAATTATTTTAGAAGGACATACCATTGGAAATCACACTTTTTCTCATTCAAATAATACCGGTTTTTTATCTACCTCAAAAATAACCAATGAAATTGAACGTTGTGATGAGATTATTTTTAAAGTAGGTAATATTAAAACAAATCTATATAGACCTCCATTCGGTGTTACCAATCCAAACATCGCAAAAGCAATTAAAAAGACTCATAAAAAAAGTATTGGATGGAATATACGTTCCTTAGACACCATTACCTCTGATGAGAAAAAAATTTACAAAAAAGTTACCAAAAGTCTAAAAAAAGGAAATATAATCCTTCTACATGATACTTCACAAAAAACGTATAATGTCTTAGCCGATATATTACTATTTTTGAAGGAGAGAAAATATTCTACTTTTACTATTAATTCAATTATAAAAAATGATTAAAGCGTTTATTTCAGTAACATTTTCGCTTATTTCAGCATCCTTATTTTCACAAAACATGGCTATGTCAGGAGCAGAAGCAAAAGCGTTTGTGGCAAAAATATCATCAGAAACAAAAGAAATAAAAACATTACAGAGTGATTTTATTCAAACAAAAAAAATGGATTTTTTGGATAAAAATATTGTTACTTACGGAAAAATGTCTTTAAAATCGCCCAACATGCTAAGTTGGAAATATACAAAACCTTATCAATATAGTATTGTGTTTAAAGAAAATAAAATTTTCATCAATGATCAAGGTAAAAAGTCTTCTGTTGATGCAAAAAGTAAAACTTTCGAAAAAATCAATAAATTAATTGTGGGAAGTTCAAATGGAAACATGTTTACTGACCCAGAATTTTCCGTGACCTATTTTAAAAATAACAATTCAAATATTGCCAAATTTACCCCAAAATCAGCACAGTTATTAAAATACATTAAACAAATCGAATTGCAATTTCTTAAAAATCAATCCGTCGTTTCACAGGTAAATATGACGGAAGCATCAGGAGACACCACCCATATTATGTTTAAAAACACAAAAATCAATGCCCAGATTCCTGCTTCAGATTTTTCTTTATAGCGGTATTCTTTTACTTTTTGTATGTTGTAAGTCCTACCAGCTTACAGATGCAAAACCTGTTTCAAATACTAAAAAAATAGTCGAAAATCTTTATTTTTCTTCTAGTCAAGATTATGTTTACAAATGCCAAATAGATATTTATAAACATCATGTAAGTGGTATTTTAATAATAAAAAAATTAGATGATTCAACCCATCGTGTTGCCTTAACTTCGGATTTTGGAAATAAATTAATTGATTTTGAAATTTCTCAAGATCGTTTTAAAATTAATTATATTCTGCCGGATTTGAAAAAAAAAGTAATCCTAAATTTTTTAAAAAACGACTTCCAACAACTTCTAAAAAGAGAATATTCAATTAGTGAAAGTTTTGAACAAGAAACCATGTCTATTTATCTTTCAAAAAGTGAAAATAAAAAATATTATCTCTTTCTCAATAAAGAAAATCATTTGTTAAGCAAGATTATTTATACCAAAAATAATAAGGAGAAAATTGATTTTACGTTTGATTCAAAAAAACATAACTTCGCAGATAGTATTCATTTGCAACATAGAGATTTTAAAATCAATATAAAACTATATCAAATAACTGAAACCGAATAAAATGAAAACCATTCTTACTGATTTCTACACGCTACAATCCTACAAAAAACAAGAATCAGGAGGCTTCATTGCTACTATTTATTTAAATAAAGACCATCAAATTTTTAAAGGCCATTTTCCTGGAAATCCGGTGACCCCAGGAGTTTGTATGATGCAAATAGTAAAAGAGCTTACGGAAGAATTTACCTCAACTCAACTTTTCCTAAAATCTGCATCTAATGTTAAGTTTATGGCCATCATCAATCCTTTTGAAACTCCAGAACTGACCTTACATTTAGATATTGATGAAAATGGAGATGATATTAAAGTAAAAAATACCACCCTCTTTGGCGAGACTATTGCATTAAAAATGTCAGTACACTATAAAAAATGACACCATGAACTTCATTGTATCCTTCTTAGCATCTTTCTTACTCTTCTTTCAAACGAATCTGGAATCTATTAGAACTAGCTATGCTAAAGCCAATTCTTCTGCTACAAATACTCAGAATTTTATTACGATTGCAGAAAAAGAAACGGATTCAGATCCTGTAATTTTAGGCTATAAAGCGGCTGCACAAATTATGCAGGCAAAAATTACTAAACAGAACAGAAAATCATTGGTGAAAACAGGAGCTACCAATTTGGAACGCCTTATTAAATCCAATCCTAATATTCTAGAATTAAGAGTCATAAGATTAAGTATTCAGGAAAACCTTCCAAAAATTGTAGGATATCGAGGGAATTTAAAAGAAGATAAAAACTTCATCTTCAATAATTATGCTCAGCAGAATACTTCTCTTAAAAACTATATCAAACAATTTGTAATGCAATCCAAAACGATAAGTGCTTCTGAAAAAGCAACTTTAAAATAAAGCAATGACCACTATAGAAGTCCAAAAAGTAATTTCAGAAAAAAAAGTTTGCATTGTAATCCCTACATATAATAATCAAAAGACACTGAAAAAAATAATTGATGGAATATTAGATTATACCTCTCATATTATTGTCGTTAATGATGGTTCTACAGATTCCACATCCCAAATCTTAGATCATTATTCACAAATTACAACCCTTACACTTTCTCAAAATAAAGGAAAAGGAAACGCATTAAAACTTGGGTTTAGAAAAGCAATCGAACAAGGCTTTAATTATGCCATAACAATTGATTCTGACGGACAGCACTACCCAGAAGATATTCCGGTATTCATTGATGCTCTTTTCAAAGAAAAAGAAGATACCTTATTTATTGGAAAAAGAAACATGACTCAGGATGGTATTCCCAAAAAAAGCAGTTTTGGAAATAAGTTCTCCAATTTCTGGTTTTGGTTCGAGACAGGAATTAAGCTTGAGGATACTCAATCCGGATATAGATTATATCCACTTCTCAGAATACCCAAAAAATATTTTACTCCAAAATTTGAATTTGAAATTGAAATCATTGTAAGAACTGCCTGGAACCATATTCCTGTAAAAAATGTGCCTGTAAAAGTCTTATATGATCCTCTTGAAAGGGTTTCACATTTTAGACCTTTCAAAGATTTTACCCGCATCAGTATCCTAAATACCATTTTAGTAATCATTACCTTGTTTTACATTATTCCAAGAAACTTTGTGAATAACTTCCAAAAAAAAAGTTTTAAAAAATTTCTAAAAGAAGATATATTAGAAAGCGATGGAACAAACCGTACAAAAGCCTTTTCTATTGCCTTAGGGATATTTATAGGATTATCTCCTTTTTGGGGATTTCAGACTTTACTTGTGATATCATTAGCTGTTCTTTTCAAGCTTAATAAAGTTCTCGCATTTTTGGCTTCTAATATAAGCTTACCTCCTTTTATTCCATTTATTATTGCTGCATCTCTATTTTTAGGAACTCCTTTTGTATCCGGTAATAGTAATATTTTATCTCAAGAGCTGAACTTTCAACTGATCAAGAACCATCTCTTCCAATACATAATTGGAAGTTTAATTCTCGCTACCGTAATGTCAATACTCTCTGGTACAGCAGTTTTACTCTTCTTAAATAAACTGGATACAGAAAATAATTAACAATTTAAACAAAGCCTGCAAATAATAATATTGTTGTAATTACCGTAAAAAATATAGATAATACAACCAATGTTAATTGAACATTATAATAGAGTTTAGGTTCATTTTCTACTCTAACAATGTAATTGGCTATTAATTTATCCGGACTTTTGATTAATCTCCAGACAAAAATCACAAAAAAAAGATTCAATACAATAGGAAGGAGAAGTAATATTATGTTTCCGAAACTATCAATTTTATTGCTATACTCATGAATAGTTAAAAGTTTCGAAAAAGAATTATATCTTCTGAGCAGCAGCACAGAATAACATAAAATCATAATAAAAGGCACGTACAATAGTAATTTAATCTTCTTTGACATCATTTCTTTAGTTTTACTTTTTTTAACGTTTTATTGAGGTGTTTTTCTATAGTAGTCTTATCTTGAGTTGTTGTAATTTCTTTAGTAAGAGCCTTCTCAAACTCTATCTTTGATTTCTGATATTCTTTTTTGCTATAATAATACTTTCCGGTTTCAAAGTAAACCTTCCAAAAATCAGCATTTAATGCTTTAAAGTGATTAAGATATTGATCCGATAAAAATTGCCCCTTAGTATCGGTCGCTTTTTCAACCTCAAGCATTTTTTCTTTACATTCTTTATAATCTTCAAATTCTTGGGAATCAATAAAAGGATCAGGAGATATATTCATAGATGAATTAGCAAGCTCTCCATTTTGGAATCTCTTTTCCGAAAAAATTATATTCAAATCATAACAAACATATTCACCTAATTGGTAGGGACTTGAAGAAACCCAAACCAATTTTTTCTCTGGTGAAAATATAATTGAATGGTGAGCTTGAAGTTGATTTATAGCTTTTTCATTACCATAGCCTATTCTTCTATGGTTTAATCCCGATTGATCTCTTAAAATAGCTGCCATTTTTTCAGGATTTAATTCTTTATATTCCTCTAAAAGCTCCCCAAGTTTTTTATATCTATACTCTGAATGACTTTCTAAAATATGTTTTTGGTTTATTTTATCATTTTTATAAGCCTCAGACTGAAAATGATTAGTACAAAAAATTTTACTTGAATTTTTAGCATGATACAATCCAAAATTATTAGGTGATATCTCAATAATAACAGCATTTCTATCGTGGGCACTTCCTATGAGAATGGATTCTGAAACAAAAACTTTACTTTTTTTTGCAATGGTAATTGCTTCATCAATATTGGTTGCATATTGTAAAATTTCTCTTGTTACTAAAGAAACAGGTGTTTTAGCAGCTAATGGTATTTTAGATTTCCCTGCATTAATGGTAACCGTAATTCCCTCTTTATTCATTCCAGAAATTACGCCTATCATTCCTGGCCAACTTACCGATATATAAGGAATACCCTCATTTGGTTCTACAAACTCAACTACTTTATTTTTTGCAAATTCATCATTGACATAAAAATCAAAATTTCGCCCTATTAAAAGCTCTCCATTTTCAGAATTAGCATCCCAAACCGCAAGTGACGTACATCCCACAATAGCTAAATCCTGTAAGGCATGCCCAATATCATGCGCTCCATGTAAATATAGATTTCTTAGATATCTAGGAGCTATAAAATCATATTTTTTTGATGAATATTGAGAAAGGCCGTATAATTCAACCTGATATTCATCTCTAACATTGAGGTACATTTTTCTATTATACCACTTCAAAAATTTCCCTAATATTTTCTGTTTAAATTTGGAAGGCACAAAACTCTCTACTTTGGAAAAGAAAATTTCTTCTTGCCTTAGCATCAAACTTTGTGTTAATGCTCCATTATTATACCCTAACTGTAAAGGATTTCCTTGAATATAAAGCTCCCAAAGTTGTTGTTTATTTTTTGTCAGATAATTTTGACCATAACTAAAAGTAGAATCATTAATTATATTAATTTTTGGAATTTCTAAAGAATACTGATTTATACCCGGTAAATGATGAATTGATTTTCTCACTCCACAAGAAAAAAGGAAAAATATAAGAGGTAGAATAAGTACAAAGCTTATCCTATATTGTTGAATTTGGATTTTATTTTCTAAATTATTTTTTATCACTTATATTTTGATTAATCATTTGTCTAAGACGTTCATTAATCAGATCCTTTCCTACTATTTCGGCACAAGTATTAAATGCTCCTACTGTGACTCCCAATACTCCATGCATAGTAACAGATTGACCCGTTAAAAATAAATTGTTAATTTTTGTACGTGGAGATACCATCGTCTTCATGGGGTTTTCAGAATCTTTAAGATAACCGTAAATACTTCCCTCAAAACTTCCAATATAATCTCGATAAGAAAGTGGTGAAGAGGTATATACCCTTTTAATAGACTTTCTTAGGTCAGGAATTTTCTTTTCAAGGGCTGAAATCATTTTTTCAGCTTTTTCTTGTGTGAATTTTTTATAAGTCTCGCCCCGTTCGTGTTCATTTACAACAGTATTTATTGTATTTTCCCAAGCTCTAACCTCATCAAAATTCATATAAGAAATAGCGGTTAAACTTTCTGCAAAGCCAAAATACTCTTTCGATTTTGTAGAAGAAAGCATATACATTTCAGGCCACTTGTCTTCGTCATAATGTGTAGCATTCCACACGAGCTCTTCGGACGAAAAATGATAAACATTATAATTAAAATTAGATATTCTTTGAGGTTTTAAAACTAAATATACACTAAAACATGATGAAACAGGTTTCCAACTAAAAACCCTATTCAGAAAAGATTTTTTAAATTTCTCTTCTCCTACTAATGTAATAGTAGTACGAATATCTACATTTGAAATAAATTGTTTTGCATAATACTCTTTCCCTGAGCAGATTTTTACAGACCTCAATATATTGTCTTTATCAAAAACCAATTCGGAAACTTCAGAACGTTTATAGATATCTGCACCGTATTCCCTCAGTTTACGAATCAAAAGTTTAGAAATCTGGCTACCCCCTCCAATACATTTATAAGCACTCTGTATATAGGAATTTATTGTCAAAGCATGAACATAGAGTGGTGCATTTTCAGAGTCTCCTCCATATAAAAAATTGGATCCTAGTAAAACTGATTGTAACGTTTTATCATCTGTTATTGATTCTATAAAACTTTTAGTATTGAGATATAGAATGTCTTCATAATCGGTTTCTTCACCTACAATATTATATCGTGAAAATCGACTACATATATTTTGAATTTCTTTACAATATTTTTCTAAATTCTTCCTTTCATTAGGAAAAAATTGTGATAGCTGATATATAAAGTTTTCATGTCCCTGAGCATGGGGATATTCTAATGGATCATTATCAAAAGATATTTTATCATATCCATGAGAATCCATTTGCTCAAGTTCAAGATCCCTCATTATTTCCAAATAAGAAAAATACCAATATAGATTTTGCTCTTTGGAAAGCCCTCCCAAATAATGAACTCCGGTATCAAAAATTAATTTATTCCGTGAAAAGGTCTGTAAGTTGCCTCCATACTGGTTATTTTTCTCTAACACACAGACTTTCAATCCTTCTTTTGCCAAAATAAGGGCTGAAACGAGGCCTCCTAAACCACTACCTATTATAAGTATGTCATAATTTTTTTTCAAAAGAGAAATTATATGTTACACAGACATAGAATATTCTTCTCTAAATTTCAGGTATTCAGGGCTATTTAGTTTTCTGACCTAAAATTAAAAAAATTAATCAATATCATCCCAAAAATCGAAATAATTAAACCATTGAAAAGGATATTTTTTGATCATTGCTTCAAGATTTTGAACATATGAATGTAATAAAGCCTGCGAATCTCTCTTTTTGAAACCTTGTGCTTGTCTGGCATATAAGTGGTAATGAAGCTCTTTTTCTTTCATTACATACACATACACTACGGGAACTCCAAGCCTAGAAGCTATTAGAAAAGGTCCGGCAGGAAACTTTGCTTTTTCTCCTAGAAAGTCTGCTTCTAAATATTTTGAGCCTTCAAAATAACGATCACCAGTAAAACAAATGAGTTCATTTTTTACTAAAGCATTATTAATTTCAAAAATATGAGACATATCATCTTTAATATTGATAAACTTAATATTGCTCTTTTCACTCGCAACACTTTCTAAATATTCTTTAATAACAGTTACTTCTTGATCTGTTGTAACTAAATTAATTTGGCATTTGAAGTCAATATCTGCAAAAAAATATTCAGCAATTTCAAAATTACCAATGTGAGCACTAATTAAAACGCCTCCTCTATTTTCTTTCAAGAGTTCTTTCAGATTTTCAATTCCGTCAAATTCATACGTAAACTGATCCCTTAATCCGGCAGAAATGGCAGTTTTATCAATTAAAATCTGTCCAAAAGTGAAATAACTTCTGAAGATCGCAATTTTTGATTTCCAGTAATTGAAATGTAGCCTTTTATAAAAATAATAATATATATACTGATTACTTCTTTTTAAAAATAGAAAATAGTATGTGGCAACAAAATAAAGTACAAAATAGGAGCTCCTGATCCCTATGTTTTTAATACACCAAACAAATATTTTGTATCCTAGTATTGTACCTTTAGATTTACCATCCCATTTACTCATGATAACATTTGAAACTATTTATCAATATATAGATTTATAGTCATTATATTATTTTAATAACTATTTCTTTTTATTGTAAAATATTTAGAATTTGTCCAATACCCTATCTATAACATTTCCAATAAAAAAATTAAAGTAGAAATGTATTGGCTCATTGTTTTAGTCAATTTGAAACTAAATGCCTTTCTCTATAATTTTATTTTCAATAGCAGTGTAGAAATCATCAAAAGTAACCATTTGCTTGAAATCTGATTCCCCTAACTTCACACCAAAATTAGATTCAATAACAACCACTAAATCAATATAATCTAAACTATCCAGTCCTAACGTTTTTTTCAGATTTGCTTCATTGCTGATTTCATCTCTGTCTACCTCAAACTCATTGATCAAAAAATCATTAACGATAGCAACAATTTTTTCCCTTTCCATCTTTTTAATCAAATTTTTTAACAATTAATGCAGAGTTGGTTCCCCCAAACCCAAAAGAATTTGACAAAAATACATCAATTTTTTGATTTTTCGTTTCAGCGATTAAATTTATATTTTTAGCCTCATCATCAGGGTTTTCCAGATTAATATTGGGAGCAATAAAGTTGTTTTGCATCATCAAAATTGAATAAATGACCTCACTTGCTCCAGCCATCCAGCATTCATGACCTGTCATAGACTTTGTGGAGCTTACAGGTACTTCTCCTCCAAAGATCTCAAAAATTGCTTTTGCTTCATTAGCATCACCAATAGGTGTGGAAGTCGCGTGAGCATTAATATAATCAATATCTTTTGTGGTGAGACCCGATTGTTGTAAAGCTCGGCTCATAGCTAATGCAGGACCATCAATATTAGGGGTTGAAATATGGCCTCCATTGGAAGAGAAACCATAGCCCACCACTTCCGCTATAATATGAGCACCTCTTCTTTGTGCAGATTCTAAGCTTTCCACAATTAAAGTAGCAGCTCCTCCACTTGGAATTAACCCATCTCTCTGAGAATCAAAAGGTCTAGAAGCTTTTGTTGGATTATCCTCCCTCACAGAAAATACACCTAAGCCGTCAAAACTTGCCATTGAATATGAGTTAGTTTCCTGAGCACCTCCACATACAATCATATCCTGTAAGCCTCCTTTAATCATTAAATAAGCTAAACCCAAGGAATGTGATCCACTAGCACACGCTGCACTAATCGTCAAATTGATTCCTCGTAGCTTAAAAATGGTTGAAAGATTCATCGTAACGGTTGAGTTCATTGATTTAAAGATAGCTCCAGACCCCATCAATGTGGTATCTTTTTTATCTCTTACAACATCTATAGCATCCACTACTGCTTTAGAAACGCTATCATTCCCATACAGAATTCCTACTTCATTAGTATCGAGAAAATCTTGATCAATTTGGGCTTGCTTTAGAGCATCCACAGTAGCAAGGTAAGCATATTCGCTTTCTTCCCCCATGCTTATACGTTGTCTTCTATTAAGTAAACTTTTCAAATCCGGCTTAGGAACATAGCCTGTAAGTCCAGACCTATATCCAAATCCTTTTCTTTCTTCATCTAAAATAATCCCCGACTTCCCTTTAAATAGTGACTCTTTAACCTCATCTAAAGAGATTCCAATACAAGAATAAATTCCCATTCCGGTAATGACAACCCTACTTTCCTTCATTTCCAATATTGATTATGAGTAAATTCCTCCGTTAATATTAATTACTTCTCCAGTAATATAAGACGCTTTTTTAGAAGCTAAAAATGCAACTAAATCGGCCACTTCGTCAGCTTCTCCAAATCTATTTGCCGGGATCATCGCCTTAAGATCATCTTCATTAAACTCTTGAGTCATATCTGTTCTTATAAACCCTGGTGCTACTGCATTCACCGTAATATTTCTTTTTGCTACTTCTTGGGCAAGTGCTTTAGTAGCTCCCACTAAAGCTCCTTTTGCTGCAGAATAATTAGTTTGCCCAGCAGTACCTTTAACACCGGATACTGACACCATATTGATAATTCTTCCGTATTTATTTCGAAGCAGTTTCTGTATAAAAAAGTTAGTCACATTAAAGAAACCATTTAAACTTGTATTGATTACATTATTCCAGTCCTCACGAGGCATCCACATGAATAGGCCATCTTTTGTAATCCCTGCATTATTAACAATAACTTCTACAACTGCCTGAGGATTTTCTTCCTGCCAGTTTGTTAAAACATTTTGTACTTCTTCAAAATTTCCCACATCAAACTTTAGTATTTCACCCGTTGCACCTTGCTCTATAACTTTAGCTAAAGTCTCTCTGGCTGCAACTTCATTGGAAGTATAATTAATCAATATATGATAGTTTTTTTCTTCAGCCATCTTTATACAAATGGCTCTGCCAATTCCCCTAGATCCTCCCGTTATGATTGCACATTTCATATATCAATTTTTTAATTATATTCCCTTAAAATATTTTTTCACCTCCTCTAAATAAGGATACATCACCATATCCTCCGAAAAAGAAGGTACTATGCTTCTGATTTCATTATATAATTCTTTTGTTGCAGAAGATACTTTATCTTGATACCCCAGATATTCAATAGCTTGAACAATCGTAATTGCTTCAATAGTCAATACCTCAAAAGCATTCTCTACCACTTTTCTACAGATCACCGCCGAATTGGTTCCCATACTTACTATATCCTGGTTGTCATTATTGTTAGGTATACTGTGGACATACATAGAATTAGATAACATTTGGCTTTCTGCCGTGCTAGAAGTAGCTGTAAACTGTACACCTTGCATACCAAAATTAAAACCTAGCTTTCCTAAATTTACAAAAGGGGGTAAAATTTCATTTATTTTAGAGTTTAAAAGATAATTCAACTGTCTTTCGGCAAGCATTGTAAGTTTAGTAATGACTATTTTAAGCTTATCCATTTCCAAGGAAATATAATCTCCATGAAAGTTTCCTCCATGATAGACCTGTTGATTTTGAAAATCAATAATTGGGTTATCATTAGCAGAATTTATCTCATTTTCAAGGACTTTTTCTGTATATTCTAAAGTATCTAAAACAGGACCTATTATCTGAGGTACACATCTTAACGAATAATACTCTTGAACTTTTTCTTTAAAGACTGTTTCCTCTTCTTCAAAATGATTATACAAATGATCTTCTCTCTTTCTAATCAATTTACTATCCGATAAGTGCGCACGCATTTTTTCTGCAATTTTTTGTTGCCCATTATGCCTTTTTGTTCCGTTTAAAGCCTCTGACAAGTGATCATCGTAAGCCTGAACAATCTCATTAATTGCACAAGAAAGTTTAATCGATATATCAATGAGCTGATTTGCCTTGTAAGTATTAATAGCTCCAATCCCAGACATCACAGAAGTTCCATTCATTAGAGCCAAACCTTCTCTAATTTCAACTTTAACAGGCTCTAAACCTTCTATTTTGTAAACTTCTTTTGTTGATTTTCTCTCTCCTTTATATAAGACTTCTCCTTCCCCAATCAATACTAAAGCCAAATGCGCAAGTTGAACAAGATCACCACTTGCCCCTACTCCTCCATGCTCAAATACTAAAGGGATAATATTCCTATTGATTAACTCTTTCAACAAAAAAACAACAGATTCATCGACACCCGAGTTACCCAATGATAAGGTATTTAATCTTGCTAACATACAAGCTTTAACCTCTTCTTCCGGTAAAAGATTCCCCATTCCCGAACAATGACTAATTATTAAATTATATTGTAACTGCTGAGTGTCTTCATCATGGATTTTAAATTGTGCCATGGGTCCAAACCCTGTGTTTACACCATATATGATTTTATTCTTTGAAAAATCTTTCAAAAACTGAAAACTTTTATTAATCCTGACTAAAAGTGAGTTATCCAGTTCTATTTTTTCATTTTTCACAATGACTTTTTGGAAGTCTTTCAGTTTTAAAAAGTTATCTATTTTCATCAATTAAACCTAATACAATATAAAATTTGTAAAATATTAAATTAATTGTCATTAATTTTGTGGCAAAGATAGAAGTTATTATTAAAATAAAAAATCAAAGATGAGCAACGAATTTGTTGATGTTCTCGTAATCGGAGCTGGACCTTCCGGATGCGTATCTTCTTCATACTTAAAGAAGAATAATATCAACGTAAAAGTAGTCGAAAAAACAAAATTCCCACGATTGGTAGTTGGCGAGAGCTTAATTCCAAGAGTAATGGATCATTTTGATGAAGCCGGACTTTTACCTGCTTTACACACAGTCGGGTTTGAAAAAAAACTTGGCGCCCGCTTTCTTCGAGGGAATGAGGTATGCATCTTTGATTTCAGTGATAAATTTGGAGAGGGTTGGGACTGGACATGGCAAGTTCCAAGAAGTGATTTCGATCATGCATTGGCACAGGAAGTTATTAATAAAGGAGTTGATCTTGAATTTGAAACAGAAGTTATTGATATTAAATTCGACGGAACAAACTCTATCACAACAGTAAAAAGTAAAGATGGAGAAGCAAAAGAAATTCACGCAAAATTTGTCATTGATTCAAGTGGTTACGGAAGAGTCTTACCCCGCCTCCTAGATCTGGAAAAGCCCTCAAAGCTTTCTCCACATTCTGCTATTTTTTCTCATGTAAAAGATCGTAACAGAGAAGAAGGAACGGAAGGAACTTTAATCTCTTTTGATATTATAGAAACCGAAGTTTGGCTTTGGGTTATTCCTTTTTCTAATGGAAATACAAGTTTAGGAATTGTTGGCCCCACCGAATACATTGATAAACTACTTGAAAATAAGAATACTGCCCATGCATTAAAAAAAGCGATTTCTCTCTCAGATTACTATATAAAACGTTTTGGAAATGTAGAATTTCTTTTTGAACCCAAACATCTCAAAGATTACTCTTGCTCAGTAAAAAGCTTATTTGGAGAGGGATTTGCTTTGACAGGAAATGCTTCCGAATTCTTAGATCCAGTTTTTTCATCGGGAATGGCTTTCGCTACAGAATCAGGAATGCTGGCTGCAAAATTAACCTTAAGACAGTTGAATAGAGAAAAAATTGATTGGCAAAAAGAATATGCAGATTATATATTATATGGAGTAGATGTCTTCACTACCTATATAAAAGAATGGTATACAGGCAATCTCCAGGAACTATTTTTTCACCAACCCGCAAATGAAGATATTAAAAGAAAAATATGTGCTGTTTTAGCAGGTTATGTTTGGAATAAAGACAATCCATTTGTTAGAAAACATGATACTGTAATTAAAAACCTTGCTAATCTGATTAAATTGGAGAAACAATAAAAGCATCATAAGTTTCGGCGGCCTTTGGCCGCCGAAACTTATGATGGAAATCGTAAATCTACAAATGTAATGGGCTTTCTATTGTTTGGATTAAATACAATTTTAGATAAAACATCAAAATCTATAATTTCTATCTTTGGACTCACCCTTAATTTGGCACGAAAGCGATCCCTTATCTCATTCTCAAAAAACTCATCCTCTTCTCCTTTACTTAACTTAATAATAATCTCATCCAATCCTATCTCATTAGACTGAATGATAATTTGGTAGCATAAAATATTATTAAAATCATTTAAAATATCATTCATAGCTGGAGGATATAAAGTTGTCCCTTTATATTTTATCATTTGTTGCTTACGACCAATAACAGGACCTAACCTCATGGTATTTCTTCCACATTGACAAGGTTCATAATGAGCTTTCATAATATCTCCTGTTTTAAATCTTAGCAAAGGCATAGCTTCCACTCCTAGCGTGGTAATCACCAACTCTCCACACTCACCTTCTTTAACAAGGTTGCCATTCTCATTAAGAATCTCTGTAATAATTAATTCCGGATGATGATGCCCACCAATTTGGAATTCACATTCCGTGAAAGCAGTACTCATTTCAGTAGAAGCATAGGTTGAGAATAATTTAATATTCCACTTCTCTTTAATTTTTCTTGCAAGAATATTATCTGTAAAATCTTGATTTTTTATACTTTCACCAATACAAATAGCTCCGTAGACACTTGTATTTTGATATTCTAAACCATATTTCTCTGCGTAATCAATCATTTTCAATAAAAAAGAAGGAACTGTAATCAGATATTTAGGCTTATACCTAAAGATAGAGTCCCATTGTAATTCGGGGATTCCCGGACCCATCCTAATGACACTTGCCCCCATTTTTCTTAAGCCTAAAAAGTAAGCCAGTCCTGCCATAAATCTTTTATCAATTGTCGTAATCATTTGTACAACATCTCCTTTTTGAACTCCTGCACAGGCAAATGAAATAGCTTCATTATAAGCTAATCTTTCAAGATCAGGATCAGACAATCCAAAAGTTACAGGATCTCCCAAAGTTCCGGATGTTGTACTATAATCCACAATTTTGTTAGCCGGTATACAAAAAAAATCAAGATTATATTGCTGTAAATCATTTTTTGTAGTAACAGGAATCTTCCTTAAATCATCCAATCCCTGAATATCAACAATATTGATATTACTCTCCTTAAACAGTCTTTGATAAAAGGGTGAACGATTTTCAAGGTATCTTAATAGTTCCTGAAGCTTTTGCTCCTGAAACTTTTCTATATTTGAAATACTTGCTTTTTCGATTAATGGATAAAATTCCACTGATTTTAATTTTTAGAAAACAAATTTATTTATTTAAAATTAAAAGATTTATATATTCAAAAATAAATAGGCCCTTTTACCGTTGAAAAGTGAAAGTCTGCGTATTTGTATTTCCTGCTGTATTAGTAATCACAATTTTCAAGGTCTGCAAACCTGAACCCTTAGGACACTTTTCATCAAAAACATATATAAAATCATTCTTTACACGAGTAAACCGAAGCCACTTCCCATCTAATTCTGCACGAAATGAAACAATATCCCCGACCGCCGTTTCTCCTTTTAATCGTAAAGAACTTGCATTGACAAGGCTTCCATCTTTCCAATTGGGAGAAACAGAGGGCAAACTATTATCTATTATTAGTTTTACAATCCCCAGTCTATTGAATTGACCTTCCACCCAGCCATTATTCCATTTTCCTTTAATAACATTCTTATCATTTCCATAATTCAACTCCATAACCACTTTATCTTTTTCCTCATCTCTTAATTTTTTATTAGGCTTTATCTTTAAAGAGTAGCTATCATGAACCGGAATATTTATAGTGTGTAAAATAACTGTATTTGAAGCGGCTTCAGCATCAGGCTTTTCAGACATATTAAAATGTATGGAATCATAAAACGATTTTTTACTAAAACTGATTTCTGCATTTTCTGTCTTCACAGTTTTTCCTTCATTAGCATTGATCGTTGTACCGTAAGAAGAAATCTTTTCAGAAGCTTTAGTGAATTGAACTTTTGTTACCAAACGACTCGTATTTCCATTAATATCTTTTACCACAATTTCAACATTGTGAATTTCATTATCCTGAAAATTAATAATACCATCCAAACCCGTACTATAATGTTCCAATTTCATTCCCGGCAGCGTTGACAAATGCTGAATACTCATTTTATCTTGTACAAATTTTGTATAATCAATACATCCATTCAAATAGCGTGTATCCTCATAGCTAACCTTATCAATTTTAAAACTATACTTTAATTGACCATCCATAAATAACTTCGCTTCGTAAATTCCCAAATTAAAACCTTGATTGGCCTTATCAATAGCTTTGATCCCAAAACTTATCGCTGGTGAGTTTATCTGGATCAAATTAGTCATATACATATTTCCCACTTTTTTTACTGCAATTCCATTTGCACCGGGTTCATAAGTACTGAAACGACGATCATACCAGTACATTCCACTGATAATCGGTGAAATTCGATCCGGAACATCAAAACCAAAAAGCAAAGGGTTTATACATTCTTCTGTTTTCGTATCTCTAATTTCAAAATGAAGATGTGGCCCTGCAGAACCTCCGGTATTTCCACTCAATGCAATCAATTGCCCTTTACTTACAGGAAATTGTTTCGGTAACAAAACAATATCTTGCTCCCATTTTTCATCTTTATATTGCCTTTCTTTTACATATTGATCAAGTCCATCAAAAAATGAATTTAAATGAGCATACACCGTAGTATATCCGTTGGGATGGGTAATGTATATCGCGTTTCCAAATCCATATCTTTCAATCTTTATTCGACTTACATAACCATCCGCAGCTGCCACTACAGATAAATTTTCCTGGCTATTCGTTCTTATATCCAGTCCCATATGAAAATGATTGGTACGAACCGTTCCAAAATTAGCAGCTAGTTGAATAGGAATATGTAAAGGATTTCGAAAATAATTCTGAGGATAATTATTCTGAGCAAATAGGATAACACCATTGATGAAACAAACAATGAATATCATTTGAGAAAATGCTTTCATACCAGTACAGTTTATGGTTATTTTAAATATACAAAATTCTTGAGTTATAAAAGGATAAAAAGAAAATTTTATACCATCAATTTCGTTTGAATTTTTTAGAAAAACTCCTTCAAAAAAATGACAATTTACAATCACAGTTCATCTATAATGAGTCTTACTATTTATATTTCTGAAATTGAACTTTTTAATAGATGATATCAAAATAAAACATATTATAAACCGACAAATTTTAGTAAATTTGCCAACTTAATTAATCATCGATATTGAGATATTTACAATGAGCCAATTTAAAGAATACAAAAACCTCAACCTTATTGACGTAGCAGAGAATGTAGCAGAATTTTGGAAACAAAATAAAACTTTCAATAAGAGTGTTGAGATTCGTGAAGGGAAACCAGAGTTTGTTTTTTATGAAGGACCACCTTCAGCAAACGGCATGCCCGGAATTCACCATGTAATGGCTAGAGCATTAAAGGATATTTTCTGCCGTTATCAGACCCAAAATGGAAAACAGGTTTTTCGTAAAGCGGGTTGGGATACCCATGGACTTCCGGTCGAACTAGGTGTCGAGAAAGAATTAGGAATCACTAAAGAAGATATTGGCAAAAAGATTTCGATTGAAGATTATAACAAAGCGTGCCGTGAAGCAGTAATGCGCTATACCGATGTGTGGAATAACCTTACGGAAAAAATAGGATATTGGGTAGACCTTAACGATCCTTATATCACTTATAAGTCAAAATATATGGAGACCGTTTGGTGGTTGCTAAAACAATTATATAATAAAGAATTATTATACAAGGGATACACCATCCAGCCTTATTCTCCAAAAGCAGGAACAGGACTTTCTTCACATGAATTGAATCAACCGGGAACTTACCGTGATGTTTCAGACACCACAATTGTAGCTCAATTTAAGGCTAAAAAAGAAACTTCCGAGTTATTTAATGATGTTGAAGGGGACATACATATCCTTGCATGGACAACAACTCCTTGGACATTGCCATCGAATACAGCACTTGCTGTAGGAAGAGATATTGAATATTATTTGGCTAAAACCTTTAATCAGTATACATTTGAACCCGTAACTATTATTTTATCAAGAGCTCTATTACCTAAGGTTTTCGGTAAAAAATATTTTGAAGGCAGTGATGAAGATTTTGTTAATTATACTCCTGAAAGTAAAACTATACCTTTTAAAATTTTAAAAGAATTCACAGGAGAAAAACTTACAGGAACTCAATATGAGCAGTTAATTCCTTGGTTTACGCCAAATGATACTCCTGAAAATGCTTTCCAAGTGATCTTAGGAGACTTTGTTACCACAGAAGATGGTACCGGTATTGTTCACATTGCTCCCACTTTCGGTGCAGATGATGCAAGAGTGGCAAAAGACGCGGGAATACCTCCCATGTTGGTAAAAGACGAAAATGACAATCTTGTCCCATTGGTAGATTTACAAGGTAAATTTATTGAAGGAGAAAATGTTCCTGAATTATTTTCAGGAAAATATATCAAGAATGAATATTATGATGATGGAACTGCTCCTGAAAAATCTTGGGATGTGGAATTAGCCATTCTATTAAAGACTGAAAACAAAGCCTTCAAAGTAGAGAAATACGTACACAGCTATCCACACTGTTGGAGAACAGATAAACCCGTATTGTATTATCCACTGGATTCATGGTTTGTGAAAATGACCGCAGTAAAGGACAGATTGGTTAATTTAAATAAAGAAATCAACTGGAAACCAAAAGCTACAGGAGAAGGACGTTTTGCAAATTGGTTAGAAAATGTGAACGATTGGAATCTTTCACGTTCAAGATATTGGGGAATTCCTTTGCCAATATGGAGAACAGATGATTTAAAAGAAGAAAAAATCATAGGTTCCGTAGAAGAATTATACAACGAAATTGAAAAATCTATTGAAAGCGGATTTATGAAAGAAAATCCATTCAAAGATTTTGTGATAGGTAATATGTCTGAACAAAATTATGCTTTGGTTGATTTGCATAAAAATGTAGTTGACAAAATAGTTTTGGTTTCGGCCTCAGGAAAAGAAATGAAGCGTGAAAGTGACCTTATTGACGTTTGGTTCGACTCAGGTTCAATGCCTTATGCACAATTACATTATCCTTTTGAAAATAAAGAATTCATAGATAATCATAAAGCCTTCCCTGCAGATTTCATTGCGGAAGGTGTAGATCAAACACGAGGATGGTTCTATACACTGCATGCCATAGGAACAGCTGTTTTTGATTCGGTTGCTTATAAAAATGTAATGAGTAATGGACTTGTTTTGGATAAAAACGGTCAGAAAATGTCCAAGCGCTTAGGAAATGCTGTTGATCCGTTTGAAACACTTTCTGTATATGGACCGGATGCTACGCGTTGGTACATGATTTCAAATGCAAATCCTTGGGAAAACCTGAAGTTTGATATTGAAGGTATTGATGAGGTAAGAAGAAAATTCTTCGGAACATTATACAACACCTATTCATTCTTTGCGTTATATGCTAATGTTGATGGATTCAACTATTCTGAAAAAGAAATTGAAAACCGTCCTGAAATCGACAGATGGATTCTTTCTGAATTAAATTTATTAATCAAAGAAGTAAAAGCATTCTACGAAGATTATGAACCTACAAGAGTAGCAAGAGCCATAAATACTTTCGTAAACGACAACTTAAGTAACTGGTATGTAAGATTATGCAGAAGACGTTTTTGGAAAGGAGACTATTCAGAGGATAAAATCTCGGCTTACCAAACTTTATATACTTGCCTTGAGGTTATTGCTAAATTATCTGCGCCTATTGCTCCGTTCTTTATGGATCAATTATATCAGGATTTAAATAAAGTAACAGGAAAAGAAAACTGTGAGTCCGTTCACTTAACAGATTTCCCTGTAGCTGATGAAAGTTTAATCGATGCAGATTTAGTTGAAAAAACTCATTTAGCTCAAAACATTACCAGCATGGTTTTCTCTTTAAGAAAAAAAGAAAACATGAAAGTCCGTCAGCCTTTACAAAAAGTATTGGTCCCTGTAATGGATTCCAAAGCAGAAGAACAAATTTTAGCTATTGCGGATTTAATTAAGCAAGAAGTAAATGTTAAAGAATTACAATTAATCAACGCAGAAGAAGCATCTCATTTAATTGTAAAACAAATAAAACCCAATTTCAAAGCATTAGGTCCTAAATTAGGAAAAGACATGAAATCGGTTGGAGGAGAAATTTCCAATCTTAGCACAGAGCACATTTCTCAACTTGAAAAAGAAGGAAAAATAGATATCCAAGGGTATGAAATAACCCTTGATGATGTGGAAATTTCCACAAAAGACATTCCAGGATGGACTGTTACTTCTGATGGGAAAACAACTGTGGCATTAGATTTGACATTAACAGATGAGTTAAAATCGGAAGGGATTGCAAGAGAGTTTATCAACAGAATTCAAAATCTGAGAAAAGATAAAGATTTTGAGCTGACAGATAAAATAACCATTTTTATGGAAGAAAGCTCTCCATTTTTACACGATATTAAGAAAAATGAAGAATATATTTCGTCAGAAGTCTTGTCAAATAAAATAGAAATTGTATCTTCACTTTCAAATTTTAACGAAATCGAAATCGATGAGGTTAATTTTAAGATAAATGTTGAAAAAAATTAACATATAAGTTATTGTTTTTCAAATTCCATTTCATAATTTATTAAAAAGAGAAACGAATATGGCAGACGAAAGAGTTAGATATAGCGATACTGATTTACAGGAGTTTAAGACAGTTATAAAGGAAAAAATCGCTAAGGCAGAGAAAGATTTAGCTTTGATTAATGAAAGCTTTATTAATGATCAAAATAATGGTACAGATGATACCTCTCCTACCTTCAAAGCTTTTGAAGAAGGAGCAGAAACCTTAAGTAAAGAACAGAATGCAATTTTAGCAGGGAGACAAGAGAAGTTTATTCGAGATCTCAAAAACGCCTTAATAAGAATTGAAAACAAAACTTATGGTGTTTGTAGAGTAACCGGTAAACTTATTCCTAAAGAAAGACTTTTGGCGGTTCCACATGCTACATTAAGCATCGAAGCGAAGAATATGCAAAAATAACCACGAGGTTAACAAAAATAATTTTAGGTTTATACTGTATTCATTAAAGTACTTTATAAACCTAATTTTTAATTTATACCTATGATTGAAATTGTATTTCTATTCATTATTCTCATTCTTGTTTTATTGTTTTTCAATAGAGAATGGATTAAAAACAAATTCTTTCCCAACAAAGAAAAAAACTATACACTTGACGATAAATTTAATTCGGATAAAAGGGAAAGGGAAAAAGAAATTGACAAACTTTTGAGTAAGATGGGCAAAAATGGAATCAATGATTTATCCACAAAAGATAGGAAAAGACTTGATGAATTGTCCAAAATGTAGTATTATAGCAGAAAAATTTAGAAATCTTGAAAAAAATCTTAGCCGTAACATTCTTAATATTATTAATTGATCAGGCTTCAAAAATTTATATTAAAACACATTTTAATCTGGATGACAGCATTTCCGTTTTTCCGGGATTTAAATTAACTTTCGTAGAAAACCCAGGAATGGCATATGGTTTTCATTTTGGAGGAATTATTGGAAAATATTTTTTGGTAATTGTGAGAATATGCTTAATTGGAGGCATGATCTACCTTTTCAAAAAATGGTTACAAAAAGGAGAATCAAACTATCTTTTAATTCCAATGGCCATGATTTTTGCGGGAGCTATAGGCAACCTTATTGACGGGATGTTTTACGGACTTATCTTTGATAGTGGAACCGTATATGACGCGAGTATTGATCGATGGATTGGATATGGTGGGATTTCCAAATTCGTCCCTTTTGGACAAGGATATTCAACTTTTATGAAAGGATGTGTGGTAGACATGCTACATTTTCCCTTGGTTGACTGGAATGTTCCGGAAAGCTTCCCCTTAATTGGAGGCAGGCACATTGAGTTTTTTAAATATATATTCAATATAGCAGATTCTGCTATTACCATTGGAGCTGTTTTTCTATTAATTTTCAGAAAAAAAGCTTTCCCAAATGGATTGGAGTTTTAAAATCCCCTGTGAAATGAAAAATATAGCTAAAAATATATTTAAAATTTTCCTGCTACTTGTTGTTGCAGGATTTATTTTTATTGCTTGGGCAAACTACAACATAAAAAAAGAAAGCGCCCCATTTATTTCATACGATAGTAAAGAGATGCCACAAACAAAAACGGCCTTACTTTTAGGGACAAGTAAATCTTTAAATAATGGATCTCCCAATGCGTATTTCTATAATAGAATTCAAGCCGCATTGGACTTGTATAAAAGTGGAAAAATAAAATATATAATAGTAAGCGGAGACAATAGTAGCAAAGACTACAACGAATCAGAAGACATGCAACTTTCTTTAATGAAGTATGGTATCCCTCAAGATAATATCATTCTAGATTTTGCCGGCTTTAGAACATTAGATTCCGTGATAAGGGCAAAAGATATTTTTGGGCAAAAAAAGTTAATTATCATTTCTCAAAAATTTCACAATGAAAGAGCCGTGTTTTTGGCTAGAAGAAATGGAATGGAAGCATATGGATATAATGCAGAAGATGTAAATAAATATGCCGGACTTAAAACCAATTTGAGGGAATATGTAGCAAAAGCCAAAGCATACTACGATTTACTTTTAGGAATTGAGCCTAAATTTAAAGGAGAAAAGATTGTAATCCCTTAAAAACAAACTTTCTATTTTTTCATAAAATGTCAAGGATATATATCATTGACTATATCCATACATTAATTTTTAAACTAAGATTCTATTTTTTCTACAAAATCTGTATGAGAAATAACTAAATTTGCAGTTCATTAATTTTTAAATATAAATATTAAACAATGTCAAGAATTCTTACCGGCATTCAAGCCACCGGAACCCCACACCTTGGTAATTTGTTGGGTGCAATTATTCCAGCAATTGAATTATCCAAGCAGGAAGGAAATGAATCATTTTTATTTATTGCGAATCTTCATTCACTCACCCAGATTAAAGACGCAAAAGAACTAAAACAAAATACCTATGAGATTGCTGCGGCTTGGCTTGCTTGTGGGCTAGATACCGAAAAAACATTTTTTTATAGACAGAGTGACATTCCTGAAACCTGTGAACTTTCTTGGCATTTATCATGTTTTTTTCCTTATCAGAGATTAACTTTAGCACATTCATTTAAAGATAAAGCTGACCGATTGCAGGACGTGAATGCAGGATTATTCACTTATCCTATTCTCATGGCTGCAGATATTTTACTCTATGATGCAGAAATCGTTCCTGTAGGAAAAGACCAACTCCAACATTTAGAAATTGCCCGTGATGTAGCCTCTAGGTTTAATAATCAAATGGGTGAAGTTTTCGTATTGCCTCAATCTGAGCTTCAGGAAAACACTAAATATGTACCTGGAATTGATGGTCATAAAATGTCAAAATCCAGAGGTAATATTATTAATATTTTTTTACCTGAAAAAGAATTGAAAAAACAGGTAATGAGTATTGAAACAGACTCTAAGTCTCTAGAAGATCCGAAAGATCCGGAAACAGATAAAATTTTTGCTATTTATCAATTAATAGCTACTCCTGAGCAAACAGAAGATTTAAGAGCAAAGTATTTAGCTGGGAACTTCGGATATGGCCATGCCAAGACCGAATTGTTAAATCTAATTTTAACACGTTTTTCTAAAGAAAGAGAAATGTTTCATTACTACATGAATCATCTTGATGAGTTGGAAGCAAAACTTCAAGAAGGAGCTCAAAAGACAAGAATAATTGCTATAGAAACTCTTAAAAGGGTAAGAGAAAGTTTAGGAATTTAAATAAAAAAAGAAGCCGTTTCTAAATGTTTTGAAACGGTTTCTTTCATCTTTCTCAAACTCCGGTTATTTATATCTCCTCTTAATAATGATCTCAATATAGAAGTTTTATTACCGTAAATAGAGCTTAATAAAGATATATAGCTATGATACCAAAGCCTTATAAATATTCTTTAATTTGTAGAAGGTGTGTAATGACTTTTAATCCTTCCTCTTCTTTATTTTCATTTAATACATTGAAAAAAATCACATCCAAACCAAAATTTTGCGCACCAATTACATCGGCAATCCAATCATCTCCAATCAGAATACTTTCCTCTTTGGTAGCTTTTGCTAAATGGAGAGAATATTCAAAAATCTCAGGACGTGGTTTTCTTACTCCAACTGTATCTGCACTTGTAATGGTTTGAAAATAGTGATCTATTCCCGACAAAATACATTTTCTTTCTGTTACTTCTTTAAATCCATTTGAAATAATATGTAGGGTATAATTTTTAGATTTTAAATAGTCTAAAATATATTCAGCCCCTTCAACCAATTCATTATAATTAAGAATTTTATCTAAAAAATGTTCTTCAAAAGACATAGAAAGCTCTTCATTATCTACATTGAAATGTTTAAATGTATCATAGAAGCGATGCTTCCTTAGATATTCTTTATCAATAACCTCATCTCTGATTTTCTCCCAAAGGATTTCATTAATCTCATGATAAACAGAATGAAATTCTTCAAAATCGATATTATATTGTACCGCTATTTCCTCTTTTTTAAAAAGATCTTTAATGGTAAGATAGGCATTCTTACGATGATCCCAAATGGTATTGTCAAGATCAAAAAAAATGTGCTGAATTTTCATACAGCACAAAATTAATAATTTTAATTTTTGGAAATCGGATAATTCTTATTATTGATTTTAATCACCTCAAGATTCTTTGAAAAACTAAGTAAAAATTCAATTGTCTCTTTTTTTGGTTTCAAAGCTCTCACTTTTAAGGAATCATTCTTCTTCATAGGCGAAACTTGTTTTCCTTAAAACGGGAATTTCAAATTATTATTATTTACCTTGTCAAAATAATATTATTTTCGTCCATGATTTTTCTCAGGTTAATCAATGCATAACGAACCCTCCCTAAAGTAGTATTGATACTCATGTCAGTATGATCCGCAATTTCTTTAAAGCTTAATCCGTCGAAAAACCTTAATTTAATAACTTCTTGTTGATTCTGAGGAAGGTATTGTAACATTTTCAGCAAATCTTCTTGAATCTGATTCGTTACCAATTGATCTTCAATATTTTCAGAAGGCTCCCTTAATAAATCAAAAATAGAATACTCATCTGTTTCAAAAGTAGTTTCTGAAATTTTTATATTTTTAGCTTTGGCTCGGAAATGATCAATAATAAGATTGTGGGCAATTCTTTTAGCCCAAAGAATAAACTTCCCTTCTTCGTTATATCTCCCTTCTTTTAGCATAACAATGATTTTCATAAATGTATCCTGAAAAACATCGTTTGCGAGGTCTTCATCATTAATTTTGTAAAAAATGAATGTAAACAATTCTCTCTGATAACGATAAATAAGTGCCGATAAGGCATCCTCGTCTCCTTTCTGATAAAGGGATATTAATAAGCTATCTGATTTTAATTTCATAACTCTTCTCTATAATAAATATTTGTTTATAACCCACCAGCCAGATTTTTCATCTGGTTTTGGTTTCAATTACAAAACAGTTTTAAGAGTAAAGTCAAATCAATAGGCAGTACATTTTAGGGTGTAAATATAAGAATTTTTTAATAACTGTTAATCAATTATTAATTTTTTACAAAAAAGTTTTAAAAAAACTACTTAAATTTATCATGAAGAAAGACTAAAGGTACATTTAATGTAAAATTGATATTTAGCCCTTTTAACTCTTTTCCATTCAGCTTTGCTTCTCCAAGAGAAAATGCATATCCTCCTGTAAGGTCTACAATACCGAAAAGAGAAATTCCGACCTTAGGTGCAATATATTTATTAGTGCCTTCCGCACCCACTAAAAAATAATAGGAATGATAAAAGTCTACATTTTTTTCAAAATTTAATAAAACATCAGCCTGTAACTTTGGCATAATAGCAAATTCAGAATGTGTGGATCCCATAAGCGCAGAAATACCTGCTCTATATATCACATCATCATTTTTAAGGAACAACAATTTACCTCCCACTTCTCCAAATGTTTGATTTTGGTATACATATCCCACATTCAACATTTTATGCATTGTATATTGGGCTTTAACTATGGACGTAGATATAAAAAATACAATAATCGTAATTGTGAATCGAAAATTCATTGATAATATATTTGATGCAAAATTAAAAAAAACTGCTTTATCTAAGATAAAGCAGTCAATTAATTATGTATAGTAAATGATTAAATTCCGAAAGCCTTTTTAATATCATCAACTTTATCTAATTTCTCCCAAGTAAAGAACTCAAGATTTTTCAATGTAAGTTCATTTTTATGCCCCTTATTGAATACCTTATCTGCTACGTAATGCTCTTTACCCATATGTCCATAAGAAGCCGTTTCCTGGTAGATCGGATTTCTCAATTTAAGGTTTTGCTCAATAGCATACGGTCTTAAGTCAAAAACTGAAGAAACTTTTTCCGCAATTTCACCATCATGTAGATCTACTTTGGTAGTCCCAAAAGTATTAATATACAAACCACAAGGTTCAGCAACTCCAATTGCATAAGAAACCTGCACCAAAACTTCATCAGCAACTCCTGCAGCCACTAAGTTTTTAGCAATGTGTCTTGTTGCATACGCAGCACTTCTATCTACTTTTGATGGGTCCTTACCAGAGAAAGCTCCTCCTCCATGAGCCCCTTTTCCTCCATAGGTATCAACAATAATTTTTCTTCCCGTAAGACCTGTATCTCCATGAGGACCTCCAATAACAAATTTACCAGTTGGATTGATATGATACTTAATCTGGTCATTAAATAACGCTTTGATTTCTTCTGTTTGCTTAGCCACTACCCTTGGAATCAAAATGTTTTTAATATCCTCACGAATTTTATTTAACATTTCACCCTCTGTACCAAAATCATCATGTTGAGTAGAAACGACAATTGAATCTATTCTTATAGGCTTATGATCATCCGAATATTCGATCGTAACCTGGCTTTTTGCATCTGGTCTAAGATAAGCGATATCTTTTTCTTCTCTTCTAATTGCAGAAAGTTCTTTAAGAATAGTATGGGCTAAATCTAAAGCAAGCGGCATATAATTTGCGGTCTCATTCGTCGCATAGCCAAACATCATTCCTTGATCTCCAGCTCCTTGCGCATTAGCTTTCGCTTCAAAAGATTCATCAGACACAGCTCTATCCACTCCTTGATTAATATCTGGTGATTGTTCATGAATCGCAGAAATAACACCACATGAATCTCCATTAAACATGTATTCCCCCTTTGTATATCCAATACCATTAATAACTTCTCTCGCAATAGTTTGTACATCAAGATAAGCCCCAGACTTCACCTCTCCGGCCAAAACAACCTGTCCTGTTGTGACAAGCGTTTCGCAAGCTACTTTTGATTCTTTATCATATGCTAGAAAATGATCAATTAACGCATCAGAAATCTGATCTGCAATTTTATCAGGATGTCCTTCTGAAACTGATTCAGACGTAAATAAATAAGACATATAGTTGTTGTTTTTAGATTAAAATACAGTGTACAATAAGGTAAATTGCCTGTGAATCTAAAAGAAATACTGTTTTAGCACTTTTTTATAGAGGTTGCAATCAGGTCAAATTTTTCCTCGTCGTAAACGTTGGCAAATTTAAGTACTATTTTTTTAATACTCAAATTTTTGTTCACAGTTTATACGATATCAAAACTATTGGGGTTTTATGCTAACAAATTCTTTAGGATTTTCATTGAAATTCAATTTTTTTTCTAAAGAAACTTTGATAGAATGAGATAGCTCATCAATAATTTTTTGTTTAAATGTAGGTTTATAATAGATGATACTTATCTCTCGATAAGGAAATGGTTTTTTAAATCTGAAGACATTTTTAGTTTGCTCTTCCGAAAGCTGGCTTAAAGCTAGTTCAGGTAAAATACTAATCCCTCCTACTTTATCCACCATATGGACAAGAGTTTGTATATTAGCAGCCAGGAAATCAAGATTTTTAGGCTTTAAAGTATTTTCCTTTAAATGACATATATTTTCAAACTGATTTCTAAGGCAATTACCTTCTTCAAGTAACCAGACTTTTTCTGCATTTAGTTCCTCAGGTATAATATAGGAGTTCTTTTTATTGGCATCTGTATCAGAACTATAAATCATCAACTCTTCATTAAATAAAAAGTCCTGATAAAACTCATCGGCCGTGTCATAAGGTGTTGAAATAATACCTGCATCCAACTCCCCAGCTTTTAATGCCTTAATAATATTATCAGTAGTCATTTCCTTTACATTCATTCGAATCTTTGGATTTTCTTCCAAAAATTGAAAGATCTCTGTCGGTAAAATAAAAGAAGATACAGTTGGGATAATCCCTATATTAATAGTCCCCCCTAAAATATTATTTAATAAATTGGCTTTATTTTTTAGCTCATTGACAGATTCTATTATTATTTTTGCTTGATCAATAATTTGCACTCCTACATCTGTAGTCCGAATAGGGTGCGTTGTTCTGTCAAACACTTTCACATCCAGTTCATCCTCAAACTTTTGTATCATTGCACTTAATGTAGGCTGTGTAATAAAGCATGCTTGAGCTGCTTTTCCAAAGTGTTTGTACTTATCTACAGCGATAAGATACTCCAATTGCTGAATGTTCATTCTGATTAATATTATCTATTACAAAGATATAATGTTTTTGTTATTAGCAACCAAAAATTCGAATAAATTTGATATTTAGTACCTTTACAGTCTAAACAAAGAATTTTTCATTTAAATAGTAACAATATGGATTCTAAAAAATTAACATTAAGCAATGGTACTCCCTATTTTGAGCACCAGGACTCACAAACAGTTGGTCCAAGAGGTCCGGTTTTGTTGCAAGATTTTATACTTCAAGAAAATCTTGCCCACTTCGTAAGAGAAAGAATACCAGAAAGAATTGTACATGCAAAAGGGAGTGGGGCTTATGGAAAATTTACAGTAACACATGATATTAGTCAATATACAAGTGCCAAGTTATTTTCACAAATTGGCAACTCATGTAAAATGTTTGCTCGCTTTTCAACCGTAGGAGGTGAAAAAGGTAGCGCTGACACCGCCAGAGACCCAAGAGGATTTGCACTCAAGTTTTATACAGAAGATGGAAACTGGGATTTAGTAGGAAATAATACTCCTGTTTTCTTTATTAAAGACGCCAAAAAATTCCCCGATTTCATTCATACTCAGAAAAGAGTGCCTAAAACTAATCTCAAAAGCGCAACGATGATGTGGGACTTTTGGAGTCTCAATCCGGAATCTCTCCATCAAGTTCTTATTTTAATGTCTGATAGAGGTACTCCCTATGGATATCGACATATGCACGGCTTTGGATCGCATACATTCTCTATGATTAATGAAAAGAATGAAAGAGTTTGGGTAAAATTTCATTTAAAAACAAAACAAGGAATTAAGAACTTCACTCACGCAGAAGCTATTAAAATGGCAGGTGAAAACCCGGACTTTGCCCAAGAAGACCTTTGCAATGCTATTGAAAACGGCGATTTTCCCAAATGGACTATGTATATCCAAGTGATGACAGAAGAGCAAGCAAAAGATTTTAGATGGAATCCGTTTGATGTCACAAAAGTATGGTTCCACGAAGACTTTCCCTTAATTGAAGTCGGAGAAATGGAATTGAATGAAATACCAGTTAATTATTTTGCCCACGTTGAACAATCTACTTTTTCTCCAAGTAATCTAATTAAAGGGATTAGTTTTTCTCCAGATAAAATGCTACAAGGTAGATTATTTTCTTATCCTGATGCTCATCGATACAGAGTAGGAGTAAATTCACATCAATTGGAGGTCAATAGATGCCCTTTTGCTGTTAATAACTATCAAAGGGACGGATTTATGGCAGACGCTAGCAATTATCAAGACAAACCTAATTATTTCCCCAATAGTTTCGATACTATAATTCCAGATCCGGCATATAAGAATTACTCATATGAACTAGACAGTGCTCACGTCGAAAATTTTAATAGAAATGAAAATGATGATGATCATTATACTCAGCCCGGATTATTATATTCAAAATCAATGAGTTCTGAAGACAGAGAAAATCTTATTAACAATATTGTGGAAAGTATGAAAAACATAGATGGGGCCAAGAAAAGCGAGATTATAAATAGACAATTATGTCACTTTTTTAGAGCGAATATAGAACTTGGCATGAAAGTAGCATCAAAGCTACACGTCAGTATTGACATCAATATGATGAACCATGCTAAATAAATTTTACTAAATATTAAAAATAGAGGAAATATTTTTTTCTTTTTTTATAAAAAAGTTATAATTTGCAGAGTATAATATTTTAATGTAGAAATGAGTTACGAGAATATCTTATTAGAAAGGGAAAATAAAATATCAATTATTACAATAAACCGTCCTGAAAGTTTAAATGCATTAAATGCAAAAACAATTAAGGAAATAAGCTCTGCCATAGATGAGCTCAATGAGGAGGAATCTTGTAGGGTAATTATTATCACAGGAAATGGGGTAAAATCCTTTGTTGCCGGGGCTGATATTAAAGAATTCAGTGACTTCGGGCAGGAAAAAGCAGAAGAACTGGCACGAAATGGACAAAATTCTCTTTTTAATAAAATAGAAAACTCAACTAAGCCTGTGATTGCTGCCGTCAATGGTTTTGCATTAGGAGGAGGATTGGAACTAGCTATGGCCTGTCATATCCGATATGCATCTGAAAATGCAAAGTTGGGACTTCCTGAGGTTACACTAGGATTAATTCCTGGTTATGGAGGAACTCAAAGACTACCAAAATTGGTGGGCAAAGGATTAGCAAACGAAATTATTTTTTCAGCCAAAATGATTTCTGCACAAAAAGCTAAGGAAATTGGACTCGTAAATGAAGTGTTTCCAATTGAAGAATTATTATTTAAAACAAAGGAATTAGCTCATACTATAGCCAATAATTCACCAATGGCTATATCAAAGGCTATATCTGCTGTGAATTTATATGATACTGAGGATGGATTTGAAACCGAAATCAAATATTTTGGTGATCTTTTCGATCTTAAAGATAAAAAAGAAGGAGTTTCAGCTTTTCTTGAAAAAAGAAAGCCCAACTTCTAAACATTTTTAATCCAAAATTATTTCGAAACTCTAATGATGTGGTATGAATAAGTTTGATATAGCTTATCTTAAAATGGCCCAAGAATGGGCAAAACTTTCCTACTGTAAAAGGAAACAAGTAGGAGCTCTTATTGTAAAAGATAGGATGATTATTTCAGATGGTTATAATGGTACTCCTTCCGGTTTTGAAAACTGCTGTGAAGATAAAAACGGGAAAACCCATTGGTATGTTTTACATGCAGAAGCCAATGCCATATTGAAATTAGCAGCATCTACCCAATCTGCAGAAGGTGCAACTTTATATTTAACCCTATCACCTTGTAAAGAATGTAGTAAACTTATTTTACAAGCGGGGATTAAAAGATTAGTATATATAAATGAATATTCTGATGAAGACGGAATATCATTTTTAAGAAACCATAATATTAAAATAGAGCAAATATCGGATTGTGAATTAAAAAAGTAACACAAATGACTTGGGATGAAAAAATTAAAGATTTTGAAATTTTTCTTCGTTTTGAAAGAAATTTTTCAGAAAACACCCTCGACGCGTACGTACGAGACATTAAAAAATTAAAAGAGTATGCCGAAGAAGATCTGGAAAATGTCGGTCCAGACACTATCGGTTATGAAAATCTGCAAGATTATATTTTTAATCTATCTAAGCAGAAATTCAGTGAAAGATCTCAGGCGAGATGGATCTCTTCTATTAAAGCTTTCTTCAAATATATGTTTGAGGATGAATTTAGAGAAGATAATCCTTCAACCTTGCTGGAAGGGCCTAAACTAGGTTTATACCTGCCAGATACGTTAAGCCTTCTGGATATCAATAAAATTATTGCTGCAATTGAAGTAAGCTCTGATCTTGGTAAGCGAAATCAATGTATCATTGAGGTTCTATATGGCTGTGGTCTACGAGTTTCAGAACTTATTGATTTGAAAATTTCAGACATTAACTTTAAGGAAGATTATATCAAAGTAAATGGAAAAGGTAATAAAATTCGTTTTGTTCCTTTGGCAGATTATACAGCAAAATTATTAAAAATCTATATTCAAGAAGTTCGTTCTAAAAATAAGATCAATAAAAAATATGAAGACACCTTGTTTTTAAATTCTCGAGGTACTTCTATGTCTAGAGTTATCGTATTTTTAATTATAAAAGAACTGACTGATAAGGCGGGTGTAAGTAAAAAAATATCTCCTCATACATTTAGACATTCTTTTGCGACCCACTTATTACAGAATGGCGCGGATTTACGCTATATTCAAGAAATGTTAGGACATTCCAGCATTACAACAACAGAGATTTATACACATCTAAAAACAGAAGAACTTCGGGATGTTATATTAACGTATCATCCAAGAAATATTAATGCGGTATAAGATATAATGAAATTATTGAATTATTGTCCAAGCTGTAGTAATAAGTCTTTACTTTGGGATGGAGAAAAAAAATGGCATTGTTCAAAATGTAACTTTACTTTGTATAATAATGTTGCCGGAGCAGTAGCTGTCGTGATTAGATTTGGTGATGAAATTTATCTTACCCGAAGAAATAGAGAGCCCAAAAAGGGAAAACTAGATTTGGCAGGAGGATTTATTGATCCTAAAGAGATTGCGGAAGAAGCCTGTAGAAGAGAACTTTTTGAGGAGCTACAAATTAATATAGATATTTCTTCTTTAAAGTACTTGACTAGTCTACCTAATGTATATCAATATAAAGAAATCGATTACAATACGATTGATTTATTTTATGAGTATAGTATTTCGGAAAAATTTGATGTGAAATTAGATTTTACTGAAATTTCTGAAGCGGTGTGGATACCTTTAGAAAAGTTAAATTTAGATGAGCTTGCATTTGATTCTCAAAAGAAATTTTTTAAAGAATATTTAAAAAATCATTTAGAATATAAAAACAGTTCATGTAATGAAGAGTTAGTCTAGAAAATATATAATTTTTATAGATAAAACTATCATCAGAATATAGTAAAGCTTAAAATAGGTTGTCTTTTGGACAACCTATTTTTTATTTTATATCGAATTAGTACGATTTCGACTTTAATAGTTCCTCAAAATATTGAGTTAATAAACTTCTTTCTGCATCGGATAAATTAGCGTCCTTATGATAAACGATATAGCCAGGTAAAGGCATCGACTTATTATTTATTGTCTGGATGGATTTAGTAAGCATGCTTTCTTTAAGGTCTTTATTATAAGTACCCCAGATAGAAAAATTAATCCGTTCCCTTCCTTCATTTACGTGATCTTTTATAGACCAAGACAAAGGTGCAATATAAGCGTATTTAGGATATATTGTCTCATTCGAATGGCAGTCATAGCATGCTGCTTTTATCAAACTTTTGATCTTTTCCGGAGATTTCTGAGAATCAACAAAATTGACAGCTTTCTTCACAGGTCTATTGGTTCTGTCAAGTGGAACAAATTGAATAATAACAAAACCTACCAAGCACCAAAAAAATATTTTTTTTGCCGTATCCATAACTATTTTACAGGAGTCAGTATAGCATCCCCAGATCTTACACTTTCATCTTTATTATTTGAATTTTGTATAGGTGATTGTAATACTTTTTCCTCTATATTGCTTTTAGGTAATACTGTACTATTATTATTTGCAGAAGTCTTTGAACTTTTAACATCTCCTAAAGCACGTGTATCTTTTAGATCCCATACTTCATTCGTATCCCACAGTGGTCTTACTAATAATAATTTATAATATGTATAAACATCTTCAGCAAATATTTCGTTTTGAAAATCACTTTCATCCCAGTATTGATTTTCATTATTGTCTACCAGGATTCTCGTGATATATTCACCAGGTTTTAATATATCAAAAGTGACCTTATCTCCCTTAGCATACTTTTGATAAATAATTTTTCCCGCATTATCTAACAATTGAATCCAATAGCTCGTTGTAGGTGCATTTTGCAAACTAAATACTACCCTCCCATAATTTTCAACCTTATCTTGTTCAAAATCGAAGCGTTTCGATACTGAAACTTTACTATAAAAAGATGACACCGTTTCTTTAGGAACAGTAAGCTGATATTTTTTCCCTGTTTGAAAATCTGATTTTACGGTAATTTGATAAGGATTTTTTTCAGAAATTTTTGCGGTAAAGGGGATTGTATTCAAACTATCACCTTCTGTTTTAAGTGTCCACTTTTCCGTATTAATTTTATCAATATA
Source organism: Chryseobacterium potabilaquae (assembly GCF_902728265.1). Taxonomy (GTDB): domain Bacteria; phylum Bacteroidota; class Bacteroidia; order Flavobacteriales; family Weeksellaceae; genus Chryseobacterium; species Chryseobacterium potabilaquae. Next base: position 76,200 of record NZ_CACVBR010000010.1, read on the forward strand.
ATAATTTGAACGAATTTTAAAATCACTATTTGGTGGTAACATTCCGCCTCCATTATCGCTATTGATCTCCATGGAATTTTTAGTATTATACTTATAAAAAACAGAAACGGTATCTTTTTTAGTACCAGTATCGTAGCTGAATTTTAAATTTTCAGTACCTGTTTGTCCAACCTTATTTTTAACAGCATCAAACCAAATATTGATAGAATCCGATTTTACATTATGTGTTACTTTAATATCCTGAAGATTATCATTGATAGAAAGAACTTTAACACTCTCGGGATTTCCTTCAAACATCATTAAGACCCCTCCCGGAAATTCTTTCATTTCTTTATACTTAACTGGTTTTTTTGATGGATATACCTTTAGATTCAATCCAGATATAGATTTCTCAATATTTATTTCTTCTTTCTGAAAACCAATCTTTTCTTTTCCCGCATCATATACCGAATTACCATTTTCATCTTCGAAAGCTACAATTTTATATTTACCCGGAGAAAGATAGTTAAGTTCATAATAACCATCCATATCTACTTTCGTAATATAATAAGGCTTCTGTTTATAATTAATAGTATCCTTCACTTGATAAAGACCTACAACAAGTTTATTTTCAGTACTTGATGCATCTTTTTTTATAGCTAATGCATCTTTTACTTCTCCACTTATATATAAGTCATCGAGCTTATCACCTGTAGAAAAAGCAAAATTATAATAAGACAATGCATTTCCTTCATTATTATCAATAATTGAATTACCAAAATTAAAATTATAGGTTGTATTTGCTTGTAATGTATCTGCCCATTGAATTAAAACATATTTGTTTGCAATATTAGATGGAAGTATACGCTTGATGCTTTTTATGGGAGGAGATATAATAAGGTTTTTATTGATATCCTTTAGCGTCACATACTCATCAAAATCAAGTCGAAGCTCCTTAATATCCCTAGGGACATTCACTCTTGTTGTATCAATATTAGATCTTAAAAACTTAGGAGCCAATGTATCTTTAGGACCTCCTACAGGCGACCCTACTCTAGCACAGGAGTGTACCAGAAATGTAATTACTAATAATAGAAGAAATCTTTTCATGAATATGTTTAGACAAAAGTAAACATTATTCTCCAAAAACTTCATTATGGCTGCTTAAAGAATCTTTATTATCATTCATTATACTGGTAAGCTTGTCTTTTTGAACGGGAAAATCTTCAAATAAACCTGATAGAGCAAGGGCTGTGTATACCCTATTGGAATATTTATTACCTATAGCCACAATGGTTACTTTTGATTTTAATAGATGGGCAAAGACAGAGTTCGTACCATGCCACCATCCATTATGATATGTTAATTTCTCACCATTATCAAAAATTTTCATTCTAAAGCCCAGCCCATAATTATTCATGCCTGCTTTTTCATTACTGTAAGGAGTAAAAATCATTTGCATAAGCTCGGGTTTGAGAAAATTCTTTGAAAACATAGCTTTTGAAAAATTATAAAGGTCTCTAGGCGTAGTATATACATTTTTATCTCCATATATTAGATCAAGCCTATCCAGAGGATACAATTTATTACCTCCATAATAAAAAGATTGCGCTGATGTAGGAATATCTTTTTCTTGAAAAATATAGCTATTATTCATTTTTAATGGAGTAAAAACCATTTCTTTCATAGCTTGTGGGAAAGGCATTTTAGTAACTTTTTCAATAAGTAATGCTAATAATGCAAAATTTGTATTACAATACATAAATCCGGTATTGGTCTCTCGTGCCATTTCAGGTTTATATCGAATAATCATATTAAGAATATCCTGATTGGTAATAAATGGCTTCAAGAGCTCTTGAGGAGCCGGTTGGATTTTTGTAATAAAATATTCATATTTCGGAAGTCCACTTCTTTGATCCAAAAGTGTCTGAACGGTAACATTAGGATAAGGGAATCCCAGAAAAAATTGGCTAAGAGGATCCGAAAGTTTTATTTTACCCGCTTCAACTAGCTTCATCATTGCCATTGCAGTCATTGTTTTTGACACAGAAGCAACATGTAAAGGTGTGTTTTTATTAATAGGCATTTGGTTACCCTCTCTACCAAAACCTCTGTAGTTTTCATAAAGAATCTCATCTCCTTTTGCTACAAGGATACCACCACTTAAATCACTTCCTTCCCAAACTTTATGATAATATTGATTAATATACGTAATAAGTGATGCCTTATCTTCAATATACCCATCAGTTTTTGTAAAGACCTTATCCAAATCTACATTTCCATAATTGGGCAGATTCGTACTATTTTCTAATGAGGCATTTCCGTTTTCAGATTTTTTTTTACAGGAAAAAAGAAATAACAATATCGTGATAGCAAAGACTAAATGACGCTTCTTCATGAGATTCAAAAATGAGCGGCAATTTAATAAAATGCTAAATAAATATTAAATATAGAATATAAATTATGAATTATTTAACACAAAAATGAGCATATCCAAGAGCCTCCTTGCTAATGCTTCTATATTTTAGCAATATAAGGCTACAATTTTATCAACTATAATTTGCGCTAGCTTCTCTTTGCTTTGTATAGTCCAGCCTGCAATATGAGGAGTTACAATCACTTTTTCTGAGGTTAAAAGATACTTTAAATCTTCATTTTCAGTTTCAATATTTTCAAAAGAAGACTTTTCATATTCTAATACATCTAGACCTGCCCCTTTTATTTTTCCGGACTTTAAAGCAATAACTAAATCTTTCGTTTTTACGTTTTTACCCCGTGCTGTATTGATAAAGTAAATTCCATTTTTCATATCCTTAAAGAACTGATCATCGATCAGATAATGGGTCTCTGAAGTCAAAGGAATATGTAAACTTAAAATATCTGCTGTTCTTTTTAATTCTTCTACAGAAACTTGCATTCCATATTCATCAGAAAGATTCGGAAGAATATCATAAAAAATAACTCGACAGCCAAACCCGGATAGCCTTTTCGCTGTTGCTTTCCCCATATTACCATATCCTATAAGACCTACTGTCTTTCCAAGCAATTCATCACCTCGGTTTTCTTCCCGCTTCCAAATTCCTTGCTTCACTTCTTGAGATGCAATAAAAAGTCTATTCATAAGAATCAATAACATTCCGACAACATGTTCTGCAACAGAATCTCGGTTACCTTCAGGCGAGTTAATCAATTGAATTCCTAGTTTTTTCGCCACTTCAACATCAATATTTTCCATTCCAGCACCCACTCTAGCAATAAATTTTAAATGGGTTGCTTTCTCTAAAAAAGATCGATCCAAAGGAATTCTACTCCTGATAATAACACCTTCATAATTACCAATCTTATCACAAACCTCATCGTAAGAAGATGTAAAATCTTCTTCAAGAATAAAATTTCGATCTAAAAGCTGTTTCGTAATAAGAGGATGATTTTTATCTAAAAGTAGGACTTTCATAATAGAGTAATATTATCGTTAAACGTAAATCTAAAGATTTATGATAAATGCATCTAAGCTTACCAAAAAGCAATAAGATAAAAGCACTTATATAATTATTATATATTATTCGCCCTCTTGAAATAGTTTTTTAAGCTCTACGGATTCCATGGGTTTCATTCTTCCGGACAGAATTAAAGAAAGTTCTTTTCTTCTAAATGCAGCTGCAAATCTTAGTTTTTCTACTTCTGTTTCAGGAATCATTTCAGGAATTGGAATGGGTCTATTGAATTCATCTACTGCCACAAAAGTATAAATCCCTTCATTGGTATGAACTTTCTTTTGATTAATAGGATCATCCAACCAAACATCTACATACACTTCCATAGAAGTGGAAAAAGCTCTTGAAACTTTTGATTCCAAAACTACGACTCCACCTTCTGGAATAGGGTGATTAAAAGACACATGATTTACCGAAGCCGTTACAACCCTTCTTTCACAATGTCTCGCTGCAGAAATAGAAGCACAGCGATCCATTTTTGCTAAAAGTTCTCCTCCGAAAAGATTTCTTAAAGAATTCGTTTCATTAGGTAACACAATATTTGTCATAATCGTCAGAGATTCTGAAGCTTTTTTTATTTTTGCCATGTAATATCCTAGTGTTTATTTTTAGTGGATAAGATTTTAGTCTCTTTTTTATGATTCTCCGATAAAGAATCTTTTTTCAGAGAATCAGATTTTACTTGAATAGAACGCATTGGAACTTTAGAAGAATCTTTAATTCTATGGGTTTTAGTCTGTACAGAAATATCTCGGAACGATTTTTTTCCAAAAAGTAATTCTTGTTGGGTATATGCTAAATACAATAATCCTAGAATAGGAATTATAAGTAAAAAAATCCAAAGAATCGCCCCCTTAAACCGATAATCTTTTTCAGTATTTTTGGGTTCTATCGGTGGCATATCTGATTTTTCTATTTCAGAAAGCTTTATTTCTTCTAATCCATAAAAGTCAGGTTGGTCAGTTTCCAGTCTATTACCTTTAAAATGGATGGTCTTTTCATCCAAAGAAAGCACTCCCAAACTTTGAATTTCCAAATGCTGCTCCGCTTTAAGTCTTTTCTTCCAAAAATCGATCTGAATTTTTAGATCGCTCTTAGAAGCCTCCAAAGACATATGTCTATGATCCGCAATGAAAGCTGCCAATTCATCAGAATCAACCTCGTAATCAAGCATAAAAGCAATTCGTCCCGCAGGGGGAAGAATACTTCCATTTTCGGAATTAATAATCGCTTTAGAGTATTCAACAGAAAATACACCAAAACCCGGAACAATAATAGATCCAAATTGTTTCAAATACTCTAAAATGCAAGCAGAAATATTCATTTGAATGCAAATTTAAGATTTTTTCATGACTTTTTATAAAGATTTCTTCACAACACAAGACTGCAAAAACAGTCTTGTTGATTAAAGTATACTAAAATTTGTTATCTAATTTATTGTCAAAATCATTGGATTTTCCAACTAATTCCGAACATAAAATTGGTTCCGGCCTGTGTAAAAAAATAGGGCTCACCTTCCCCAACAGATCCATTGTTTACATACTTTTTATTAAAAATATTATTAACAAGTATCTTCAATGAAATATCATTATTTGAAATTTTAAATTGATATTGAGCATTAAAATCTGTAAGGAAATAATCTTTCAGTTGGAGATTTTGGTCCTCAGTATTGTTTAGATATTGCTTTCCTACATACTGATTCATTAATGAAAGCTGGACATTTTTCATGGGAAGAAACTTTAATCCTAAATTCGCTATAATATTCGGCGAAAAAGAAGTCTGAGTATTTCCAAGTTCTTGAATAGAACCTTCTTTCTCTATCTTAAAATTTAAGTTTCTATTTTGGCTGAAAGTAACATTTCCATTAACTTCCCATTGTTTAGAAAGCTTTGTTAAAGCTCCAATTTCAATCCCCCTTCTATAACTTTCTCCAGAATTAGTTCTTATAAATGCTCCCACATTATTTAGCTCTCCATTCAAAACCAACTGATTGACATAGTACATGTAATACACATTTGCAGTCATAGATAAACTCCCTAATTGCTTCTCCATTCCCACTTCAAAATCATGAAGCTTTTCGGCTTTTATATTATTATCAGCTAGTAAATCTTCCCGATTTGGCTCTCGTTGAGCATGCGCATAAGAAAAAAACACTTTCCCGCCTGCAATCTTATAATTGATGCCAGCCTTAGGATTAAAGAATAACCATTTTTTATCCAAATCAGCACCTTCTCCATCTCCTTTCATTATAATTTTAGTGTTGTATGTAATATTTCTAAGCTGAAGATCACCAAAAAATTCAATATCATTGATTCGATATAATGCTTTAGCAAAACCCGATATTTCATTTTTTACGGACCTATTTTTATAGTATTCATACTCGTCTATTTGTGGAAAGAAAACCCCAGTAACGTTTCCAAAATGCCTTCCATAATACTGGTTACCAACAATTCCAAAATTAAAATCTACATTTTCATATTTACCATAAAGCGTCGAAACAGCTCCATAAAAATCATTATTTAGCCATTTTTTTCTTATAAAATCTGAACGTTGTAAAAGCTCTCCACCCTGCACTATATCTGGAAGATTATATCTGGAAAATTTATTATCCTGCTTATAATTCTCATAATACCCCTGACCTTTTGTGTAGTGTAATGTGGTTTCTAAATTCCAGTGATCATTAAACTTTTGTTCCCAAAATAACTGATAATGATTTTGTCTGTAATTATCTGTTTCATTATCATAAAAGTTTGTAATATTACCATCTTTATCATAGATTGCTCCTGAAGAATTAAATTTAGGATTTGTTTCCCACGTTTCCCTATTAATTCCATTCCAGGCTTGGTAGGTTTTTTCTTTTCCTCCAAAGGCCATAAGACGCAACCGTGTATTACCTTCTTCAAATAATGCTGTAAAATTATAGGAATGAAGTTGAGATGATGCTCTATCAATATATCCATTGGAAGAAATATGTGTATATCTACCCATTAAGGATAAGCGGTTTTTCCACAGTTTGCCGGAACCAATTTCTCCTGAATATTTATAGCTATCAAAAGAGCTGTAACTATCATCTGTTTTAACATAAAACTTCTCTTCCGGATCTTTGGAAATTACATTAATACTTGCACCAAATGCAGACACCCCATTATTTGATGATCCCACTCCTCTTTGGATAACAATCTGTGAGGCTGAACTTGTCAAATCAGGAACGTTTACAAAAAATGTACCCTGACTTTCAGAATCATTATAAGGTACTCCATTCATCATTACATTAATAGATGTTCCCGAAACTCCCCGAATTCTCAATCCCGTGTATCCAATCCCATTTCCTGCATCAGAAGTGGAAATAATTGAAGTTTGATTTTTCAAAAGAATGGGAAGATCCTGTCCGAGATTTTTACTATCCAAATCTTTTTGGACGTTAATAATTTCCTTAGCAACAGGTAACCTTCTTGTGAAGTTAACGGTTTCAATGTCCTTAATCTTTAAGGAATCTTTGTTTTGAGTTTGTGCCCAACTCAAAGAACTTACGGTAAGTCCTAAAAAAAATAATCCTTTCATTCTATAAATTTTAAAATTTAATGAATAAAAGGGGATCGATAAGATATTATACAGTCATGACAATTAAGTCAGTTCCCTAAACAGCATTACCCGTTCTAGGTTCATTGGGTATAATCTCAGCCTTTTACAGCACCCCTTTATTTCAGCCGCGAAATTACAAAAAAAGATGCAGTCAACCAATTTAATATGCCTGATTATGAGAATCAATATAAAAATAACTTTTACCATCCTTTGAAACTTCAAACATTTTACCTAATTTCCAACTAAAATTTCTTTTAATATCCTGGTATTCAAATGGAATAATTACATTATCATGAATATCAATTACTCCAAAAAGATCATTCTGAGAAGCAACAATCATCGGATTCGAGACATCATCTCCCTCCATAATATGAAGATATTGATATTGAGGATATATTTGAAATTGTTTATAATCATACTCATTAACAAATGTCGATTTATTAATAATGCCATAAAATCCATTCATTATATAGGCTTGATATTGCTGCTGCTTAAACTCATTTTTACACATTCCAATATCTGCGGTTTTATATTGATAAACCCTCTTCCCTGATTTATTTATTCTATACGAAACAAGATCTTTTTCAACAGTTGCATAGTCTTTCGTTCCAAATTTCCTAACAGAAAGATTGGGCGAATTTAAAAGATTACAATCTTCTGCAAAAAATACCGCAATATGATATTCTGGTTGAACAATAAACTTACCTTTTTGATTAATATACCCAAAATTATCTCCTTTTTTTTTAGGTATCAATACAGGAACCTCTTCATTCAGGACGACCAACTCCTGGTTTAATTTAGAAGTTGCTCCCATCTTTTTAGCAGAAATTTTCTGGGCATTTTTCACTGCACTTTTTTTCCCAGATTTCATCTGAGAAAACATGGCTCCTGAAATAATTACACATAAAACAATAATACTCTTTTTCATTTCCATCATTTGTTTGCAAAAATATGACCAAAAATAGAAAATATAAAAAACATATTTATAAAGAATCTAAATAATTTCAACCTTAGAAAATATTAAAAATTTGTAATTTTGGGAACATTTTTAAGTGTTTGATAATTTTAAAACGTTTTTGAAACCTAAATTCATTTAAAAACACTGACTAAAGAGCGTTTTGTAATAAGACAGATTACCCACATTCATCTTTGGAAAGGAATATTATATTAACACGGCTAAAAATGTATGGATTATATTGCATTCATTCCAGTTTATGTATATTATCATGACGCTCTAGCTTATATTGAATTTCTTACACACTGGTAAAGAAAATACTTTAGTAGCAATGCTTTTATAATCTACCTTAATATTTAAAAGACTTCTATATGAATATTTATCAGGATTACATTCAAGAAATTGAAGAACGTAAAAACCAAGGGCTTCATCCAAAGCCCATTGACAGTGCAGAATTATTAAATGAAATTATTGCACAAATTAAAGATACAGCTAATGAATACAGAGCTGAGTCTCTTACATTTTTTATTTATAATACCCTACCAGGAACGACAAGTGCCGCCCGTGTAAAAGCTCAATTTCTAAAAGAAATTATTCTTGGTGATTCTGTCGTAGCCGAAATATCTCCTGCTTTTGCATTTGAATTACTATCTCACATGAAAGGAGGTAAATCAATCGAAGTATTACTAGATTTAGCTTTAGGTAATGATATTGTTATTGCCAAAGAAGCTGCAAAAGTTATTAAAACACAAGTTTTCCTTTATGAAGCGGATACAAACCGTTTGAAGGATGCATTTAATAGTGATAATGAAATCGCGAAAGAAATTATTGAAAGCTACGCAAAAGCTGAGTTTTTCACTAAACTTCCAGAAGTAGCGGAAGAAATTAAAGTCGTTACTTTTATCGCAGGTGAAGGAGATATTTCTACAGATTTACTTTCTCCGGGTAATCAGGCTCACTCACGTTCAGATCGTGAATTGCATGGTAAATGTATGATTACTCCTCAAGCACAGGAAGAAATCAGAGCTTTGCAGGCTCAATATCCTGATGCAAGTGTAATGCTTATCGCTGAAAAAGGAACGATGGGTGTTGGTTCTTCAAGGATGTCAGGAGTAAACAATGTTGCTCTTTGGACAGGTAAACAAGCTAGCCCTTATGTACCGTTTGTAAATATTGCTCCAATTGTAGGTGGGACAAATGGTATTTCTCCGATCTTCCTTACTACAGTCGACGTTACCGGAGGTATTGGTATCGACCTTAAAAACTGGGTAAAAAAAGTTGACGAAAACGGAAATCCTCTTCGTAATGAAAATGGAGATGTCATTCTTGAAGAAGCATATTCAGTTGCTACAGGAACAGTTTTAACTATTAATACAAAAGAAAAGAAATTATATAACGGAGATAAAGAACTAATCGATCTTTCTAAATCTTTCACTCCGCAAAAAATGGAATTCATCAAAGCGGGGGGATCGTATGCAATCGTCTTTGGTAAAAAACTACAGACTTTTGCAGCTCAACTTTTAGGGATTGAAGCTCCTGTTGTTTTTGCTCCGTCAAAAGAAATTTCTCACGAAGGACAGGGTCTTACAGCAGTAGAAAAAATCTTCAATAGAAATGCAGTTGGAACAACACCAGGAAAAGTATTACATGCAGGTTCTGATGTTCGTGTACAAGTTAATATTGTTGGTTCTCAGGACACCACTGGTTTAATGACTTCTCAGGAATTAGAATCCATGGCGGCCACAGTTATTTCTCCTGTTGTAGATGGTGCTTATCAATCGGGATGCCATACGGCTTCGGTTTGGGATAAGAAAGCTCAGGCTAATATTCCTAAACTTATGAAATTCATGAACGATTTCGGTTTAATCACAGCTCGCGACCCGAAAGGTGAATATCACTCAATGACTGATGTTATCCACAAAGTTCTTAATGACATTACTGTGGACGAATGGGCAATTATCATCGGAGGAGATTCCCATACGAGAATGTCTAAAGGAGTTGCTTTTGGAGCTGACTCAGGAACCGTAGCTCTTGCATTAGCAACAGGTGAAGCATCTATGCCAATTCCTGAATCTGTAAAAGTAACTTTCAAAGGTACCATGAAAGAATACATGGATTTCCGTGATGTTGTCCATGCAACTCAAGCTCAAATGCTTAAACAGTTTGGGGGAGAAAATGTATTCCAAGGTAGGATTATTGAGGTTCATATTGGAACACTTCCTGCTGACCAAGCTTTTACATTTACAGACTGGACAGCAGAAATGAAGGCAAAAGCTTCTATCTGTATTTCTCAAGACAATACTTTGATCGAATCATTGGAAATTGCAAAAGGCAGAATCCAGATTATGATCGATAAAGGGATGGATAATAAAAATCAGGTTCTTCAGGGATTGATCAACAAAGCAGATAAAAGAATTGCCGAAATTACATCTGGTGAAAAACCATCTTTAACTCCCGACGCAAATGCTAAATATTATGCTGAAGTAGTTGTTGATCTTGATGTAATTGCTGAACCGATGATTGCCGACCCCGATGTAAACAACGAAGATGTTTCTAAAAGATATACTCACGATACCATTAGAGGACTTTCTTACTACGGAGGTGAGAAAAAAGTAGACCTTGGTTTCGTAGGGTCTTGTATGGTTCACAAAGGTGACTTAAAAATTGTTTCTCAAATGCTTAGGAACCTTGAAAAACAAAACGGTAAAGTTGAATTTAATGCTCCTCTTGTAGTTGCAGCCCCTACATATAATATCATTGACGAGTTAAAAGCAGAAGGAGACTGGGAATTATTAGAAAAATATTCTGGCTTTGAATTTGATGATAGTTCTCCTAAGGGGGAAGCCCGTGTGGAGTACAAAAATGTAATGTATCTCGAACGTCCAGGTTGCAACCTTTGTATGGGGAACCAGGAAAAAGCAGCTAAAGGAGACACCGTAATGGCCACTTCTACGCGTCTTTTCCAAGGTAGAGTTGTTGAAGATTCTGAACGTAAAAAAGGAGAATCTTTACTTGCTTCAACACCTGTCGTTGTTCTATCCGCCATCATTGGGAGAATTCCTAATATAGAGGAATATAAAGCCGCTGTTGAAGGCATTGACCTGACTAAATTTACCCCTCCGATTAAGGAGCTCGTTTTAGTCAAATAATTAATCATTGATTTTCCAGCTTCCAATACATGTAAAATACAAACATTAATTTAAAAGATATGACATTTGATATTAATATGATTAAAAAAGTGTATGAACGTTATCCTGAAAGAATTGCAGCGGCCAGACAAGTCGTAGGAAAACCCCTCACTTTATCAGAAAAAATATTATACACCCACCTTTGGGAGGGTAATGTTACTCAAGTCTACGAGAGAGGAAATTCTTATGTAGATTTCGCTCCGGACAGAGTAGCAATGCAGGATGCAACTGCACAGATGGCTCTTTTACAGTTTATGCAAGCTGGAAAAAGTAAAGTAGCAGTTCCTTCTACAGCTCATGCAGATCACTTAATCCAAGCAAAAGTGGGTGCTGATAAGGATCTACAGGAAGGAATTAACAAAAACTCTGAGGTGTTCAACTTCCTGAGTTCTGTTTGTGATAAATATGGAATTGGCTTCTGGAAACCCGGAGCAGGAATTATTCACCAGGTTGTATTAGAAAATTATGCTTTCCCGGGAGGTATGATGATTGGTACTGACTCTCATACAGTAAATGCAGGTGGTTTAGGAATGGTGGCTATTGGTGTGGGAGGTGCTGATGCAGTTGATGTAATGGCAGGAATGGCATGGGAACTTAAAATGCCTAAACTTATCGGTGTAAAGTTAACCGGTAAAATGTCTGGATGGACCTCAGCAAAAGATGTTATATTAAAAGTAGCAGGAATTCTTACCGTAAAAGGAGGAACAGGATGTATTGTAGAATATTTTGGAGAAGGAGCAGAATCTCTTTCAGCAACAGGTAAAGGAACAATTTGCAACATGGGCGCTGAAATTGGAGCGACCACTTCTACATTTGGATATGATGATTCAATGAGAAGGTATTTAACTGCTACGGGAAGACAAGATGTAGTAGATGCAGCTGATAAAATTTCTGAGCACTTAACAGGCGATGCAGAAGTATATGCAAATCCTGAACAATATTTTGATCAAGTTATTGAAATTAATCTTTCTGAATTAGCTCCTCATTTAAATGGACCTTTCACTCCGGATTTAGCAACTCCAGTTTCTGAATTCAGAGCTAAAGCAGAGGCAAATGGATGGCCTCTTGAAGTAGAATGGGCTTTGATTGGTTCTTGTACGAATTCTTCTTACGAAGATTTATCAAGAGCAGCCTCTATCGTTGAAGATGCTGTTGCTAAAGGAGTAAAACCAAAAGCAATCTTAGGGATCAACCCAGGTTCAGAGCAAGTGAAATTCACAGCAGAAAGAGATGGATTCTTAGATTCTTTTAGAAAATTTGAAAACGCTAGAATCTTTACAAACGCTTGTGGACCTTGTATTGGGCAATGGGATAGAGAAGGCGCTGAAAAAGGGGAGAAAAACTCAATTATTCACTCTTTCAACCGAAACTTTGCAAAAAGAGCAGATGGTAACCCAAATACTCATGCGTTTGTAGCCTCTCCTGAAATGGTAGCTGCGGTGGCTATCTCAGGAAGATTAGACTTCAATCCTATTACAGATACTTTAACAAACGAAGCTGGAGAACAAATAAAATTAGATGAACCGAAAGGGTTTGAATTACCGGCTAAAGGGTTTGCTGTAGGAGATAACGGATATCAAGCACCTTCTGAGGATGGATCTAGTGTTATCGTAAATGTGAACCCAACCTCAGACAGACTTCAGTTATTAGAAGAATTTCCGGCCTGGGATGGTAAAAACATTACCGGAGCTAGACTTTTGATCAAAGCTTTCGGAAAATGTACAACGGACCATATTTCTATGGCAGGGCCATGGTTGAAATATAGAGGTCATCTTGATAATATTTCAAACAACATGTTAATTGGAGCTGTAAATGCCTTTAATATGGAAACCAATAATGTGAAAAATGTTTTAACCGGAGAACACGGAGAGGTTCCAGCTGTACAAAGAGCATATAAAGCCGCAGGTGTACCTTCTATAGTTGTAGGAGACCAAAATTACGGGGAAGGCTCTTCAAGAGAACATGCTGCAATGGAACCAAGACATCTTGGTGTAAAAGCTGTTCTTGTAAAATCATTCGCAAGAATCCACGAAACAAACCTTAAAAAACAAGGTATGTTAGGCTTAACTTTTGCAAACGAGACTGATTATGATAAAATTCAGGAAGATGACGTGATCAATTTCTTAGATCTTGACCAATTTGCCCCTGGAAAACAATTAACTTTAGAATTTATCCACTCCGATGGAACTAAAGACATTATTATGGCAAACCATACTTATAACAGCCAGCAAATCGATTGGTTCAAAGCCGGTTCTGCATTGAATTTGATCAAACACCAAGAGAAAAATTAATTGTTAGATTTAATTAATCATAGAGAAAACAGCTTCAATTGAAGCTGTTTTTTATTTTTAGTCTACCGATTCAATAAGCCTTCTATTACTTTACTTATAAAAAAGAAAAAGGCCTTTAAAACATATAATTATGTAACAAAACAATTTTTTCTGCGTCTAACATAATAACATTAAAAAACATTATGAAAAAGACTGTATTTATTTTATCACTGTTAATTCATACTGTGGCATATTCACAAGAAAAAAGCACCAGTCAGGTTAAAGAAAAACAGATAGAAGGAGTTACCATTACCAAGACAAAAAAGGCTGTTGAACAAAAAGCAGATCGCACTATTTTTGACTTTTCAGAACAACCTCAACTTAATAACGGAAATGTTCTTGAAGGAATAAAAAAACTTCCAGGCCTAGTTTCTACCGATATAGCCGGAATGATGTATCAAGGAAAAATGTTGGATGTATACCTTAATGGGAGGCCCTTAAACATCACTTCTAATGAATTAAATTCTTTTTTAGAAGGAATGCCTGCCAATTCCGTAGACCGAATTGAAGTCATTACCCAACCGGGAGCAGAATTTCCTGCAACTTCGGGAGGAGCTATCATGAATATTATCACAAACAAAAATGCTAATAAATATTTAACAGCAACCTATTCCGGAAATTATTCTTTTACAAATTACGACAAATTCAGGAGCCGCACGAGTAACTCCTTGAATTTAAATGCTAGAAATAAATATTTCGGATGGCAGCTTAATATCGGACAAAACTATAGGGAGAGCATGATGAATACCATGCAGGATATTCTATTAAATACCAATAGTGACAGGATTGGACGTGGATATTTTGCAAAATCCGGAATTACTTTTGATTTAGGACAAGATAGATTATTATTAAACTACGATATTTATCACAATAACAACGATAACTATGCATCAAGTAAAGGTCTAGCAGATATTCTAACACAAAGAAATCCTGATATTTATAAAGAACTTGACTTTACTGCATTAGATGCTTCTCGAACTAATAGCCTGAGACAAGAAGCAGTAGTTACTTATCAAAAAAGATTTACTGACAAATCTCAAAAACTTGATTTTCAATTCGGATACACAAGATCTAATAATAAATTCTCTCAAGACAATTTTTTCCGACAAGGTATTTTCACTCAATCAAATGAAGATTACTTTTTTCCGGGGGAAAAAGATATTTTAAATAACAAATCCGACATGAGAGTGGCTAACTTTAAGGTCGATTACTCTCAACCTATAGAAATCCTTGATGGTGGAAAAGTAAGCTTTGGAGGACTCTACGAAAGACAAGATTTTGATACGGAAAGTAAAGGTCTAACCAATCTTGAATATCAAAGACAAACTGCTTCAACCTATTTAGAATTTCAGGCTAAATTGAAAAAATTTGACTTTATCTTAGGAGCACGAGCCGAAAATTATGATATTTCCGGAATTACCAGAGTTGATAGTGCAGGGACTATCCTTCAGGATAAGCTTATTCCTTTCAAAAAGTTCAAGCTATTCCCCAACGCCAGTGTACAATATAACTTAATGAATCAAGTGTATGTGGCTGCTAATTATAATAAAAAGATTAGCTTACCTAGTATTTCTGCCCTGAACCCCAATAATGTTATATTCTCGGGTCCTAATACACAAATCAATGGAAACCCTAATCTTCAGCCTACCATTTTTGATAATTATGAAATAAAAGTTTCAGCTTTTGATTATGCTTTTATTGGATATAGTGTAAGCTCCGCCAAAAATCAAGTAGCTCAGATCGTTAAAAAGGAGGGTAAAAACCTTTTCAATGAACAGGTGAATATTTCGAATATGAGAATTCACAATTTTAATGTAGGTCTCCCTGTTCCTTTCATGATTTTCAGCAAACCCATGAGTGAAATTATGAAGTTTGATTTTAACCCTGATAAAATTAATTTCATGTATTTGTATGCAGGATACCAAAAACATGAAATTGATAATGTAAATAATAAAGGATTTTGGATTTTTAATGTCATGACTCAATTAATTTTGCCAAAGGAAATTAAATTAACCGCAAATTATAGTTATTTGACACCAAAGGCCGGATATTTTTATTTTACTGCAGAAAAGCCATTTAATAATAGTTTTGATATTACATTGACTAAAAAGTTTATGAGTAATCGTCTTACCGTTTCTGTTTTTGCTAACGATATATTCAATGGACAGGTAATGCAAGTGCGTTCAAATCCTCCTTCAGGAGAAGCAGTCGTATTAAGAAGTAAATATGATACTCGAAATTTTGGATTATCTATTAATTACAAAATTCCTACTCGAAATAAATTGGCAAAAGAAGATCCTAATATATTGAACCAAACTAAAAAAGAGGAAAGTGGAAGTGTAATACAACAAGTACAATAAAAAAACTATCCCCAATATATAAGCTGCCCCAAAAAGGATCTCTTTTTGGGGCAGTTTTTATTCGCAAACTCTCCAAACCGCATCATTTTGAGGAACAGAAGCAATAATTGCAAGATTTTCTTTTGTAACAGGATGGATAAATTCTAATTTCCTTGCATGAAGATTAATTCCTCCATCAGGGTTAGACCGTGGCGAGCCATATTTAAGATCTCCTTTAATAGGAACTCCAATTTTTGATAATTGCGCTCGAATTTGATGGTGTCTTCCCGTTTCAAGATTAATTTCAAGAAGCTGATAGTTCTCTAAAGTCTTTATTATAGTATAGCTTAAAATAGCCTCCTTTGCACCTTCTGTAAGCTTTGGAAAAACTATAGCCTTATTATTTTTTTCGTTTTTCTTCAAATAATGAACTAGTCTTTGTTTTGGGAAAATTTCTTCTTTAGCAACAACTGCCCAATACGTTTTTTTAATTTCTCTATTTTTAACCATCTGAGTCAGACGGGAAAGCGCTTTAGAAGTTTTAGCATAAATGACTAACCCTGAAGTTGGCCGATCTATACGATGAACCAAACCAAGGAAAACATTTCCCGGTTTAGCATCTCTTACTTTTATATAGTTTTTTATTGATTCAAGTAACGACTCATCTCCAGTCTTATCACCTTGTACAAGCTGGCCCACTTTTTTATTAATAACTAAAAGATGATTATCTTCATATACAATCTGTTCTTCCATGACTTATTGGCGATACCTTGGTCTATTAGAGAATGAAAGAATAATCCCAGCTAGAAGCCCAATTGTTTTGAGTAATGAAAGCTTTGAATCTGCCGGAAAAAAAGCACCTACTATACATATTATCGCTGCTGCATACATCGCATATGTAAAGTTTTTATTCGTCAAAAGAGGAGCTTGCAAGAAAAAACTAGCTCCAATCAATACATAAAAAATTTTTCGAGATAGTAAGTCATTAATTTCTGGAGAAAAAAATTTGAACCATCCTGTTGCCAAGCAAACT
The DNA here is from genome assembly GCF_902728265.1 of Chryseobacterium potabilaquae. Taxonomy (GTDB): domain Bacteria; phylum Bacteroidota; class Bacteroidia; order Flavobacteriales; family Weeksellaceae; genus Chryseobacterium; species Chryseobacterium potabilaquae. Next base: position 93,100 of record NZ_CACVBR010000010.1, read on the forward strand.
AAAGCTGCAATAGATAAAATTCCTTGAATAGATTGTTGATTTTTCATTAATTAGTAGCTTTCGTTTTCATTAGGGAAGTTAGCACTCTTAACATCTTTCACATATTGAGATACCGCTCCTGTAATTTCAGTATATAAATCAAGATATCTTCTTAAAAACTTAGGACTGAATCCTTTATTCATTCCTACCATATCATGATACACCAATACTTGTCCATCACAATCAACCCCTGCCCCAATTCCTATAGTGGGAATAGAAATACTTTCTGTTACTTTTTTAGCAAGATCTGCCGGAATTTTTTCCAACACTACTGAAAAACAGCCTAATTCCTCTAAAATTTTAGCATCTTCTATCAGCTTTTCTGCTTCCGCATCTTCTTTAGCCCTTACTTTATATGTTCCAAATTTATAGATAGATTGGGGAGTCAAACCTAAATGTCCCATTACAGGAATTCCTGCATTAACAATTTTTTTAATTGATTTTGAAATTTCTTTCCCTCCTTCAATTTTCACAGCATGTGCACCTCCTTCCTTCATCATCCTTACAGCAGATTCCAACGCTTTTTCCGGATTACTTTGATATGTTCCAAATGGAAGATCTGCGACAATTAAGGCTCTATCAATTCCTCTTACCACACTTTGAGCATGATAAATCATCTGTTCCAAGGTAATAGGTAAAGTTGTTTCATAACCTGCCATTACATTCGCTGCAGAGTCTCCTATCAGTACAGCGTCAACTCCGCCAGCATCGACCATCTTCGCCGTAGTATAGTCATATGCCGTAAGCATCGTTATTTTCTCCTTGTCAAATTTCATTTTACGCAAGGTTTCAGTTGTAACTTTTTTAATTTCAGAATGAACAGACATGATTAAATATATGTTTTTATTAAAGTTAAAAGTCGGCTTCCGCCGACTTGATTTGTATAAGATTTTATAAAACTACGTGCCCTAGTTTCATGAGCTTGTCATGATTGAGAATTTTAATGTTTCTTCCATCCACTTCAATCAGATTATCTTGTTTGAATTCAGAAATCAATCTAATTGCACTTTCGGTTGCGGTGCCAATAATATTAGCAATTTCTTCTCTCGTTAAAGTAATTTTTATAAACCCTTCAGGGTCTACCCCTAATTTCTGCTCTAAAAGTATTAAAATTTCAGCAAGCCTTTCTCTTACTGTCTTTTGAGCTAAGAATGTAATCGTATTAGAGGACTCTCCTAATTCATAAGCAATTTTCTGTAACATAACGAAAGAAAGTTGAGGATCAACTTCTAAAAGGTACATAAAAACTTCGGCTGGGAGAAAAGTACATTCTATGTCTGTCATAGCCTCAGCCTTTGCCTGAAAATTTTCACCACAAAGCAAAGAACGATATCCGATGATATCTCCTTCTTTAATAAATCTTAAAATTTGATCTTTTCCGAATGCACCTGACTTTGATAATTTTGCAGCACCTTTTTCTAGAACAAAAACACCTTTTGGAATTTCTCCATCTTCAAAAATAATATCATGTTTTTGAAAACTAAACTTCTTTTTAGCGCTAATGTATTTCTCATAATCTGTGTTAGAAAGTCTTCCTTTAAATGATTTATCATTAAAAACTCTGGCAAACCTCTCTTCAATGGCAATCTGTTGTTCTTGCGACATTTTATATGATATTTATCACAAAAATAGAACTTTTTAAATCGATAAACAAAAAAAAATGTTATAATTTTGTAGTTCAATAATTTATGAAGGTGAACAATAACTGTTTTCATTGTGGTCAAGGCATCGAAAAGGAAAGAATTTTATTTGATGAAAAAACTTTCTGTTGCAATGGTTGTAAATCTGTTTACGAAATTCTCAATACGAATAATTTACAAAATTTCTACGAATTAAATAAAAGAGCCGGAATACGTCCAAGTGATGAAGTATCTTCTCAATTTGATTATTTAGATACTCCGGAAATTTTTGAAAAAATCAGTGACTTTTCAGAAGGGAATACAAGCTTAGTAACATTTAAAATTCCAGTAATACATTGTTCTTCCTGCATTTGGTTATTAGAAAGTCTCCATACCTTAAACAAAAGCATAAAATATTCACAAGTCAATTTTACGAGAAAAACATTACAAATATCGTTTAATCATAATGATTTAAAACTAACTGAATTGGCCAAGTTCCTCACTCATTTAGGATACAAACCTGTCATAAGTCTTGAAACAGCTGAAAAAAATGTAGACCATTTGGATAAATCTCTTCTCGTAAAATTTGCTATTGCTGCATTTGCCTTTGGAAATGGAATGTTTCTAGCCTTTCCAGAGTATGTAGGAGGAGAAGATTACTGGATGGATCATTATAAAGGGCTCTTTAGAACATTAATGTTTTTATTGGCCTGTCCTGTAGTATTTTATTCCGCATCTGATTATTATAAATCAGCTTGGTACGGCTTGAAAAATAAGATCGTAAATATTGATGTTCCAATTGTCTTAGGAATTCTTGTTCTTTTCGGAAGAAGTGTTTATGAAATAGCCACTGATTATGGACCGGGGTATTTTGATACACTTTGCGGACTTTTATTCTTCATGCTCTTAGGCAAAATCTTTCAAAAAAGAACCTATAATGCCCTTTCATATGATCGAGATTATAAGTCATTTTATCCTATTGCTGTAACCAAAGTTGATTTTGACGGAAAACAGGAAAATATATTGTTATCGGAAATAAAAGTGGGTGACAGAATTCTGGTAAGAAATCAGGAAATCATTCCCGTTGATGCTATTTTAATTAACGGTGAGGGAAATATTGATAACAGTTTTATTACTGGAGAAAGTGTAAGCATTAGCAAACAGCCAGGAGATAAAATATTTGCAGGAGGTAAACAGATTGGATCTTCTCTTGAGCTTGAAGTCATCAAGAACGTAGATCAAAGTTATCTCACACAACTTTGGAACAAAGAAGCTTTCAAAAAGCATGAAACTGGACTTGACACCTTAACCAATACTATTAGTAAATATTTTACTTTCGTAATTTTAGGCATTGCTCTCATTTCCGGTATTTACTGGGCATTTATCGATTTAGAAAAAATGTTTCAAGTAATCTCTGCTATACTTATTATTGCATGTCCATGTGCCCTTGCCTTATCTGCTCCTTTCACTTTTGGGCACATTATGAGAATTTTGGGCAGAAATAAATTTTACGTAAAAGACACCCTCACTATAGAAAAGATTGCAAAGCTTAACACTATTGTATTTGACAAAACAGGAACCATCACCCACAGAAAAAAATCAAACATTCGATTTGAAGGATCCCCTATTCAAGAATTTGATTTATTAAACATCAAAACATTGTTAAAAAACTCCAATCACCCTCTTTCTAAATCTCTATATGAGTTCCTGGATATAAAAGACGAATATTTTCCGGTAGAAAATTTTTTAGAAATTTCAGGAAAAGGCTACGAAGCAAATATCCGAGGAAATATTTATAAAATAGGGTCAGCAAAATATAATAATCAAGAATCAAAAAACCTTGAGACCGCAGTTTATATTAGTAAAAACAATGAGTTTTTAGGCAAATATATATTCAAAAATGAGTATCGTAAAAACCTTGAAAATTTATTTAATAGACTCTTAGACTATAAAATATTTATCCTTAGTGGGGATAATTCGTCGGAAGAAAGTCAACTAAAAAGGATTATTCCCCATTGCCAAGGAATGGCATTTAATCAAAATCCAGAGGATAAGCTTAACTATATCAAAACCCTACAAGACCAGCACTTAAAAGTGTGCATGCTTGGAGATGGATTGAATGATGCGGGTGCTTTAAAACAAAGTAATGTCGGTATTGCGATAGCTGATGACACCAATACGTTCACGCCATCATCAGATGTAATAATGAACGGGGATAAAGTTGCCTATCTCGATCACTACTTAAATGTTTGTAAAGGATCCATCACTATCGTAAAAATGACCTTTATAATTAGCTTCTTATATAATATTGTGGGGCTAAGTTATGCAGTAACCGGGCATATGCATCCGCTGTTTGCAGCGATAATCATGCCAATTAGTTCGATTACCGTGGTTACATTTACGACTCTTTCAACTTGGATACTTGGACGAAAATGCTTTAAAAAGGATAGATAAAGCCTCTTATTTAGACTGATTTTAAATTAGCTGAAATCGGCAATTCGTGATGAATGTCATTATTTTTCACTAAATTTGAACCCCGAAAATAGGTTAATTTTGTTGTCTAATGGATATTCTATATTTAATGATCCTCTGCAGTGTTTCTTTAGCTGCGATTTTCTTGGTCGTATTTATAGTGTATGCCCGAAAAGGACAGTTTGAAGATGATGAATCTCCTGCTGTACGAATTCTTTTTGACTCCGATGAAATCAAGGAACAAGAAGAGATTGGCAACAATAAAAAAGACGAAAAAGAAATAGGAGAAAATAATAAAATTGAAGAAAAAAGTGAATAGTTGATATGGAAACACAAAAGTTTAGTTATGACAACAGTATTGTTCGGGCATTCCTTTATGCGACCATAGTTTTTGGACTTATTGGGTTCACGTTCGGGCTTACAGCAGCATTAATGCTTTTCTATCCTGAACTCCCAGAGTTTTTATTTGGAACAGATGATACAACCATTAAAAGTTTAGCATCAGGTAACATTCAAGGTCTAATAAACACTCATGGAGCATTTGGATTTGGCAGAATTAGAATGTTGCACACCAACACAGTAATCTTTGCATTTGTATGTAATATTGTATATACAGGTATTTATTACTCATTACAAAGGTTATTAAAAGCAAGAATGTATAGTGATACATTGTCTTGGCTACATTTCTGGACTTGGCAAATTATGATTGTTGCTACGTTCATTACATTCTTTATGGGAATTAACACTTCTAAAGAATATGCTGAACATGAATGGCCTATCGACATATTAATTGCATTTTCATGGATCATTTTTGGAATCAATATGTTCTTAACTATTGCTAAAAGAAGAGTAAGACATCTGTATGTAGCTATTTGGTTCTATATTGGAACTTGGATCGCTGTAGCCATGCTTCATATCTTCAATAATTTAGAAGTTCCATTATCTTTTACAGGTTGGAAGTCTTATTCTGCATATGCAGGAGTTAAAGACGCTATTGTACAATGGTGGTATGGTCATAATGCGGTAGCATTTGTATTAACAACACCTGTTTTAGGTTTGATGTATTACTTCTTACCTAAAGCGGCTGACAGACCTGTATTCTCCTATAAATTATCTATCATTCACTTTTGGTCATTAATATTTGTTTATATCTGGGCTGGTCCTCACCACCTTCAATATACAGCTCTTCCGGCATGGGCTCAAGCAGTGGGAACAGGTTTCTCAATCATGCTTATTGCTCCATCATGGGGAGGAATGCTTAATGGACTTTTAACATTAAGAGGTGCTTGGGATAAAGTAAGAGAAAATCCAATCCTTAAATTCTTTGTCGTGGCTGTAACTTGTTATGGTATGGCCACCTTTGAAGGTCCTCTATTGGCAACTAAAAACATCAATAAAATTGGACACTTTACTGACTGGGTAATTGGACACGTACATTTAGGGGCTCTAGGATGGAATGGATTTATGGCATTTGGAGTTATCTATTATCTTGTGCCTATATTATGGAGAACAAAACTTTACTCTGTAAAATTAGCGAACTGGCATTTTTGGCTAGGGACTTTAGGTATTATCTTCTATGCTGTTCCTATGTATATTTCAGGATTTACTCAGGGATTAATGTGGAAACAGTTTAATCCGGATGGAACTTTAGTTTGGAAAAACTGGTTAGATACTGTAACTGCTATTATTCCTTATTTCAAAATGAGATTCTTTGGAGGATTCTTATATATTTCAGGATCAATCATCATGATTATCAATGTGGTAGCAACAGTAAGAAAAGGATCTTTCCAAAAAGAAGTTCCAGCTGAAGCTCCAGCATTAGCAAATATTGGTAATAAACGTAAAGAAGGAGAAGGTACACACCTTTGGTTAGAAAGAATGCCATTCTTATTAGGAGTATTATCATTATTAACAATATCGATAGGTAGTATGGTGGAAATTATACCTACTCTATCACTTAAGAAAAGTGTCCCTACCATTTCAGCTGTAAAACCCTATTCTCCTCTTGAATTGGAAGGTAGAGATATTTATATCAGAGAAGGATGTAACGCATGTCATTCCCAAATGGTAAGACCATTCAGAGATGAAATTGTAAGATTCAATGGTAAAAACGGGCAATATTCAAAAGCCGGAGAATTTGTATATGATAGACCATTCTTATGGGGTTCTAAGAGAACAGGACCAGATTTACATAGGGAGGGTGGAAAAAACCCAAGTTCTTGGCATTACAAACATATGTATAATCCAAGGTCAACCTCTGCGGGATCAATAATGCCTCGTTATCCTTGGTTAATTGCTACTAACTTAGATCGATCTAAAATGGTTGATAAAATGAAGTTGATGAGAAATACATTTGATGTACCTTATACAAAATCAGAAATTGATTCAGCTAATTCTTGGGCAGATCATCAAGCCAATAAAATTGTAAAAGATATTTTCTCGGAAGCCTCAGATTTAAAAGATGCATATGCTAAGAGACCTGCGGGTGAATTAGAGAAAAAAGAGATTGTAGCATTAATATCTTATCTTCAGAGATTGGGTACAGATATTAAAACAACTGAAATTAAAACAGCAAGTAATAACTAAAACATTAAAGGTTCAACATGATTCCTCAGAACTTTAAAGATATATTATCCAATACTGATAATGCTGGTTTTTACCAAACATTGGCTATGATATTCTTTATGTTATTCTTCATAGCTTTAGTAATATATGTTTTTAGCAGACCTAAAAAATATTACAAGGAGGAAGAAGAAGCTCCTCTAGAGGATAATGAAGACGATTTTAATTTAAAAAATTAAACTACTATTATGAAACAAAGAACACCGGTTGTTGTAAACATTTTAATAATAATTGGACTTTTAATAGTTTTTTATTATTTGTTTGTACAGAGCTACTCGTTTTTAGCTTCACCATATTTCTGGGGAACTGTTGTAATAAGTTGTATTTTAGCTTATATCCATAGTGCCATTGGGGATTTAATAGAAAATAATAAATTCAAAAAATTATCTCCAGAAGAGAAAGCAGCTTATCTGGCAGAAAAGAAAGTTCCCTACTTTAAGAGACTGTATGATGCTGCGTTCAAAAAACAATCAGAATCAGAAGAAAAAGACATTCTTATAGATCATGGTTTTGATGGAATTATGGAACTAGATAACCAATTACCAAAATGGTGGTTAGGATTATTTTGGTTTGGGACTGCTTTTTGTATTGTATATATATCAGCCTATTCTTTTACAGATTTTGCACATCCAATTAGCGAATATGAAAAAGAATATAAAGAGCAAATTGCAGCTATTGAGATTTATAATGCTAGCCAACCTCCAGTAACAATAGAAACAGCAAAATACTCAGCTGACAATATTGCAGAGGGTAAAGAATTATTTAAAACAAATTGTGCTTCTTGCCACAAAGAAGACGGGAGTGGTGGTATAGGTCCTAACTTAACTGACAATTATTGGATTAACCAACCAGAAAAAACTTTATTTAAAAATATTTTCCACATGGATTGGAATGGATCTCCTACCAATCCTGCGATGAGAGCATTTGGAAAAAATGGAGAAGTATCTGGAGGTGAGATTGAAAAAATTGCAGCGTATGTATATCACATCAATCAGGAATTACCTCCTGTAACACCTGCTCAAGGTGGTGCCGCTCCTCAAGGAACTGAAGCTCATTGGGAAAAAGAATAATTTAAAAAAATTAAAACATATGAAAAAAACATAATTTGTTATTAAAAAAAATAGTAACGAATTATGTTTTTTCTTTTTTAAACCATATATAAAATGTCAAAAATAGAAGAAGCAGAAGTAAGAGGTGGACAGGGACAAGTACTGGACCCTGAAACTTACCGAGATTCTATAGGCACAATGGATCAATCCGGAAAAAGAAAATGGGTTTATCCAAAGAAACCGAAAGGCAAATATACCAACTATAGGAATATTGTAAGCTACATATTATTAGTGGTCTATTTTGCGATACCATTTATTACGATTAATAATAACCCTTTAATATTATTTAATGTTATAGATAGAACATTCTTTATTTTCGGACAGCCGTTCTATCCTCAGGACTTTTTTATACTTACTCTAGGCGCTATTGCTTCTTTACTATTTATTATTGTTTTTACAATTGCTTTCGGAAGAATTTTCTGTGGATGGATATGTCCCCAGACAATTTTCCTCGAAATGATTTTTCGTAAAATAGAATATCTTATTGAAGGAGATAGAAATAAACAAATGAAGCTGGATAGACAAGAGTGGAATAGTGAAAAGATATGGAAAAGAGGATTGAAATGGTCAATATACATTCTTATATCTTTAATCATTACACATTTTATGTTTATGTATATTGTTGGATATAAAGAAGTATTTAGTATTGTTTCTCAAGGACCATTTGCCCATCCTACCAACTTTTTGGTAATGATTCTGTTTAGTGCGGCATTTTATTTTGTATTTGCATGGTTCAGAGAGCAGGTATGTACTTTAGTTTGTCCCTATGGAAGATTACAAGGTGTTCTAATCGACAAAGATACAATCAATGTTTTCTATGATTTTAAAAGAGGTGAAAACAGAGCAAAATGGAGAAAAGGTGAAGATCGAAAAGCAGCAAAAAAAGGAGATTGTATTGATTGCCACCAATGTGTTGTAGTCTGTCCTACAGGAATTGATATCAGAGAAGGTCAACAATTGGAGTGTGTAAACTGTACCGCTTGTATTGATGCTTGTGATGAAGTAATGGAAAAAGTAGGACTTCCAAAAGGGCTTATAAGATATGCTTCTGAAAACGAAATAGAAAAACAAGAACAATTTAAGTTTACCGGTAGAATGAAAGGTTTTGCGCTCATTCTTTTCTTTTTGGTGGGATTTTTAGCCTACCTTCTATATAACCGAGGAGAAATGGAAGCAAAATTTATTAAGCCGGCAGGGAGTACTTTTTTTGTAAGGGATGGAAAAATTACCAATACTTATAATTATACTTTTCTCAATAAAACTAATGAAAAGAAAATTGTAACAGTAAAAGTAATTGATCCTTCTCATGGAGAGATTACTTATAGTGCATCTAGCAAAATTCCGGTGGAAAGAGATAAAATTTCCAAGGGAACTATTAATATCAGTTTTCCTGAAAATGAAATGAAGCTTTCGAAACAAAATATTAATATTGGTGTATATGATATGAATGGGAAACTTATCGATTCTTATAAAACATATTTTGAAGGACCATTTAAATTACAATTTTAATTTACAAAAATGAAAAACTTTAGTTGGGGACATGGTGTTGTCATTGCACTTTTTGCCTTTATAATTTTTATATTATCCATGTTATTTCTTTTTCCAAACGGACAAAAGAACTCTGAAATGGTAACCGATAATTATTATGAAGAAGAGCTGCAGTATCAGGATGTCATAGATGCTAAAAAAAGAGCTGATAATCTCCTAGAAAAACCTGTATACAGCCAAGATAGTAATGGAATAAGAATTACTTTCCCAAAAGATTATAATAACTCGAATACTACGGTAAAGTTTGTACTCAACAGAACCGATGATCAGAACCTTGATATAAAAAGATCTGAACAGCTTGACTCTAAACAATCGTTCCTTATACCAGCAAAAGTATTAAAATTAGGAAACTATACCCTACGACTGAACTGGACAAAAGATAAAATAGATTATCGAATAGACTATGATGTGATATGGAAGTAGCACTTATTTTATCGGCAGTTGGTTTAGGATTTGCCTCTGGATTCCATTGTATTGGAATGTGTGGGCCTATAGCCTTGTCGATGGGATTAACAAAAAAACAAGCAACTAATTATTATATCCAAAATCTCACCTATCAATTTGGAAGAATATGTACCTACTCTATTTTAGGGGCTTTATTAGGAATTATTGGAGAAGGATTTGAAATGGCAGGATTTCAGCAATACTTAACAATTGCTGTTGGAGTTCTTTTAATTATTATGGCCTTATTTTCTTTTGGGGGAAAAGACTTTGCCTCAAAATTGCCTTTTTTATCTAGATTATTATTTTCAGTAAAATCAAATTTGGGAAGATTACTACAAAAAGCTGATTATAGATCTCGATTTACAACCGGTATTCTCAATGGTTTTCTACCTTGTGGGATGGTCTATATGGCATTAACTGCAAGCCTAGCAAGTGGAGGAATATGGAAAGGAGCATTATATATGGCTTTATTTGGATTAGGAACACTTCCGTTTATGTTTGCTATAGTTATTGCCGGAAATATCATTAATCAAGCTTTTAGAATAAAAGTTTTGAAAGTAATTCCCGTTATTATGACCATTTTAGGTGCTCTTTTTATTGTAAGAGGTTTAGAACTAGGAATTCCCTATATTTCACCTCGAGCAGAAGCAATGATCATAAAAAAAGATAATCAAGGAGATTGTCATTTAGAAGGAGATCACCGTACTCATGATCACGACTCAATGAAATGTCATTAAATAAAAACAATTATGAAAAAAAAATTTTTTTTACTTATTATTAGTCTTTTAATATTACAATCATGTAGTATAAACTCTGAGATTGTATATCATAAAGATGCCGCATCGACTTCTATTATGAATATTGATGTTAAAGAATTAATGAATCAAATGAAGGCCACCACTCCTGACTCTTTAAGGAAAAAAGACTTTGGAGAAATGGATAAAATCCCTACTGAGTGGAAAAGCATCTATGAGTTGGAAAAAGAAGAAGGTAAGCTTAAAACAGATAATCCTGATTCTATAAGGATTATGAAAAAAATCTTTGTGAAATCTACGAAGGAAGATAATGAATTAACAAACTTTTCAATAAAACTGGATCACTTCACTCAAGATGATTACAAAGCTGCCAATAATTTCAATAAAAAAGATAAATTACCTATCGATCAAAATGTTTTTAATGTATGGGATGGTAAGACGCTTACAATAGATACAAAAAATTTCAACTTAAATAATATAACACAAGCTATAAAAAAGCCTTCTAATAAAGATGAGGACGATCTACAAGGCGCAAGTCTAGGAATGATGTCAATGCTATTGAAAAATATGCAAACCACATTAAAATTTGAAAAAAAGATTAAGTCGATTTCTGGAAAGCATGATGAGGGGCGGCAAGGATTCCTGCGTTAAACAGCCATCTTTACTATAATGTATTACATAACAGCCAGTTGTGTTTATGGAAATTAAATCAATTTTATAACTTCTAATACCATATTGTTTTGTAATAGTT